>JAWOHR010000220.1:0-16972 GCA_046485075.1 Bacteroidales bacterium
GTTGCATTTGAAGCGTTCCCGTGGGACCATATGGGTATTTACCCTTACCAGAATAACCAGGGCGAAGTATTGCTGGAAACCGGCAAGGGAAATCCTGTACTGGCAGTAAAAACATATGGGAAGGGCCGGGTTGTGGCCATGTCCTATCCTGAAAGGGGATTATTACCCAGGGTGGATGATCCATGGGAAACCGGACTTCATTATCCATATTGGGAGTATATGTGGTCATTGGTGGCACGATCGGTAATCTGGGCCTCAGATAAGGAGCCTGGAACCAGCATTCAGGATGCCTCCCGTACACAGGAGGGTATACATATACAATTGAACAATGTAAATGAGGATCTGGTTGTTGCTGTTCAGATCATTGATGAGTTTGGGATGATTGAAGAGGATATAACTGCCCTGGTAGGTGCGAAAAAAACCCAGGTAGATATTCCGGTAACCAGAGAATTAAATGGCGGAAATCACATCGCTAATGTCCAGTTGAAAGGAAAACAAGGTGTCTATGACTGGTATTCCCTTGTGTTCCAAACCAAAAGAGCTGCTGAAATCATCTCTGTTGAAAACAGGGACCCTGAGATCCCTGTCGGGGAAAATGTGAGATCCACCATTGTCTTAAGATCGGATCATTTGATCAACGGCACGCTTACTGCACGGCTATATGACAACTTCGATCGTCTGGTTGATGAACAGTCGCAAGAGGTATCCTTTGTGGGAGAAAAAATATATGGTACGGTATTAAACTCGGAAAGAATTCTCACCCATCTGGGCCGGTCGGAGTATTTCCTCTCTGTTGAGGATCATCAGACAGATCATCAGGTCACAGAACACTTCTTCCTGCAACCCAGAAGCTGGGATGATTATGATGTTACCATGTATCATTTCGGACCGAATCCGGTACCCGGAACATGGCTTGCAACGGATCGCCAGCTAAAGGAATTAAATGTGACTACCATGGCTGCCTATACACTTACTCACAGCTGGCATGCAAACTACAAAATTCAGGCTCAAACCCGGATTCAGGGTGTTGAATCTCCCGACAGTGGTCCGGATCTGGATTATTATAAGGAGATGAAAAGAAAGTATCTGGAAACAAATGACAAAAGCATACTGCAAAGAAAGTACGGATTAAAGGATACCGTTTATTTAAATTCTGTTCGTGATGATCTTGCGTCGATGATAGGCAGATGGAAGAAATTCTCCCCTTCCGCTTATTATATCTATGAAGAACCTTCTGTAACACGGTATGATGATGCCCTGGATCTCTGCTTCAGGGAAAGCACTTTGGCAGCCATGCGTGAATGGCTCAAAGAGGAGTATGTGAGCTTACCGGCGCTGAATAAGCAATGGGGTACTGACTTTTCCAGGTGGGAGGATGTTGTACCCGATGATTCCCCTGAAGCCGTAAAAAGAGGAAATTACTCCTCCTGGGGTGACCACCGGACATTTATGGAAATATGCTGGGCCGATCAGTTCAAATTTGTCCGGGACATTGTAAATGAACTTGATCCGGGCGGTCTTGTCCAGCTCTCCGGAACACAGGCAGCGAGTTCTCACAACGGATATGATTACAGTCGCCTGAACCAGTATGTTGGTCAGATGAACCCATATGATATTGACAATCAGCTTGAATATCATCATAACTTTAACCCTGAGCTGAAAATATCAGGACAGGCCGGATATGGGGCACTGGGTAAAAGTGTTCTTTATGATTACTACAATCACATGTTTTTAAAGGAGACCGGTGGATCCTATGTCTTCTGGCAGGTATCCTGTTTAAATCCCGATCTCAGAATTTGTCAGAGCGGACTTGATATGAAAGAGGGGTTTGATGAATTACTGAAAAGAGGTATAGGCAGGCTTGTGGGTTCATATGAACCTGATAATGAACTAAAAATTGCAATACATTTTTCGTTTCCCAGCATTCATGGGGCCTGGATCGTAGATGGGAAAATTGTTCCTGGGACTGGAGATAATAACAGTGAAACCTTGAAACAATTCAACAGGAACCGGGATGGATGGGTGAAAGTATTGCATGACGCCGGACTTGGATTTGATTTTATCTCCTACAGCAGTATTGAATATGGAAATTTGCTGGCCAAAGGTTATAAAGTACTCATCCTACCAATGAGTTATGCATTGAGTGACAGCGAAGTTCAGCAAATAGAAGCATTTGTTAAGCAAGGCGGAATTCTTATTGCAGACGCACTTCCGGGAATAATGGATGATCATACAAAAATCAGGTCAGAACGGGCATTGTCTGATGTTTTTGGAATCAAAGCCCGATCCTATACCCGGGAAGAGTTAATCACACCGGCAGGTGAATCGGAATTGAAAGTGAAAGAAGCTGTTATTCTGCAAAACGGGAAGAGTGTACCTGAAATTCTATATCATAACTATGGGAAGGGATCTGCCTACTTGTTGAATTATTTTATGGATGATTATCCTGAGGCAAAGTTGAATAACAATCATGAATTTTCACTCCAGAGGATCAGAAAACTGTTTGAAAGGGAAAACCTTGAATCCGGTACTCTTTTTACCACATCCACCGGTGATCCCGTAAATAGTGTTGAAAAATATTCTTTCTCACATCAGAGTAGTTCTGCCAGGTTATTGGGAATACTTCCGGGTAAAACCGGTGCAGATCAGGAGATCAATCTTCATATCAATCAATCTGCTCATTTGTATGATATCCGGAATAAAAAATACCTGGGAGAAGGAAATGATTTTAAGATCAGGGTTAAAAGTTCTGTTCCAGAACTCTTTGGCCTGGTTCAGGGTACCATTGATGATATTGAAGTAGAAGCTCCATCCACCTTGAACCGGGGAGAGACCGTTACACTGGACTTTAAAATCGTTGGTCAAGGAGCATCTGATCTGAAATCAGTTGTCCGTGTAAATGTGTTTAATCCGGAGGGAGTAAATACCCTTTATTACAGCGATAATTGTGAAGTAACCAATGGTTCCGGTACCCATCATTTCAATACTGCTTTAAACGATCAGCCCGGTCTCTGGAAAATTCAGCTGACAGAAGTGATCAGTGGTGTGGTGAAAGAAGTAACGATCCGTGTAATCGTTAATGAAAAGTAAGCCCTATTTTTGTCATACATTGAACCCTCTACTAAAACGCAGGTCATGAGAACGGATTTTATACGCTGGTTGGTAATCCCGCTCCTTATTCCGGGAAGCATGATGATCTCACAGTGCAGCAGCAGTTCGGAACGATCCGAAGCACGCCAGCAATCAAAAACAGAGGCAATCGTTACCGCCCGGACCCTGGGATTGGCCATGATGGAGGATAACAACTTTGAAGGGGCAGAAACCGAATTCAGGAAACTGGTTTCCCTGGCTCCGGACGAGGCCATTGGTTATGCAAACCTGGGGCTTGTCTACCTGAGAACAGGCGATTACGACCTGGCGAAAAAGAACCTTCTGAAAGCGCTGGATCTGAGCCCTGAAGATCCCAACATCCGTTTAAACCTGGCAACGGTTTACAAATACCTTAACCAACAGGAACTTTTCATAGATGAGCTGAAGAAAAATATAGAGATCAATCCGCGTCATGTACAATCGCTCTACAGGCTTGCAGAATCATACAGCGGCTCAAACGACCCGGCGTCCCTGCGACTAAGAGAACAATACCTGGCTAAAACCGTTGATGCTTCCTCTGCCAATATCGTTCCCCGCCTCTACCTGACTGAGGTCCTTTTAAGAATGGACTCCACCGACCGGGCTCTTGCCCATCTCCGGGAAGTAAGGCGGATCTTCCCCGAGTTTTCCGACGAAGCGCTGGAGCAATATACCAGGGCCAGTGATGCCATGGTGGCAGGGAATGACCAGGAGGCACTTACCGCACTGCTTATGTTTCATAACTACCTGAAGCTGACCAATCCCTACCAGAATGGTATCACCCAGCTAACCGGATTGGCAGGGAGTTCGGCGGGGGTTCCTGTTTTCACTTTCAGCAAACCCACCTGGTCAGAGGGGAGTAATGACAAATCGATCCTGGAGTCGATCCGGTTTACGGATATTACCTCCCAGGCGGGACTCGATCTGCTGGATGGAGATGGCTCCCGGCTTTCCGGGGCCCAGGCCTCAGCCACCCACATTGCCCTGGGAGATTTCAACCACGACGGCAGCGATGATATTTACCTGGGCACCTACATGCCCGGGTCGGGAAGTTACCGTTCATTCATGTTGAAATCTGACCTGGGAAAATTCATTGACGTGGCCGCAACGTATGATCTGAAGCAGGGCAGGGAGGAGTCGTATGCCTCGTTCACCGACTACGACAACGACGGATGGTTCGATCTCCTGGTCATCAGCCAGGGAGTTCCGGTCCTGAAAAAAAGCATCGACAAGGGTGTTTATGAAGATGTTTCAAAACACGCTTTTGAAAACAGGATCAAGGATGTCACCCGTGCCCTCTATTTTGATATGGACCATGAGGGGGACCTGGATCTGTTGGTTTCGGGAAATGGAGCCAATAGGCTGATGAGGAACAACGGGGATGGTACCTTCACCGATTTTACCTCCATTGCGGGAGTGGAAGGGGATCAGGGAGGAAGCAGTGAGGTCTGTTTCGGTGACTTCGATGACGACGGGGATATGGATCTGTTCATCGTGAACCGCAACGGGACCTGCCAGCTCTACTCAAACATCCGTGAAGGAAAGTTCCGGGATGTAACCATGGAAGTCGGGCTGGCAGAGATCCGGGCAGCAACGAATGTGGCCACAGCCGACTATAACAACGATGGCTACCTGGACCTCTTCGTGGCCGGATCAAGCACTGAAACATGGTCGTGGTACCTGAACACGGGCAATGGAAGCTTCATCGCGGATCACGCTGCAGACAGCCTGTTTAACCAGGTAAAAGCATTTCATCTGTATGATGCAGCTTTTTTTGATTTTGACAACGACGGATCCCTCGATCTGCTGATCACCGGTGATCCTGGTGTGGAGGGATCGGCAGGAGGAATCCTTTTACACAACAACGGGCAGGGGGCGTTTGAGAACAGCACTCACCTTCTTCCCCCTGATTTCGAGGGTGCCCGGGGGATTGCATTTGGGGACTTCAACGAGGATGGGGATCTGGATATCTTCCTGGCCGGATTGCATGGCGGAGTAAAACTTCTGCGCAACGACGGTGGTAATCTGAACCACCACCTGAAGGTCAGGTTACTGGGTATCCGGACCGGGAGTGGTAAGAACAACCATTACGGGATCGGAGCAAAGATCGAGTTAAGAGCAGGCAATCACTACCAGATGCAGGTGGTCAACAGTCCCAATGTCTATTTCGGTCTGGCAGGACGCTCCGATGTGGATGTGGTAAGGATTCTATGGACCAACGGTACATCACAAAATATTTTTGCCCCGGACATTAATCAGAATCTCGTGGAAGAGCAGCAACTCAAGGGTTCATGCCCCTTCCTCTATACCTGGAACGGGGAGGCCTACGAATTTATTAAGGACGTTATGTGGAGAAGTGCACTGGGAATGCCCATGGGGATTATGGGAAAGGAGCAGTCCTACGCCTTCGCAGACGCCTCAGAGGATTACCACAGGATTCCGGGTGAGATGCTGAAGCAGAAGGGTGGAAAATATACCATACAGTTTACCGAAGAGCTCTGGGAGACCATCTATCTTGACCAGGTGCAACTTCTGGTCCTTGATCATCCGGATTCCTGCGAGGTTTTCGTAGACGAACAGTTCGTTCCTCCCCCTTATCCTCCCCTGGCGATCCATGCGGTGACCAGGAAGATCCAACCGGTTTCAGCCACCGACGGATCGGGGAACGACCTCCTCGAACTGCTCCTGGAAAAGGATGACCGGTACCTGCCGCTGCCTGAAAACAAGAGGTACCAGGGAATCACCGGTACCAGCACCCTGGTGATTGATCCGGGTCAGCATACCCCCACCGGTAACCTTTCACTCTTCCTCAGTGGATGGATCTTTCCAACCGATGCCAGTATCAACATGGCACTTTCACAGGGAGAGAATGAACAGGTAATGCCTCCTTGTCTGCAGGTCATCAACAGGAAGGGAGAGTGGGAAACGGTGATTGAGAATATCGGCTTCCCCCAGGGAAAAAACAAGACCGTAATTGTCCCACTGGAAGGAGTGTTCCTCTCGGATGATCATCGCATCCGGATCATTACCAACATGGAGATACACTGGGACCAGGTTTTCTTTGCCAGGCCCTCCGGCGCTATCCCTGTGAAGCTTACCCGCATGGATCCTTCAGAGGCCGATCACCATTACAGGGGATTCTCCCGCATGTACAGAAAGGATCATGGCAATGGGCCCCACTGGTTCGACTATTCATCGGTCACTACCGGTCCCAAATGGCGTGACCTGCAGGGATTCTATACCAGGTATGGGGACGTACGGGAACTTTTGCTCGCTCCCGACAACAAATACATCATCGCAAACGCTGGTGATGAAACAACCATTTGTTTTAACGCGGAAGATGCGGGTGACCTGCCTGAGGGTTGGAGCCGGGACTTCCTGCTCTATTCGGTAGGATGGGTGAAAGACGGAGATATGAATACGGCGGAGGGAAACCGTGTGGAGCCACTTCCCTTCCATGGAATGAGCAGCTATCCCTATAAGTCTCCTGACTCATATCCCCACAGCGAGGAGCTGGACCGTTACCATAAAATGTACAATACAAGGGAGGTGACTGACCGGGCATTCAGCCGGGCAATTTTTGAGATGCAATGATTGTATATCCCAACAAAAACGTAGTGTTATGGACCGGAGTGATGCTAATGATCAT
Source organism: Bacteroidales bacterium (assembly GCA_046485075.1). GTDB lineage: Bacteria > Bacteroidota > Bacteroidia > Bacteroidales. Next base: position 6,779 of record JAWOHR010000220.1, read on the forward strand.
CTCCTGTGCCCGGCAGAAGCAGGGATTTACCGATGTGACCATGGAAGCAGGCATCGATTTCATGCTCAACTTCGGGGATTATACCTACGAAAATATTATGGAGAGCAGCGGATCGGGGATTACAATCTTTGACTATGATGGCGATGGTTACATGGATCTGTACATGATGAACGGTACCTGGCTGGAGGGGATCTCCGATGCAGAGTGCCGGGATTTCATCAACACCCCCAACAAGCTATACAGGAACCTTGGAAACGGTCAGTTCATTGAGGTTGGTAAAACTGCAGGTTTGAATGATACCCACTGGAGTATGGCTGCGGGGGCAGTGGACTACGATCATGATGGAGACGCGGACCTCTACCTGCTCAACTACGGTCCCAATGTATTTTATGAGAACAATGGTGACGGCACCTTCACCGATATAACCGACCTGTTGGGACTGGCGGGACCCGATTCTCTCAATGGTTATCCAAAGTGGAGTGTGGGAGTATCCTTCTGGGATTACAACCGCGACGGACTGCTGGATGCCTTCGTCGGTAATTTCCTGGCCTTCGATCCAGAGTACATCTCTCCCACCATGCCCGACATGATGCCGCACCCTTCAGAGTATGCCGGGCAGGCATCCTTGCTCTATCAGCAACAACCCGACGGATCCTTCAGGGAGGTCACCCGTGAGGCAGGGCTCTACTACCCTGACTCCAAATGCATGGGACTTACCGTTTTCGATTATGATCTGGATGGCGACCCGGACTTGTTCCAGGGAAACGATCACCAGGCCAACTTCATGTTCCGGAACGATGACGGGGTGTTTACCGAAGTGGGCGTAGCGACCGGGGTAGCTGTGAACAGCATGGGTATAACCACCGGTTCCATGCATGGCGCCATCGGTGATGTGGACGGCGATGGTCTCATCGACCTGCTGGTTCCCGACCTGAGGTACGGAGCCCTTTACAGGAATCTGGGAAATGGCACCTTCCAGGATATCACCGAGCGAAGCGGCATTGCAACCATCTTCTCGGGAAAGGGACAATGGGCCTCCGCCCTTTTTGACTATGACAACGATGGGGACCTGGATATCTTTTCCGCGAACGGCACCGCCGAGGAGCTTATCCTGCAGTACCCGTTGCTTCTGGAAAACGATGGTAAAGGAAACTTCACTGATGCGGGCCGCGGGCTGCATCCCTACTTCGGGAAGAAACGGTCGGGACGGGCTGCTGCAACATGGGACTATGACAATGACGGGGACCTGGATGTGATCGTTTCTCATGTGGATCTGGAGGCCTCACCCGTATTACTGAGAAATGACTGCAATAACAACAACCATTGGTTAGGCCTTACCCTGGAGGGGATTGACGGAGCGGCAGCAGCCATCGGTGCCAGGGTGATCCTGCACCAGGGAGAACGAACCCGTGTGTATATCAACCAGTGGACCAACACCTACCTCACCAACAGCGATCCGAGATTGCTAATGGGCCTGGGTAAAAACCATCTGGTGGACCGGATTGAAATTCACTGGTCGGACGGAACTGCGGAGCTGTTTCCCGGACCCGAAACAGATCGTTACATGACCCTGAAGCAGGGAACCGGAACCCTGGTTGCAGTAAAAAACAGCGACCCTATGCAAGTGGTTGCCAATGATAAATAAAAACCATAAAATCAAAAACAGGTAAAAATGGATCATTATCAACATATCAGCCGTGTGGTGGATCTGACCCACCCGGAGAAGAACATCATTTACAATTTGAGTCACTCCGAGGCGGTGGAGATCGTCCGGTCGGCTGATGCAGCAAAAATTCGCACCATCGACGGTCAGTTTTCACTGGTTTCGGTGGAGGGAAAAACCGTTCATATGGCCAGGTCCATTGGACGTCCCTTGCGTTATTTCATTGCCAAGCTGGCAGAGGGTCCATGTCTTGTGGTTGGGGAAAGGATAGATGCCATCAAAGAATATCTGGTATCTGAAGGACTGGATGACCAGTTTCATCCATCCTATACACGGATGGTCCCTGCTCACTATATCACAAAAATCGAACTGCTTGGATGCCCCGACCCAAACCCGGTCTATGAAAGATATTTTAATCCCCAGAGGAACAAACTGCGGGGCATGGACCCGGAGGAGATAGGAAACGCTTACATGAACGCCCTCTATATTGAAATAAAAAAATGGTTGAAGACCAAGGCCTCCGGCGGACCGGTGGGTGTGAGTTTCTCGGCGGGAATCGACAGCGGTTCGGTTTTCCTGCTTACCTACCATGCTTTGCGTGAACTGGGTGAAAGTCCCTCCCGGCTGAAAGCCTTCACCCTGAGTGTGGATGGTGGCGGGGAAGATCTGTTGCAGGCGAGAAGCTTCCTGGAATCGGTGGGACTTGAACTCTTCCTGGAACCCATTGAACTGGAGGCATCGAAGCTGGACTGGAAAAAGTGCATCAGGGTAGTGGAGGATTATAAGCCCCTTGACATTCAATCGGCCACCATGAATCTGGCCCTGCTTGAAGGCATCCGTTCCAGGTATCCCCAATGGAGATATATACTGGATGGTGACGGCGGAGACGAAAACCTGAAGGACTACCCCATCGAGGAGAACCCCGAACTGACGATCCGAAGCGTCCTGAACAACCTGATGTTATACCATGAAGGGTGGGGAGTCGACCGGATGAAACACTCGCTCACATACAGCGGGGGATTGAGTCGTGGATTCATGCGGACCTACGCCCCCGCCGATTCTTTGGAGTTTGAGACTTTAAGTCCCTATACCCTGCCCAATGTGATTGAGGTTGCCGAGGGTATACCCTTTATCGATTTAACGGAGTGGGATCATGATAAACTATATCGTCTGAAGGGTGAACTTGTTCGCCTGGGGATTAAATCACTCACGGGAATGGATATGCCGGTTTTCCCAAAGAGAAGGTTCCAGCACGGAGCAGTTTCAGGAACAACCTTTGGGGAGATCTTCCCCGAAAGGGACCTGGTTTACAGGCAGGAGTTTCAGCGGATCTATGAGTGAACACGACCATCCTGAAATCAATGACCGGTGGATCCTGGAATTAAGGGGCAATAAGAAACCTGTTGATCCCTTTCGGCCCGGTGCTTTTTTTACAGAGGAGGAGCCAACCCCGGAAGGGAGGCCTGAGAAGGTCAATACCATCTTGCTTACCAATATGGAGTGCAGGTTTAAATGCCTGATGTGCGATCTTTGGAGGAAAACCACCGACAGGAGGACCCCCGCCGGAGCCATTCCCAAACAGATTGAATGGGCCCTTGAACAGATGCCCCCGGCCCATTCTATCAAGCTTTACAACAGTTCTAATTTCTTCGATCCCCGCTCCATCCCTGTGACCGACTACAAGAGAATTGCTGAATTAGTGGAAGGCTATGAAACAGTAATCGTTGAGAACCATCCCAACCTTTCCGGAGAGAGGGTGCTCCGGTTTGCCCGGATGATTAAGCCCGGACTCCAGGTGGCTATGGGACTGGAATCGATTCACCCGGGCGGACTAAAACAACTGAATAAAAGGATGACACCCGGGGATTTTCGCAGGGCAGCCGGGTTTCTGAAGAAAAACGGAATCGATTCCCGGGCCTTCATCCTGCTCAGGCCACCATTTCTAAATGAACAGGAGGGCATTCACTGGGCAATTGAGACCATGAAGTTCGCATTCGATTCAGAAATAAGCTGTTGCACGATTATACCCACCAGGGCAGGTAACGGAGCCATGGATCGCCTGCAAAGTGAGGGCCACTTTCATCCTCCCGAAATCGCTTCTCTGGAATCGGTCCAGGAAGCAGGGATTGGCCTTGGGAAGGGCCTGGTCTTTGCAGATACATGGGACCTGCAAATGTTCTCGCATTGTGAATACTGTTTTGAGGAGCGGAAAAACCGGATCAACCACATGAACCTGACCCAGGAAATCCCTCCCCCGGTCAGATGTAACTGCTCACCGGGAAAACTTTCGGGCTCTTTTGCTATATTTATCCCTTCTAAGTAATGATTCACATCTACTATGAAATCGCCATACCTTATCACAATAGCTGCCTCCCTCCTTCTGCTGGAAGCTTGTCAGTCAGGCGGGAATAGAGGTTTAAACGGCAGTGAGGCCGAAAGATTCGTCCCGGAGGCAAACGGAGACTTTTTCCAGAAGGTCTCTCCACAAACAGGCATTACATTCAAACACTCCATCGGCGACGGCCATTTGGACAACCTGGTGGAGACAGTGGGTGGCGGGGCCGCCTTTCTGGATTTTGACCAGGACGGCTATATGGATCTCTATATGACCAGCGGTTCTTTCACAGAGAAGCTCAGTGAAGGCGAGGTTCCCGAAGGGGAGCAGGTGAACCGCCTGTACAGGAACCTCCGGAATGGCACCTTTGAGGATGTAACCAAAAAGGCCGGTGTGGGCCATGGGGGATATGGAATGGGGCTTACCGTAGGAGATTTTGACAATGACGGATATCCTGACATTTATGTTACCTGCTACGGACCCAATGTTTTATATCACAACAATGGAGACGGAACATTCACCGACGTGAGTAAAAGGGCAGGTGTGGAAGGAGATCAGTGCAGTGTGGGGGCAGTCTGGCTGGATTATGACAGGGACTCTTACCTTGATCTCTATGTGGGCAACTACATCAAATACGATCCTGAATACGGCTATTTTTACGCTCCTGACGGGTTCCCGGGGCCCATGGCCTATGACGGCCAGCAAGACCTCCTCTATCACAACCGGGGTGACGGCACCTTCGAGGATGTCACCAAAGCCATGGGGATCATCAATCCCGACGGACGTGCCATGGGGGTAGGTGCAGCCGATTTTGATGATGACGGCTATATCGATATTTTTGTAGCCAACGACCACATGGTCAACAACGTATACCACAACGACCAGGGGAAAGGGTTTACCGATTATGGAACCCGGACCGGCATGGCTTTTAATCAGGCCGGAGAGGCTACCATCAGCATGTCGGTGGATTTTGCCGACTATAACAACGACGGACTGATCGATGTATTCATGTCAGACGACACCTACTGCTCACTCTATCAGAACCAGGGCGGAGGGGTATTTACCGACATGGCGTACCCCTCGGGAATATCCATTGCAGCAGGACAGTTCGTGGGATGGTCCTCCTCCTTCATCGACTATGATAACGACGGCGATGTGGATATCTTCAAGGCCAACGGTGAACTGAAGCATCTGTACGGACAGGAGGACCAGGTTTTCGAGAATCTGGACGGGGAGAAATTCAGGGATGCATCGGTAGATCTGGGAGCCTATTTCAAGGAAGAGCTGGTGGGAAGGGGTGCCTGTTTTGGAGATTATGACAATGACGGTGACCTGGATGGATATATTGTAAACCTGGATGACCACGGGGTACTACTGCGCAACAACAGGGGAAATGAAAATAACTGGATCTCCTTTCTCCTGGTTGGTACGGAGAGCAACCGCGATGCCATCGGTGCAAGTGTATCCATCATTGCCGGAGGCAACCAGCAGATTGCCTTACGGAGAAGCACCACCGGCTATCTTTCCCAGAATGACCCCCGCATTCATTTTGGACTGGCTGCAGCCACCGGGGTGGAATCTGTGGAGATCAAATGGCCCTCAGGGAAGATCTCAAAACTCGAAAATCTACCTGTCAATCAATTTGTAACCGTCACAGAAGAATGAGCAGAGCAGCTATCAGAACTTTTCTCTTTGTTGTGGGGATAGGGCTTTCAGGCCTCTCCTGCAGCCGAAACTCCTTCGAAGGAGAGATTATTGCTGTAGAGATCGAGGGCGATGTAACCGGATCCTTTGACGGTGCCTCACTGATTGCAATTGATCCCGAGCACCCCCATAAAAAGGGCACCATCATCTCCAGGGAGTTTGAGAGCGCCTGTTCTCCTGATTTGTCATTTGATGCCCGGTATCTCCTCTTCCAGGGAAAAAAGAAGGGTGACGAAAAGTGGCAGATATGGTTGATGGATCTGCATACAAAAAAATTCCGGTTGGTTACCGATCTTCCTGAAAACTGTACAAATCCTGCTTCCTTACCAGATGGCACGGTAATCTTCAGCAGAGATTACCCGTCCAATGGTCAGCAATACACGGCCCTTTACAGGTGCAACAAAGACGGATCGGGACTCAGCCAGGTCACATTTAACCAGGGAAAAAACATCCATCCAAGTGTATTGGGCGAAGGAAGGGTTCTGTATATCAGCAGTCAGCAATATCCTGAAATCCCGACACCCGACCTGATGATCATGAGACCCGACGGGACAAAATCAGAAATATACCACAGGGGAAGTAATGTGGTCTACCCGGTTTCAAGGGGATCTGAATCAGGAGAGGGATATATCTACTTCGTCAACAATGACGGCACTTTGATGCGGATACTACACAGGCGCCCCCTTCATACAGCTGAAAAAATTGCCCCTGAGGCGGGAGGCATCTTTGTTGCAGTGACAGCTCTGGAGGGAAGTGAATGCCTGGTCTCCTGGCAAAGTTCACCAGATAAGCCCGCTGCCATTTTCAAATTCGATACCCACACGAAAAGCGCACCGGTCCTGGTCCACCAGGGAGAAAAGCACATCACAAACCCCCTGCTGGTAAGAGCCCTGAATGAACGGCCCAGGATTCTCCCCACCGAGGTGGTAGCCGGGGAACCCACAGGGCTGATTATGTCCCAGGACATCAACTACTCCATGTTGCCTGCAAATCCGGGTACAGGTGATGATTCAACAGCCACCCATATCAGGGTTTCCGGAACAGATGGTGAGTGGGCTGTTGTGGAGGTGAAAAACGATGGCTCCGTCTACCTTGAGATGAATGCAGACACACCCTTTCGCTTTGAAACACTGAACAAACAGGGTGAAACCGTCAGGGGACCCTCCGCCTGGATTTATCTTCGACCCAGTGAAAGGCGTGCCTGCACCGGTTGCCATGCTGATCCGGAACTGGCACCAAAGAATATCCAGCCCCTGGCCGTGAAGGAGCTCCCTGTGTTATTGTCCGAAAAGAAGAAGTGATGAAGATTATGATCCGCATACTCATTTATGGTTCCATGGTACTGGTGGTGGCAATCGGATTGATCATCGGAAAGAAGGCCGCCAGGGTACACGTAAACCACATGACCGAAGTGGAAGATCATCCCCTCTCCTGCTGGACCTGCCATATCTATACCCAACAGGACAATATCATCGCAAAGATGCTTCACGAGACCTATGTCTCCCCCTATAAGCTCACCCTCTCAGGCGACGGGGAGAAACTTTATGTGGTTGGGCAGGAATCCAACCAGCTGCTGCTGGTGAATCTTCAAAAAGGCAAGGTTACAGAGCATATCCAGGTGGGTGAAAGACCTCATACGGTGACCCTAACGGGAGACGGTCACACTGCATATGTGACCAACCAGTGGGCCGACAACATCTACAAAATCGACCTGGACCGGTGGGAGGTTGTGGATACGCTGGTGGGTGGTGCCGGTCCGGCCGACATGTTGATCACTCCCGACGGTAAATATCTCTATTGTGTCAACTCCTACTCCTCCGACATCTCCATCTTTGACATGGAGACGGGCAGGGAAAAGAAAAGACTGAAGGCGGGAAACAACCCGGTTTCCATAGCCATAACGCCTGACGGAAGTGAGGTATATGTCTCCAGCCGCAGGTCGGTCCCGGTGGAACACATGACCTCGCCCATGACCGAGATGACGGTTACCGGTACGGAATATCAGCGGGTAACCCAACGTTTGCGATGGAAGGATGCCTATATCATGGAGAACGTGACGGTGACTCCCTCCGGGGACATGGCCATTTCCACATTGATCCGGCCCAAAAATCTGATTCCCGCTGTCCAGATTGAACGGGGATGGATGATGACCCACGGAATCGGTATCATTGAACGCAAAGAGAACGGAAGAATGGTCCAGTTGCTATTGGACGAGCCCAATGCATTCTTCCCCGATCCATTCGATATTGTGATCTCCCCCGATGGAAAAAGAGCTTATGTATCACATTCAGGGGTTAATGCCATCTCGGTTATCGACCTGGATGAGATCAGGCAAATCCTGGAGGAGTCGACCGATGAGCAGCTCCAATCCTATGCCAACCACCTGGGGATCAGCAGCAGGTATGTGGTTGAAAGGATCCCTGTCGGAGCCAACCCCAAAGGAATGGTGCTGTCACCCGACGGAGCTCTGCTCTATGTGTCAGAAAGACTGGACGACAGGATCGCGGTAATCAATACTCAAAGCCTTGTTAAAGAGATGAGCCTAGACCTGGAGGGGCCCGGACGGCTTACCGTTGCCCGGCAAGGCCGACAGCTTTTAAATAATGCGGGCCACACCTTTCAGAACCAGTATGCCTGTTATACCTGTCACCCCGATACCCATGAGGACGGGCTTGTCTATAACATGGAAGGAAAGAATATGGGACGTAACCTTGCCAATGTTCAGTCCTTAAGGGATATTGGTGAAATTCCTCCATACAAATGGAACGGGAAGAACCAGACCATTTACAAGCAGGACGGAATGCGCTTTTCAACTATACTGACCAGGACCGAATCATTCAGCCACAACGAACTGGATGCCCTGGTGGCATTCATTGTGACCGGAATAAAAAATCCGCCCAACCTGAGGTTCAACCCCACCGGGGAACTGACCGAGGCGCAGCAGAGGGGTAAGGAGATCTTCTATCGCGATTTTGACAATTTCGGGAACGAGATCCCCATAAGAAACCGTTGTTACACATGTCACCCGCCCCCGTACTTTACCGATAAGCTAATGAATGATGTTGGAACCCTCTCTGATTCTGACGACCCCATGCTGTTCGATACTCCCCAGCTGAATAATGTTTACGAATCGGCCCCCTATCTTCACGACGGTAAGGCCGCCACACTGGAGGAGATATGGACCAAATTCAATGATCACGACCAGCACGGCGTGGCCAACGATATGATGAAAAGTCAGCTCAATGACCTGGTGGAGTTCCTGAAATCGATCCGTGATGCGAAGTATTATGATCAGGAAGAGGTCCATCAGGCAACCCTTTCAAAAAAAAATAAAACGAAATGAAAAAATCATCGATCATCCTTGGACTTTGCCTGCTTATGTCCATTTACCTGGAAGCCTCTGAACCGGAGGGAAGCAATAACACCATGCCTGAGTATGGGAAATGGGAGAATTTCACCACTAAAGACGGACTGCCCTCCAATAAGATCTACTGTGTGCGGGCCGATGGTGACCGGGTCTGGATCGGAACCAGTCACGGACTGGCACTTTACGAAAATGAGGAATTCAAAATCTTCACCATTGAGGATGGACTGGCACACCCGGGAGTGCTTTCCGTTGATGTAAGTGAACTCACCGGTGATGTATGGATCGGAACGCTGAGTGGCCTTAACCGGTATTCGGGTGGAGAGTTTGAGACCTTTACCCAGTTCAACAGCGGACTGGCAAATGATCTGGTCTATGCGGTGATTTGCGATGGGAAGGATGTCTGGTGTGCCACAGGAGGCGGGGCCAGTCATTATGACGTATACTCCGAGGAGTGGGAGATCTATACCGAACGGAATGCACCCATGCACGAACCGTGGACCTACAATGTCTGCGCAGGCGACAATAAAATATTCATTGCCGCATGGGGAGGAGGGGTAATCGAGTATAAAAAAGAGACAAAGACTTTCAGGGATTATAAAGACCCCGACGGTGAAATGGAGATTGATCTTTTCCCCGACGACGGGTTGGTACATGACATTACCACTGCCGTTTCCTATTCTAACGATATCCTGTGGGTATCCACCTATTTCGGTTTGAGCCGCTACGACGGAAACCACTGGAATGGCTATTTTGATCACGACAGCGGACTGGCCAGCAACTTTATCAACTTTATACGCGCCTCCGGTGACGTGGTATTTATATGCTCCGACCAGGGACTAAGCAGTTTCAACAGTAAGGAGTGGGTCACCTATAAGAAAACAGAGAAGGGCGGAGAAAGGCTCTACTGGAAGGATGGAGTAGCCTCATCCAAACCGGACCCAACCGGCATCTCACACAACTTCATCATTGGTGTGGACCTCCAGGACGAGCACATCTGGGTGGCAACTTCCTATGGACTGAGCCGCGGTACACGCATTAACTAGAAAACTTAAAATCCTTCAAGATGATGGAAGCACCACATAAGAAAGCAACGATTCTTCTTGTCCTGACCGGAATGATCACCTT
>JAWOHR010000225.1:0-2879 GCA_046485075.1 Bacteroidales bacterium
GTGCCTGTAAAGAAACTGATTCAATACCCATGTGGACAATGATCGCTGTTAACAGTAATAATTTTTTCATTGCGAGGTGTTTTGATGGACTGTAACCCAAGTTAAAACAATAAAATGAATTCGCATTGTACTGCATCAATAGGGGCTTGATTAGTGTTTTTCTCACCCGCATAAATCTTACTTTAGTAACCGAATCTTGATGTTTGGTCAAACCGGGAAAACCAAGGAATTGATCCATGGTTTAACTGATCATATCCAATATAGGACTGGTCAAATAGTTTTGTGGGAGTGATTAAAAGTTATTAATCTTAACTGCCAATAAATCAACTTTATTGATGTTGAGAGACAAACATTTTTTGATAGAAATACACCCCGGCCATGAAAAGAAATATAACCGTGTTTATTGTCCTCCTGAATGCTTTCTTCTGCTTTTCTCAAGCTCCCCAGGGATTCAACTACCAGTCGATTCTATGTAATGCGGACGGCACGGTTAAAGCAAACGAAATGCTAATCCTTGAGATAGGTATAGTTGATGAACTGGGTACATCTGTCTATATGGAGGTGCATCCTGCTCAAACGAATCAATTTGGTTTGGTGAATGTTGTAATCGGGAAGGGTAAAACATCAGGCGATTTCTCTTCTGTCGATTGGTCCAAGGGTCCCTATTTCCTGGACATCACAGTGAACGGTGAAAACCTGGGATCAAGCCCAATGCTTAGCGTTCCTTATGCACTCTATGCAGCATCCGGTACTGAAGGTCCTCAGGGGCCTCCAGGACTGCCAGGGATGCAGGGAGAGATGGGGCCAGCAGGGCCCAAAGGGGATCCCGGCGAGATACCATCTGACCTTGCAAATAAGACCTATGTGGATTCTTTGCTGCAACAGCTGCAGGACTTAAAGGATTTGATTAACACACAACTTCCTCCTCCGACCATTGGATTGGTCGCTTATTATCCATTTAATGGAAATGCCCAGGATGAAAGCGGGAATGGGCATCATGGTACCGTATCAGGGGCCACTTTAACCAAGGATAGATTTGAGGTTGAAGGCAGTGCATATTTATTTAACGCCGCGGAAAAGGACCACATTGCCATCAACGCTGCTATAGGTAATTTTGGGCTATCCAATTTTACCATTTCCCTGTGGGTAAAAAGAAACTCAGCCGCGGGATATGAAATATTTACTCAAAGAAGTGCTCCATACGAAAATTCAAGTTGGTGGGAGTTAGGTTGGGGAAGTTTCTGTGTGAATGAGAATCTTGCATACAAAGCAACCGCAAATGTGAATGTGGATGATACGCTTAGAAATAATGTCTGGTATCATTTTTTGGGAGTACGGGAAACTACCTCAGTCAGGTTTTATGTAAATGGTGTTCTTCTGGATGCAGATACGACACAGCATATTCTAAACATAAATAATTTAACTAACACCGAAATTGGCTGTCACTTTTTCGAAAATCCACTTCAGTGTTTTGATGGAATCATTGATGATGTCAGGCTTTATGACAGGGCATTATCCCATTCAGAGATACAATGGTTATACAATGAGGGTGGATATCCTCATTCATTGGTTGAGGAGATACCTGGTGGTTTGAATGATATGGACTGGATAGGGAAGGTCATGACTGTGCATGGACTCATTCCTGGAGACTTAATGGGGATCACGCTTCCGCATGAACATTTATTGATTGTGCATAAGGGAGATGCCAGGGACCTGACTGATGAAGCAAGCGCAATATCTGAACTGAATTATTTCAAGGCAGCGGGTGGCAGAACGCTGGTCGAGCTAAGCAATATCGGAATCGGGCGTGATCCGGAAGGGATAAAACGGATATCCTCGGCCACCGGGATCAATGTGATTATGGGATCTGGTTTTTACAAGGACGCATGGGTTCCCAGTGCATTCAAAATAAAATCAACCGAGGAATTAACCCAAATCATTGTCGGGGACATTAAAGATGGAATAAATGGCATTCATGCAGGCATCATTGGTGAAATCGGAATCAGCAGGCCCATTACACCGTTTGAAGAAAAAGTAGTAATAGCTGCTGCCCGTGCACAGATAGCCACAGGAGCTGCCGTTAATTTTCATTTTGACAGAGACGGAGGTATCGCTGAAAGACACCACGTATTGGATGTAATGGAATCGGAAGGGGCCGATTTGTCTCGTATTTGCATCAGCCATAACACTCCGTATGTTAACCTGGTTCAAGATTTTGTCACCTATGCCCAGAGGGGCTGTTATGTGGAATTTGATATGTTAGGCATGGAAATTTTATTTCCTTTTCCTGGTACCCTGAACCTTCCCGGAACTATTAAAGCCCTGATTGACGAAGGATTTATTGATAAAATTCTTATCTCTCAAGATGTATGTTTCACCGGTTTGTATGTTAAAAATGGCGGATATGGGTATGCGCATATTCTTAACAATCTGCTGCCGCAATTGAAAGCTAGCGGAATCACCGATGAACAGATACATACCATTATGGTTGAAAATCCAAAACGGTTGCTTACATTTTATTAATCGCATGCCGGATCGGGACTAAGCCTTTTTAAGCTGGTCCCAGATCCCGGTCAGCACAGAGTCTCTTTTTTGGAGGGAGCAGGAGGGGCAGCAGGAGGGGCAGCAGGAGCTTCAAACCATGATCAAGGGAACTGGTTATAAATCACTCTGATGATCGAACCCAGCAACACGCCTATATTTTTCTCAGACTCGTGACCTTCACCTGCCGGAAATCTGAAGAAAGGATTCTCAAAAAATAGACCCCGCTTACAAGATCCGAGGTATTTATGATCACCAAATCTCCCGGATTCACATCCTTATGAGATTCTTGCCTGAGTATTCGTCCGGTTACATCCTGTATTTCGAGCATGAAATCT
>JAWOHR010000226.1:0-3354 GCA_046485075.1 Bacteroidales bacterium
ACTGGAGGGTTGAACATGAAACTAAATAAGGATACAGCCAGGATCCAGGAGCAGCTTGGAGATTACTGCCGGACAGGCAGGGAGACCGTCATTCCGGGTGTGACCCCGGGGAGAATCCACCATTACAGGCGGCTGGTAAATAACGTGGTCAGGGATATTCTCGATTCGGGTTTTCCCATTACACTGGCCACCCTGGGTGAGGAGCAGTGGGACCGGCTGGTGCAGGAATTTTTTGTCCATGGCCAGCCCGGGACTCCACAGGTGTGGAGATTACCCTTCGAGTTCTATCAGTACCATCTTGCCCAGGAAACCGGCGAGCGAATTGGAAAGCCTTACCTTGACGACCTGCTCTATTTTGAGTGGATGGAGATCGAGGTTCATAATATGCCTGACAGACCCTTTCCGGAGTATGTGAAAGAAGGCAGGGTGCTTAAAGACAGACTCGCTTTTAATCCCGAGTATGAGATCATCCAAATGGCCTACCCGGTGCATATGCATCCGGCCGTGCAGACTCCCGGTCTGAAGGGGGAATATTATGTACTTATATTCCGGTCGCCCGTTACCGGCTATGTTCAATTCCTGAACCTTTCTGCACTGAATGTTTTCATCCTCACCAGGCTGGTGGAAGAGGATCTTCCTGCGGGTCAGCTCAGGGGTGAGATCGCCCGGGTCACCGGCATTGAGAGTGGAAAATACCTGGATGATGCCCTTAAGCAATTCATAGAGGAGCTGATGCGAAAAAAGCTGATCCTCGGATTTAAAAAGTAATCCTTTATATTATTGATAATGAAAACCTTGTACAATAAATTTGTAAAAGGAACGGGAAAGTTACGTGATCTTTCGTTGCTGCTGTTCCGCCTGATCCTTGCTTATGGATTTCATGAACCGGCCGTTATGAAACTAAAAAACCCGGCCGGTGTGGCTCAGTGGTTCGACAGCATGAATTACCCCTTGCCCGCGGTCAGTGCCTATCTTTCCATGATCACCGAAGTGTCGGGGATGATACTCCTGGTGGCGGGACTTGGATCAAGGATTGTGGCTCTTCCCATGATGTTTATCATGGTGGTAGCTACTTTTACCGTGCACCTCTCCAATGGATTTGCTGCCGGGGACAACGGGTTTGAGATACCTCTCTACTATTTCCTGATGCTGTTTTCGCTGGTGGCTTTTGGCTCCGGAAGGTACAGTGTGGATCATCTCATTGCGAAGAGATCCGGGGCCTCTTCTTATTAAAGGAGGTTGCCTCCTGGTATGCAGCCGCCACGGCCAGGATGGTTCCTTCGTCAAACAGGTTTCCCAGGAAACTGATACTGGTCGGTGAACCGTTTTCCTTGAAACCATTTGGAACCACGACCACCGGTTGACCGGTCAGATTGGTGGCCAGCAACTGGTTGCCACCCATGAACGACGGGATAACCACCACATCAAAATCCTTCATCCTTCCGTGAAAGTCCTCCACCAGGTCCTGCCTGATGCGGTTGGCCTGGATATACTCCACTGCAGTGATGTAGCGGGCTGTCCGGAAGGTGTTGGGCCAGGCATAACGGTGCTGGCGGACCAGCAGCGTATCGCGGTTGGAACGGGTGAGCTCATCAAAAGCTGCTGCCGCTTCGGCCGTCAGAATCAGTCCCAGTGCAGCAACAGGAATTTCGTCATTATCCAGCTCAACCGGAATGAGTTTGGCACCCAGTTTTTTCAAAACCTTCAGGGTCTGGTCATCAAATTCAGATTCCTCATAATCGGAATCGAAAGCCGATTTGAAATAGCCGATTTTCAGTCTGGACAGATCGGCCAAGCCCGGGTAAGTAAAACCGGCATCGAGCACCGTTTTATCCTTTGGATCGGTCCCGCGGATGGCATCAAAAACAATGGCACAGTCGACTGCACTTCTGCAGATGGGACCTACCTTATCCATACTCCAGCTGAGCGCCATGGCACCCGACCGGGTAACCCGCCCGTAGGTGGGACGCAATCCGGTCGTTCCGCACCGGGTTGACGGGGAGACAATCGAGCCCCAGGTCTCTGTTCCAATGGCGAAGGGGAGCAGTCCGGCCGCAGTTGCCGAAGCCGATCCGGCCGATGATCCACTCGATCCCTCCTCCAGGTTCCAGGGATTCCGGGTGGTGTCAGCAAACCATACATCTCCCATAGCCAGGGCCCCCAGGGTGGTCTTTGCCACAAGAATGGCACCGGCATCCTCAAGCTTCTGAATAATCCCGGCGGTATCTTCAAGAACCTGGTCCTTGTATGCTCCGGCTCCCCAGGTGGTGGGATAGCCAGGGAAAGCGAAGAGGTCCTTGGCTCCGTAAGGGATCCCATGCAAAATTCCCCGGTCCTTTCCCTGAGCAAGTTCGGCATCCATCTTCCTGGCCTGTTCAATGGCATAGGACTCGGTAAGGGTAACCACGCAGCGAAGTTGAGGGTCATATCTTTTCAGCCTCTCAAGGTACAGCTCGGTGAGTGCCAGGCAGGAGATCTCACCTGACCGCAAAAGGGAGGCCAGCTCGGGGATTGACATAAAGGCCAGGTCTGCTTCCCTCAAAGGCCTGGTGATGCCTGTGGGGATTTCCCACGATATTTTAGGAGTCGGATCGGGAATCCTGAAACCATAGGGGATGGGGTTGAACTGAAGGGCAGGAGGGGTGGAGTTGGGCAGCGGGTAAGCCCTGATGCTTCGGTAGTCCATAATCAGATCGGCCATACCGGAATCGATCATAATCTGCTCCATGCTGTCGAACTCAATATCCATGGGATTCATCAGATACCAGGTGGAATCCAGGATCACATTCACATGCACAGGATTTTCCTCCAAAGGATTTTCCTCCACAGGGGCGGAATGGGTACAGGAGTGGAAACTCATCCATACAACTACAGCACCTGCTGCAATTGCAATCATTCGAAGGGAGGTCAGGTTACAACGCATGATATTCTTTTTAGGAAATAAAGGTTGAAATATACAAAAAGTACAATTCTTTTTTTGAGAATTAACGGAGATCATCTATATTTGCACGCGCTAAAGGGAGCTTAGCTCAGCTGGTTCAGAGCACCTGCCTTACAAGCAGGGGGTCGCTGGTTCGAACCCAGCAGTTCCCACACTGAAAATTAAGCGGTTACTAATTAGAAGATTGGTAGCCGCTTTTTATTTTGCATATCAAGGCTTGGTAACACGCCTATATTTTTCTCAGACTCGTGACCTTCACCTGCCGGAAATCTGAAGAAAGGATTCTCAAAAAATAGACCCCGCTTACAAGATCCGAGGTATTTATGATCACCAAATCTCCCGGATTCACATCCTTATGAGATTCTTGCCTGAGTATTCGTCCGGTTACATCCTGTATTTCGAGCATGAAATCT
>JAWOHR010000175.1:0-11728 GCA_046485075.1 Bacteroidales bacterium
GGCTCCCAGAAAACAACTCCGCTACCCCCGCCATTCTTTACGGCTCTTGTAAAATCCACCATATATTCCAGCTGTTTTTCAGGTGAAACCGGCAGGTATTCCGGATCGGGAGTGTTGATAATATTTCCGAGTCCGTCGAAGTTTTCAATGGACCAGAGGTAACCGGTCTCAGCCACCATAACTTCATACCCGGGGAAGGTACGGACCAGGTCAAGGATGGTCGATTCAAGCTCACCAATACTTCCCCCGTGCCAGGCATAGTAATAGGATATACCGATTACGTCGAAGTCTGTGACTCCGTTATTGATTATATTTTGATAATTCCATACCTGTCCGCTGAGTTTGTTGGAAAAGTGGATCACAATTTTCGGATGGATGGATGCCGTTGAACCCACTTCCCTAACGGCTGCAATCGCCGCATTGAAAAGCTGGGCATGCCTGGCCCAGCTGTTGCTTACCGATTCAGCCGGTTCCCAGCCATTCTCTTCAGGGATGTGCCTGAGGATTCCGCCGTTATTCTCATTCCCGACCTTGACCAGATCAGGCATCAGCCCCTCCTCCTCAAGTTCGCTCAGCACCGAAAGGGTGTAATTGTAGACCGAATCCTTTAAATCTTCCGGTGAGTAGGCCACATCCAGCCATCTTCTGGGAATCAGTTGCCTTCCCGGATCAGCCCAGAAATCGGAATAGTGTAATCCGAGCATTACTTTCATTCCTGACTGCCTGGCCCTGCGGATGGTCTCTTTCACATCTTCCAAATCGTTATAGTGGGCTTTGACCCCTTCCGGCTGGACCAGTGAATCCTGCCACCAGGAGGGATCGACCCATAGCCTTACCCTGACCAGGTTGGTCCCATGATCTGCAAAAATGGTGTATACATCTTTCGGTAATCCATTCTCCTTAAATACTGCTCCGCAATCCTCCATCTGGTTCACATAGGAGAGATCATGACCAAAATAAAACTCCTGGCCATGAGTAAATACTGGAATAACTGTAAAGGCAATAAATATGATCCTTCTAATGTATCTCATTGATAATTCACCTAATTTGCAATCTTCAACTTCGAAATATCAGAGTTTTTTTTATAATCCAGCCCAGTTAAGGCCATGAAAAGAGCAACAAATCTTCCGGTACTTGTATTTATTCTGATTCTTACAGCCATTAGCAATGTAAATTTTGGACAGGAGAGGGAGGTTATTAATATTGATTTACCCGTTAAGGAAATAAGATCAGGCCACCTGGAATTGGGCGGGGAAAATACGAAGGGCAGGGTAATTGGAGTAAATAGTTACTTCATCTCGGATCAAGATGTGCCCTCTTTACCTGTGACCGGTGAGTTTCATTTTTCACGTTATCCTGAAAAGTATTGGGAGGAAGCCATCCAAAAAATGAGAGCAGGTGGGATCTCCATCATTGCCACCTATGTGTTCTGGAATATTCACGAAGAAAACGAAGGGATTTTCAACTGGGAAGGCAATCTTAATCTCCGGAATTTTGTGGAGTTATGCAAGGCTTACGATTATGATGTAATCGTGCGGATAGGACCCTTCTGTCATGGCGAAATCCGAAGCGGTGGATTGCCTGACTGGCTCATGGGGAAACCCCTGGTTATCCGTTCCAATGATCTCCTGTACCTCTCCTATACAGAGAGGCTATACCAGCAGATCGGTATGCAGTTGGAAGGATTGTTTTTCAAGGATGGAGGTCCGGTTATCGGGATACAACTTGAGAATGAATACCAGCACTCGGCTGCACCCTGGGGGTTGACATACCCGGGACAACCCAGTGACTGGACAGTTTCGGAAAGGGACCTGGAGGTCACCCAGGCGGGCGTTGGGGTAGCTGAAGGTGAAAATCCTTTTGCAGGCCTGGGTAATGAACATATGAAAGTGCTTAAAACCCTTGCCATAAAAGCCGGGTTGATTGCTCCTATTTATACTGCCACGGGTTGGGGAAATGCAGCGGTAATAGAAAATGAGTCACTCCCGGTTACTGCGGCATACCCTTATCCAACATGGGCCCCCGAACAACCATCCGATTTCTATTTGTATACTGATCTGCAAAAAGATCCGGATTATGCTCCTGTCAGGTACAATGCTGAAGACTATCCCTATTTTGCCGCTGAGATTGGAGGAGGGATTATGAATACCTATACCAGGCGTCTGAATATCCCTGCCAGAAGTCTGGATCCATTGATCAACAGATTCCTGGGAAGTGGTGCAAATGGAATCGGTTATTATATGTACCATGGTGGGTCTACCCCCAGGGGTGACAGGGTCTATTTCAGTGATGTAGCCATTGGATGCCCGATCATATCCTATGATTTCCAGGCACCCATCGGGGAGTTTGGAGAGATAAGGTCATCCTTTCACCGGTTAAAATTGCTTCACTACTTCCTGAATTCATTCGGTAGTGAATTAGCCCCCATGCAGGTGATTCTTCCTGTAAACCAGGCCACCCTTCACCCCTCCGATCTCAACTCGCTCAGGTACACCATCCGGGCCTCCCGGGATAAAGGATTCATTTTTATGAATAATTTCCAGGACCACCTGCAGATGGAAATGAAAAAGGATATTCAATTCACCATAAAGAGGCATGGAGGAGAGGTTCTGATACCGGAGCGGGGAGGGATATCTCTGGAGAAAGATGAGAGCGCCATATTGCCTTTTGGCCTGAACATGGACGGGTTATTATTGAATTATGCAACTGCCCAGCTGCTGACAAAAGGAGGAGATGAGCAACATGCCTATTACCTGTTCTTTGCACCTCCGGGCATGGAAGCTGAATACTCCCTAAAAAATTCAGATGGGATTGAGATCATAAGCGGGAGAGGGCTTAAGATATCTAAGAATCATGACCGGTTTCTCATTCAGGCTGAGTCCACCATACCCTCCGAAATCATCATCACTAAAAAGGATGGCAGCACCATTCGGATCCTGACCATTGATAAGGACCTGGCGATGAAATCGAATATTGTCCGTGCGAAAGGGAAACAATATATCATTTTTACAGAAGGAGTCATGCTGGATCAGCAGGGGTCATTTAACCTTCACATCATGAAAAATAACAGGTCGGATCTGGCAATATATCCCCGGGTTGGTTTAGTTCCTGAATCATCCACCGCAAAGATTTCACCTGTGAAACAGAAGGGGGCGATCATGGATATGTATGAGATTGAAATTCCTTCCTATTCAGTTGTGCCGGAAATTAAGAATATCCAGAAGAATAAAATCCTGGTCTCACTGCCTGATGATTTACCTTCAGGCCTGAATGACCTTTTCCTGCAGATTGATTATACCGGGGATACCGGAATGGGTTTTCTCAGGGGGGAACTGGTTACTGATCACTTTTATTACGGGGAAAAATGGTCTGTCGGACTAAAGCGATTCCTGGACCTTCCTGGTGAAAAGGAAATGGTATTCTATTTCAGACCCCTCTATAAGGATGCACCCTTTTTGGAGGATCTTAAATCTTCAGGTATTCAGATTTCTGATAAAATAGAAAAAGGCTTTGAATTAAATGGCATTGAGATGGTACCTGAATATTCAGTTCCTTTTAAATTTTAAGAGGCCTGTTCAACTAATTTACCAACAGGTGGCAATGATCGCTGCTTACTGCAATTCCTGGATCCAGATATTCCTGAACTGAACCAGGCTGGATGCTCCCTGCAGTTTTCCTGTTTCGGGATTGATTCCCCCGTGATGCTGAAAGCCGATAGGGCCTTTTGTGTCCAGGCCGGGGAACAGGGCGTCATTTATGACAGTAATCCCATTGTTTATGACCGTTATGTGATCCCCCTTGACTACAACATCGAAGGCATTCCATTGGCCCACCGGCTTGTCGGCGTTTTCAGTGGGAACCGCTGCAGCCCTTACATCAGCCGGCAGATCCATGTTGTTCCGTACACTCCAAATTTCACCCGAACCTACCGACCAGCACCAGAGATTGGTTTGACCGGCTCCCTTCAGCAGGATACCTGAATCGGAATTGGGTCCCAGGGGTTCAAGGATGTTGCCATTTGCGTCTTTTATATAGCTGCCGTCGGGCAAAATTGTGGGCAGTGGAAAGAGATGGTCGCCATATCCCTTGAAGCGCCATTCCACGTGTAATATAAAATCCTGGTATTCTTTCTCTGACCAAAGGTCCTTACTTTCTGTCGCCTCCGACCGTGCATCATAATCGATAACTCCGTCGATAACCGACCAGTGCCCATTGTCCCCGTCGGGAACCTTCCAGCCAGAAAGATCTTTCCCGTTAAAAAGACTTGTGAAACCCATTTCCTTATAAATGCTTTGGTCCTGTGCCTGGACGGGCCCGGCAGCCAGAAGCATGATCTGGCCGGCAATGAGTACATAATTGATTTTTTTCATCTTCCTAAATATTATTGGTGAGTTATTTCAATTCAAAACTGACGCGAATGGTGTACTCAAGCTTTATTTTTTCAAACTCAATTTCAGGCATGGGCATGGATTCCGCATCTGAATATCCCCTGATGTTAATGGCGGACATTTGCATATTCGCCTGTGTCTTGTAAAGCTGGTAGTCCTGTTCCAGGATATAAATGGCTTTCCCTATACTCTGATTAATGGCTCCGGAAAGGGCATCGGCTTTCTGCTTAGCTGCAACGATGGCTGCTACCTTCACCTCTTCACGAAATTTGTCCAATTCACTATGGTCGACCCTTTCGATGCTGATATTTGAAATCCCCAGGGATTCAAGTTCCTGGAAAACACTTCCGGCTGTCCGGGCATCTTTACACTCCACCTGGTACTCTTTCATAGAGTAGATGTCCTTATTTTTTAACCAGTAGTTTTTGAAATTGCTTGCCATATCGACGATCACCAGGTCTTTCTTCACATCAATTCCAATAGCGGTGAGTTTTTTAATCATCGCTTTTTCAAGCTCCTCGAGTGTCTGTTTCCCCTTTGAGTCGGCTTCATTCACCACTATTTTTAAATAGATCTGGTCCGGGGTGACTTCCTTTTCTGCCACGCCGGTGACCTCGATATAATTCAGGTCGATAAAGTTCTTAAACCCTCCCTGCGAAAAGCTGTTAGCTGCGAACATGCTTATCAATATGCTCAGTATGTATTTCATGTATCTGTTGTTGGTTTAATTGTTATTCCCGGTCTTTCTTAAAAACAATCCTGATGCGGACCTGTTCATCCACAGGGTTTCCGTTTAAGCTGGCGGGGGTCCATTGAGGCCCTTCCTTTAGCAAACGGATGGCCTCGCGGGTGTAAGATTCTCCGGGAGTTTTCAGAGCCTGAATGCCGGTGATCAAACCGCCGGATGTCACATTAAATGTGAGGATCACAACCTCCCTTTCTCCGTGGGTATACAGGTCGGGAAATACCATATTTTTCTCCATGTAATCCCGGAGGTTTTCATATCCGCCAAAGGGTTTTGCCGAGGCATAGGAGTGAGGGGTTTCCCCGGCTTTAATGGTTTTAGAGGATGAAACCACCACAATCTCATCGAGTGTCGCGGCATCGGGTTGCATGACAAGTTGATTATCGCTCTCTCGTTCGAGCTGGTACTCCTCAGTCTCCATCCCAATGAAACTGGCAACTACTGTGGTAGGGGAATCATCTGCCGGAAGGGTGAACCTGCCCTCCATATCTGCCACCGTGGTTGAATGGGTTCCCCTGATCATAATGGTTGCTCCCGGGAGCGGATCCATATCCTCCGATGAAACCACAATACCACTCACCTTACCGGCCAGTGCCTGGGCTGCCTGTGGCACCTGACCGGCGGGCGTTTCAGGCGCGGCCATGTACTCTTTTCCAACCGATTTTTTACTTCTTTGTGGTTCTGCTTCAACGACAACCAATTCTGCATCCATCTGCACGGGCTGGTCGGACCTTTCCGGCGCAAACGCCTCTCCGGCAGGTATCTCTTCCGCAAGAATTTCTTCCGCAAGAATCTCTCCGGCTGGTTCCTCTTCCGCCAGAATCTCATCCGCCAGAATCTCATCCGCAGGAATCTCACCGGCAGGTTCCTCTTTGATAGCCATCACTTCGCCGGATTTCTCCCTGGTTGTCACCTCCCCCTCATTGCCTGAGTCCAGGGTCCTGAAGGACTCTTCAGTAAATGGTTGACTTTTTGGATCGTCGGGGTTGAGATCGTAAATATTGAGGAATATGGTGCCCACGATCAGGATCGAGGCAATGGTGGCAGCAATGCCGTACCAGGTTCTCCTTTTTCTTCTGGAGATCCGTTTGTTGAGGGATGAATGTAATGAGAGTAAATCCTCTTCAGCTTTTTCCGGAGGGATGCTTTCCAGTCCTTCCATGGCCTCTTTTTCAAAAGGATCGGATTCCAGATCCCTTTCCAGGGCGTGACGCTCCTGGTTTGAAAGGTCATCTTTCAAATAGCGGAGAAAATCGCTGCTGTTTCTATCTCTCTTTTTAGCGCACATTTTTACTTTCCAGGCAAATTTTCAAATTCCGTTTACCATTTTGCAGAAAACTTTTCACCTTCTTTTCTGCCATGCCCAGGGAGTCGGAAATCTCCCTGTAACACATCTTCTTGTAATAGAACAATTCAATGCATTCTTTCTGTTGGGCCTTCAGTTTATCCAAGCACTCCCTTAAAGCCTGCTCAATGGATGGATCACTTCTGTCCATAGGATGCAGATCATCCCCCGATTCCATAAACTCCACTTCAGTTTTTAACCCTTCAAGCCTCTTTTCACCACTTTTTTTTGAACGGAGCTTCATCAGGCAATGATTCCTGGTCAGGACATAGAGCCAGCTCTTGAAATGACGTATCTCCTGACCGGAAAGTTCAGAGATCAGTTTTTCAAAGATTTGCATGGTGGCATCTTTGGCCTCCTCAGGATCGCCCAGGTATTTAAGGGATACTCCATATACAAGATGCATATGACGGGCATAGAGTTCGCCCAGAAGGTCCAGATTCCCTGAATCCTGGTAACGTCCCAGCAGGTCCTCGTCAGTTTTATCCGGGTGTTTTGCGCCTATCGTTAGCATATGCAGGGAGTGGAATAGTCTAAAGTTAGGAAAAAAGCAAATGAATTTTATGGAATTTGAGGAAAGCCTGCATCCTGTGGTTGAAGTCAAACCAAAAATGCAAAATCATGAAAGCAATCATCTCAATTTTCGCAGTACTTATGCTTAGCGCAGCCAGTATGGCTCCTCAACAACACCGGATCATCACCGGATTGGTTACAGATGAGACGGGGACTCCCCTCGCCGGGGTAAGTGTGGTGGAGGAGGGTACTCCAAACGGAACCATTTCAGATCGGTTTGGTGCCTATCAGATTTACGTGGCTCCTGAAGCCTCCCGGCTGGTATTCTCTTTTACCGGATACGAAACCAAAAGGATGATGATCGGGAATTCCAATCGGATCGATGTTCAACTTAAACTTTCCATTGTGAAGGTTGAAGAAATCGTGATGCCAACAAAGGAGCCCGGTCAGCCCTATCATGCCGTTTCCGATATGGAGTATGCCCTGGCGGGAACTGTTTCAGGTGTGAATATAAAAGGATATGCCAAAAGGTCCGGGTACCAGACCGGGTATGCCCCTGAACCTGGCTATATTCAACATAACACTGAGGGATATTCTGCCATCCATGAGAATGGATTCAAAGATGTACTGCACAATCCACTCTCTACTTTCAGTATCGATGTGGACAAAGCCTCCTACTCCAATGTGAGACGTTTCCTGAATATGGGACAAATTCCACCCATTGATGCGGTCCGGATCGAGGAGATGATCAACTATTTCAATTACCAGTATCCCGGGCCGGAAGGACAGCACCCATTTTCGGTCTACACCGAATTATCTGAATGTCCGTGGAATCCTTCTCACCAGTTATTGCATGTGGGACTAAAGGGGATAAGCATTGACAAATCAAAATTGCCCCCCTCCAACCTGGTATTTCTGATCGATGTATCGGGTTCCATGAGCGACCCCAACAAGCTTCCTTTGTTAAAGCAGGCTTTTGGGATGCTGGTTAACGAACTGAGGCCCCAGGACCGCGTGGCCATCGTAGTCTATGCAGGAGCCGCAGGATTGGTACTGGAATCGACAGAGGGGTCGGAAAAGCAGGATATAATCGCCGCGCTGGATCAGTTACAGTCGGGTGGATCCACCGCCGGAGGGGAGGGAATCAAGCTGGCCTACAAGGTGGCCCAGGAGCATTTTATTCCTCAGGGCAACAACCGCATTATCCTGGCTACCGATGGCGATTTCAACATAGGATCCTCCAGCAACGCCGAGATGGAAAGATTGATAGAGGAGAAAAGGGAGGATGGTGTATTTATGACGGTGCTTGGTTTTGGCATGGGAAATTACAAGGATGACAAGATGGAGATTATAGCCGACAAGGGCAACGGTAACTATGCCTATATTGATAACATCCAGGAGGCCCGCAAGGTCTTTATCTCAGAATTTGGAGGAACTCTTTTTACCATTGCAAAGGATGTGAAGTTCCAGATGGAATTTAATCCCGCCCGTGTGAAGGGATATCGGCTGATAGGTTATGAGAACAGGCTGTTAAACGACGAGGATTTCAATGATGACAAAAAGGATGCCGGTGAGATGGGTGCCGGACATACGGTAACAGCCCTGTATGAACTGATCCCTGCCGGCTCTGATGAATCACTGCAGAGCGTTGACCCGTTGAAGTACAGGGTCTCTGGTGAGGAGACCAAAACAGTTAACAATATAAGGATTGATCCATCAGCCGAGTTGATGACTGTGAAGCTCCGCTACAAGCAACCCGGTGGTACAACCAGTACAAAAGTTGAAATACCGGTAAAAGGCAGGCTGCTGGAGCTGGATCAGACTTCAACGAATTTTCGGTTCTCTGCTGCAGTTGCCGAGTTTGGAATGATACTCAGGAACTCTCCGTATGTGAAGGAGTCCTCCATGGAGCATGTGATTGCACTGGCAAAGGATGCCCGGGGAGAAGATGAGGAGGGGTACCGGTCTGAGTTTATCAAATTGGTAAAACTGGCCGATTCCCTGAAGGACTGGACCGCTGAAAAGTAGTTGGACCGGGACAGCACCCATGACAAAGGGATACTTATGAAGTAACCTGGGATTTTTTTGCGAAGACAACCGAGCTTGCGAGCTCAGCGTAGCTAAAATAACCACGTTACGGATAAGTATCCCTTAGAAACCTGAAACGGGTTTTACAGGTTTCAGGATATTTCCAGTTTGTTGTAGTATTTACTGACCAGCGCTGCACCGACGATCCCGGCCTCGTTCATCAGCATAGCTGATACCACGGGAGCTTTCGTGGTAAGGTAGGGAAAGAATTCTGCTTCGTGCTTGCTGGCACCCCCCCCGATGATGATCAGATCAGGCCAGATCAGTTGTTCAATGCGAAGCAGGTATTCGTTGAACCGTCCTGCCCAGTCATCCCATTCCAGATTATTATTACTCCGGGCTGCATCCGAGGCATACAATTCGGCATCTGCCCCATGGAGCAAAAGGTGGCCAAATTCCAGGTTTGGAACCAGTTTCCCATCGGTAAAGATCACTGTTCCCAGTCCTGTTCCCACGGTAATCAGCATCAGGGTTCCCTTTTTACCCTTCCCGACTCCGAATTTAACTTCTGCCATTCCTGCAGCATCTGCATCATTCACGACATGGACGGTACATCCGGTTACCCCGGAGAAAAGTTTATTCAGATCCATGTCGATCCATGAATCGTCCAAATTTGCTGCTGTCCTGGCAACTCCTTGTTGGATCACTCCCGGAAAACCTACCCCAATAGGTCCTTTCCAGTCGAAATGTTTTGCGATTCTTTTGATGACTTTTGCAACTGCATCAGGGGTGGCCGGTTGCGGTGTGGCAATCCGGTATCGTTCTGTAAGAAGTTCGCCTTTTTTTGTGTCTACAATGGCTCCCTTCACTCCCGATCCTCCAATATCGATGCCCAGTATTTTTTTCAATCTCATTCCTTGGTTGGGTTGATTGCCTAAATTTAATTTTTTTTCCATAGAAATTTGTACTAACTTAGAATAACATAGGAATAAACCTTATATAAACCCGATGAACATTTCATCAAATTATCGTTGGAATCATAAGCAGATTCTTGTGGTTGAGGATGATGAGTCCAGTGCATTCCTCCTGGGTGAAATTCTTAAAGAGACAGGGGCTACGGTAAACTATAGCACCGATGGAGAAGCAGCAGTAGCCTATATGAGGAAACATCCTGAAACCGATCTTATTTTGATGGATGTGCTTCTTCCTGAAATGGATGGTTTTACCGCAACCCGTGAGATAAAAACCTTTGCCCGGAATGTGATCGTAATCGCCCAGACAGCCTATGCGTTTTCTGTCGACCATCAGCAGGCCCGGCAGGCTGGCTGTGATGCCTTCATTACAAAACCACTGGTGGCAGCAGTGCTTCTTGATAAAATGAACAGTTTTCTCTCCTGATTATTCGAAAACAGCAGTGTATTTCTTACTCCTTTCAACGGCTTCCCGGCTGAATGGGTCGCTGTGAAAGCGGTTATTTATATACAATTCGGTTTGGTCAAGATAGTGTGGGGATGCCGGCACTCCGGAAACACCCGTTGGAATAACTGTCACCGATTGGTCCCAGTCAGCCGTACTGAATATATGTCTTTCAGAGGCTCCATGGTTGGCAACAAACGATTTTCCCAGTGGGTAGCTGTAGGGGCAAACCGTATGAAAACTACCCCCGATGGGGAAGGGACCCCTGTTGACTTTAAACAGCCTGTCTACAATGGCAACGCTCCCAAGGGGATGCATCAGGGAGACTTTGTGCAGATCTCCCCATTCCCAGCTCCCGGGATCTTCCCCGAACATGGAGGCTATGGTATCCACCGCCTGTGTGAAGGCTGCAGCTATGTTATCCTGGAAGCCCTCAGTGATCCCTTCGGTGGTGATATCGTCGCACCAGGCCGATTCTCCGGATATCCTTACACGGTTGATCAGGTTACGGGGAATGATGTTTTCACTGAGCATCAACGGGTAGAGATCTTTTCCCAGTTCATCACTGAAAATGGTTCTGTTCAGCTCCAGCCACATTATTTCGAATATCAGGGCCGCGGAGGAGGTGGCTTCCATGTTGTAATCCCACTGCTTCAGTTCTGAAAGGGCCTCTTTGTAAATACCTTCGGTTTTACCCTCCAGCGCTGCCAGGTATACGGGGGTCATCTTTTTCGCAAAATGGGAGGTCTGGTCCCTCAGCATCCTTTTGAAATCTTCCACATCGAATTTGGGCTGGCTATCCAGCATCTCCCTGATTCGTTCGATCCTGTTGGGAAGACTGAACCAGGTCCCAATGTAATAGGGATAGTCATCATCAGCGGTTCTGTTATTGGCGCTGGAAACATAGCCACACTCCGGGTTAAAAGTGTAGGGTAGCTCTTCGAAGGGAACCTGCCCGATCCAGTCAGACAGGGATGTGTCGCCCGGGTACACCAGGATCCCCCCTCCGTTGCGGATGGGAACCCCTGCGGCTGTCTGAAGTCCAATGTTACCAAACCGGTCGGCATAGACGATGTTCTGACTGACCGAATGAAATGTATTTACTGCTTCCCTGAAATCATCCCAGCCGGCTGCCCGGTTCAGCAGGTAACAGCTTCGGAGTTCATTGCTGAATTCCCGACCCTGCCAGCGAAGTGAGATCACGTGGTTATCCACTCCCCTGAATTCACTCACCACCGGTCCCCTGTGCGTATACCTGTTCACCCGGACGATGGGTTCCTCTTTTCCTTTGAC
>JAWOHR010000146.1:0-19513 GCA_046485075.1 Bacteroidales bacterium
ACCTGCTCGCCGCGCATGCGCTTGAAGTCCGCAATGTCTTCGTTGTTATGGGCGATCCCACCTCCATCGGTGACTATCCTGACGCCATGGACAATTTTGACCTGGTACCCTCGGGATTGATCAAGTTGATCAAGCAGGGGTTTAACACCGGGGTGGACCACGCCGGCAGCGACATCGGTCAGCCGACTCAATTCTTCACCGGTTGTGCCCTCAACTTGAATCCCGTAAATATCGAGGAAGAATTGAAAAACCTGCGCCGGAAGATCCGCGCCGGGGCGGATTTCATCCTCACGCAGCCGATTTACAATGCTGATCTGGTCCCCCGCTTTCTTTCTGAGGTTGAAAAAGCAGGTATAAAACTTACCATCCCGCTCATCGTCGGGCTTTTACCCCTCGCGAGCGCACGCCATGCCGCATTCCTGCAGCAGGAGGTCCCGGGCATCGAGATTCCAGAAGAGATTCACGAACGAATGCGCAGCAGCGGTGATCGGGGTGCGAAAACCGGCGTATCGCTCACGGTGCAGCTCGTGGAGCAAATTAAACCGTTTGCCCAGGGGGTTTATCTCATGCCAGCCTTCAGCAGGTACGATCACGCGGCTGAGATAATTGAAAAGATAAAGTAAGGTTAAATCAGGCAAAGTTGAGAGTACAATTAGGTTAACCTCCAGCGAAGAGGTGTCAATAAACCAATTAATGGAAACCACTTTTTACAGGATCGATTGCAGCATCCTAAAATTGGGATTAAGGGGATTATGCGCATACTGGTAATTTCTGATATTCACTCAAACCTCACAGCCCTCGAGGCTGTTTTAACTTCCGCTGGTCAGGTGGATGGTGTCTGGTGCCTGGGAGACCTGGTGGGCTACGGCCCTGATCCTGACGCCTGTATAAAACGGGTGCGCGAGCTCCCCAATATTATCTGTATCATGGGCAACCACGACGCAGCTGTCAGTGGGCTGCGCAACATTGAAAAATTCAACGATGACGCGGAACAAGCCATCCTGGTAACACGCTCGATGGTTTCTGCTGAGAGTGTGGAATATCTCAAATCCCTGCCTGAGACTGTTGAAACCGAGTCCGCCATCCTTGCCCACGGCAGCCCGCGCAATCCGATCTGGGAGTACATTCTTGATCCTTTATCCGCGCGGATGGCGATTGCTTTCATTCAAAAAGACCTGGGATTTGTCGGTCACTCGCACCTGCCTGTTTGTTTTACCCTCGACCAAAAACATGACCGGATGTCCAAAAAAATTCTAAAATCCGATGAACTCATCCACATCCGTCACCGCATGATTCTTAATCCCGGTTCAGTTGGTCAACCCAGAGACCATGACCCGCGTGCTTCCTGCGGTATTTACGATACCGTGGAGAATACCTGGCAGATCCACCGCGTGGAATACGATATCCCATCCGTCCAACAGCGGATCGTTTCCGCGGGATTACCCCCTGAAAACTGTTGTGTATTCTCCACCGACATCACATCCCGGATCGACTCCACCACGCAGATGGTCTGTTTGTCGCGGTAAGGATCGGCACAGATGTTGCACAGCTCCGTATCGGAGATGTTGTGACACGAACGACAGCTCCTGATCTCGGTTTTCATCCTGAGGATGGTGTTTCCGAAATGTTCCACCGTCTTATTTTCCTGTTTCAGAAGGTGTAATACAAGCCTGAGGGCGGTTTTTCTTCCGATCCCGGGGAGCGTGGCGAACTCTTCCACGGCCTCTTCAAGCAGTCTGGATGAATAGTTTTGCTGCATCGTGTTATAAAAGGAGAGATCAAAAATAGCAACAAATATTTTCTTCATCTCAGCAAATTGATCAAATTTGACACGGTTTTGAATAAAGCAGATGTCATCCACACTGATCTTGTCCATTATTGCTGCCTATTTCCTGCTGCTGCTGGGTATCTCCTGGATATCCGGCAGGGGGGCGGGGAATGACTCTTTTTTCCTGGGCGACCGGAAATCGCCCTGGTTCGTGGTGGCCTTCGGGATGATCGGGGCCTCCCTTTCGGGGGTTACCTTTATCTCGGTTCCCGGTTGGGTGGTATCGAGTCAGTTTACCTATATGCAGATGGTGCTGGGTTACCTGGCGGGGTACGTGGTGATTGCCCAGGTGCTGTTGCCGCTCTACTACCGGATGAAGCTGACCAGCATCTACGGCTACCTGGAGCAGCGGTTCGGACGATCCTCATACAAAACTGGGGCCTCTTTTTTCCTGCTTTCACGCACCATCGGGGCCTCTTTCAGGTTGTTCCTCATGGCCAGCGTACTTCATTCCACCGTTTTCCGGGAGTGGAACATCCCGTTCTATGTGACTGTAATGGTAACCATTGCGCTGATCTGGCTCTATACCTTCAGGGGTGGGATCCGGACCATTATCTGGACCGATACCCTGCAAACATTGTCTATGCTCGCTGCCGTGGTGGCTTCCATCATCCTGATCACCCGCTCCATGGACCTATCCATGGGCGAAATGATTCACCGGGTCGTCCGCAGCGACTCATCGCGGATCTGGGTCTGGGATGGATGGCAGAGCGAGAACCACCTCATCAAACATTTTCTGAGCGGGGCCTTTATCGCCATCGTGATGACGGGACTGGACCAGGATATGATGCAGAAGAATCTGAGCTGCAGGAATATCCGTGATGCCCAAAAGAACATCTACCTCATGAGTTTCTCGCTTGTCCCGGTCAACCTCCTTTTCCTTTTCCTGGGCGCTGTACTGATCCAGTTTGCATCGCATGCCGGGATTGCCGTACCCGGGTCGACCGATGACCTCTTTCCGCTTATTGCCACGGGCGGAACCCTTCCCCAGGTGGTGGGGGTCTTTTTTATCGTGGGACTGCTGGCTGCGGCCTATTCCAGTGCCGATTCGGCCCTCACGTCGCTGACCACCTCCTTCACGGTGGACATCCTGGATGGACGGCGCATGGAGGAGCGGCAACTGACCCGGACCCGCCGGTGGGTTCACCTGGGCATCTCGGTGGTGCTGGGCATTGTCATCATGCTGTTCAGGGCCATCCAGGATGAGAATGTGATCTCCGCCATCTTCCGTGTGGCCGGCTACACCTACGGCCCTCTACTGGGGCTTTATGCTTTTGGCCTCTTCACCCGCCGGCAGCCGCGCGACCGCCTGGTACCCCTGCTGGCCATCCTCTCGCCCCTCCTTTCCTTCCTTTTAGGCCGCTACTCAGCCGAACTCTTCAACGGTTACAAATTCGGGTTCGAACTGCTGATTGTCAACGGCGCCATCATGTTCGTGGCACTGCTACTTACAAGTAAGAGGAGTAATAAGAGGTTTGAATCGAACTGATATTCAAATAAGATTTGCGAGTTAGAGGGTCTCTTGCTATATTTAACTACCTCCAGATTGATTTGGAATTTGAAAACAGACCAATGAAAATGAAGACCATACCACTTTGGCTTTTCATATGTTTCCTGGCAATTGGTCCGGTTTGTAATGCCCAAAATTCGATTGAAATCCCTGCTCCCACCATAGAATTGAAGGGTAACAAAATCCATATTACATACGACATTCTTAATAGTCAACCATCGGAAATATTTAATATTCAATTGGAGATACAAAATGAAGAGGGAGCTCCCATCAATGCAAAGGCTTTTTATGGAGACATTGGGGGGAATGTAAGTGGAGGAACGAAGAAAAGCATTATTTGGGACCTTGAGGCAGATAACATTTTTTTGAATGCTGAAATTTTTATCAATATTTATGCGGAGAAAGTAATACTCCCGACACAGTCTACCCAGGGTTATAAGCGGACTTCCCTGATTCTTCAATCAGTGGCTTTCCCCGGACTTGGGTTAACAAAGGTGAAAGGTAAACCACACTGGATCAAAGGGCTAGCTGCATATGGATGCCTGGGTGGGGCCATCGCTTTGAATCGTATGGCTATATCTTCTTATGATGATTTTTTGGCTGCAGAAACAGTTGATGATGCCAATGCTCTCTATACGAAAGCTTCCAGGCAGGATGTAATTTCCGAATCATTGGCGTTCGTTGCCATTGGAATCTGGGTTACAGATCTGGTCTGGACCATTATTGGAACTTCAAATGATCACCAAAAGATATCATTTAACGGAGGCTACAGTGCTATGACCCATTCACCAATAATTGAAATTTCATATAAGTTTTGATTTAGAATTTAACAAACAGTTGTATGAGAATGATGAGACTGATTATGTTATTCATTACCCTGGGTACGACAATCTCATTACATGCTCAGCGTATCAAGAGTGGTACAGCCAGTTTCCATGTGAACAATGTGCCGGTGGAAGAAGTGGACACCGTTCCCCCTGTAATAAATATTCTGAATCCCGCACTTAAACTTGGGGTTCCTTTTCATACAAAAAAAGATCAATTCGATCTTATTTTAGAAGTATCTGATAAAAGCGAGATAAGATTTGTTTCAGTAAACCGCTCGGTTCCTGTTGTGAATGAAAAAGGTCAGGTTGGAACCACCCTGTTTCTTGTGGCTGGTGAAAATGAGGTGAGGATTGCAGCTATGGATGTTAACGAAAACCGGCAGGAACAGGTATACATTGTCAATTATATGCCACCTGTCGTCACTTTAGCAGACAGAATTCATTTGGAATCAAAGTATTACGGATTGTTGATTGGAATCAATGAGTATGAGAATGATTTCCTGGAGGATCTGGATAATCCGCTTGCTGATGCATCTGCGCTATACCGGGTTTTGACCCGCTACTATAACTTCGATGAGAAAAATACTGTATTTCTCAGGAATCCCAGAAGGAACGATATCATTCAACAATTGAATTTATTAAGGGAAAAGGTCACACCTGATGACAATCTGCTGATTTTCTATGCCGGACATGGATCTTATGATGAAGAAGCCAATATAGGGTATTGGCTTCCGTCAGATGCTTCTACAAATACCGCTGATTGGTTGGAAAACAGTACACTGATGAATCAAATTCGTGGGATAAAGTCGAAACATACCCTGTTGATTACAGATGCATGTTTTGCAGGCTCTATTTTCACATCAAGGGCAGTAAGCATGCCCATAGAGATCAAGTATGATATGGTCTATAATACCCCGAGCAGAAAAGTCCTTACCAGCGGCAATATGACAGAAGTTCCGGATGAGAGTGCTTTTGTTAAGTACCTGATCAAGCAACTGGAAGATAACCAATCCGAGTACATTTCAGCCGAGGAACTGTATAATGCCTTAAAAGATCCCGTGATTTTTAATAATTCTACACTTCCCAGGTATGGAGATATTCCAAATGTGGGGAGTGAGGGAGGAGATTTTGTTTTTTTAAAGGACAATCGAGAATAATCTCATGAAATCAGGTAAGCCTGCAAAACAATTTGACATCAGATTCAGCCAAATTCCGGCTCTGCTGCTGCCTTTATTGCTGATCCTGGTGATGTGCAAGAAGTTTGAGCCAGAGCGCAGGCTCATCGTGCAGACGGATTCGATATTTGAGCTGCAGAGTGCATCATTTAAAGTTGAAGGCTCAATCATCTTTATGGGGAATGGTGATGTGGAGCAATATGGTTTTTGCTATTCAGAAAATAGAGATCCCAATTTGGAGAATAGTATAAAAAGCGAGCTGGGATCCAAGAATTCCACGGGGACTTTTCAAAGCACCTTCAACGATCTATCCGGGAATACGAGCTATTATGTAAGAGCCTACGCAAGCGATAAGGATGAAATTGCTTACGGTAAAGTGGTCTCATTTAAGACCATGATTAGGCTACCCGTTATCCAGACATCTGCAATTTCCTCCATAACTGAAATTTCTGCCAGTTCAGGAGGGACAATCATTGAAGATGGAGGTGATGATATAATTGCCAAGGGTGTTTGCTGGAGTACAAGCAAGGAACCTGTTGTTTCTGGCGACCATACCAGCAACGGTACCGGAAGTAGCAATTTTGACAGCTTCATGGAAGGCTTGAACTGCAATACGAAGTATTATGTGAGGGCCTATGCAAGCAATTCCCTGGGCACTGGATATGGGGATACCATCAGTTTTTTAACATTGGCATGTTCTGCCGGACTTCCAGTTGTTACAACATCAGATGCCGGCACAACGACTGAAACTTCAGCCATTTGTGGAGGAAATGTGATTGAAGATGGGGGGTCTGCTGTTACAGAACGAGGAGTCTGCTGGAGTATCTCACAGAATCCCACACTTACTGGTGATTATGTGCCTGGCGGAAACGGAATGGGTTCGTTTTCAGTAATCATCACCGGTTTGAATTGTATGCAAACCTATTATGCAAGGGCTTATGCCACCAATGCATCTGGCACTTCTTACGGTGCACAAGTTATGTTTATTACATCGGAGTGTTCGGCAGCCCTTCCAAATTTAACAACCACCCCGGTAACCAACATTGGTGAAACCACGGCAGAAAGCGGAGGGAACATTACCGATGACGGAGGAGCATCAGTGATCATGAGGGGAGTGTGCTGGAGTATAACCCAGGATCCCACCTTGTCTGATCCTCATTCAGAAGATGGTGGTGGAATTGGTCCTTACACAAGTTTAATCACCGGGTTATCAGGTGGAGTACAGTATTATGTAAGGGCGTATGCCACAAATGCCTCCGGAACGGCATATGGAGAGCAGGTCCCGTTTACCAGCTCCAGTCCGACTCCACCTACGGTCACTACGGCCACTGTCAGCAACATCACTGAAAATACCGCACAATCGGGAGGTAATGTTACAGATGAAGGCAGCCAGGCTGTCACTGCCAGGGGTGTGTGCTGGAGTACCTCACCCAGCCCCACTATTTCCAATGAAACTTCAAGTGATGGAATGGGTCCCGGGATTTTTACCAGTAATCTGACCGGACTAAATTGTGGTACCACCTATTATGTGAGGGCATATGCCAAAAGTTTAGTCGGAACTGAATATGGAGCCCAGGAGGTCTTTACTACAGATGACTGCCCGGCCACAATACCGGAAGTAACCACCTCCGCAGTTATTGATATTACACCTACTACAGCTCGATCAGGTGGTGAAGTTATTTCAGAGGGTGGTTCTGCAATCACAGCCAGGGGAGTTTGCTGGAGTACTTCTCCGGGTCCTAAGATCACGGATTCCAAAACTACAAACGGGGAAGGAGTCGGGGTTTTCATCAGCGATATTACCAGCCTCGAGACCAATACTCAATATTACGTAAGAGCCTATGCGACCAATCTTATTGGAACTGGATATGGAAATGAAGTGAGTTTCAATACCAATACGGACTTGGTTACTGACTATGATGGTAACATTTACCAAACTATATTGATCGGTGAGCAAACCTGGATGAAAGAGAATTTGAAAGTGAAACATTTTTCTGACGGTACCCCGATTCCACTGGTTGAGAATACTTCCATGTGGGATGCTTTGATCTATTCTGATAAGGCCTACTGCTGGAATGACAACAATGCAAGCACGGGAGATACATACGGGGCATTGTATACCTGGGCAGCTGCCTTGAACGGAGCCATAGGGAATGATATAAATCCTAGTACCGTCCAGGGGGTATGCCCGACAGGCTGGCACCTTCCCAGCGACAGTGAATGGAAACAGATGGAAATGCAACTCGGGATGACCCAGATAGAAGCGGATAATACAGGTTGGCGCGGATCATCCGAGGGAGGAAAACTGAAGGAAGTGGGGATAACCCATTGGAACAATCCCAATTCGGGAGCGGACAATACCAGCGGATTTACTGCGCTTCCGGGGGGGAACCGGTATGACTATGGAACATTCTTCAATGTCGGAAGCAGCGCCTTTTTCTGGACCATCACTGACAAGAACCTGTCGGAGGCAAAGGCCAGGAGCCTAAGCTATAATATCGGCAAGATCTACCGAAGTGACTACAACAAAACCAACGGATTCTCTGTCCGTTGTGTCAAAGATCAATAGAACGGAGCTAAGCCCTATCAAAGAACATCCGGCATCATAGGACAATGACCTTCATATTCACATGCACTTTTTCTCCCCTCAGCACGACCACATATACACCCTCGTTAAGGTTCTCCTTACTTAGCGAAATGATCTCTGATCTAAGAATCGCTTTCTCGAAAATTTTGTTTCCAAGCGCTCCGTAGATACATAAACTGAGGTTGGAATGATCAAGATTGATTACCTCGATCACAGCTTGATCTGTAATCGGATTGGGGTAGATTTTCATCCCATGGATGAGATCCTCTTCAAAGCCGATGGCAAAGTCCTCGTTCACAGTAATAATCCAGTTCTGGACCGTTTCCCCATCGGAAGCGGTCACAGTATATGTGACCGGATTTGTATAATCGTTTGTATTAATTCCACTAAGCTGGTCCACACCACCTATTCTTGCTATGGCTCCATCGGAAAGCGTAAATGAAGCAACCAGATCTGACAGGTCTGTACCATGTGCGACTAAGATATCCACCGTGTGAGTGACAGGATTAATGACAGCTTCACCAGTCTGGGGAGGTTGGCCGAAACTAAAAGTCAGGATGTCGGTATCTACCAAAGATGCAACATCAACTGTTACCACCCAGTCCTGAATGGTTTCTCCGTCAATTGCTGTGATTGAATAGGTGACGGGTACCGAAAAATCGTTGGCTGTTTTTCCGCTTTCCTGTACAATCCCGCTCACTGTACTTGTGGCCCCATCTGAAAGTACAAAGGATGCAACCAGTCCTGTCACATCAGTCCCGTGTTCCACTTTTAAATCCACCGTATGTCGCCCCGGATTGATAATGGCAGCGTTCATTTGAGGAGGCGTACCAAAGCCATAAGAAAGTATCTCAGGTGGTTTCACCTCCGCTATGGAAACCGTGACCAGCCAATCCTGCATAGTTACACCATCTTCTGCTGTGATTGTGTAAGTGACTGGATTTGTAAAATCATTGGTGGTATACCCACTTTGCTGTGTTACTCCATTCACTGTGGCTGTAGCACCTTCTGACAAGGTGAATGTCGCTGCGAGTTCGGTCAAATCAGTACCATAGACAACTTCGAGGTCCACTA
This sequence comes from Bacteroidales bacterium, assembly GCA_046485075.1. GTDB lineage: Bacteria > Bacteroidota > Bacteroidia > Bacteroidales. The sequence continues at coordinate 9,002 of JAWOHR010000146.1, forward strand.
AATGATTATCCCGATTGATGCTTGCAGTTCCCGACTGGGGTGGCTTACCCAGACTATATGTGAGGATATCCGTTTCGGTATTGTCAGCTTCGCAATGTGCATTGACAACCACCCTGTCTGTTCTGAAACAACCGTTGGCATCGGTCACTTTCAGGGTGTACACTGTTGTATCTGAGGGACTGCTCACCGGTGTCAGGGATTTGGGATCATCAAGTCCTTTTTCCGGGATCCATGTGAAAATATATGGTCCGGTTCCTCCATCTAAACTTGCATTTAAAATAGCTGACTCACAAGGATTAAGAGAGAGATCAGGTCCTGCATAAAGGTTCAAATCCGAGTTGTCATGGATCTTAATATCATCGATGTACCAGCCAGAACTGACATCAGGAGATGAGATACGAGGTCGAGAATGGAAATAAAAAGCGATCTGAACCACTGAATCAGCATAAGAGGTGAGCGGGATATAAAAAGGGGACCAGGATCCACTACTTGAAGTAAAAGGCTGGGGAGAAATTGGTATCCAGGTTTTCATATGATCAGTGGAGATTTGCACTTGACCATAATCTTCTGAAGAAAAACTAAACCAATGCCAGAATCGAAGCGCGGGGCCCTCTGATCCAGCTGGCACTTTGAATGGCAGGCTAATAAATCTACTGTCGATGTATTCGTGATAATTTCCATGAAGGTTTGTGGCAACGCAATTCTCCCCCCCCTGAACATTGTTCGGTCCACTGGTGGGAGCACCGACTTCCCAAATTCCCTTATCTACTATCCAATCATTCTGCCCAAGTTCAAAGTCTTCAGGATTATTGAATATATATGTACCGGTCACTAATGTAATATCATCTAAATACCATCCAGCACTTACATCTGGAGATGATATTCTTGGCTGAGAATGAATGAAGAAGGCGATTTGAATGATGGAATCAGCATATTCAGACAAATCTATATCTCCGCGGTACCAAGAAGGACCACTGTAATTGTCATATCTTATAGTCACAGGTTTCCATGAGCCAGTTCTGGTTTTTATCTGAACTTCTCCCCAATCCTCTGAGGAAAAGCTCCACCAATGCCAAAAATGAATTCTTGGATATTCAGAATTTGCCGGTACGATGAAAGAAGGGCTTATTAATCTGCTGTTCACGTATTCGACATAATTTCCATGAAGGTTTGTCGCAAAACAATTTTGTCCGCTATGTGCATTGCCCGGGCCCGATGCTGGTATTCCAATCTCCCAGGTTCCTTTTTCAATTGACCAGTCCCCAACTCCTGATTCAAGATCATCAGGGTTCTTAAAAAAATCTGGGCCGGTGGTAAATGCGATATCATCGATATACCAGCCAGAACTGACATCCGGAGAGCTAATAAGTGGTCTCGAATGGAAATAGAACGCGATTTGGACTGTTGAGTCAGCGTAATCTGAGAGACTAATTGATGATCGAGACCAAACATTTCCTCCACTGCTATCATATCTGACCGAAATGGTCTTCCAATTTCCATTGACCGTTTTGATCTGTATTTCACCCCAATCACTTGCGGAGAAACTAAACCAGTGCCAGAACCTGATTTGGGGATTATAAGATGCGGGTGGGACAACAAATGATGTGAACCTGATTAACCTGGTGTCGACATTATCTGAATAATTTCCATTCAAAATGGTTGCAGCACAATTATTTCCTGTAAAAGCTGCCTGAGGCCCGCTTGTTGGGGTGCCAACTTCCCAAGTCCCTACATCAACATACCAGTTATCATACCATGCCCGTTCAAAATCTTCAAACCAAAGGGTGTCTTTGTTTTGGGCATTCATGATCGAAACTGAATAAAAAAAGATAACGATCGGGAGGATGGCCTTTTTATTCATGTAGGTTGTATTGGACAAAAGTCCTGAATAAGTTAGTGTTTTTTCGTCGAATTAAGCAAATACTGTAGACAGATTGTCAGCTTAAGGTTATCAATGGACTTTATGCTTTTGGCCTCTTCAACCGCCGGCAGCCGCGCGACCGCCTGGTGCCGCTGCTGGCCATCCTCTCGCCCCTCCTTTCCTTCCTTTTAGGCCGCTACTCAGCCGAACTCTTCAACGGATACAAATTCGGGTTCGAACTGCTGATTGCCAACGGCGCCATTATGTTCGCAGGGTTACTGCTTACCAGCCGCAGACCAGGTTTAACCAACGGCCTCCAGAATTAGTTTCCTGGCCTTGCTGAGTGCCGAGTCGATCCCGGCGGGGTTTTTACCGCCGGCCGTGGCGAAGAAGGGCTGACCGCCGCCGCCGCCCTGGATCTCAGCGGAGACCTCGCGGATCATGGAAGAGGCGTTCAGACCGGTATCCCGGATCAGGGGATCGGAAAGCATAATGGAGAGGTGGGCTTTCCCCCCGATTTCGGTACCCAGGACCAGGCTGATATTGGGGTACCGGGAGCGTACCTGGAAGGAGAGGTCCCTGAGGTGGGCAGGATTTTCAAGATCTACCCTTGAGACGATTACCCCTTGATCGCCGAGGTGTTCCAGCTTTTGTTCAAGGTTCCTGGCAATCACGCCCAGCATGTTATGCTGAAACTGCTCCACCTGCTTCGCCAGCTTGCTGTTCTCCTCCAGGGCGCCTTTGACCGCCTTTACCAGGTCTTTCTGATTTTCGAAGGTGGATGCGATCTGCCGCATCATGTCCATGTTTTCGTCGATGTAGCGCTCGGCAATCTCCCCGGTAAAAGCCTCGATCCGCCTGATCCCGGCAGCGATGGAGGATTCCCTGAAGATTCTGAATACCCCGATCTGCCCGGTGGCCTTCACATGGGTTCCCCCGCACAGCTCCACCGAGTCGCCGAAGCGGATCACCCTCACCGCATCGCCATACTTCTCCCCGAAAAGTGCCATGGCGCCCATCTGGAGCGCTTTGGTCATCGGTAGTGAACGGTGCTCCTCCATTTCGCTGTTCTGCCGGATCATCCGGTTCACCCGGTGTTCCACCTCGCGGATCTCCTCATCGGTCATCTTTTGAAAGTGGCTGAAATCGAAGCGCAGGTAGTCAGGTTCAACCAGGGAGCCTTTTTGCTCCACATGTTTCCCGAGGACCTCCCGCAGGGCATGGTGCATCAGGTGTGTGGCCGTGTGGCTGTTGGCCGTTCTGATTCGGCGCTCCGCATCCACCGCTGCATGAAAAGTTGCGCCGGGGTCGGAGGGGAGTTGCTTTGCGACGTGGATGATCAGTTCATTCTCCTTTTTCGTATCGATGATCTCGGTTTTCTCTCCGCCGGCTTCGATGAAGCCCCGGTCGCCAACCTGGCCCCCGCTCTCGGCATAGAAGGGTGTGAGGTTAAAGACCAGGTGGTAAACCTCCTTCTGTTGGGCCACCACTTTGCGGTAGCGGGTGATCCTGATGTCGGTGGAGAGCCTGTCGTAACCCACAAACTCCTCACGGTCACCGGCCAGGAGCTCGACCCAGTCGCCCGATTCGGTCTCTGCGGCCTTTTTGGAGCGGTTTTTCTGCGCATCCATTTCAATGCGGAACTCCTCCCGGTTCACCCTCATCCCCTTTTCGGAGAGGATCAGCTCGGTGAGATCCAGTGGAAACCCAAAGGTATCATAAAGCGAGAAGGCCTCCTTACCGGAAATCTCCCTGCGGTCCGATCTCCCGGCCTTCTCCACCAGGTCATCCAGCAGGCGCATGCCTGTTTCGAGGGTGGAGAGGAAGGATTGTTCCTCCTCCCGGATCACTTTCTGAATCAGCTCCTGCTGGGCCTGCAATTCGGGGAAGCTCTCCCCCATGGTGGAAGCCAGAACGGGGACCAGCTTATGGATAAAGGGCTCCTTCTGACCGAGGTATGTATATCCATAGCGGACGGCACGCCGGAGGATCCTCCGGATGACGTAGCCGGCCTTGTTGTTGGAGGGTAGCTGTCCGTCGGCAATGGAGAACGAGATGGCCCTCAGGTGGTCGGCCACCACCCTCATGGCCACATCGGGCATAGGATCGTTGCCGTAAAGGTGTCCGGTGTTTTTTGCAAGTGTGCTGATGATGGGCTGGAAGAGGTCGGTGTCGTAATTGGATTTTTTACCCTGCAGGGCCATACAGAGCCTTTCGAACCCCATTCCGGTATCCACATGCTTCTCGGGAAGGGTGTCCAGCTGACCGTTGGCTTTCCGGTTGTACTGGATGAAGACCAGGTTCCAGATCTCGATCACCAGCGGATGGCTGCTGTTGACCAGTTTGGCGCCTCCCACCTTTTTACGGTCCTGCTCATCCCGCAGGTCGATGTGGATCTCGGAACATGGACCGCAGGGGCCGGTTTCGCCCATCTCCCAGAAATTATCTTTTTTTGATCCGTCGAGGATGTGGGGGGGGGAGAGTAATGTACCCCATATTCCGGCTGCCTCCTGGTCCCTTTCCACCCCGTCTTTCTCATCGCCTTCGAAAACGGTAACGTAGATGCGGCCCGGGTCCAGCTTCATGCGCCCGGTTAAGAATTCCCAGGCCCACCGGATGGCCTCCTCTTTAAAGTAATCGCCGAAGGACCAGTTCCCCAGCATTTCGAACATGGTGTGGTGGTAAGTGTCGTGTCCCACCTCCTCCAGGTCGTTGTGCTTCCCTGTAACCCGCAGGCACTTCTGGGTGTTGGTAACCCGTTTCGAATCGGGTTTCCGGTTCCCCAGGAAGATGTCCTTGAACGGGTTCATTCCCGCATTGGTGAACATCAGGGTGGGGTCGTTCTTTAATACCATGGGGGCAGAGGGGACAACCTGGTGATTTTTGTCCTTGAAATAATTTAAAAAGGCTGTTCGTATCTCTTGGGAAGTCATTGGTCAAAATTATTTTTTACCGGCAAAACGTAACCCGGAGGGAGAAGTTACGTTAAAAAGCCTTAGAGGAGCAAAAATAATTTTTTTTATATTTATGCGATTGGAATGATGAGTTTATTTGCCAAAAGATATTTTTTCAACTCCGAAACACTTCGTGTAGAGCCTGTTAGGTTCTCCAGGAGACAGTGGATCCGGTTTTCCCTGTTTTTTGGTTTTGGCCTGATTGCCCTGGCCGTACTGATGAGGTTTGGATTTGAACGGTACAATCCGACTCCAAGGCAAATCATTTATGAACAGGAGAATGCCCAGCTGCGATCGGAATATCTGGCGCTCAACAGCAACCTGAAGCAGGTGGAATCGCAGCTTTCGGAACTGCGCAACCGGGATGACGGGTTTTACCGCTCCATCCTGAGTCTTGAGCCTATTCCATCAACCATCAGGGATGCGGGTACGGGAGGTTCAGATTCGTACAACCACTTCACGAATATCCGGGAACCGGGACTGGTCAGGAATGTTTCACAACGGATCGATAAGATTTCGAGCCGGCAGCTGATCCAGACCAGCAGCCTGGAGAGTGTCTATGAAGAGGCGGTCAGCAACCAGAAATTCCTGGCCTGCAAACCCTCCATCAATCCCATCTCCCCTGCCGATCCGTTCTGGATCACTTCATCCTTCGGCTACAGGAGGGATCCCTTTACCGGGCTGCGTGCATCTCACCATGGCCTCGACCTGGCCGGACCGTTAGGGCTGGATATTCATGCCACCGGCGATGGAACCGTGGTGACGGCCCATTTCAGCCGCCAGGGTTATGGTAAAGAGGTCGTGGTGGATCATGGATTCGGGTATATCACAAGATATGCACACATGAAGGAGATCCTGGTAAAACCGGGCCAAAAGGTGAAAAGAGGTGAAGTGCTGGGTAAAATGGGCAGTACCGGACGCTCGACCGGACCCCACCTTCATTACGAAGTGTGTAAAAATGGCCACCCTGTGGATCCCATGTATTTTTTCTACGAGAACCTCACTCCGGGAGAGTATACACTCCTTGCCATGAAAGCATCCGGTGCCGCCGGTTCCTATCAGCCCCAGTCCTACAGCCAGAAATAGTTAAGATTTATTTGCTATTTTCGCGGAAAGTTTTGCTGAATGGCGAAATCGCAATTCAAATTCAACCCCGAGGAGCTCAAATATAACACCCTGGACAAGAGTCTGGGGGCACGCATCTGGCGTGTGGTGATCTACGGGTTTGCAGTCCTGGTAATGGCTCTGCTTCTGAATGTGGTCTATTCTCTCTTTTTTGACACCCCCAGGGAGCGGCAGATCAGAAGGGAGAATGAGATTCTGCAGCAACAGTTTCAGGAGCTCAGTGAGAGAAAAAGCCGGGTGGATACGGTGATGCAGGAGATCCAAAGGATCGACAGGGATATTTACCGGGTCATTTTTGATGCCGAGCCGGTGCAAACCGAAGCGTTTCCGCGTTCGGGGATGACTTTCCAGCACCTGCTTCAGTCTTCCAACAAAGATGTGGTCTACTATACGGCCCGGAAGTCGGATTCACTGATGCAACACAACCGGGAGACAGCCCTCCTGTTCGACGTATTGATGATCAGGGGCGAAAACCGGAAGGAGATGCTGGCGGTTATCCCTGCCATTCAGCCCATCAGAAACCCTGATCTCTCACTGATTGCATCGGGATTCGGGCACCGCATTCATCCCATCTATAAAATCATGAAGATGCATACCGGAATCGATTTTTCGGCTCCCGTGGGAACGCCTGTGATGGCTACGGGGAGCGGGACGGTGGAAAGTGTGACGCGATCGGCCCGGGGACTGGGTAACCGGATCGTGATCAATCACGGTTATGGTTACAAAACCCTTTATGCATGCATGGACCAGTTACAGGTCCGCAGTGGCAAAACCGTGAAGCGGGGGGAGGTGATCGGCACGGTGGGGGAGTCGGGTCTGAGCGTGGCTCCACATCTTCATTACGAGGTTCAACTGAACGGAGAGCCGGTAAACCCCATTAACTTTTTCTTCCTGGAACTCACGCCCAAGCAATATGACCAGGTAATCCTCGCCTCTATCCTGTCGGGACAATCCTTTGATTAATCACTCTTTTTTGTATATTGCAACTGAATGGACCGATTTAAGTTTAACCCCACGACCCTTTCATACCAGAGGATTCAACCCTCAGGGAAACAAAAATTCCTTCAATTCCTGCTTTTTGCAGGGCTTTCTTTCATGGGGGCCTTCTCCATCGTTATGTTGCGCGATTCTTATGCGGAATCGCCTCGTAAAGAGTCACTTGTTGCCCGCCAGCAGGAAGTTGTTTACGAAATGGAGCTGATGAACAGGGATGTGGAACAGCTGGAGAAGTCGCTGAACCATATAGCCTACAACGATGATCAGATCTACAGGGTTTATTTTGAGCAGGATCCATGGCCGGCCACTCAGCGGATGGCAGGTGTAGGCGGGTCAGAAAAATATGCCTTCCTGAGAAATTATCAACATTCTGATCTGCTGATCAGGACCAATCTCAATATCGACCTGCTCGAACGCAAACTTGTGGTTCAGTCCACCTCCTTCGATGAGGTGATTGAGATGGCAAGGACCAAGGAGGGGAGGCTGGCTGCCAGGCCTGCCATTCAACCCATCAGTCAGAAGGACCTGACCCGCTTCGGTTCTTCATTCGGTATGCGGTATCACCCCATCCTGAAGGTAGTCAGGCCCCATGAAGGGATCGATCTCTCAGCCCCGCGGGGAACCCCCATCTATGCAACTGCCGATGGCAAGGTGCTTGAAGCGGGCTACTCGGCCGGTGGATTCGGAAAGAAGGTTCTGGTTGACCATGGTTTTGGTTACAGAACATTGTATGGTCACTGCAGCGAGGTGCTTGTAAATCCGGGGCAGTTGGTAAAAAGGGGTGAGGTGATCGCGAAGGTTGGAACCACGGGACTCTCCAAGGCCCCCCATCTTCATTACGAGGTCCACATCAATGGCCGTCCGGTGGATCCTGTGAACTATTATGCAAACAACCTCTCACCGGAGGAGTACGACCAGATGATCGGATTGCTCTCCCAGGCCGACCCTTCTTTCGATATTAATTGATTTTTCCCTGACCCGAATGTATAAGCTCCTTGCCGGGTTCCTGCTGATCGCCTCTGTCACATTGCAGGCCCAGGATACCCTTGTCACTTTCACCCTTTTCCTTGGGGATACCATTGAGGTGACCAGGGAGGCGTTGCCTGATTCGCTGCCTGATTCGCTGCCTGATTCGCTGCCGGATTCGCTGCCGGGTTCGCTGCCGGAGGCGCTGCCGGATTCGCTGCCGGAGGCGCTGCCGGATTCGCTGCCAGATTCGCTGCCGGATTCTTCGAGGGGAAAGATCCTGTTTCATCCGGGGCCCATTCCCTTTGTTTTAAATGTGGCCCCTTTTTCTATGTGGGTTTCCATCGATAGTGCATCTGCACCACCGGAGCTTTTACCTCTTCAGCTACGGAAGGATACCCTTTGCATCATCGGAACCGGGGATATCATGCTGGGCACAAATTATCCCTCTGCCCTTTACCTTCCCCCGGGAGAGGATTGTTCTCCCCTGTTAAGACCGGTGCACACTATTCTTCAGTCAGGCGACCTGCTTTTCGGAAACCTGGAAGGGGGATTCGGCAATAAGGGAGGGACTCCCAAAGCGTGCAAGGATACCACCAGCTGTTATGTATTTCGCATGCCCGAGCATTTTGCCGGCTGCCTGGTGGAAGCCGGTTATGATGTGTTGAGTGTGGCCAATAACCATGTCAATGATTTCGGCCGGGAGGGAAGGGAGTCCACCGCACTGCTGCTCGACTCGGTGGGGATCGCCTACGCAGGTTTTGAGACCCATCCGTGGACCATTTTTGAAAAGGGAGGGGTGACCTACGGATTTGCTGCCTTTGCACCCAACAAGGGGACCATGGATATGAAGGATTACCGGGGAGCTGCCAGGATCACGGCCATGCTTGACTCACTGGCCGATGTGGTGATCATCTCCTTCCATGGCGGCGCCGAGGGAAAGGATCACCAGCATGTGGTCAGGGGCGACGAGGAGTACCTGGGGCAGAACCGGGGAAGCGTCTTCCGTTTTGCGCACGATGTGGTGGATGCCGGCGCCGATGTGGTATTCGGCCACGGGCCCCATGTTACGCGTGCCCTGGAACTGTACAAAGACCGCCTCATCTGTTACAGCCTTGGGAATTTTGCCACATACCAGCGCTTTAACCTGTCGGGACCCAACGGGATTGCCCCCATTGTGAAGGTAAATGTCAACAGGGATGGAGCTTTCCTTTCGGGTGAGGTGATCCCCATTCACCAACCGGGTGAGGGTGGTCCGAGGCCCGATGCACAGAAACGGGCCATTTATAAGATCATGGAACTGAGCCGGGCCGATTTCCCTGACCAGAGACTGGTTGTTGGTGTGGATGGCTCTCTTTCAGTGAAATAAGGATAGCGGAGTTTGATTTCCGGCGCCTTTTTGCTAAATTGAAACCAATTACCTGAAATTCCGGAGTATGCCGTACAAGGAGACAAAAGTCGAGAAGCTCTATTACACCATAGGGGAGGTGGCGAGCATGTTCAATGTAAATACTTCACTGATCCGTTTCTGGGAGAAGGAGTTTGACATCATCAAACCCAAGAAGAACAAGAAGGGAAACCGTCTTTTCACACAGAAGGACATTGATAACTTTCACATCATCTTCCATCTTGTTAAAGAGCGGGGGATGACCCTTAAGGGCGCCAAAATGAAGATGAAGGAGAACAAGGATGATACGGAACACAACTTCGAGATTATAAAATCTCTGGAGAATATCAGGGAGTTGCTCATAGAGGTAAGAGAGAACCTGTAATCATGATACAACTAAAAAAGATTACCGGGGCACTGGAGCGCCTGGCTCCATTGTCTTTGCAGGAGTCGTATGACAATTCGGGCTTACAGGTGGGTGATCCGGAGATGCAGGTGAACGGGATCCTGATCACCCTTGATGTGACCGAAGAGGTTGTGGAGGAGGCCATCCGGCTCGGGTTTAACCTGATTATCTCCCACCACCCGGTGATTTTCGGCGGGCTTAAATCGGTCACCGGGCAGACCGCCTCTGAAAGGATTGTGGCCAGGAGCCTCCGGGAGGGAATAGCCCTCTACTGCGGTCACACCAATTTTGATTCTGTTCACGATGGGGTGAATCATGCCATGGCGGTGCGGCTGGGACTCCGGAACCTGAGGATCCTTGAACCCCGGAAGGGTCTCCTGAAGAAGCTTGTGGTTTTTGTTCCCACCGACCTGGCCGGTCAGGTGAGAGAGGCCATTTTTGAAGCCGGGGCGGGTGAGATCGGGGCCTACGACAGTTGCAGTTTTAACCTTGAGGGGAGCGGGACTTTCAGGGGAGGAGAGGGTACCGATCCTTTCGTGGGTATTCCCGGGGTACTGCACACGGAACCGGAAACCCGGGTGGAGACGATTGTTCCCTCACATCTTCTCAACAGGGTTGTGAAGGCAATGGTTGCTGCTCATCCCTACGAAGAGGTAGCTTATGACATCTATCCCCTGGAAAACAGCAACCCTGCAGTGGGAATGGGTATGGTGGGCGATTTTGAGGATGGGATGGATGAGGAGGTTTTTCTCAATTTTCTTAAGGAACGTTTCGGGCTGTCGGTCATACGCCATTCGGCTTTGCTCGGAAAGAAGGT
>JAWOHR010000224.1:0-3486 GCA_046485075.1 Bacteroidales bacterium
GGTAACCCGCCGGGAGCGGCTCGCGGGGCACACCAGTCTCCCCGGACCCGCCCGGGTCGTGGAGCGAGCTGGGCGCGGGCAGCGGGGTGGCCTCGGTTGTCAGGATCGACAAATTCATGCGTTGTGCCAGGTGTAATTGACGAACTGGAAAGGTCTGGTGAGACCGCCACTTCTTCTTTGGTCAGCTTTAGAAACTGATTATAATGGAATTTCCTGTAAAAGGAAGTGCTGTGTACTTCATCTACAATTTTATCCTGGTTGTACGAGATTTCTTCGGTAATGTACCCATCAAAAATAATCTTCTTCAATAGTCCGTTTGCGTCTGGCAGGTACCTGTCTTTTGAACAGCCGGAAAGTGCAAACAGTACAGCTGAAATTACGATTACCCATAAAAAAGAGGTCGTTCTTTTCATAGTTTCAATATTCGGGTCTCACAAGGTTGATGAGTCTGATCTAATTTTGGTTGCGTCAAGTCAAAATTATGAATTAAAATCCAGACAATAAGTCAAAATCTTAACTGCCAAAAATGCAGGGTGATTGAACGGGCGGAGCATCCGGCAGAAAAATCAGGGAGTATCGTTTTTGAAAGTCCCCTGATCTACATTTTTGATAAACTCAATCAGACCTTGAAAGTATATTTTTTGGTCATCATACATGGATAAATGACTCCCATTTGGACAATACAGATATTTGCCCAGTTGTACCTGAGAAGAGATCCACTTCATGTGTTCAGGGTCCATGGTATCATATTTTGCTCCTATTGTAAGAGTCGGAACTTTAATACTGACTAAATCTGATTTCCGATCCCATTCTGCTAAACTTCCGGCAATTCCAAACTCACTTGGTCCTTGCATTTGCACATATATATCATAGTTTAAATGTTTAAACAATCTTGTAACCGGCTCCGGCCACTCATCCAATCTGCAAATATGTTTGGTATAGTAGTGATCAAACAGTAATTCATTATATCTGGGATTACTGAAATCTTTTCTTGCTTCCAAATCCCGAATTTCCAATAGTATGTCTGCATCCATCTGTTTCGATAGGACTTCTTCTGCATATTTCCCGTATTCAGGGCAACTGGCCATCATATTTGAAATTATCAAAGCTTTCAGATTGTTTTGATATTTTAATGCATATTCCATGGCGAGAATTCCCCCCCAGGAGAGCCCATATAAGTAGAAATTGGAGTTGCTAAGATCCAAGGCCTTACGGACTTGTTCTACTTCTTCCACAAATCGATCTAATTTCCAGAGACTTGTGTCCTCAGGCTGGTCACTGTAGTACGAACCTAACTGATCGTAATAATAATATTCAATTCCAGCTTCCGGGAAGAAGCTATCAAAGCACTCGAAAGATTCATGTGTTCCACCCGGCCCTCCATGAAGTAACAGCACTTTAATCGTTGGATTATTCCCAATTCTTTTTGTCCAAACATTGAAATTGCCTTTTGGCGTCTCTATTTTTATCATTTTTATGCCACCTGTCTGAACAGAGGTGTCATTTTTTTCGAAATAGCTGATCTCTGAAGGATCGGTCTTTCTTTCGGCATTTGAGCATGATTGAATAATTAATGCAATCAATGCAAAAAAGATGCTTACAGTTTTCATGATTGGGTCATTGGAAGTAACTCACTAAGAAGGTTGATGAATTCGCCTTATAAAAAACGCAGATAATAAGACCAATACACTGGCAATAAAGTTGAATCCGGTACAAACATACATTGAAACAGACACTCTGTTCATGATAGGATCTGTATGATCTGAATAGCCTGATGCGCCATCCAATATCATGAGACTCATTAAAACTAGCACAATTCCACTGCCAATAAGTAGTCCTTTTTTAATACGACCACCTTGTTTATTACGAAGAATTGTCCGTATTAATGCTGCAACAATAAGCAAGTGGATAATAATAACGAAAACAATACCTAGTACTGCAGTTTTTGGTACTGCCTGAGGGGATGTATCTTTAATAACAGAAGGAATTACAATAAATGCCAGGATCAGGATAACCGCTATGACGAGTCCGGCCCCGACATACAGAATGCGACGCATTATAGTTACATTGCTCATAGAAAATCCTCTCGTATTAGATGGTGATTACATAATCGACTCAAAAATCCCAAGCTACTTAAAGGTCAAAATCAAATTTACTCTAAAAAGAAGGAGAAGTCAATTTTATTAATCCGGCACAGCAAATCCGTCAAGGGTGCGGAGTCCTCATTAATGGTTTAACGACGTGCTACCGAAGAATGCTATTTTGCATTTATCACAGCATTTATTTTTCCCCAAAGATCATTGTCAAAACCGGAAAGAGCAAATGATGGATTCTGTGGATCAGATGCATTCCCCATCCTTATGACAACCATCTTTTTGCCGGGAATTACATAAATGCGCTGATCTTCCGCCCCCATTGCAGCATACATATCTGATGGAGCATTTGGTATCAGGGTTCCCTGATAAACAGTCTGAGACCCGGGAACCATAAAACTCGTTTTTCCGTTTAACCACCAAAAATATCCGTAAGATGGATTGATATTTTGTGAAGAACTGATGCCTTCAGTGAAGAATGTTTCATTCAATATTTGTTCGTGCTTCCATTTCCCCTTATTAAGCGCCAACAGTCCGAACCTTGCCATGCTACGTGTATTACTGTGATAGATTTTAAATATCAGCCCGTTGTTCCAGTATCCGTCCATCCCGATCCTGGTCTTTAATCTGGAATTGAAGTAGGTTTCAAAATCCTGATTGCCGGCATCAGCAACAACATCCATCAGTACCTGAAAGACATTATGGTAGGACCACCTGGTACCGGCATCTGCAAGATATGTTAAGTTCGATTTTATTACCAGATTGGATTCATCATTGATACCGGAGGTCATTGAGAGCAGATGCTTCAGAGTTATTAAATTCTCTTTCTCTGTTGGTTCACTTGTCCACCCTGTACCCAGGTAATCAGAAACTTTATTGTTAATATTCAGCAGTCCTTCCTGCCGGGCAATGAGGGTTGTGGTTGATACCAATGTCTTCCCGGCGCTGTTCCATTGCCAGGTAGTGGTTGGAGTATGTCCGTCAAAGTACTCTTCCATTACAATTCGTCCATTGACAATGATCATAAAAGACCTGGTATTTTTTTGAATTAAGTAATCCTTCAATGGCTGAACAGCATTTTCATTCCACCCCAAACTGGATAAGGATCTTGTATCCCATTCATTATCTGAAGGAAAATACATAGTATCATCAGGTTGGTCATCATCATCGTTTTTGTTGCATGCTGTTAGCGAAAGTAATAGCAGCAATAGGATGTTCAAGTATTTCATATGATAACTGGTTGGTTTCGATAGATCATTTTTACGTTTATACGACAGGAGTCATAAAATGTTTGATATCCAAAATCACTATGCGAAACCATGATGAGTTACCTGTCCCGGTACTTAAGCCAGAATACTGACAGTGCAGCACACCTTGCCATGGCTGCAGTGTG
>JAWOHR010000029.1:0-5696 GCA_046485075.1 Bacteroidales bacterium
AAATCACCCAGCACCGGTTATCCCGAGGCCTCACTGGGCAATGGCTGGTATCCTGATGCGCTTATCCCATTTCGTTTTATCCAGGATGATTCTGCAAAAGTCAGCAGGCGCTGGATATACCCTTTGTGGCTTCCGGATTTCAATAACCGGATCGACAATCAGAAATCCATGATCGTCTGGATTGATCAGTATGTACCTTTTAAAAAGGAGGAAGCTGAACCCGGTAAATACACTACCACCCTGTCCGTTACAATAGACGGACTGAAAAAAGAGATCCCGGTTGACCTGACGGTATGGGATTTTGCCATTCCGAATGAGAACAATTTTAAAGCCGGCCTTCAGCATGAAGGATTTATGAGAGGCATGAATGAGCAGCAGGAGGTGGAAGTATATCAACTACTTAAACGCAACAGGATTGCCATGCTCGATCCCACCTATGAACCGGAATTGAAGATCTTACAAAATGGAAGGAGAGATATTAACTGGGAATCTTTTGACAAGCGCCTGGTGAAGTATTTTTCAGGAGAAGCATTTACTGCAGCGTTCGGATATCCGTATGGTCCCGGTTACGGGGAACCCATTGAAACTTTTGTTCTTCCTTTCGATGTTTACGGGAAACATGGCACGAAAGGATGGCCCGATATCGGAAAACCGGATGTTGAAAGAGACCCGGAAAACCGGGCAGTATATGTCGATTGCATCCATCTGGTGAGAGCCCATTTAAATGCATTGATTGATCCTGCCAAAACTGATATTACCACATATCTGAACGGACTTGATGAATCCTATTTCCCTGAAGCATGGAGCCGCATGGTTTACTACGGGGATATGTTCCGTGAAAATTATCCTGAGGCATTCTTCAGGATCGATGGCGGATATACCGAAGAGGCCCTTCAGATCGTTAAGAACTCCATCAACGCATGGGCTTCGCATACCATTGAATATGATCTTTCCGTGGTAAAAAAATACCAGGATATGGGTATTAAGGTCTGGTTATATGGTCCGATGCTCTATGAAAGCAAGGTCAACAGCTGGGTAGGTAGTTCAACTTTCCTGGATTTGCCTCTTGTGAACGACCGTGCCATAAGCTGGAGTAGCTGGAAATACCGGACCTTCTCCTGGCTCAGCTGGGGTGCAGGAGCCGGGTGGGTAGCCGGATGGTATGATCCGGAATCCTGGAAGGATGCCTCAAAGCAAAAACCTGAATCAGAGGCAGAATTCACTTATAAAAAGATAAACGGCAATGCCCTTCTGATCTATGCTCCAGGCGTTGTTCCCAATGTGGATGGCCCCTGCCCTTCCATCAGGTTAAAGGCAATGCGTGATGGTGTTCAGGAATACGAATATATGAGGTTACTGGCAGAGGGCGATAAAAGTAATGAAAGGGTGGATTCCCTGGTAAACAGTATTATAAAACAGCCGTTCGGCCCCAATTCAATAGGGAACCTGGATGTCTGGAGTTTTGATCCCGAAGCCTGGGATAAAACAAGGATCTCCATGGGAGAAATGATAAACAAACTGCAGCACCCGGATCAAAAGAAATAGTATATGAAAAGGAATAAAATAAAATGGGTTATTGCAATTTTATTGCTCTGTTTCAGCCTGGATGCTCAGTCCCAGACAGAAGAAATGGCTGAATATATTCAGCATAACTACACAAAGATGGAGCGGTACATTCCGATGCGCGACGGGGTGAAACTGTTTACCACGATCTATATGCCAAAGGATCAGAGGAAAAAACATCCCATCCTGATTGCCAGGACCCCCTACTCTTTAGAACCCTATGGTGAAGATATCTATGCCGAAGCACTGTTGCCATCCCCGCTGTTTGTGAAAGAAGGATATATTATCGTTTACCAGGATGTCCGTGGCAAATGGATGAGCGAAGGTACCTTTGTGGATATCCGTCCACACCATCCGGATAAAAAAGGGAACCAGGATATCGATGAAAGCAGCGATACTTATGATACCGTTGAATGGCTGCTGAAGAACCTGGCCAATCATAACGGGAATGTAGGCATTTACGGAATTTCCTATCCCGGCTTTTATGCAACAGCCTCCCTGCCGGGAGCACACCCGGCTGTAAAGGCTGTCTCTCCACAGGCACCCGTTACGGATTGGTTTATAGGTGATGATTTTCATCATAACGGGGCATTCATGCTGATGGATGCATTTAATTTCTATTCTACATTTGGTGTTCCCAGGCCAAAGCCCATCACACCGGATAAAGGTCCTCAACCTTTTGAATACTACACCCAGGATAACTATAAATTCTTCCTTGAGCTGGGTGGGTTGGGAAACGTTAACAGGAGATATTTTGGAGATACGATCCAATTCTGGAATGACCTGATGGCTCACGGCACCTATGATGATTTCTGGAAAGCGAGAAATATCAGGCCACACCTTACAGATATTCAGCCTGCCACCATGGTGGTGGGTGGCTTTTTTGATGCAGAGGATTGCTTCGGTGCTTTACACACCTATAAAGCGATTGAGAAACAAAACAGCGGAAACGATAATATCCTTATAATGGGTCCCTGGTATCACGGAGGATGGTCGGGAGGAACAGGGGGCTGGTATGGTGCGGCTGAAGAGATATCCAGTGATATCAGGACAGATACTCTTACAGCCACCTGGTACCAGGAGAATATTGAGTTTCCTTTTTTCGAGAGTTACCTCAACAACAAGACTGTGCCTTCGATTCCTGAAGCGGTTGTATTTGTAACCGGTTCAAACCAGTGGCATCGGTTTGACACCTGGCCTCCTGCAAGTGTACTTCAGAAGAACCTATACCTGGAGGAGAACGGGGTCCTGTCTTTCACAGCACCGGATCATACTGAGAGCTTTGATGAATATATCAGCGACCCGGCCAAACCTGTACCCTATGATGAGGGTATTCATCTTGCCCGAAGGCGTGAATATATGATTAACGATCAGAGGTTTGCCTCACGAAGACCCGATGTGATGGTATATCAGACTGAAGTATTGACAGAGGATCTGACCGTTACAGGACCAGTCATTGCCGACCTGGTAGTATCCACAACCGGAACGGACGGAGACTGGGTTGTCAAACTGATAGACGTTTATCCCGACGATTATCCTGACCAGGTTACCGGCAAGGGGATTATTAAGCTTGGAGGGTACCAGATGCTGGTGAGGGCTGAAATCATGAGAGGTAAATTCAGAAACAGTTTTGAGCAGCCTGAACCATTTATCCCGGGAAAAGCCACCCGGTTAAACTATAGCCTGCCCGATGTGGCACACTGTTTCAGGAAAGGGCACCGCGTGATGATCCAGGTCCAGAATTCATGGTTCCCGCTCGCTGACCGCAACCCCCAGATATTTACAGACATTTATCATGCTGATGAAAATGACTTCAGAAAGGCTGCCTGCCGCATATACCATGATTCTGACCATCCATCGAGTGTAATGATCAACATATTACAATGATCCGGCTGCCTGCCAGTCAGTTGTTCTGATCCAGTGAAATAAGACTGCGAATCACATCGCCACTCATATCTGCTGTTTGATCGTCAAATGAATTTGTTCCGAAGATGTAGGCCCGGTTGATTTCCGGTGCAAGCCAGACAGTGACAAACCACCGGGTATTGGTTCCACTGTGGGTCAGGACGGTTCCGTTGGCCCAGTCCCGTTCCACCACCCACCATCCGCAGGCATAGTCGACCACCGGTTCAGTGAGCTTCTCGATCTGACCACGTTCCAGGATCGCCGTATCGTCGCGCTTGAGAAAGAGAGCCAAAAACCTGACCCAGTCCTCCACCGAACAGTGAACCGTCCCAGCCGGTCCGATTTCTTCGGGATTGTCCGTTTGACTCGCTTCCCAGGCATTGTCTACTTTCCGATGCCCCCAGGGCTGGTCGACCAGACCGGTTGTTCCGGGAGTGCCAAATCCTGCGGAATTCATACCAAGTGGTCCAAAGATACGCTCCTCCATCAACTCTTCCCAGCTTTTGCCCGTCACGCGTTCGGCCATGACCCCGGCGACAAAATAGCCCAGATTGGAGTATTTGAATTCACCCCCGGGAACCGAACTGGGAATTTTCAGAATGTCTTTCAGATAGAGGTAGCGCCTTTCCCGGATATCCGGGTTGTCATGTTCTGCAAGCTCGTCTGAAGGATCTTCCATCCCCGCCCGGTGAGTCAGCAATTGATGAAGTGTCATGTCTTCATAGTCCGGAAGAATCGTGTCTTTCAATTCCGGAAACACTTCGATGAAGGTGCTTTCCCACTGCAGCCGGTTCTCACCGACCAGCATGGCCATCAATGCACTGGTCATCGCTTTGCCGCAGGAACCCAAATGGAAATGATCCTCGTGGGTAATTGCTTCGGACGATTCTATGTTACGAAAGCCGGCCGATTCGATTTGCAGGATACCGGATGAATCAGCAATGGCGGCAATCATTCCGGGGAGATGTTCCCGGGATACCGTTCCTGTGACCAGTTCCTGGATGCTCTCATACTTTGGAAATTCATCCTTGGAACAGGAAGAGATGATGCCTACGATCAATAAAACAGCGAAGAAGGATCCAGGTCTTGAGATCGGACTTTTCATAGGATTTCCTTTCAATAATCGAATCAATTAACCAGCACCAAATTGATAAATCCAGATAATATATCCCGAAAATTTAAGTTTTAGTAAGCCTATTTAACAATTTTTATATCTGACAGCGGAACGGTTGAGCTAAGCCGCCGTAGCATGGCGTGGGATTTGCCGTTATTCGTCACCTAGAGCTTCGATATCGGCCTTATCTTTTGCACGACCAATTGCGCGCTTATTGGCGATGTATTGACTTTTTCCAATATAAAAGATTGATAAATCGCCATATTTGCCTGGCTCTTTCGAGGCTTCTGCTTCCTCCCAGGTTACACCACTGATTGAAGTTATAATATCAATTCGGACAGGAGGGAGCCCTAATTGAACAACGAGGTGCTCCATGGAAAGCTAAGGCATAGCCACCAACAATCATGAAATCTACTTCATGTTCGTTCAACAATGCGAGAAACTCTCTGAAGTCTTTCTGAACTTCCATAGTATTGACGCCTTAGTAATTCTACCGCAGAAACTCGATCCTCAGGTGAACGATTGAGCCAATATTCCAGTTCGTCCTTTTGTGGACTATCCGTCAGTTTGCGCTTCGTAACTACCTTTTTCATTGTATTGTAAGGACTGTATTCAAAGATCCTGAAATAACCGCGACTTTAAGCAGAACGATGGAATTAAGCTGCCGCGATAGCGGTCTTTGAAGGATTTGTTACATGTTGGTTTATTTACCGATAATGACCCTTTATGAGGGATTTTGCCGTTAAACTAATTGAGTGATTTGTATCCCTACTAAACCAGCTTAGTATGTATTCCCAGCAACGCTACAAGCTGCTGATCGAGCGGCTGGGGCTGCGCAAGTAAACGAGGTTCAAAACAAAGTGTCGGGTAGACGGGTGTTTTCCAGGCCCGCTACCCGACCTGTTTTGTCTTGACACAGCACAGATTTCGGAAGTCGCCCCGTCCACCGATTGCCAACAGCATCGTGCGCTGGCGACTTCCGAAATCTCGCCAATCCAACCACCCATCCCGCCAGCCGGCCGGCCTGACGCCGTGGACGGTTCAGGAATTGGGGAGTGAATCCGACTTGTTCGGCTCCACTCCCCAGTCCCTGACCTCCGGGTCAGCCGGCGCC
>JAWOHR010000038.1:0-4719 GCA_046485075.1 Bacteroidales bacterium
GCATACGGGGATGCTGAAAAAGCAGTGAAGTCCATCAAGATGGGTGCAACGGACTTCATTCTGAAACCCTGGCAGAACGAGAAGATACTGGCCACCATCAATTCAGCCATCAGTCTCCGCCGCACCCGGATCCAGGCACAGAACCTGAAGATGAAACAGCAGGAGATCAGCGCTGTACTGGACCAGCCATACACCGATTTCGTGGGACAATCGCCCGAAATGTACGAGGTGTTCAATACCATCAAGAAAGTGGCTGCCACCGATGCCAACGTCCTGATCCTGGGCGAAAATGGAACCGGGAAGGAGCTGGTGGCCAGGGCCCTATACCGGAACTCCCTGAGAAAAGATGAGGTTTTCATCAGCGTCGATCTGGGATCGATCCCGGAGACCCTCTTTGAGAGTGAACTTTTCGGTCATGAAAAGGGTGCATTTACCGACGCTCATAAAATGAAACAGGGTCGTTTCGAGATCGCTTCCTCAGGCACGCTCTTTCTGGATGAGATCGGCAACCTCACCTATCCGTTACAGTCCAAGCTTCTGACCGTGCTCGAGAGAAGGGAGATTAACCGGGTGGGATCCACCAAACCGATTCCCATTGATGTGCGGATGATCTGTGCCACCAACAATAACATCCACCAGGATGTGGCCGATGGCATCTTCCGCCAGGATCTGCTTTACAGGATAAACACGGTGGAGGTTCACCTGCCGGCCCTGAGGGACCGGACCGGGGATATTCCGCTGCTGGCCGATCACTTTCTGAAGATCTACAGCCGGAAATACCGCAAGCCAATCCGCAACATACAGTCCTCTGCCATCAAGAAACTGAATCATTACAGCTGGCCGGGAAATGTAAGGGAGCTTCAGCATGCCATCGAAAGGGCTGTGATCATGTGCGATGGCACCAGCCTCGGACCCGATGACTTTGTCCTCTCCTCGATGGTTCGAAGCAGCGGGGGACTTGAACTGGACACTTACAACCTGGAAGATATTGAAAAGACAATCATCGAAAAGGTACTGAAAACCAACCAGGGGAATGTGACCCAGGCAGCCACACAGCTGGGCCTGACCCGCACATCATTATACAGGAGAATGGAAAAGCATGGTCTTTAAACAGTTCCGTTTTAATATTATCCTCAGGGTACTGCTGCTCACAGCCACATGCCTGGCCCTCTTTATTACGCTCAGCAGTGCCTATACCTTCACCCCCATCCTGGTGGCCGGGCTGATCATCTACCAGGTATGGACCATGATCAGGTATGTGGACCGGACCAACCGGGAGCTGGCCAGCTTCCTGGAGAGCATCAGGTACTCGGAGTTTACCCGTTCCTTTCAGATTAATGACAGCGGCTCCTCGTTCGATGAACTGAACACTGCCTTTAACGATGTGATGAAAGATTTTCAACAGGTGCGGTCGGAGCGGGAGGAGCATTTTCAATACCTGCAGAGCATCGTGCAGAATATCGACATCAGTATCCTGGCTTACCAGCGTGACGGAACCGTTGAGATGATCAACCCTGCTGCCAAAAAGCTGTTTCAGGTCAATACCCTCAGGGACATTAACAAACTCAGACCCCTCAGCGAGAAGCTGGCCAATACCCTCCTGGCCATAAATCCGGGGGAGAATAAGCTGGTCAAGGTTCAGGACGATGAGGACATTCTTCAGCTGGCCATCCATGCCACCGAGTTTAAGGTGAAGGAGAAGGTGATCATGCTGACTACCATCAAGAACATCCAGAATGTTTTGGAAGAGCAGGAGACTGCCGTCTGGCAGAAGCTGATCCGGGTGCTTACCCATGAGATCATGAACTCCATCGCTCCCATCTCCTCTCTCTCCTCCACCATCGAAAACATGGTCAATCCCTATACCACCGGGGAAAAGAGTGCACCGGAAATCGACCTTGAAACCGTCAATGAAATTAAGGTTGCCCTGCAGACCATCAACAAGAGAAGTACCGGACTGATGAATTTCGTGGAAACTTACCGGAGCCTGACCAAGATTCCCACCCCCAATTTCGAGGTGGTTTCCATGAGGGAGGTGATCAGCAATGTTCACACCCTGATGAAAAAGGAGGTTGAGGAGAAAAACATCTCCTTTACATACTTCACTGAGCCGGAGAATATAGAGGTCCATATTGATGAGCAGTTGATCGGCCAGGTTCTGATCAACCTGGTGAAAAACTCCATGCAGGCGCTGGATGGCTGCAAGAATGGCATGATACTGATCCGCGGATTCTATAACAAAAGGGGAAGGCCTACCATCCAGGTAACTGACAACGGGCAGGGCATTCTGACCGATGTGATTGACAAGATCTTTATACCCTTCTTTACCACCAAAAGAAGCGGTTCGGGCATCGGCCTGAGCCTTTCGCGCCAGATCCTCAGGCTGCATGGGGGATCCATTACGGCCAAGTCCGATCCCAATAAAGAGACTATCTTCACCATGACTTTCTAGTACAATAGAACGATGGTAAAAAGAACCATTCTGCTTTTGTCCCTGTTGCTTCTGCTCCTGCCCCTGCAGGCACAGCTGAAAACATACCTGACCCTTGAAGCCGGGCCACACTGGAGCCTGGTTCAGGCGGAAGATCCCGGCAACTATTTTGAAAAAGCAGGCGTGGGCAGTACCATTGCCGGATTAACCCTTGAACAGGAGGTTATCTCAAACCTTTCGGTGGTCACCGGGATCTACTACCGGCCCTGTAAAACAGGGATGAACATGACCGATAACCGGAGGATGCAGTCCCGTTCCGATTCCCATACGGCAGTGATGATCCCGGTCAGGATCCAGTACAGGATCCAGCCCACCGAATATCCTGTCAGCTTCACACCCCGCCTGGGTTATCTTTACAGCATGAACTCCGTTGCGGACGGGACATTTTCATACAGCGGTGTGCTTTCAGCCCCGGGCGGACCGGCATTCTCGTATGTGCATGGTCAAACGGCTGATGAACCCGGGAAGCATCTGCTAGAGATGGGGATGGCCATCGGACTGCGTTTTTCCGGATTCTGGCAGGTCTCATTCAATGTTTCCTACCTGTCGGGGGCACTCAGCAAGACATCATCGGCAGCCACCCTCGATTATACCGATCAGCAGGGCAGCTCATATACGGCCCGTTACAGCTCCGCGGGTGATGGCATCTACAGCACACTCTCCCTTCACATGCCGGTAAGCAACATCTGGCAGAACCGCGACTACCGCATCCGTTCGCGCATCGAGAACTCCGCCTGGAAGGGGAAAGCGGTGGAGCGGAAAGGTGAATTGTATGCAGGCGGGGAGATCGGGGCGCTCTGGCGATTGTTTTACTCCTCCGACCCGGCACTGGGAGCACGCCCCATGGAAGGCCGGGGCATATTCCGTTATGCCAACCTGCATACAGGCATTTACGCCGGGTACATGATCGCACAGGAGCTGGGGATTGACCTGGGAATCAACTACCAGCGATCCAATACCTTCTACGCCCTGATGTTTGACCATGAAGTGGATTTTACAGGAAAAACCAGTGCCCCCATGTACCTGGAGGTCCCCCTGAGATTCAGGTATTTCTATGATCTCCATAAGCAACGGATCTTTGCCGTTTTCTACGGCGGGGTATCCCTCCTGACCCAGTTCTCTTCCGGGGGGTACGCATCCCCGGGCGGAGATTTCAGCTATACCGAACCTGCCACCCAGGTTACAACATCAGCCGCGGCATCCTCCCAGGCTGAAAGACTCTCCAGTTTCCGCCCCCTGCTGAGGATGGGGACAGGCATAGAGTACCTGCTTCCTACCAGGTTTCCCATGTACATCACCGGTTATGTGAATTACATGCAGGGGTTTATGGCAGCTGAACAGGTGGTGGTCACCTCCAGCCTCGCGGGGGGCCTCGATACAGGAACACTGGTGTACCATGGCAGTGGCTGGAGCCTGGATGTGGGCGTAAAAATACCCATGAGCTTTGACGACCGGCAAAACTGCGTCCGCCTCACCCGGTAAAAAAAGGAAAGCATGATTTGACACGCAACCTGCAGGGGGTCTCATGCGTCTATATAGGTACACCACAAAAAATGAAACCATGAAGAAACATTGTTTTCATCTTATAACCCTCTTTGCAGGCCTCTCGCTCCTTCTCTCCTGCAACCAGGCAGAGGAAAAAGGGCAGCTTTCATTCGGACTGGACCTGGTGGAGGAGAGCCTTCAGAAAGCTGCTGCAACCGACTACGATCTGACAACCGCGCTGGTTTCAATAATGGGTGAGGACGGCATCCTGGTATACGACAAGGAACCCGTTGAACTGATCCGATTCGGCGAGGGTTTCATCACCCGTTCCCTGAGAGTGCCCGTAGGCGGATTCATGCTTACCGAATTCATGCTTACCGGCGCCTCTGGTGAAATTCTCTGGGCAACACCCATGGAAGGATCCAGTCTGGCAGGCCTGGTCCGGGATCCACTGCCTCAGTATTTTAGAATCCATCCCAACGAGTCGACCAGCGTAAATATCCAGGTCATCCGCGTAGGCAACCATCCGCCGGAAGATTTCGGGTATGCAGAGTTTCATATCGATTTTGTGGAGCGATTCTGCCTGAAGGTCCAATACACCCAGGTTTGTCCATATTACGAGTTCGATTCCATCGTGGGACCCGACGGGGTCATGATCCCCTATTACCAGTCCATGCTGATGGTCTATGCAAACGATCGATTGGTTCTGGAAGAGGCCATGGTTCCCGGGATCAACCATTATC
>JAWOHR010000039.1:0-4629 GCA_046485075.1 Bacteroidales bacterium
TAAACCAGAGGTGCCGTTCGAGTGATGCCTGCACCTTCTCCATCACAAAGTCATCGCCCGTAATCCGGGCATAGAGCGCCAGACCCCACAGGGACATCTCCATATTGTAAGTCAGATCGACCCCGTATTTTACCCCGTTCACCCGGCCACCCTCCCCGGTGATAAAATGATCAGGGTCCATCATCGACACCACCTGGTGTGCCAGGTTCCGTGCTTTGTTCTCATAGATCGTGTCGGGAAGCAGGTTGTTCAGCACCGCCATGGTAGCCGCCGTCGTGGCCACATAGTTGATGCTTGCAAATGAGGGTTCCATCACCTTTACCAGGTAGTTCCCGGCTGCCATCATGGAGTACTTCCATTTCTCTTTTTCATCCTTTTCCAGGTACCTCTCCAGCAAAGGGAAGGCCTGGGCCATCATCAGGAGCTGGTCGGTGGTGGTGCCGGTCCACTCCTCGGGAGTCTCTTTCCACGACCCGTCCGACTCCTGCTGTGCGATCAGCCAGGCACCAAGGTGGATTGCGGCATCCCGGCAGGTTGTATCGCCATTGAGGCTGAAGTGGTAAGCAAAGGGATAGACCGCCTCGGCCGCCCTGGTATGGTAGAGTTGGCAAAGGGGACACCAGAGCGCCCCGAATGCTTCTTCCGCCGTATCGGTTACCTGCAGCGTTAACAGGGTGGAATCGAGGCTGAAAAGCGTTTTGCCAAAGGCAGCCTTCATGGAAAAAGTCCCGGTGCCATCCGGCTCCTCCATCCGGCTTTGAGGATGCCGGCAGGAAAGCATGAGCAGGGCAAAAAGCGTAAAGCAGAGTGGCAGGTATCTCATGGCACTACCCATCAAGGCATTTCTCAGTTGCATGGGCGCTAAACTACAATTTTATCCAGTGGGATTTCATCTAAAACATGCATTATCAAGCCTGTTTTACCCATTCTTCTTGTTGAAATGAGTGTTATATTTCGCTGATTTTGGATCGCATTTAATATTCTTTTAGATTCTATCATTCTGTTAAAGAAATATTTAGATGATTTATATCCCGTTAATATATAAGGATTGGTTTCACATTATGTGTTACATAAAATATGTTACATAAAATATTTAACGTACAAATTGGAAAAACGATGACTTCTCAAATTGTAGTTCAGGGATTGTTGGGCGGCCTCCCGGGGTCCTTGCCGGGGTTGTATTTGTTGAGGCTGTTGAGGTGGGGGTTGTTATTTTTGTGGTTGTTTTTGGCCGTCCCGGTTTTTTTGAACTGGGTGTAGGGTGAGAAAGCGGGGGTCTGGCCCTTTCCTGTTTTCCCGCGGTTGTAATTGTTGAATGTGAGGTAGAAGGCATACCAGACCATGATCAGGATCATAGGGAGGATGCTGTAGGCGGTGAAGTAGAGACAGGTGAAGTTGAAGAGACAGTTGTCGGAGGGGTCTTTACGGTCATAATAAACCGGGATGGTTTTTCCCGGTTTCAGGACATAGTCCGGAGGACCCAGGGTCATCACCAGGCTGTCGCCCACCGGGAAGTAAACCTCACTGGCAAAATACTGCTGCAATTCACCAAACA
Source organism: Bacteroidales bacterium (assembly GCA_046485075.1). GTDB lineage: Bacteria > Bacteroidota > Bacteroidia > Bacteroidales. Next base: position 1,556 of record JAWOHR010000039.1, read on the forward strand.
GATCCGCTTTTCTGTGCATTACGAACTGTTCGACGGTTCCGGTGACCCGCTCGCCAAACGAGAGCAGCCGCCAGTGCCTCCCTACGGGCAGTAAGACGATCAGGACCATCACCCCCCAGAACAGGGGCTTGCTTATGTTGTAGATTTTCAATGAATATCCAGGTAGTTCATGACTGCCTCGTCGCCCTGAAGCGGCTGACCGGGAACCGGATGATCGGCATCAAATACCTTTAGCTGGTTTGGTTCAAGGATGGTCACGAAATCTTCAAGGTAACCGTTGTCATAGGGGAGGGCCCCCATGTCAAGGCCCAGGTGGTGACCCAGGAAATTGTAGGCTGCCGACCGCTTGGAGGGACCGTAGTCGTGCTTCTCCAGGGGGAGGTGGACATTCTCCAGGCGGTTTTCAGCATCATAGAGTTCATAAACCTGCATGATATAGGGATACTCGATCCGGGGCGTATTGCGCGTCCAATCGGCACCGTCGGAGACCAGCAGCATGGGGCGGGGTGCACAGAGTGCGGCGATCTCCACATTGTTGGTCTGGTGGTGATCGCTTCGGTGTACCGGCATTCCGCTTTCGCAGACACATCCGCCGAAGAAATGGGCTGATACCTGCACCACCGGTACCGATACCGTAATCCGCGGGTCGATGGCCGTGAGCATGAAGGTCTGGGTGCCTCCACCCGACCCGCCGGTCATCCCGATCCGGCCGGGATCCACATCGCCCCTTGAGAGCAGGTAATCCAGGACCCGTTTGCTGTTATAGGTCTGCAGCACCAGGGCAATGGGCATCCTATGGGTGACCTGCTGCGACTCCCCGTAGCCCACCATGTCGTAGGCAAAGACAATGGCACCCATGCGGGCCAGCGCGGCACACCTGATCTGGACATCGGGCATAAACCGTTTATCGGCGGCATGACCGTGCGGACAGAGCACTGCCGGGTTCTGATCCCCGGGAGTGAGGGGTGTATAAAGGTTCCCCGTGATCCAGAATCCGGGGAAGCTCTCCAGGGCGATGTTCTCCACCACGTAGCCATCCATCTCCCGGCGGTGATGGATCACCGCATTGAAATGGTCAGTAATGACGGGCATCTTCTCCAGCTGCATCCCCCCGATAATCCCCTGCCTGATCACAGCGGCCCTTGACTCCCAAGATTCCAGGTTGCTCCAGGAGCTTCGAAACTCCTTCATTTTCAAATTGGCCTCATCCTCGCTCCAGTAAGCGCCTACGCAAAGCATCGGATCCTGGGCCGACAGGGCAGGGATACCCATGAAGAACAGGATGGATAAGAGTGAAAAGAGAGGAAAGAGAAACAGGGGAGGCTTCTTTATTTGGTGTGGCATCATCATAGTGGTTAATTTAAGGATTGTTTCTGAAAGGGTGAATCCAAAAATAGAGACACCGTTTCAATTCTTTTGTTCTTTTTTGATAAATTACAAAAAAATGCATGGAATACTCTACAAAACCGGTATGATACGCAGGAAATTCATTCAGAGCACAGGTACCGCAGCCCTTGGCGGAACCCTGTTCCCGGTCATCGTTCCCCAGTTTGTACCGGGAGGGGAATATAATGGCATATTACCTGAAGCCGCTAACGCGGTGGACAAAGATTTTATGTTAGAAGCGCTGACCGACTTCCCGGATGATGCCCGTTTCGCCCCGGAGCCAATCGGTACGGCACATATTGACTCCATGATGCGCCGGCTTTCCGAATGCGGGGTGCGCCGGGTGAGCTGGGGGTATTACGGAGACGGAAGGGGCGGATTTCTGACACCGGCCTATGAACTGGAATACTCGGATTCAGTACGGACTTACCACGATAGTTTTAAAAACGTGGCACTTACCTACCAGGAATTGGGACAAAACCCACTCTCGGTGGCGGTCAGGGCCGCGCATCAATATGGAATCGAGATCTACGCCTATTACAAACCCTATGAGACCGGGATGCTGGCTTTTCCTGAAGGATCCTATGAAGCCGCACTGTATGGACGCCTGAGCAGGATTGGCGGCCGGATCGCCTGGATGAATCCCTTTGTGGCTGACCACCCCCACCTGAGGATCAAGCGGCGCGATGACGACCTTCCGCCCGATGTGATGGACAAGACCATCGATGCGATCAAATTGCGCAAACGGGATGCCTCACCTACCCGGATCAGCCGTGAACATTTGCAGATCTGGGTGAGCGATCTGAACTACCGGTACAGGCGTGCAGACATTCCTTTTACGTTTACTGAATCGATCGAACCATCTCCCGTGGATCTCTTTGAACTGAAAAGCGGGGATATCGTGGTAAAACGCGGGGATCCCCAGAGGGTGCTGATCCTGGGCGGACTGAATCTCAAGGATAAGTATGTGCTGGTCACCACCGATTTTCAGGATGCAGCGGGTGATTTTGAGAATACCGACCTTGGAATGCTGGAGGCCTATGACGAGCATGGCGGGCGGATCCCGGGTGTGATTGCCTCCAGGACAGCCATCTGGTGCCAATCCATGGTTGATTTCCGAAAATGGGGATTGATGTTCGACACCGGGTATAACGGTCAGATGATGCACCTGGATGACCCCGAAAGCGGATTCGTGGCCTTTGCCCGCGGGCGCAATGAATATCTCACCGGGGCCCTGTGTGAGACCGAACCGCAGGTGCAGGAATTCTGGCTAAGCTGCATTGAGGGGATACTCGACCAGGGAGTGGATGGCATCGATTTCCGTGAAGAAAACCATAGCATGCACACCAACCACCCGGAAGATTATGGCTTCAATGAAGTGGTGCTGGAGAAATGCCGTCAGCTGGGTAGTATTGATTTACCCACCATAGCCAGGGTACGTGGTGATGCTTACACCGAATTCCTAAGCAGGGCAAAGCAGCTTATCAACAGCCGCGGCAGGAAGATGCGGATCAACTTCCAGATCGACTGGTACAGGCCTGATCCTGCACGATGGAGGCGCCTGGCATATCCGGCTAACCTTGATTTCCAGTGGAAGCGGTGGATTGAGGAAGGGTTGACCGACCAGGCTGTGTTAAGATTCTACGCGCTGCCTTTTAACTCCATATTTGAGGATGAGGTTGCGCAGG
>JAWOHR010000105.1:0-12920 GCA_046485075.1 Bacteroidales bacterium
ATAAACTGCTTGATCGGTTTTTGAAGTTCCGGGTCAAATGCTTTCAGAAATTTCATGTTGTTCCCGTAAGGGAAGAATTTCCCCTCCATCCTCAGGAACGACTCTTTAACCGGGTCTGTGAAATAGAAATTTTGCACCCCGGAAGTAAGGTTTAAAAGGTATTTCTTATTCCAGGAATAAAAGCACTCTATGACTCCTTCAGAAACAACCTGGAAAAAGCCTGTCTGACCATCAGGACCCTGTATCCTTTTAAACCTTTGTCCCTCAAAAGCAAAAGACTCCACCCACTCATTCCTTAAAACCAGGCTCGAATTGGCTCCATAAACATTTTGATAATCCAGTATAAGTTTTTGATTGAAAATGTCATACCTCAGCAACTGACCATCAAACTCCTTCCCATGAATGGTAATCGCTGCACTGCGTGCTTCAGGGAAGAAAAAAGGATCTCCAAGTGACAGGGCATACGGGTAGAAATATTTTTCCCCGTTCACCAGGTCGGTATCACTTCCATACTTCCTTTCACACTGTGCCAGAAAATCAGTAATGGATGGCTGCTGGGAGTAAAGATTTAACAGACCCAGCAGGGCCATTGACCAAATCATTGTCAGGGATTTTCTTATTTTCATCAAATGCGCCAAATTACTTAAAAAAATTGCTCCCTACCAGTAGCCGGGTTTAATATGAGTGCTGTTTTTATACGCCCGGCAATCCACACAGTGTTTGTTCACCTCCGCATAAAATGATACTCCGTCCCTCCATGCCCGGGCAAAATAGAGGGGCAGATCACTGATGGAAACCGGTCCGCGTGGTCCCCTGTCCACAGGAAAACAGTACCATTCATACAAACTCAGGTCCAGTCCCCCGGGCTTCTCGGCAAATCCCCGGGCCGTGCTCACCCCCGCCATGCTGAAAAAACCGAGAATGATCTCACTTTCATCATTGATATTCTGGATGTTTGATTTTAACAGTGCGGGTTGACGATCAAACAGAAAACCCTGTTCCTGGGAGGTCTTCTTCAGCTCATCCCAATAATGAAAAGCCTCCTCGCCCAGGGAGAACTGTTTTATAAGCACACTGTATTTATGTTTCAGTTTCTGTTCCAGCTGATCATTGGGGACAAAGGAGAAAGGTTTCCTGATGTAGATACCAAAATCGAGATATCCAAGAGACATACTGTGTATTTCGGAAAGCCCATTGGTAATATAGCATACCCTGTAGTTGCTGGTATCGGGCAGAGGCTTTACCCTGCGGTCCCTGTCCCATATGAATGCCTCCATATCCGGATTATGAAACTCATAGGTTTCGGTAACCTCCCATCTGATAAAATCATAGGCCTCATCATCATAGGTGAAGTCGATATAAAATCTGATCCCGCCAATGGAATCATCCTCGGTCAGATAACTGGCCGACTCCACCTCGTAGTAGATAGAGTCTATTCCGGGTACCGGCCGGAGTTCATCGAACCCGGATTCATACACCCTTCCATCGGGTGTTACCAGATGCAGCATATAGGAGAATCCCGTTTGCAGGAAAGTTCCGTCCAGGTTGCAACCGTAAAAACCGGGTCTTGCCTCGGAAAACTCCCTAAGCTCCCCATCCTCCCGAATGAGCCTGGCAAAACTGCCGCTCACAGGATCGTAAGATGGATAAAGAAGGGTAACCGACCTGGAAACCTCTATCTCCTGGTACCCCGGCTGGTCGGTCAGATGGGCACTGATCACCAGGGTACCTGTTTTCAGGTCATCATCCTCAGGATAATATCTTTCTACACAACCCCCTGACAGGATAGCAATTAATGTGAGGATAATAAAATGGGGTGCATCCGACATTATTAAAATCAACAAAATCAATGGCGAAGTCCAAAAATAGAAGATTTCCTTCTGAATCCCACCGCAAATTGAAATAATTCTGCAATCAGGGAAATTGAATCGTGCACCAATATTTGTATTTTGCGGCTGTAAAAAGGAATGATGAAGCTCCTCTTCTATAAAATATACTCTGTTCCGGCATGGATAGCCATGGTCCTTTCCTCCATTATTTTTACTCCGTTTTTCCTGCTTGTCTGGGTATCTACCTTCTGGTGGGATCGCCGGAGAGTGGCCTCTCAATTGATGAGCGCTTTGTGGGCGTGGATCTTCCGGTTAATTATCATCTATTGGAGATTTAAAATGGAGGATCGTCAGAAGATTCCCCGGAACAGGCCTTCGGTGATCGTTTCAAACCACCGGTCGCAGGTTGACATCCTTTCCCATTATAAAATCAGAAGGCATTTTAAATGGGCCTCCAAATCTGAAAATTTCAGAATGCCTTTTGTGGGTATGGTATTAAAACTGACCCGGGCCATTCCCGTAGATCGTCATTCGCTCAGGTCGGGGAGCAAATTCATCGCCCGGGCCGAAGCAGAAATAAAAAAGGGCTCCTCTGTTCTTCTTTTTCCTGAAGGTACCCGTTCTAAAACCGGGAGCATGGGTGCGTTTAAGGAGGGAGCCTTCCTGCTGGCTAAAAAGACCGGTTGCCCCATCATCCCCATTGTCCACACCGGATCTGAAAACACTTTTCCGGGAAGCACCTGGATCATGGGGAAAGCCCATATCCGTATCAGGGTTCTGGACGAAATCCCGGCCCATACTGTTTCAATCCTTGATGTCAGATCGCTGATGAAGCTTACAAGGGAAATAATGGAGGCCGGACTGGCTGTTCTTGAAAAGGAGTGAAATGGGAATTCGGAAAAGGATATTAAGGCGAATGGGATACCTGCAGGATCAGCAGGGGATCCTGAACCGCTATTTTCGTGAGAGCTCACACTGGAGGGGACACCTGGACCTGACCCGTGCCTTCATCAAATCGGCTTTCACAGCTCACACTCCGGGAGAAAATAATGCCGATTCGGTGGCAGTTCTGGGCAGCGGATGGTTACTCGATGTTCCACTGGATGACCTGCTTCAAAGTTTCAAAAAGGTATATCTTGTGGATATAAACCATCCGCCGCAGATACGTAAAAAAGTTGAGAGGCTTGAAAATGTAATCCTGCTAGAAGAGGACCTCACCGGGGGTGCCATTGAACAAGTCTGGCGGTTCACCTCCGAAAAGGGCCAGGGTACCGTTGAAGATCTGATAAAAGCATTGCGCCTCACTCCACCGCTTACCTCAGTTGCTCCTTCGGCATATATATCGGTAAACCTCCTGAACCAGCTGGACATCATCCTGTGCGATTACCTTTCCAAACATTGTCCTGCCGAAACGAACGTTCTGGACCAGTTTCGTACCCTAATTCAGTCGTTTCACCTCCAGTGGGTCACACAAAAACCAGGATGCCTCATCACCGATACCAGGGAGATCAGTATACACAGGGACGGTACCCATGAGGTAAAATCTCTGCTCTTCACCTCACTTCCTGAAGGTACCAGGAGTGAAAAGTGGACCTGGGATTTTGACACCTCCGGAACCTATCGATCAGGAATCCGATCCAGGATGGAGGTTGAGGCAGTTATTTGGAGTTGACAGGTCTCTTTTCAACCATTATTTAAGCCTCTCTGTTGAAAACTGAGATTCGCCGGGGAGATACTTTTGGTTATATTTGTGCAACTGCGGGGAATTCCCCTTCTGGTGAACTTCGAAGGCGTTATCGCCTAACAGAGAGATAGATATGATGGAGAATTATACTGACGAAACCATCCGGACCCTGGATTGGAAAGAGCACATCCGAAAGCGTCCGGGGATGTATATCGGGAAGTTGGGCGACGGTACCCTTCCCGATGATGGGATTTATATCCTCCTGAAAGAGGTACTTGACAACTCCGTGGATGAATACATGATGGGGTTTGGAAAGACCATTGAAGTGAGCCTCAACGAACACCGTGTCACCATCAGGGATTTTGGCCGGGGCGTGCCGCTGGGGAAGGTGGTTGACGTGGCCTCCAAAATGAATACCGGGGCCAAATACGACTCCAAGGTTTTTAAAAAATCAGTCGGACTCAACGGCGTTGGAATCAAGGCTGTGAATGCTCTTTCATCGAGTTTTACCATACAGGCAGTTCGTGAAGGAAAAGCAAAGGTTGTGGATTTCAGCCAGGGGGAGATCGTTAAGAATCATCCGCTTCGCAATTCCACAGAGAAAGACGGAACCGAGATCATATTTGAACCAGATCCCGCACTTTTCGGAAAGTTCAAATATATCAATGAGTATATTGAGTCCATGCTCCGGAACTATACCTATCTCAATACCGGGCTTACCATCTCCTTTAACGGACAAAAATTTCAATCCAAAAACGGACTTCTAGACCTGCTCCAGGAAAATATGAGTGGAGAGGGTTTATACCCGATCATCCATTTGAAGAACGGGGACATTGAAGTGGCCATCACCCACGGCAATCAGTATGGCGAGGAGTATTTCAGTTTCGTAAACGGTCAGCACACCACACAGGGCGGGACCCACCAGGTTGCCTTTAAGGAGGGGCTGGTAAAGACCATCCGTGACTTCTACAAAAAGGATTTTGACGCCTCCGATATCCGTACCTCTATCATTGCTGCAGTGAGCATCAAAGTGGAGGAGCCGGTCTTTGAATCGCAGACAAAAACAAAGCTGGGGTCAAAGGATATTGGTCCGGAGGGCCCTTCGGTGAGGAATTTCATCATGAATTTTCTGACTTCCAAACTGGATGATTACCTGCATAAACACGGAGAGACCGCCACCTTGCTTTTAAAGAAGATCCAGGAATCGGAAAAAGAGCGCAAGGCCATATCAGGTATTAAGAAACTGGCCAGGGAGCGGGCAAAAAAATCGAATCTTCATAATAAAAAGTTGCGCGACTGCAGGATTCATTACAACGGGAATGATGAGCGGAAAAACGAATCCACCCTCTTCATTACAGAAGGTGATTCGGCCTCGGGCTCCATCACCAAATCGAGAGATGTGAACTCACAGGCAGTATTCAGCCTCCGGGGCAAACCCCTGAACTCGTTCGGACTCACTAAAAAGGTAGTGTATGAAAACGAGGAGTTCAACCTGCTCCAGGCTGCCCTGAATATTGAGGACGGCATCGACAGTTTGCGATACAAAAACGTGGTGATTGCCACAGATGCAGATGTGGACGGCATGCACATCCGTTTGCTGCTGCTTACCTTCTTTCTGCAATTCTTTCCCAACCTGGTTCGCAACCGGCATCTTTATATCCTGCAGACCCCCCTGTTCAGGGTCCGAAACAGGAAAGAGACTCATTATTGCTACACTGAGGAGGAAAGACTCGCTGCAATGGCTAAAGTGGGGAAGAATCCGGAAATTACACGCTTTAAGGGCCTTGGCGAGATCTCGCCCGACGAATTCAAACACTTCATTGGTCCCGAGATCAGGCTTCAGCCCGTACGCATGAAGAAGGATGATGATCTTAAAGAGATACTGGAATTCTACATGGGAAAGAATACCCCGGAAAGGCAGGAGTTTATCATTAACAGACTAAGGGTGGAAGAGGACCCGGTCGAGGTAGCGTAAGATCCTCCTATTTGACTAAATCATAATGACAGATTTCAAAGATACTCCGCTGGAGGGAACACATGAAGAGGAACAGTCGGTGGATGATGTAAAGATCACCCACCTGAGTGGTATGTATGAAGACTACTTCATGGATTATGCCTCGTATGTGATCCTTGAACGGGCCGTTCCGGATATTATCGACGGACTGAAACCTGTACAGCGGCGGATCCTGCACGCCATGAAAAGGATCGATGACGGCCGGTACAACAAGGTGGCCAACATCATCGGAAATACCATGCAGTATCACCCCCACGGGGATGCCTCCATTGGTGACGCACTGGTACAGTTGGGCCAAAAAGAACTGCTTGTGGATATGCAGGGAAACTGGGGGAATATCTATACAGGCGATGGTGCCGCAGCCTCAAGGTATATCGAAGCAAGGCTATCCGGTTTTGCCAACGAGGTGCTTTTCAACACCAAAACCACCCAATGGAAATTATCCTACGACGGCAGGAACCGCGAGCCCGTCACACTACCCGTTAAATTCCCGCTTCTGTTGGCTCTGGGGGCTGAAGGGATTGCCGTGGGGTTGTCATCTAAAATCCTGCCTCACAATTTCAATGAACTCATTGATGCCGCCATTAAACACCTGCAGGGGAAGGAGTTTGAGCTCTACCCGGATTTCCCCACGGGCGGACTTGCTGAAATCAGCCGCTACAACGACGGAATCCGGGGTGGTTCGATCAGGGTCAGGGCGAAAATTGAAAAACTTGACAATAAAACCTTGGTGATCAAGGATCTGCCTTATGGAAAAACCACAGGTGTGCTCATTGAATCGATTATCAAGGCTACCGAAAAGGGGAAGATCAAGATCAGGCGAATTGATGATAATACAGCGGAAAACGTGGAGATCCTTGTACACCTGGGACCCAATGTATCTTCAGATAAAACCATCGATGCCCTCTATGCTTTCACCGATTGTGAGATCTCCATATCTCCGAATTGCTGTGTGATCGACAGTGATAAACCCAGGTTTGTGGGCGTGAGTGAAATCCTGAGGGTAAACACCGGGCATACCAAGGAGCTGCTAAAAAGGGAGCTGGAGATCAGGTTCAGTGAGCTCGAGGAGGAGTGGCACATGTCGTCGCTTGAAAAGATTTTCATTGAAAAACGCATTTACCGTGATATCGAGGAATGCGAAACCTGGGAAAGTGTAATTGAAGCCATCGATAAAGGTCTGGAACCCTACAAAAAATTGTTTCACAGGGAGGTGACCACTGAAGATATTGTTAAGCTTACCGAGATTAAAATCAAACGGATCTCAAGATACGATACCAGGCGTGCCGATGAAATGATCAAATCGCTGGAGGAGGAGATGGAGAAGATCAAGACTGACCTGGCCAACCTTGTTAACTTCACCATCAACTATTTCCGGCATATCCAAAAGAAGTACGGCAAAGGGATGGACCGTAAAACTGAACTTAGAAACTTTGCCAACATTGAGGCAACCAAGGTGGTGGTTGCCAATGAAAAGCTGTACATGAACGCCGCTGACGGATTCATCGGAACAGGTCTCAGGAAGGATGAGTACGTTTGCGACTGTTCCGATATCGACGATATCATCGTTTTTCTCAGGAACGGAAATTATACGATAACCAAGGTAACTGACAAACAATTTGTAGGAAAGGATATTATCCATGCTGCTGTTTTCAAGAAGAATGACAACCGTACCATTTACAATGTGGTTTATTTCGATGGGAACTCGGGCAATGTGATGATGAAGAGGGCACCTGTTACCGGTATTACACGCGATAAGGAGTACAACATCGGTAAGGAGCATAAATACACTAAAATCCTTTATTTCAGCGCAAATCCCAATGGGGAGGCTGAGGTAATCAGGGTCCACCTCAGACCCAGGCCCAGGATGAAAAACCCGGTTTTCGAGCAGGACTTCGCGGAACTGGCCATCAAGGGCAGGGATGCCCAGGGAAATATTCTTACAAAATTCTCGGTTCAGAAAATTGTGATGAAGGAGCGGGGTGTCTCCACCCTGGGAGGCAGGAAAATCTGGTTCGACCATGACGTCATGAGACTCAATGCGGATGCCCGCGGATCCTTCCTGGGTGAATTTTCCGGAGAAGACCAGATTCTTGTGATCACCAAATCGGGATATTTCAGAACCACCAATTTTGATTTGAGCAGCCATTTTGAAGATGATGTTCTGATTATTGAAAAATTCAGAAAAGGAAAGATCTGGTCGGCTGCCTATTATGATGCCGAGCAGCAGTATTACTACCTGAAAAGGTTTCACATAGAACCGGCAGTAAAATCGGTCCGTTTCATTGGTGATCATCCCGGATCCCGACTCATCCGCATCACCGAGGTGGAGTACCCGCGTTTGGAACTGAAGTTTGGAGGGAAGAGTCGCGACCGCGATCCGGAGATCATCGAAGTGGCCGAATTTATCGGTGTTAAAAGCTATAAAGCTAGGGGGAAACGTCTTTCCAACTACGAAGTAAAAATCGTTGAGGAACTTGAGCCACTGGAGGGACCATCCACCACACAGTCTGAAGCAGAGACCGTTTCAGCCACTGAAAAAACCGTAAAGCCCGAACCCGCAAAGAAGGAGCCCGGGGCTGTTGAAACAAAGAATGCAACAAAACCTTCGGAGAAAAAGAGTTCGGAGGTTCCCCCGGCAAAACAGAAGGCAGAAACACCAAAGAAGGAGGGTGCTGCAACAAAGCAGAACCCTGATGATATACCCATGGAAGTTGTGAAACCCAAAGAGGATAAGAAGGACAAGGATCGTTCGGACCCAAACGGGCAGTTCACGCTGGAGTGGTAACATGAAACCAAGAATATTTCTCATCGGATTTATGGGTTCAGGCAAAACCACACTGGGCTCCAGGCTAGCCCGGAAAATGGGGTATGAGTTTGTGGACATGGACCAGCTCATCGAGGAGACTTCAGGGATGACAGTCCCGGTAATTTTTACAGAGCTGGGTGAAGAAGTCTTCAGGAAGTGGGAACATGATATCTTGCTTGAGTTATGCCAGAGGGAGAAACTGGTGGTTGCCACAGGGGGTGGTGCCCCGTGCCATGGCGAGATGATGTCGACCATGAATCAAAATGGTGAAACGGTGTACATTAAACTCACCCCCGAAGCTTTAAAAGATCGACTCACACATTCGAAAACCAACCGGCCTCTGATTCGCGGAAAATCGGAACAGGAGTTACTACATTTCATCACTACCCTGCTTGAAACCAGGGAGCTCTTTTACAACCGTGCCACTTATATCGTCGACGGAATAAAACTGGATCCTGAACAACTGGCAAAACTATTAAAACAGTCCTGATAAAAACAGTTCATTCCCCAGGCCGTCGATGAACTCTTCTACCTTAATGCCGGAAAGGCGCATTCGGATGGTCTGGGGATCGTGGATCGTACCTGACAGAATCTCTTCCAGGTCGTGAATATCCCTTGAACCAAGAAAATCGCCCGAGATATTGATTCCCGAGATGACCCCCTTCTCGACATCCATTTGAATGGTAATTTCCGCCTCCCCATAACCGAGGGTTTTGGTGAACTGGTAACGGGGGGAATAACCGAAATTCCATTCCCAGGATGAAAACTTGGTCTCCCTCAGCGCGGTGATCTGGATGAGATCATTTTCACTGTACTGATATAAGATACCTTCCATACTTTCCATGACATTCTCAAAAAGCCGCTTTTGAAAATCAACCATCTCCATTTTATCAACAAGATGCTCGCGGATATTAGTCACCTCCGACCTGACCGATTTTACCGCCCGGTCCTTGAATTTTCCGGATTTGACTTTCAGAGCCCTTGAGAGATCCATCATTTCGGAGGAGAAAAGCAGGGTGCCATGGTGCAAAACCCGTTTTCTGAATACATGACTTGCGGTACCTGAAATTTTCTTTTGTCCCAGAAGCAATTCGTTGCGTTTTCCTAGGGTCACATCCAGTCCCATTTTCTTCATTCCTGCAATGATGGGACGTGTATGCCGATTATAATCGACCAGCTCACCCTCCCTGCCCGAGGTTATAAAGGCGAAATTAAGGTTCCCCAGGTCATGGAACACTGTACCTCCGCCCGAGATCCGCCTGACTACAATAATACCGTTTTCCTCCACGAAGGGAAGATTGATCTCGGCGAGGGTGTTCTGATGCTTGCCTACTACGATGGAGGGCCTGTTCCTGTATAACAGGAAATAGTCCTCAGTACGGGATTTCAGCAACACCTCCTCAGAGGCCAGGTTAAAACAGGGATCGGTATTTTCACTTAAGATGCAATGCATGAAAAGGGACTTTAGTAATTCGCCAGCCTGGGGGGAGTTTCTCCAAAATCCATATGAAAATCCGGTAAACCAGCCATCCGCATGCCATCCCCAGGAGTGCACCAAACAAAACATCACCAGGGTAATGTACCCCCAGGTAGATGCGACTGTATCCCACCAGAAGTGCCCAGGTAATCAACAGTATTGTAAACCAGCTCCTCCTTACCCACAAAAACAGCAGCGTCGCCACCCCGAATGTATTGGCGGCATGGGAAGAAACAAACCCGTACTTCCCGCCGCATTTGTTATTTACCAGGTGGACCAGCCCCTCCAGGGAGGGCTCATGACAAGGCCTGAGTCGCAGGAAAACATTTTTGAAAAGGTGTACCGAAAGCTGGTCGGTTAGAATAACCCCTATAATAAGGAATAGGATCATGGGAGCCAGCTGCCACCCTTTTTTCCATCCCATAAAAGAAAGCAGCAGCAGATAGAAGGGCCACCACGTCGTTTTTCCGCTCACCCACCACATGACTGAATCCATCCCTTCGCTATGATGCCCGTTCAAAAAAAGGAAGAGCCTGGTGTCAAGCTGAAGCAGCCAATCAATCATGAACTCAGGAGGTAAGCATGTTCCAGATGATGTCGTTGAGGGTCACCAGTCCCAGGTTGGCCACTGCAGAGATAAAGTGCGACTTGACGGGTGGCAAATCCTTACGAATCGCCTCCTTGAGTTCCTCGTCCAGAAGGTCTGATTTAGAAATGACAAGGATGCGTCGCTTATCAAGCAATTCGGGATTGTACTTCTCCAGTTCGGAGAGAAGAATCTGGTATTCCTCCCGTATATTCTTGCTATCGGATGGTACCATAAAAATCAGCATGGAGTTTCTCTCAATATGCCTCAGAAACCTGTGCCCTAACCCTTTCCCTTCACTGGCCCCCTCGATAATTCCAGGAATATCAGCCATCACAAAGGAGCGGTCGTCGCGGTATTTAACAATCCCCAGATTTGGAACCAGCGTGGTAAATGGATAATCCGCAATCTTTGGTTTGGCAGCAGACATCGCTGAAAGCAGGGTTGATTTCCCGGCATTGGGAAATCCTACAAGTCCCACGTCGGCCAGAAGCTTTAATTCGAGAATAAACCAACCCTCCGATCCTTCCTCGCCTGGCTGTGCAAACCTGGGGGTCTGGTGAGTGGACGACTTGAAATGATCATTTCCCTGCCCACCCCGGCCACCCGGAATGAGGATCTTCTCCTGACCGTGACTGGTAATTTCAAATAATACTTTCCCGGTTTCAGGATCGCGTGCCACCGTTCCAAGTGGAACCTCAATGAATACGTCTGTTCCGCTGGCCCCGGTTTTCAGGCTGGCTCCGCCAGATTCACCATTGGTAGCAAAAACATGTCTCTGGTATTTAAGATGCAGTAATGTCCACAACTGGCTGCTACCCCTCAGAATCACATGACCGCCTCTTCCACCATCCCCCCCGTCGGGACCGCCCTTACTGGTAAGCTTGTCACGCCGCAGGTGTGCCGATCCGCTTCCTCCCTTGCCTGAACGGCAAAAGATCTTTACATAATCGACGAAGTTAGCGTTGGACATATCCAAACAGGAACCGACCCGGGTCAGTTCAATTTTTCAATCACCTCAACTATGCGCTCGAAAATCTGATCCACGGTGCCAGTGCCATCCACCGGGGTATGCTTACGCATCTTATCGTAATAGTAGGTTACCGGTATGGTCTGCCGGTTGTAAACATCAATGCGGTTATTAATGGTTTCAAGGTTATCATCCGAACGGCCGGTCTCCTCTCCCCTTTTAATCAACCGGGTCACCAGTTGTTCCCTCGGTACATTGAGGGAGATCATCACGCTGACACGTTCATCCATATCGGTAAGTGTCTTACGCAGTTCGCGTGCCTGCTCCACTGTCCTGGGGAATCCGTCAAAAATAAAGCCCGGTCCCTCCAGGTTATCTTTAAGTTTATTTCGGATCATTCCGATTACAATCTCATCAGAAACAAGTTCACCCTTCTCCATAATCTCCTTAGCCTTCTTTCCCAATAATGTCTGGTCTGCAACTTCCATTCTGAGCAGATCGCCGGTGGATATGTGTACCAGTTTGTACTTCTCAATAATCTTGCTGGCCTGTGTTCCTTTTCCCGATCCCGGGGGGCCGAATAATACAATATTAAGCATGCTTTTCACTTTTTTTATAACATAATCAAAAGTAGTAAAGATTCCTGTTATGATTCTGCCAGCTGGTAGATTTCATTAAAATTTCTCCCATACCCTTCATAGTCGAGTCCATACCCAAGAATAAAGTCATTGGGAATTTCAATTCCAACGTAATCGAGTTTCACATCACGTATGGTTGCATCGGGCTTATGAAGAAAGGTAGCAACCCTGATCTCTGCCGGCTCATACCCTCTAAGTTGCCTGATGATGGTTTCCAGGGTAATCCCGGTATCAACGATATCCTCCAGCACCACCACAACGCGGTTCTTCAAATCAAAATTGATCCCGATCAGTTGTTTGACCGAGCCGGTTGTTTTAGTCCCGCTGTAAGAGGTAAGCTTCAGGAAGGTAATCTGGCATGGAAATTTAATCTGTCTTAAGTTCCGTTCGAAATCTGGACGTTGTCGACGGAAATTTCCGCTATCGGCCTCTCGCCTAGGTCCCCCTCATCCTCCGTGCACCCGGCCATCAGCGTGAACGAGAGGACGAGAACGGCTGCCAGGGCAAAGACGGCTTTGTTCATCCGCACACCTATCCGCAGCCGGAGCATCCGGATTTGCACCCGGCGGTCCTGGGCATGTTGAAGACGAGTCCAGACCCCTTCTCGGTCTCGACGAAGTCGAGCACCGCTTCGGCGAGGTCCTTCTCGGCGTACTCGTCCATGACGAACTTCACGCCCTTGACCTCAATCTGTTTGTCGTCGGGGTGCACCTTCTCCTCGTAGGCGATGGCGTACTGGATGCCGTGGCAGGACATGCCGGCGGCGTAGATTCTCAGCAGGGAGCCGGCCTTGCCGCTCTCCTTCATCATCGATTCGATGCCCTTGACGGCCGCGTCGGTGACGTCTAACAGATGTACCACCTGGGCGTCGCGCCTATCAATGTGGTCTATATAAAACTTGGGGCGGAATCGC
>JAWOHR010000208.1:0-54481 GCA_046485075.1 Bacteroidales bacterium
ACGTACTATTCCGGTATCGGCTCCCCTCCACATCATTTTTGAGTGAATCGTTTCAGTGGAATAGCCTGGTGTATCACGGTCCACGAGAATTACAGAGAGCTCTTTTCTTCCCCCGTTTTCTGCTGTTACAGCTTGAACGGTGACTCCGCCCGACATCACCGATGAGATGTTGGTGATAAAGATCTTCTCCCCATTGATGGTCCATTTTCCTTTTCCCGGAACGGCCGTGGTCTCTGTGTTATTTGAATCAGATCCGGCATTGGATTCGGTTAGTCCAAACGCCCAGAGTTTCTTTCCGGATGTTAGTTTGGGCAGAAACCGGGCCCGCTGTTCTTCCGTGCCATATTTAAAAATTGGACCAATTCCCAGGGAGTTATGGGCTGCCATGGTCGCTGCCTGGGACCCGTCAACCCTGGCCAGCTCTTCCACTGCAATGATGTAAGAGAGGGTGTCCATTCCCATCCCGCCATACTCCTCGGGAAGGTTGATACGGAGCAACCCCATATCAAACATTTTTTCAGTGATGGATGTGGAGAACTGCGACTTGTCATCCAGTTCTGCAGCCACCGGTTTTATTTGATTTTCAGCAAAGGATCTCACCTGCTCTCTCAGGAGCTGATGCTTTTCATTGGTCAGCGGATCTGTCATATGTGCCTAAAGTAAATAATATTTGATTGTTATGCACCTGGTCACCCACCGAAACATGACATTTTTTTATAATGGACCTTTGGGGTGCAAGAATTTTGTTTTCCATTTTCATGGACTCGATTACAAGCAGGGATTCGCTTTTAAGAACCTCATCGCCCTCCCTGCGGTTGATCCTGATGATTCGCCCGTTGAGCGGAGCAACAATCCGGTCCGACATCCGGGTGTTCTCCTCTTCGGACCGGCTCATGTACCTTTCATCGGGTAAATCAGGGCGCCTTAAAGTGAAAAGATGCCCATCCAGATCAAGGTGGATTTCAGAATGATCATTGACAGCCCAGAGATGAAACAGCTGTTTATCGATTCTGATTCGATAGCGTTCCTGATCCCGTTTTACAAGGGTGACTTCATATCGCGCCTCACCCATTTGAAGCATCATTTTATTTCTCCCCCCGCGAAGTTCATACTTCACCCGGTATGGCTCACCGTTATACAGAAGGACTATTTCAGGAATCAGGCGCCAGTGCCCGATGACCTGCCAGGGTGATAAGGGGGACAGGCTGTCGGTTGTTCCTGGCTGAAGGCTTATGAGTGTTGCAGCAATAACCAGGTATTCGGGTTTGATCTTATCCCTGCTCTGCCGGTTAGCCTCAAGAATGGATGCTGCCTCCTGCTCCACAATCATGGTATGCAGCTTGTTCCTGGCGAAGAAGGGTGTTTGAAGCAGCGAAACCAGGTAGTCGCGGTTGGTATTCAATCCTGTGATGTGTAAATTCTTCAGGCTTTCAACCAGATGCTGAATGGCTTCCTTGCGGTTCGCTCCATGGGCAATAACCTTTGCAATCATGGGATCATAGTGTGATTCTACCCGGTTCCCCCTGCGGTATCCGGAGTCGATCCGGAGTCCTCTGGTATCAGGGTACATGAAGGCACCTATCTTACCAGCCGAGGGCATAAATAACTGGTTCGGATCTTCAGCATAGATCCTGGCCTCAATGGCATGTCCGTTGATCTGCAGATCATCCTGACTGAAGGAAAGGGATTCTCCCTCAGCAATGGTGATCTGCTCCTTTACCAGGTCAATTCCGGTAATCATCTCGGTTACCGGATGTTCCACCTGGATCCTGGTATTCATCTCCAGGAAATAGAATGAACCGGTCTCATCCATAAGGAACTCAACCGTACCTGCATTGGTATATCCCATTCCCTTCACAAGATCAAGGGCCCGTTCGGTGATCAATCTTCTGGTCGAGGGAGAGACTGAAACGGATGGTGCCTCTTCTATGATTTTCTGGTAGCGTCGCTGAATGGAACACTCCCGCTCGAACAGGTGAACAGCGTTTCCGTGGTGGTCGGCCATGACCTGTACCTCGATATGACGGGGATTGACCAGGTACTGCTCGACGTATAATCCACCTGATCCAAAATAGTTTACTGCTTCACGAGAGGCTTCGAGTGCGGCTTCCTCAAACATTTCTGCACCCTGGACGATCCTCATGCCCTTTCCACCCCCTCCTGCTGATGGTTTGATCAGCACCGGGTAGGGGAAGCGGTTTGCTGCAGCAACAAGTTCATCGGGCGCTCCTGTAAAGCCTTCGAGGAGTGGTAATCCCAGCTCCCTGGCCCTCTCCCTGGCCCTTACCTTATCGCCCATGATCCGGATGGCTTCCGGGTTCGGACCGATAAATACGATCTTTTCCTTCATGCACTGCTCTGCGAAACCGGCGTTTTCGGCCAGGAAGCCATACCCGGGATGGATGGCATCTGCCCCCGCCTCCCTGGCAATTCTGATGATCTTTGACTGGTCCAGGTAAGTTTCGGCCAGGGTACCGGATCCGAGCGAATAAGCCTCGTCGGCCTCAGTTACAAAAGGGAGTTCCCGGTCACTGAAAGAGTGCACCACCACAGCCCTTCGTCCCATGGAGTGGATAGTCCTGATGATGCGAAGAGCGATCTCTCCACGATTGGCGATCAGTATCGTATTGAGCCTATTGATTTTCATTCCAGGCGGGTCTCCTTTTTTCAAAAAATGCTGCCATCCCCTCCTGACCCTCCGGTGAAATCCTGAACCTGGCAAGGATCCCGGCACTTTTTTCCACCATTTTATGGGATTCCTCACCAAAATCAAATTGTTGAACCATCTGCTTGATCCCGGCCATGGCCTCCGGTCCGCAGGCAAGAAGATCCTCCAGGATCTTTGAACTCTTCGCTTCAAGAGAACCTGTTTCACAGGTATCATCAACCAGGCCGGCCCATCTTGCCTCTTCTGCATCAAACCAGCGCCCGGTGATCATCCAGGCAGCAGCCCTGCTTTTCCCCACCCTTTTGATCACAAAGGGAGCTATGGTTGCCGGGATCAATCCCAGTTTTACCTCCGAAAATGAAAAGCGCGTGGATCGTTCGGCAATCACCAGATCTGACGCTGCAACCAATCCAATGGCACCCCCGATTACCTTACCGCTTACAGCAGTAAGGATCATCCTGGGTATTTCAGTCATCAGTAAAAACAGACCGGCAAGTTCCATGCTCTCCTGTTTCAGTTGCTCTTCAGACTGGTTCATCCCATCGCGCATCCAGTTCAAATCGGCTCCTGCACAGAAATGTTCACCGGAAGATCTGAGCAGAATGATTCGGATGCCAGGTTCTTTTCCGAACCGCGAGAAAGCTCTGGAAAGTTCACGGATCATCTGCAGGTTCATGGCATGATGCACTTCCGGACGGTTCAGCACAATGGTGGCTACCGGGCCCTGGACGGATGTCAGTATAGTCTCCTTTTGTTCCATATTACATACGGTATACTCCTGAACGGCGTTGGTCAAATTCCCGGTTTAATGACATTGAAATTGAAAGCGCCAGGATCTCCCTGGTCCGCACAGGATCGATGATTCCATCATCCCATAACCTGGAGGTACTGTACCAGGCAGATCCCTCTTTTTCATACTTTTCAACAATGGGCCTTCGGATCTTTTCCATTTCCTCTGCTGAAAGAGTATGGCCCTCCTCACGGAGCTGATCTTTTTTGATGGTTGAGAGCACATCGGCCGCCTGTTCTCCGCCCATCACCGATATTTTTCCGTTGGGCCACATGAAAAGCAACCTGGGGTCGTATGCCCGGCCGGACATGGCATAATTTCCGGCACCGAACGAGCCGCCAATAATGATTGTAAACCTGGGGACCCTCGTATTTGCCACGGCACTCACCATTTTGGCCCCGTCCTTGGCAATTCCGCCATGCTCATACTCCTTCCCTATCATGAAGCCGGAGATGTTCTGAAGAAAAACAATTGGGAGTCCCCGCTGGTCGCAAAGGTCCACAAAGTGAGTCCCTTTAAGCGACGATTCGGAAAACAGGATTCCGTTATTTCCAATCACTCCCACCGGAAACCCCATGATTCTTGCAAATCCAGTTACCAGGGTGGTCCCATACTCCTTTTTAAACTCAGAAAATTCACTGGCATCCACCAGCCTGGCGATAATCTCCCTCACATCAACGGGTTCACGGTTGCTTTCAGGGATCAGTCCATACAGCTCTTCAACCGGGTAGTGAGGCTCCCGGGAGGGCTTTACATCCAAATGCTGCCTTTTGGGAACCTGGATGGTTTCAAAAATATCACGGCAGATCCTGAGGGCATCCTCATCATTTTCTGCCAGGTGGTCGGCTACTCCCGATATCGTAGCGTGTACTTCACCGCCCCCCAGCTCTTCAGCAGTTACCTCCTCCCCGGTGGCAGCCTTAACCAATGGAGGTCCACCCAGGAAGATGGTACCCTGGTTCTTTACAATGATGGTTTCGTCACTCATGGCCGGGACATAGGCACCACCTGCCGTACATGAACCCATTACAATTGCAACCTGCGGGATACCTTCGGCCGAAAGTCTGGCCTGGTTGAAGAAAATCCTCCCAAAATCGTTGCGGTCGGGGAAAACTTCTGCCTGCTGGGGCAGGAATACCCCTCCTGAATCGACCAGGTAGATGGTGGCCAGGTGATTTTGAAGGGCAATTTCCTGTGCCCGCAGGTGTTTTTTTATGGTCTCTTTAATATAGGTGCCCCCTTTGACGGTGGCATCGTTGGCTACGATCATCACCTCCTTTCCATGTACCAGCCCGATCCCTGTTACCACACCTGCTGAAGAGAACTGATCGTCGAACTGTTCCGTGGCAGCAAGGGGACTCAGCTCCAGAAAGGGTGTATTGGGATCCAGCAGCAGGTCGATGCGGTCCCTTACCAGAAGCTTACCCCTTTCAGTATGTTTTGTCCTGGCTTTTTCAGGACCTCCGCGGGAGGCCTTCTCCAGGCGGGATTGTAACTCACCCCGCAGAGCGGTGTTTCGCTCCTTTCTTTTTAGAAATTCGATGGATGTTGTGTCGATCTGCGAGGCTATCCTTTTCATTTTATATTTTCGTTGGGGTCAATCTCCAGGTATCGGGTCAGCCATCGTGTACCCACGTAGAACGGAAGGGTATCAACCAGGGCTGCAACCATTTTAAACATGTAGTTGGAAAAGATCAGCACCAGCAGTCCGTGTGCCACAGTTGCCCCCGGAGTGATGGAGATGGCATTGGTGAAGAAATAAGTGATCAGGATCACGGCAACCGAATCGACCATCTGACTGGTGAGTGTTGATCCGTTGTTCCGCAGCCACAAGGCCTTACCCTGCGTGAGTTTTTTCAGGAAATGAAATACATGCACATCCACAAGTTGCGCCGACAGGTAGGCAATCATGGATGCTGCAGTGGCCATGGAGGTCCATTTTCTGATCTGGTAAAAGGTCCGGTCGGGATCATCAATGGCAGGCAATCCATCGGGCCCCAATGGGGTATGTGGAGGAAGTATACCCCCAATCCAAAGGATAAACAACACCCATATATTCAGAATCAAACCGATCCATACCACCATGCTGGCCCGTTTCTTTCCATAAAGTTCACTGATCAGGTCGGTGCACAGAAAAGTAAGTGGATAAGGAAGCACCCCCACAAAAACCACGAATGGAATCCGTAACGTTCCAATATTGAATGAGAGGTCAATTTGCCGGGATATTCCAAGAATATTCAACATGGCCAGGGTACCCAGGAAGAGTCCGGTAAGAATTATAAATACCATTTCCCGCCTGGCAGCGATTTTCTTATCCATCCTATCTCCATTTCCAAACATCACTCTAATCTACAAATGAGTCTTCGGAATGTTCGATCGCTGTTCATTAATTATTCTGAAAGTAGTTGATTTATTCACTTAATTGTGCAAGATGAAGACGGGTTTAGGCAGGCTATTACAGATTGATACCGGCAACAGGTTTATGATCATCGCATTGCTGGTTCAGGCGGGCTTTACCGGGGTCTTTACAGGGATTCTGGAACTGGCCGGAAATGTGATGTTCCTGGAGGCTTTTCATGCGGATCGGGTTCCCCTGGCCATCATGATCTCAGGTGGTTTCGGCATCCTGGTCACCACGATCTATAGCTATTTCAGCAAGCAGCTGGATATTAAAGCATTTGGCATTCTGAACCTGGTTGCAGTAGTAGCTCTCTCGTTAGCCCTGATTCTTGGAGAGAGGATTTTAGCCGGCGACCGGTTTAGCTTCCTGTTGTTTGTGCTGATGGGGCCCCTGATCCTGATCATCCTGCTCAGCTTCTGGATTACCGTTCGCGAATTTCTCTCTCCCAGCAAAGGGAAACAGTTATCAGGCCTGATCGAAGCTGCCCTGGTGGCAGGAATGGTATTATCCTTTGCAGCGGTTCCACTCCTGGTTCGGGGCGGAATCAGGATAGGGGTTTCGCTTTATATAGGTATGGGTGGTCTGACCATTGCAGCGGCAGCGCAGATGTACGTGCTGAACAGAATGGACAAGGACCGGATATACTCCAGCAGGCGTGTCAGCAGTACCGGACCCATCCGGCTCTTTTCTAACCGGTATACCGGTTTGATTTCCGCATTTGTCCTGCTGGGCATCTCGGTGATGGTGGTTCTTCACTACCTTTTTCTCTGGTCGGCTTCCAACCACTACTTCGAAGGGACCGGACTGATCACCTTCCTGGGTCTCTTTTTTGCAGTGATGATGGCAACCGGATGGATGATGAAAAGATTTCTGTTCACCCGCATCAAAAGGAGTTACGGGGTAGGGGTTACCCTGCTGATGACTCCGGTTTTACTCCTTCTTCTCTCCATGTCGGCATTGATCATTTTCGATTTATTGGGACTGGAAACGGAATTTGGTTTGATACCCTTTTTTTTTCTGATTGTTTTC
Organism: Bacteroidales bacterium; assembly: GCA_046485075.1. Lineage (GTDB taxonomy): Bacteria > Bacteroidota > Bacteroidia > Bacteroidales. The sequence continues at coordinate 6,889 of JAWOHR010000208.1, forward strand.
CTATCACGGTTTGTTTTTGGTTCCTGGAAAGGATCCATGGAGGATTCATCTCTGAATGTGATCTATCAATCTTTCAATCCTGCTGAGAAAAGCAACATTCGTTCAGGGATAGAAGGAGTACTGAGCCAGATTGGCATCTTTAGCATCGGACTCTTCCTGGCGATTTTTGTGGAGATTAACAGATTTGAAATCTTTCATGTGCCCTATTTGCTCATCCTGTTCGTAATGGCCTGGTTTTTCGCAGGACTCTCCCTGTACCGAAGTTATCATAAAATGCTGCAGGTTTCCCTGGAGTCGGACCGGATCAGGGATCTGGCAGACCGGTCGCTACAGGATCTGGCCAGGATCGATCTGTTGAAAACAGCCTTTCCGGTTGAGGCCATTGAATTCAATCCGTACCTGTTTCACTATACAAGTAAAGAGAAGCTGATCTCCTTGCTTGATCACCCCGACCCGGGGGTCCGTGTAAGGCTATGGGACCATATGCAGACCTCTGCACCGGGGTTGCCTCAACTGATGCTGAGTCACAGGCTGGCCAGCGAACACGATCCTGCTATCAAGGAGCGCATCAGGGATCTCTACCGAAGAAAACTGAAAAGCAAACTGGGATTGCAGGCAGCTTTTATCAAAGAGCGGCTCGATCGGTTTTCCGGTGAAAGGAGTGAGGCGGATCCGGCCATCGGTGAGGCTTTTCATTCGGGTCTGCGCAATGAGGTATTTGCCGCCCTCTACCATGTAGCCAGCCAGAGGGACCGAACCTATCTTCCCGAACTGGTTTCGTTACTTAAAGATAAGGATTTGGTTATCAGGAGTGTGGCCATTTCAACGGCGGGACAGGTTGATTCCTTAAAAGTAACCGCCTGCCTGATTGAAACCCTGGAGCATCCTCAACTTTATGCCCGGAGCTGGTCTGCCCTGGTCAACCAGGGAGAACTGGTGCTTGATGAGCTTGAATCGGCTTTTCATAAACACAGTTCAACCATTCTGCTCCAGAAGCGAATTCTTTCTGTGCTTTCTGCCATAGGGGGTGAGCGCTCTATGCAGATGATGCTCGATAAGCTGGAGTATCACCACAGGGAGGTCTTTACATCTGTAGTCTTTGGGTTGTATGAAAACCATTTTCAAGCCACCCCTCTGCAAAGAGCCTCTATTCATGGTGCCATTCTGAGGCAGGTACAGACCGGGGTATGGAACCTTGGAGCCAAAATTTCCATTCGGACCGGGAATCCCGGCGGCTACATTGGAGAGGCACTCGACCAGGAGATATGGGATGTGAATGAATCCATCCTGATGTTACTTGCCCTGGTTTACGACAGGCGATCGGTCTTGCGGATCAGAACGAACCTTCTTGATAAACAGGCGGAGGACCGGGGTATGGCCATTGAATTGCTTGAACTTCTGCTGGACGATCCGCTTAAAAATGTACTCGTTTCATATTTTTCAGATATACTGATCAGGGAGAAGATCGATAAGCTCCACTCATTTTTCAGGGTTGATCTGATCCCGGTTGGACTACTGCTCAAAAAAATCCTGAACCGTGACGGGATGCAGATGGGAGATTTTATCCGCATATGTGTGCTTGAACGGATGGGGAATATTCCAGGCTATTTTGATGAGCAACAAATCATTGCACAGGGATTTCACCCAAATCCCAAAATTCGTGAAACCGCAGCGCAAATATTGCGTAAAAATGATCCCGGGCATTATGATATGCTGACCGAGCGTCTGGATTTTCCGGATAACAGCTTCGCAGGTCATGATGATTCAGCCAGATGGTATGTGAATACCACAATAAATCTGACTTCCTGGAAGTTGTTTAAAGACGTGGGAATCAGCAGCCTGTTTAAACTGGTTTCTCTCCTGCAGCCATTCTCATGGGATCTGATCCCAGGAGGAGATTATGTGCTGTTGGTAAGGACAGGTGCGGCAGGCGAACTTTCTCCTCTTTCGGACGGGATTGCAATTATTGCGGAGCATCAGCCTGAAATTCTGGAGCAAATTCGTTATCTTGGGACAGAAGGGGTCCGTGAGGCCTTTCTGGTCGAAAGGGAGCAAATCAATGAACTTTTGTTTGATGACAGGAGTTTATTGCACGTTTTTTGCTCTTTCTTAAACCAAACAGGTCACCGGTTGGTTTAAAAGGCTGTATTGATTTTAATAACGAATGAAAATATGGGTGAATCCTCAATGATTAATACGGGTGTGCTTAAGATGAATCCTTTTCCCGGCATCCGGCCCTTTACCAGTGCGGAGGATAAATTGTTTTTTGGCCGTGACAAAGTATCTTCCGAGGTACTGGATCTGTTGCGGGAGAACAGGTTTGTTGCCCTTGTTGGTGCATCGGCAAGCGGAAAAACCTCCCTCATACAGTGTGGGATTATTCCTGCTTTGATCACCCAGGAAAAGCAGGAGTGGGTACCGGTTTCTATGCGTCCGGGCACAAATCCTGTGGAGAATCTGATCAAGAGTTTTCAGATGGTTTTCCCAAAGAAGCTGAATGAGACAGATGTCCAGTCATTCCTGTCGGGGCATATGCACCTTGGTGATCTGATCCTGGAGAAGGGGCTTGGCAGTCATCATTATTGTCTGGTTGTGGACCAGTTTGAGGAGTTATTCAGAAGCGGACCCTCCATCCATTCACCTTTGAAGGATCCCTCTACCCGGCGCTTTATTGATCTTCTGGTAAAGGCAGCAGAGGGGGAAAGACCCAATATTTATGTATTACTTTCCATTCGATCCGATTTTTTCGAATCCATTGCTGCATTCAGGGGTTTGACCGAATTGATGAACAGGAGCAAATACCTGATTCCCCAGATGTCCATGGAGGCATTAGCCTCCTCCATTGCCGGCCCTGTTGAGCGGACCGGCGCAATTCTGGAAAAGGGTTTCGTTGAACATTTGCTGGATGATCTGGAGGATTTGGAGACTCCGCTTCCCCGGCTTCAGCATGCCCTGATGCGCACCTGGGAGGTGTGGTCGGCCCGGGAAGGGAGGGATCAGCCCATAACCATCAGCGATTACCGGACCGTTGGGTCGGTTAAATCTGCGATCAGCGATCACCTTGAGCAGGTTTACAGTAAATTGGATGACAGGCAGAAAGTTATATGTGAACGGCTCTTTAAGTCCATTACATCCAAGAGTGATCAGTACAACGGTTTCAGACGACAGGCCACATTGGGCAATATTGCCAGGATCGCACAATGCAGCATGGAGGAGCTCACAGATGTGGTGGAGGTTTTCAGGAAACCTGGCAGGGCATTCCTTTTGCCCGTTGCTGCCATACCACTTCAATCAGATTCTCTTATTGAGATATCCCACGAATCATTAATCCGGATTTGGGAGAGACTACAGCAATGGGTGGATGAGGAGCATGAGTCCATCGGCATGTATCTAAAATTATCTGAAGCCTCTGCTCTTTACCAGCAGGGAAGGACCGAATTATGGAAAAATCCTGAACTCCAGATCGCCCTGAAATGGAGAAATACCCAGAAACCAACCCCGGCCTGGGGGGTGCAGTATAACCCGGCATTTGAAAGAGCCATGGTTTTCCTGAGTACCAGTGAGGAGGAACTCCAATGGGAAGAGGAGCGAAAGTTGATTCAGCAAAAGCGAAGACTGTTGCTCAACCGTTTCATTGCCATTTTTATGGGAATCATCGTCCTTGTCCTTGGTACTGTTTTTATGATTACCAGGTTCAGGCCTGCACCGGTTGCCCAGACAGATCTTCAGGTTGAAGCCGAACCCTTCAATGATGTTCAGAAGGCGGATCCTGACCCGGTTGTTTCCGGGATAACGGAATCCGAAGTACCTGAACCCATTTCGGACTATGTGGAAGAAACGCTGCCGGAAAATCCTGTAAAAGAAAACAGCCAGCCGGAAAGGTCAACCGTACAGCCTGTTACAAGGAATACTTCAACCCCAGTTGAAAAGGAGGTGAAACCGGTGGTTGCTCCTGTAATTTCAAAGGAAACAGCCCCACCGGCCAATCAGGCCGGAACCGGAAGGGGAATCCTGGTATCCCTTGCCCGGGATGTTGCAGCGCAAAGTCTTGAAATTGATAAGAATCCTGAACTCCAGGGTTTGCTGGCTTTGCAGGCATACAAGTTAAATTCCAGGAGTCAGGGCACCTATTATGACAAGGATATCTATCTGGGATTGTATGCTTCGTTAAAAAAACTGATATCACCGGCCTACAATATCTATCCAAACTTACGAAGCTCCATTAAAGATGCAGAATGGTTAAACAGGTCGGGTAGTATATTAACCGTGAGCAGTGACGGATCTGCAAAAATCCTATCCGGGAATTATGCGGACAGAGCCTCACAGATCACACTCCCCGGAACGGGGCTGAGCAACGAAAGCCTGGCAGTTAGTCCGGATGAAAAAATAGCTGCGGTTGGCACCAATGGAGGCGGTCTGCTGTTCCTCGAACTGGAGAACCAGGGTAAGGTGATCCACCAGGATACTGATAACGGGAAAATCGTTCTGTTTCTCAAGAACCTGGGTACAACGGGAAGCTTCGTTTCGGCCGGGACTGAGAACAGGATTTTAAAATGGGATTACAATAGTTATGAGGCTGCAGAACTGGTAACCACTGCCTCGCGTCTATCGGCGCTGTCTGCAACCGATGATGGTTCTAGGGTTGCGTATGGAACCCGGGATGGCAAGTTGCTTGAATTCAGTGTTGCTTCGCCGGGAGAAGTGAGGACCATTGCAGAATTTGGACAAAACCATGTTAGGGCTATTGTTTATTCACCGGGAGGACAAAACCTGGTAGTCGGATTGCTGGACGGAACGGTTCAGGTACTTTCCGGCCCGGCCCGTAAGCGTATCGCTTCACTACGCGGACCGGGTGCACGTGTAGCAGACATTGCCTATAGTCCGGACGGGAGGTTTATTGCAGCTGCATCCCATGATGGTAATGTTTACCTGTGGAATACCTCCGACTGGAACGATCCGCCGCTGGTATTTGATGAAAACAACGGATTTGTCCTTGCGGTATGTTTCAGTAGCGACGGTCACCATTTTTACAGCGGAAGCGTCGATTTTCCCCGCTTCATCGGAAGGCCGACCGAATCTGCCTTTATGGCTGGTGAGTTTTGTTCGCTGTTGAGTCGTAACCTGACCCAGGAGGAGTGGCGGCAATATTTCGGGAGCGAAATACCCTACGAAAAAACCTGTACTGGTTTCGAATAATATTAAATAGTCTGATATGTATAAACGGTTTTTACTCATTTTACCTCTTTTTCTGGGGCTACAGACCTCCTTGTTTGCTCAGGATATGGTTGGGTGTACCCAGTTACTGGAAGACGCGCGGGAGGCCTATTCTGCTGGAATGGTGGAACTGGTTCCCGAGTTGTTGCTTCCCTGTATCGAGTCGGGACTCTCAGGTTCTTCTAAAGTGGAGGCCTACAAACTGGTAATCAATGCCTATTTGTTTGACTATCTTCCCGATGAGGCCGATAAGCTTATGTCCGGTTTTCTGGATGAGAATCCCAATTACGAGGCTCTTGCCACCGATCCGGCCGAGTTTAAGTTGTTGCTGGAGGCGCATCAGCAAAAAAGGGCAGAGGAAGCTGCAGCTCTTGCAGCGGCGGCCAGGGCCAGGCAGTTAGAAGAACAGGCCGCACTCCTTCAGGCAGAGGAGCAAAGGAAGCAGGAGAAAAAAGTACAGGGCGCTTCTGCCGTTAGCACTGAAAAACCACGAATGGGTCTTGTGGTCGGGGTTTCAGGTTCAAGGGGAATGGTTATGGAGTCATACAGCGTAGGAGATCCAAACCTTGATGAAGGAAAGTTTTCAGTAGCCCCTGGCATATTACTTGGTGGAAAGATAGATCTTCCGGTTAGTGAGGCCGTTGAGATTGGAATTGGACTGGAATATAATCGCATCAATCTCGGTTATTCTGCCTCCCCTTATGATTTTACCAGCTACAAATATCACGAGTGTGAGAACAGGATTCAGTTGCCCCTCTCGATGGCTGTTTACATGAATCCGGATGGAAAGACCAGGGTTTATTTCAGGCTGGGAGTGGTAACCGATTATTTGTTATCAGCTTCGGCATATGGCACAAGGAGTTATAGCGAAACCGGTACATACCTGAGAGAGGTAACACTTGAGAAAATGAGTATTACGGATTCCCGTTCACGCGTGAATTTCCATGGCATGCTGGGACTGGGTTTATCCATTCCTGTTAAAAGTGCCTTTCTGTCAGTGGAGGCCAGTTACACGGCCGGGATCCTCCAGGTAAACAGGGAAGAGACCCGGTATAACAATCAGGATGTTCTCTGGATACTGTATCATGTGGACAGTGATTTCCGGATCGATCAACTGCTCCTGAAAATAGGCATGACCTGGAATCTGAATTAACCTTTTGAAAAAAGTATGAAATATATATCACTTATAACAACCGTTTTTGCAGGAATGATTCTGCTTTCCTGTGAAAAGGAAATATCGGTTTCCCAGTCAGAATCATTCCTCAAGATGTATGGTTCAAAAGGTATTGACAAAGCCAAAGGTATAGCGGTTCTGGAGAACGGAGGGTATGCCATTTGCGGAACTGATTCTTCAGGCCAGGGAACCAAAATGATGTTGATAGTTACGGATGAGTACGGCAATCTCTTGGAGGGATTCCCAAAATATTATCCTGAAGGTGAGCTGAATGCCGGGGCAAATGCTATAGTAGCCAAGAACGGCGGGAAAAACGGCTTCCTGCTTTGTGGCTACATCGAGGATGAGAACGGGGACAAAGATATATTCATCGTGAAAACATCCGCCGCCGGAGGTTTTATCTGGAGCGAAAGCTATGGCTCTTCTGAAGATGAAGAAGCGCTCCATGCGGCGGAAGGGATCACCTATGAATTTATCCTGGCCGGCTACCAGGAGAAGGATGGGGAGAAGGATGTTATGGTTATGGCTGTGGATCAGGACTTGGACTCCATTCCGCTGAGTCTGAACTACTCTAAGCCTGCCAATTCAAAGGATGCTGCCGCCAACTACATTCTGAACCAGGGTGATCACTACTTGTGTGTAGCCACATACAATATGTTTATTGGTGAGGGGACCAAAATACTTATACTGGATTTTGATGATGATTTAAGCCCGAATTCAAAGGTTCTTGGAGGCGATTTTGACCAGGTCGGGAAATGCATCGTTTACGACGGGGGCAATGAATTTGTTGTACTTGGGAACAGTTATAACACCCAGACAGGGAATAGTGAGATTCTTTTGTATTCGGTAGAGGCGGAGGGGTTAATTGTCAGAAATGACCGGTTGCTTGCAACCATTTCCGAGAGTGGGGCAGACTTAAGAGCAGAGCGGATGGTGAAGGTCGATGGAGACAGATATGCCATCGTCGGAACACGGAGTACAAACGGGGATTCAGATATTTTCGTTCAATTCATGGTAGATTTCAAGAAGGATATCGATAAAACTTTTGGATCGGCGGGTATACAGGCAGGAGCTGATATAGCTATCGCCGGAAACGGAGGCCTGGTAATTTTAGGTGATAACGGGTTTGAGGGGAACAGTATGATCTCGCTTATTAAAACAGACGAATCCGGCAATTTTTAATTGCTGTAATCCCTAACTGGAGGAATCAATGAGATGCACTCAGATATATTGTTTCATGGCCGGTTTTCTTTCCGTTGTTTTTACATCGGAAGGACAGCCCGGAACACTTGTATCCCCCAGTGAGCAGATGGAGGCAAGGAAGGATGTTACAGCAACCATTATCGGGAATGCTTCGGTTTGCGAAGGTGACTCCTCGCTGGCTTATATTTATATGACCGGTACATCCCCCTGGGATGTTGAAGTGAGCAATAGCGACAGTGTTTATACCCGGCTTGAGGGAATTACCTCACCTTACGCACTCTGGCTGAAACCTTCAAAACAGGAAGTTTTTGAAGTAACCGGTGTGGTGGATGGAGATGGAGACAGGGGGAGTACCTTCGGACAGGCGGTAGTAACCATGGACTATCCCACTCCAGTGAACATTATTCTGGATCGGGTAACCTATCTTTCCAGTGAAGCCGGAGTGGAGCTTCATGCCGATCATGAACCGGGGATTTTTTCAGGGCCGGGTGTTTCCGGTGGTTTTTTTTACCCAAGCATCGCAACTCCTGTTGGATCTCCCCATACCGTTACATATGTTTACTCGAACCAATATGGTTGCAAAAGCGGGGATGATATTCAAATCAGTGTTCTGGAAGGAACCGGGAGCGTAGTTCTTCTTTCCGGAGGCGATACCATCAGCGTGCTTTGTGAGGATGAAGGCATTTATGAAATTGTCGGTTCCAATAAAGTTGGAATACCTGGTGAATTTGAATTGCGGATCACCAATTCGAACACCCTGGTACCGGGTCATATCATAGATTCAGATCTTACCGATAACAAGGCACTGTTGGATCCCACCGGGCTAAAGGGGGGATATGATATTGTCTACCAGTACACCATCGATGGGGTAGTACTTAAAGCCTCTACATTGGTGCGGGTGGATATCATCGGGACACTTGAAATAAGCAGCACCCTGCCTTCCAAGGTATGCAAAAGTGACGACCCTTACCTGTTGAAGGGCAATATGGATGGCGTGGATCCTTTGGCCACCTGGTCCTTTAGTGGACCCGGGGTGACGGGTAGTATGTCAAATGGGTTTTATTACAATCCGGCCGACCCTTCAGTGGAGGTAGGAACGGTTGAGATTTTCTATACCTATAGCACAGAAAGCGGATGTACTGCCAGCACAAGCCGGAAGGTTCGGAACCTCTTTGTGCCGGATGTGTATTTCGTCGTCAATACCGTATGTTTACCGGGGGAGGGTGGGGAAATCGCATTTGATAACAGGACCACCGGAAAATATTCAGTGGAAACCTGGAGCTGGAATTTCGGTGACTACTCCAGTGGAAGTGCGAATTACTCCAATGAGGAGAATCCGGTTCATTTTTACAAAACTCCGGGTCAGCGGCAAATCAATCTGACAGCCACCACGCTGGATGGTTGTGTAACATATTATGAGTTGGACACCCTGCTTGCAGACAAACCGACTGTGGATTTCACAATGCTTTCCGATTGTTATGTCAGGGGGGATCAGACGATATTTATCAATAGATCTGAGTCCACCTTTGCACCCATGGATACCCTGGTCTGGAGTTTCAGGACCGGGAGTGGCAGTGTTCTGGGAGCGCTTGGAAAATCTCCCGGTGACGATACTATTCAATTTCCTTTCTCCGCCATTGATACTTACGAAGTTGAATTGTATGTCTCCAATACAGGAGGGTGCAGCAACTCCCTTTCCAGGGAGATTACGCTCAAATCAACCGTTCAGCTCTCCCCTTCAGGTAAATTAGAAAGATTCAATCAATCGCAGGGTGGGTGGAGTATTCAATCAGAGGATGGGAATGAGAGTTGGGTATGGGGTGTACCTGATTTTACCGGGTTTGAACCAATTCCGGGGGACATGTCTTGGTATACCGATCTGCCTTACCGGGTGACTGGATACAATGAGCATTCATGGGTTGAGAGTTCCTGTTACGATCTTTCCCAGATGAGACGTCCCCTGATTCAGTTGGATATCATGAAGAGTTTTGTACCCAATCTGACCGGTGCTGTTTTGCAGTACCAGGATGTGATTGAAGAGGGTTGGAAGACCATTGGAACCCTTGAGGAGGGGGTAAACTGGTATAACTCCGGTTCAATATTTTACCAGCCGGGTGGCAGCGATTTTGGTTGGGGATTAAACACCTTTTTGCCGGACAGGGACTGGGTGACTGCCCTTAGTGACCTTCAGACCGTTGCAGGGAAATCGCAGGTGAAGTTCCGCATAGCTATTGCTACAAATGGAGGACAGAGTATTGGAAACCAGGGTTTTGCTTTTGATAATATATTTTTTACGGAACGAAATAAAAAGTCACTTCTTGAGCATTTCACCAATTCGGGGGATCTTGCATCCCAGTTTGCTGATGAATATGTGGATGATTACTACCTTAACAATTCCATGAATGTCATTGATCTTCAGTATCACACCAGTTATCCTGGCAACGATCCGATGAACCAGAACAATCCGGAATCTGCTTCAACCAGGGAGGGCGTACTGGGAATCGGTCAGGTTCCATATGCAGTGCTTGATGGAGGAATTAACCCGGCATACCGTTATAATTTTAGTTCGGCGGATCAATCACCGGGTAGTGAAGAGTTAGAACTGCTGTCACTCGAAATACCGAAATTCAACATTTCCATTGATACCGACTGGCTGGACGACAAATTTACTGCCAAAGTGAACGTTGCCTGTAATACAGATACTTTTACAAATAACCTTCAGCTTTATGTGGCCGTCATTGAATCTGATGTGACCGCATACACTGGAGATAACGGGGATACGCACTTTAGAAACGTGGTACTGGATATGCTTCCCACACCGGCGGGTAAATTACTGGGAAATGAATGGGGCAGGGGGAAAACGGAGACCCTGAACTACACCTGGGATTATTTGCCCTATGTGGAGGATATAGAAGACCTGGGAGTGATCGTTTTTGTGCAGGACCGTGAAACCCATCAGGTCTTACAATCGGCGAGCAGCCACCTGGATTCACAGGTGGGATTTAAAGAGGATCGTGCCCATGCGGTTACCCTGTCGGTCTATCCCAATCCTGCTTCACAGTTTGTGAATGTGAACCTTGGTGAACGTGCCACAAGGGAGGGCAGGTTAGAGATCACTGACCTTTCCGGAAGGGTGGTGATGAAATCGGAAGTTCTTCCGGGGTATGCCATAAACCAGTTGCAGGTTTCTTCACTTCCCCAGGGTATCTATGTGATCTGCTGGATTGAAGAGGGGAAATTGAAAGGCAGGAATAAAATCATCCTGACCAGATAGCTTCTATTCGGATTCTTCCAGGAGGATCCGTCCAAATTTCTCACCGAAACTTATCAGGCTCGCCGACTCCTCCTTGTCAGGCAGAAACCGGGCCGTTGCTCCCTCTGCCACAATATTCAGTTTCAGGTTTTTCAAATGATTTTCGATGAGGCCCACTGCCTCTCCGCTCCATCCGAACGATCCGAAGGCAGCAGCCGGTTTTCCTTTGTCCCTGATCGGGTTGATCACCGAGAAGAGCTTATAAACCGGGAGCAGGGTGTTCTGGTTAATGGTGGGAGAGCCCACCAGGATTCCGTCGGCCTTTACCACATGCTCCTCCAGGTCTCCAAGCAATATGTTTTCAATATCCAGCAGGTCTACCTCCACCTCACCTGCTCTTTTCAAACCCTCTGCCAGCTGACCGGCCATCTCCCTGGTGTAACCATATGCCGAGATGTAAGCAATCAATACCCGGTTTTTTTTCTCGGTATCATTCATGTAACAGGAGGCTATTGCAGCGGATCGATCGATCTTTTTCTTCCAGGTGGAGCGTAATATGGGACCGTGACCCGGGCAGATCATATCGATGGGAAGGGTCCTGATCTTTTCAATGGCCTTCAGCATAAATTTGCTGTAGGGTTTGAGAATCATATCAAAATAGTAGTCAAATGCCTCGCTGTAATCCCCTACTTCATCATCCCACATCTTTTCATCGGCATAGTGAGCCCCGAAGGAGTCGCATGTAAATAACAGGGCTTCCTCCTCAAGGTATGTATAAATGGAGTCGGGCCAGTGCAGGTTGGGAGCACCGATCACCTTTAATTTCATGTTACCAAGGTCAATCACATCTCCATCCTTAACCTTCAGTGATTTAAACGGTTTGCCAACCATTTCGCCGAGGTACGTGAGGGCCTGTCCACTGCCCACCACTGTTGCATCCGGTGCCAGTTCCAGGAGTTGCCCGAGGGATCCCGAATGATCCGGCTCTGTATGGTTACAGATGATATATTCGATTTTGGAAGGATCGGTAACCGAGAGAAGCTTTTCCCTGTACTCGGGCCAGAAGTTCGCTTTAACAGTGTCGATCACCGCTTTTTTACTGGCATCGATGAAATAGCTGTTATAGGTAGTCCCGTATTTGGTCTCCATTACGATATCGAATGTCACCAGATCGCGATCTAAAACCCCGATCCAGCTTACACTTTCGGAAACCTTCATGATATTCTGTTTCATTTTGAAGCCTTGGTTATACAGGCTGCAAATATAGAGAAAGTACCAAAACTAAAAAAGCTGCTCTGCACTGCAGAACAGCTTTTCGAAAACTCACAATCTGAATGTAACGGACCTTATTTTTTAGACTCTCCCTCACATGATTTAGAGCAGTCTGATTTCTTCGCAGCTTCAGTGCTCGAACAATCACTTGATTCTTTCTTCGTTTCGGCGTTGGTTGCCTCGGTTGTCTTTTTAGTAGTTTCAGCCTTCTTCTTATCATCTTCCCTGAGTTCTGTTGCAACAGGTGTCATGAGGGTGGCTGCTACGGCTGATGCACTGGTACCCCCAATAAAGAGAGCGAGTGCAAAAATGGCTAATGCTTTTTTCATATTTTAAAATTTGATTTTTTATCCTGAGGCAATATAGCACGAAGAAGAGAACAATGATGTTAAAGAGATGTTAAAAAGAGTTCCGGGTCTTTTATTTAAATCGTGCCACCGGGGTGATACCACCGGTCACCTTCTGGTTCAGTTCCACCTGAAGGATGGCATCCGGGGGGAGAAAAAGATCAAGTCTCGATCCGAATTTAATAAAACCCATCTCGGATCCCTGGTGCGCCTTTTGGTTCAGTACGGCATAATTTCTGATCCTGCGTGCCACATATCCCGCAACCTGCCTGACCAGTAAGGGTCCATAAGGGGTTTCAATACCCACTGAATATCGCTCGTTAAGTTCGGAGGATTTGGGGTGACGCGCCAAAAGGTATTTTCCCGGGTGATATTCCAGGTAACGAACCTCCCCTTCAACCGGGAAGTAGTTGATGTGCACGTCGTGGATGCTCATAAAGATGGATACCTGGAGGGAGGCTTTGCCCAGAAATTCAACCTGTTTCACCTGTTCAATAACCACGATTTTCCCGTCGGCAGGGGCAGTGATGGTTTTTTCATCCTTGAAGAATCTTCTGACGGGGTTACGGAAGAAACGCAGAACCAGAATCAGGATGGTCATTGAAAAAATGATCATAAAAGTCCTGGTCCAGTCAGGCAGCCAGAGGGCGGAAAGAGATACCAGAGCCAGTCCCAGGACCAGCGTGGCGGCAACGATAAACCTCCCTTCTTTGTGGATCCTTATCATGTGAAAAGATGATGCAGTAACAGGATTAAGAACATCGCAGGAGCAGCAAACAGAAGTGAGTCAAACCTGTCCAGAATTCCCCCGTGACCAGGAAGGATCTTACCCGTGTTTTTCACCTCATGTTTTCGTTTCAGATGAGATTCGAACAGATCCCCGGCAAATGCGAAAAGGCTTGTGATTGCTCCGGCAACGATCCATGTGGCTGGAGTCAGGCGATCGGTGAAATGATAAAAAACCCAGCCTGAAAGCATGGTAAAGAGAATGCCCCCTGCTAATCCCTCCCAGGTCTTTCCGGGTGAAAGTCTTGGAGTCAGGGGGTGTTTCCCGATCAGACTTCCGGTCAGGTATGCAAAGGTATCATAGATCCAAACCAGGACTATCACTGCGACCGGAAGCAGGGAGTTCCACGAACCTTCCGGAAGCCAGCCTGTAGCCATGAAGGAGGCCAGGGGTATGGCGATCCAGAAAAGCACCAGGGGTCCGGGATTCCGCGGGCTGTGCCAGGCATACCCTGCGATCCACATAAGGACAGGGAGGATGAGCCATATGGGATTCATGCCCAGGCTTAACCATGCATGGACCCCCGTTAAAAGCAGTGCTCCCGATGCAACCAGCAGGGCTGCAGGGAATGTCAATGGAATGGACTTCATCCTGAACAATTCACGGGTTCCAAGAAAGTATACAACCAAAATGATGATCAGCATAGGGGTCGGGCCCAGCAGGATTGAACCGATAAAAATGACGATCAGGAGAATGCCGGTTATCGTACGAAGCAGAAGTTCTTTCAATGGGATTCAAATTCAGCGATAAGCTTTTTGGCCCTGATTACATGGTCCCGGTTTACATACAGCTCTATTTCTCCGAATTTGTATACCGAGTCCTGCTTATTTATAATAAAGGAAGGGATGTCATGGTCCTCCAACATCTGGCGGATCAACTCTGCATAGTAGAGTGTTCCGGTGGAAAATATATGTACCTGGTCACCCGCCATTCTCCGGTTTCACTTTTTTGGTGCTTTTAGCTGCTTTAACAGACCCGGGCTTCAAAGATGCTGTTTCAGGTAATGCAGACAACTCATCCTCTTTTTTCCAGATCCTTTTTCCAAAGATTTTCTCAAGATCGTCACTAAAGATCACCTCTTTCTCCAGCAGAATCTCAGCCAGTTGCTGTAGTCCCTTTTTATTCTTTTTGAGGATATCCTTGGCACGTTTATACTCAGTGTCTATCAGGTTCTTCACCTCATTGTCGATGGTCTCGGCTGTCTTTTCGCTGTAAGGTTTGTTGAACGTGTACTCCTGTTGTCCGCTTGAGTCGTAGTAACTCAGGTTCCCGATCTTTTCACTCATGCCAAAATATGAAATCATTGCAAATGCCTGCTTGGTGACCCGCTCAAGATCATTCAATGCTCCGGTGGAGATCCTTCCAAAGGTGACCTCTTCGGAGGCACGTCCACCCAGGGCGGAACACATCTCATCCAGCATCTGTTCGGTGGTTGTAATTTGTCTCTCCTCAGGCAGATACCAGGCTGCCCCCAATGACCTTCCCCTGGGAATAATGGTCACCTTGACCAGCGGATTTGCATATTCAAGCAGCCAGCTTACTGTGGCATGCCCGGCTTCGTGCCAGGCTATCGTGCGCTTCTCCTCCTTTGTAATAATCTTGTTCTTTTTCTCCAGTCCCCCGATAATTCTGTCGATGGCATCCAGGAAATCCTGCCTCTCAACCACCTTTTTATCTTTTCGGGCTGCAATCAGTGCCGATTCATTACATACATTGGCAATATCGGCTCCCGAGAAACCAGGAGTCTGCTTGGACAGGAATTCGACGTTCAGATTCTTCTCGATCTTTATGGGTTTCATGTGAACCTCGAAAATGGCTCTTCTTTCGTTCAAATCGGGGAGTTCCACATGGATCTGGCGGTCAAACCTTCCAGCCCTCAGCAATGCCTTGTCAAGGACGTCGGCACGGTTTGTGGCAGCCAGTATGATCACTCCACTGTTGCTGCTGAAACCGTCCATTTCCGTGAGCAACTGGTTGAGGGTATTTTCCCTTTCATCGTTGGAGCCGAAATTCGGATTTCTTCCCCTGGCGCGTCCTACTGCATCGATCTCATCGATGAATACAATGCAGGGTGACTTCTCTTTGGCCTGTTTAAAAAGGTCCCGTACCCTGGATGCACCTACACCCACAAACATCTCCACAAAATCGGATCCCGACATGGAAAAGAATGGTACATGAGCTTCCCCTGCAACCGCTTTGGCGAGCAGTGTTTTCCCCGTTCCCGGAGGTCCTACCAGAAGGGCCCCCTTGGGAATTTTTCCACCCAGTTCGGTATATTTGGTCGGATTTTTCAGAAAGTCAACGATCTCCCTTATTTCCACCTTTGCCTCTTCCAGTCCTGCTACATCACTGAAATCGACCTTTACACTGGTCTCCTTGTCGAATACCTGAGCCTTTGATTTCCCAACACTGAAAATGCTGTTTCCTCCGCCTGCACCACCCCCTCCCATACGACGGAGCATATAGATCCAGATTCCAAGGATGAGCAGGAACGGAATGATCCACAGCATAATCTCACCCATATAGTTCCTCCTGGTAACTGTGGTATAGGAGGGCCTTTTCTCCTGTGGGAGATTATTCATTACGTTATTCAGCTCAGTGACAAATACATCCTGACTGATGATGGAAAAGTAATACTGCGGAACTGCCTGTCCCAGTACAGAGTTTGATTTCTGCATCCTTATATCCTCGTAAGCAGCATCGGAGAGCCTTTCAGCCCTGATGTACACCTCCACCTTTTCTTTGTTGACGATCACCAGTTTCTCAATGTCGCCATCCTGCAGTATCTGGAAAAAACGGTTTGAATCAATCTCTTTCAGTCCACCACCAGCGCTGAGGAACTGTAGCCCTATCATTACAAGGAGGATCACTCCGATGATCCAGTATGAATTGAATTTGGGTTTCATACCTCCTCCCGGTCTGTTTCCGGGAGTTCCTCCCGGACGGTTGCCCGGCATTAACGGGCGGTTGCCCGGATTATTTTTCTTTTCTGCCATAATTCTTTTCTTTTATTCCCTCTCCAACACCACTTTCCCGTCTGCCCAAAGTTCTTCCAATTTATAGAATGACCGGTACTCTTCCAGGAACACATGTACCAGGACATCAAACAGGTCAATCAGGACCCACTGACTATTCTGAATGCCCT
This sequence comes from Bacteroidales bacterium, assembly GCA_046485075.1. GTDB lineage: Bacteria > Bacteroidota > Bacteroidia > Bacteroidales. The sequence goes on from JAWOHR010000208.1 coordinate 23,284, forward strand.
CCACATGATGGGCCCGAATGCCTGCCTTCTCTTTCAGCTCTTTTTCAATTGAATTGGCGATGGCTCCAACCTGGGTTGTGGATTCCCCGTGACAAATAATGAACCTGTCGCAGATGGAATGTTCAACTTCAGAGAGATCGATGGTGACAATTTGATGTCCTTTTTTTTCCTGGATCGCTTCCACGACCATGCGTCCCTTTTCTTCGGCACTCAACCGTTCATTTTCGACCATCGGCTCTTTTAATAACAAAGGTAATCAATTTTAAGTGTTACTTTTATGTGTTAACTTCTTAAGGTTCGCAATACTATGTCAAAAACTATACCATGACAGTAAAAAGAGTGAACCTGTTACGGGTCGGTTCCACGAATCACTACCTCTCCAATTTGCTCAAGGAGAATCCCGGAACGGGTCAGGTATTGGTTGTTGCTGATTTCCAGGATACTGGAAAAGGACAGGGCGATCACCAATGGCACAGTTTGCCCGGTGAAAACCTGCTTATGAGCCTGCTTCTGTTTCCTGCATTTTTGTCAGCATCCCATCAGTTTCACCTCTCGAGGGTGGCTTCACTTGCTCTTGTTGACACCCTGAAAAGACTGAATCTGGCCCCGGTCATCAAATGGCCCAACGATATCCTTGTAAATAACAGGAAAATTGCGGGTATTCTTATTGAAAACGGAATCAGCGGGAAACGGCTCTCCCATACCATCATTGGAATCGGGTTGAATCTGAACCAGACGAAATTTCCGGTTTTTCCCGTAGAGGCCACCTCAGTTGCCCTTGAAACCGGGATAATCAGCGACCGGAATAGCGTTACCGGGCTTTTGCTGGATTCAATTCTGGCCCGTTATCATCAGTTGGAAAAGGGGAACACCCCGGATCTTGAAAGTGACTACCTGGAGCACCTGTTCCTTCTGAATCAAACCGGGGATTTTACGGTCGGGGGGAAACGGGTTACCGGTATCATCAGGGGACTCAGTGATCTTGGTGAGCTTTTGATGGAGCACGATGCGAAAACCAGGAACTATGGGTTTCAGGAGATTCAGTACTTAATGGGAAAAAATTAAAAATCGAAGGTTTCTATTTTATTGATGATGCCATCGGCCAGCTTCTTCAACGGAAGTCTGAGCATCGGGAGCAGCATCTTATTCACCAGGGGTTCGATGGTGACTTTTACCCGGGTATCATTTTCGGCTACCTTTTTCAGTTGAATCCAGATATTAAACTGGTATTTGGAGTATTCCGGATCGGAGACAATCTTGATCAGCTTGTGGGGCTCTTTCTCAATGATCATTAGTCCGGTCCGGCCCAATGGATCCACATTGAAGCTGCATTTATCCTCGGAGGCTTCCCATCCTGTTACCTTGTCTGCAGGGAGGAGTTCTTTGAAATTGTGAAAATTGGTAATAAAGCGATAGATCTTCAAATCACTGAAGGTGGATTTCCCTATTTTGCTCTCGATTTTCATGATGATACTCCTTTCCATAATGAAGGTTCTTCGCGCCACCTGGAGAGCAACGCCACCTGGTTCGGTTCAATATAGCCAGTCTCCAGTGCCATCCCGATAAGGGTATTATAATCGCTAAGTGTATACAATTTCACCCCTGCACGATTAAATGCCTCCTCAGCTTCAGTAAAACCGTAGGTAAAGATGGCTACCATTCCCTCAACCACTCCGCCTGCCTCCCGAATGGCTTCAACTGCTTTCAGGGAGCTTCCTCCGGTGCTTATCAGGTCCTCCACTACTACGACATGCTGTCCGGGTTCCATCCTTCCCTCGATGAGGTTTTGCCGGCCATGTCCCTTGGCAGCGGACCGGACATAGATCATGGGAAGATCCATTAGATCCGCTACAAGTGCACCCTGGGCAATTGCTCCTGTGGCCACACCTGCAATAAGGTCCGGTTTCCCAAACCGGTTCATGATGGTCTCCTGAAATGCCCCTTTAATGAAATCCCTTACTCCCGGGTAGGAGAGGGTAACCCGGTTGTCGCAATAGATAGGAGACAGCCATCCGGATGCCCAGGTAAATGGATTTTCGGGACGAAGGATAATTGCCTTGCTTTCCAGCAGATGGGCTGCCATTCTTTTTCTTATCTCTGCCATCCTACAAATGTAGAAAGTTTTTCCCTTGTCTCTCCAACCCAATCAACCATAGATTATTGATCAGTTGAAATTAGAGGATTCAACGAGGGATATGATCTCCTTGCAGAAAAATATTATACTTTTGAAAAATATGGCATTACAGGAAGAATTAAAAAGACAGGGGGACTTTCTTTTCATTCACAGAAGTTACCTGCCCATCATCATTTTGGTAATTGGATTGTCGGTTTTTACCTATTCCGGATATCACAAGGCTGAGAGTCCCGATACATGGTTCTCGGTTGCTTACGATTACATCTGTTTGGGAGTGAGTCTGTCCGGGTTGTTGATCCGGGTTGTTACCGTTGGGCACACCCCGAAAAATACTTCCGGACGGAACACAAAGGCGGGACAGGTTGCGGAAGAGCTGAACACCTCCGGGATCTATTCGACGGTTCGTCATCCTCTCTACCTGGGTAATTTTTTTATGTGGCTGGGTGTTGCAATGTTGACCCAGAATAGCTGGTTTATAGTCGCCTTTATTTTGTTTTATGCTCTCTATTATGAGCGCATTATGTATGCCGAAGAAGCTTTCCTGCGTAATAAGTTCGGACAGGATTACCTGGAATGGGCAGAAAAAACTCCGGCTATTATTCCATCCTTCAAAAATCATGTAAAGCCAAAATATCGGTTCAATATAAAGAAGGTTCTTAAAAAGGAGAAAAACGGCCTGTGGGCAGTATTTCTCCTTTTCTGGATATTCAACCTGGCTGGTGATCTGATTTCCAGGGGCACCTTTGAGATAAAACTTTCATTCTGGTTCTTTGGAGCAGTCATTTCAACCATCCTTTACATGGTTCTGAGGGTCATGAAAGAGGGCAAGCTGCTTCGTGAGCATGTATAAGGTATTTTTTCAGAACCGGGTTGTGTTTTTATCCGAAAGCGTTCCATTTGTTAGGGCTGGTCCCGGACAGGTTTTTACGGGCTTTCGTAACCCATCCGGATTAAAGGATCTTCTGGATGATTTCTTCCGGAATAAGCAGGTTAAGGAGTTGCATATTTTTCACCCCGATCTTGCGGAGCTCACCGAAGCTTTTTCCAGTTGTTTTAAATGCATCAAAGCAGGGGGAGGGGTTGTGCTGAATGAAAAAGGTGAGTTCCTTGTCATTCAGCGGAATGGGTTGTGGGATATGCCCAAGGGGAAGATGGAAAAGGGAGAGGATTTTGAAACCACAGCCCTCAGGGAGGTCGGGGAGGAAACCGGGCTGAGCGGCCTTGAATCCCAGGGTCTATTGCTATCCACCTTTCACACCTATGAAATGTCAGGCCGTATGATCCTTAAGGAGACCCGCTGGTTTGAGATGAAATGGAATGGCAAAGGCACCCCGGTACTTCAGTCCGATGAGGGTATTACCGGTTTCCGCTGGGTGAAACCCGGAGAAACCGGTTTCATCAGGGAGAATACCTATGCCAGTATTCTGGATGTGCTGAGGTTGAGGAACCTGCTCTGAACCATTCTACAGAGCCATTACAGATCTCCCCTTGAACGCATGATCCGAAAGAGCTGTTGCTCGAACCCATCTGATGGCAGGGGAGCAGGGGAGAGGATAATGTTTCCATCGGGCCCCAGGAGGTAGGCCACTGGAAACGCCTTTACGAGGTAATTGTCAAGAATCCCGTTTTCACCTCCGTAATAAAGTGCTCTCCAATGGTAGTTGTTCCGATCCATAAATGAACCTACCTGGTCTCTGAATTCCGCCACCATGATGGTGACCACCTCCAGGTATTCGGAGTGTTTTAAAACATAAGCGTTGAGAAAGGGATACTCCATCATACAGCCGTAATGGTCGGGAGTGCAGAACATCAGGTAGGTGTATTTGCCTTTTAAATCGGCAGGCGACCAAATGGATCCGTCGGTACCTGGCAGCGAAAAGTCAGGAGGGGGATAACCGGCCACCAGGCTGGAAAGTTTGTCTCTCAGTTCACCAGCGTAACGGGCGAAAACCGGTTTCACCGGGTCAGCTACCAGTGAGTCGAGCAGGTTAAGAATCGCCTCTTTATGAAATTCGCCATTGTAGAAGAGATCCGGAAGCTCTTGTAACAGGATGAGATCCCGGATCGTATCGTTGGTTACGGCCGGGTGGTTGGAAACAATCATCCTGAGGCTGTCCAGGTTATGGGTGCGATTGATGTGGTACCGGATGCCCTCCCCCCCGGGGGTTCGGTTGTAATAGACAAGAAAATCTCTGAACATGGCGGTGAACAATTCAATGTAAGCCGGATGGTTTTCCCGTACTGTTCCTCCCAGGTAATCCCGGCTGATTTCCTGAAGACCTGTCATTCCTTCGTTAAGTTTAAGGACTCCCTCTTTATACTTCCGGTGATTATCAAACCATTCATCCGGGCTCCCTGTGTATTTTGTTTCAAGCCATAAGATCATTGAATCGGCAACAGGTCCACCTCTGCTCCTTCTTGAGAGGATCACTTCTTCATTGAGCCGGTGAAAGATGGAATCGAACCGGTAGATCCGGTTATTGATCTCGTTGGTGTCCCCTGAGATTTTCAGTGGTACCCTGAGCGGTTCAAAGAAGGGAGAGATCCGTTCGGCATAGGATACCTCCTGGTACCGGGGCAGCAATACCTCGTAGGAATGACCGGGCTGGATATATAAAGTTGCCTCATATATACCTGTCCTGAGCGTGATCACACCCGCTGAACCTGGTTCTATTTCAAGTTGGAATCCACCCGATTCATCACAGGTGACACTTTTTGAAAATCCCGGTTGATCTAGGAAGGGATTACCCTGAATGGTGAAATGTATGGAAACCCCACTGTAGCCGGGATTCTCTCCGGATATGGTAACCTGTTGTGAATCTGCAAAATTCCATCCCCACAATCCAACCAGCACTGATATGCAGAACCTGCTGAATTTCATCAGAGGTAATCATTAATATGAATCCCCCGGGGAATAAATTGCGTTACATCCCCATGGTTTCGGATGATGTCCCTGATAATGGTGGAGTTGATCGGCGAGTGTTCGGGCGAGGTGAGCAGGAAGATCGACTCCACGGTGGGTAACATTTTTTTATTGATCTGGGCGATGGCCCGTTCATACTCAAAATCTGCGGCGGTACGGATTCCCCTGAGCATATGTGTTGCTTTCACCTTTTTGCAATAATCCACCGAAAGACCTTTAAATGAATCGGCCGATACCTGATCGTAAGGTTCAAATACCTTGTTGACCATTTTTACCCGCTCCTCTATTTTGAGGAGGGGTTGCTTAATGGAGTGAATACCTATGGCTATGATGATTTGATCAAACAGGTCAAGCGCCCTCAGGACGATATCTTCATGGCCTATGGTAAATGGATCGAATGAACCCGGGAAGACGGCTATTTTTTTTTGCATCGGTTTTGTTTCAAAGTTACAATTTTACTTAATCTTTAACTGTTTTTTGTCCTCATCGGATTTTTATATCTTGCGCAAGGAAGAAACTAACCCATTCATTGCCACGTGGAAGAAATGTTGAGAATCCTGATCGTCGACGACGACCCCGAGGCCAGGGATCTGCTGCAATTCATTCTCCAGGAGAAAGGCGGATTAAGGGTGGTGGGCCTTGCCGGATGCGTGGATGATGCTGTTGCACTTCTTGAAAAGGAGAAGCCGGACCTGGTATTACTTGATATCCAGATGCCAGGCAAAGATGGATTCCACTTCATTGAGCAGATTAAAATGGGTGGACGGGAGCCCGGAATCATTTTTGTGACGGCTTTTGATCATTATGCCATTCAGGCCATCAGGAATTCGGTTTTTGATTATATCATGAAACCGGTGATGCAGGAGGAGCTGTTTAATGCGATTAACCGGTATCGTGACCGAAGGAGCAAGGGTGAGGTTACAAACCTGTCCGAACTGATTGAGGTGCTGAAGGGGCAGGGAACCGTCAAAATAAAGCTCAATACCCGTTCGGGATACATTCTGATCCAACCTGACAATGTGGTCTATTGCCAGGCAGATGGAAATTACACCCACCTGCAACTTTCAGGCGGGAACCGGGAAATCACCACCCAGAACCTGGGTACCATTGAAGAGCTTTTGAATTCGGGAGCATTTTTCAGGGTAAGCCGATCTTACCTGGTTAACCTGAAGTATCTGGCCCGCGTGGATCGTAAAAACAGTCTCTGTATCCTCGAGTACAATGGAGACACTTTCCCTATAAAGATTCCCGCTCAGAAGATAAGGTTGCTCGAAGCGAGTTTTTCCTGATCAACTTTATCCTTGGAAACGAAGGTTTCACAGGCCATAAGCCATACTTCACACAATAAGTCACTTTTCTCTTTTCTTTCATTGGTTCACTGTCTAAATTAGCTCACTCGAACATGCCAATAAACCTGAAGTGAAACTCTAAAACTCTGGAAGATGATAGAAGTAATTAACATGGAAGGTATGCCGGTTTACAAATACCGGACTCAGGAAGATGATACTTTTTCCGTATCACAACTGGAAGGCAAAGCACTCCCCTGTGGCATCTATTTTATACGGATAAAAAGAGCCCATGGTATTGAAACAGCCAAATTGCTGATCTGCTGATTAAACCAGGATCAAAGGCTTATCCACTTTCTCTTTTAAGAGCACAAATTCCATTAGTTCTGAAATTTCACTTACGTATCTGAATGTGAGTCCTTTCCGATAGATTTCATTGATCTCTTCCACATCTTTCCTGTTCTCGGCTGAAATGGCGATATCTGTAATGCCAGCCCTTTTTGCCGCGAGGATTTTCTCCTTGATACCACCCACCGGCAATATTTTTCCTCTGAGGGTGATCTCCCCGGTCATGGCCAGGTGATCCCGGACCTTCCGTTGTGTAAATGCAGAGGTAATGGAGGTCATCATCGCCACCCCTGCAGACGGACCATCTTTTGGAATGGCCCCTTCGGGAACGTGCACATGCACATTATACTTTTTAAATACTGCCGGATCCACTCCATAATCTGAAGCATGCGATTTGAGAAATTCCAGGGCAAGAAGAGCCGATTCCTTCATTACATCTCCCAGGTTACCGGTCAGTGTCAGTTTCCCTTCTCCCTGGCTCAGTGAGCATTCCACAAAGAGAATCTCCCCCCCTGTGGCGGTCCAGGCAAGTCCGGTTACCACGCCTGCCTGCCGGTTTCCGTCATATTTATCGTGCAGGAACCTGGGTGGGCCCAGAATCTCCTGAACCCGGTCTTTGGTTATTTTCTTATCAAACTGATCTTCAAAAGCAATGTGTTTGGCGGTTACCCTTACCAGTTTTGCGATCTGTTTGTCCAGTTGTCTCACGCCCGATTCACGGGTATAACTCTCAATAATATATTCCAGCGTTTTGGATGGCAGTGAAATCTGGTTCTTGATTACCCCGTGGTTATCAAGCTGTTTGGGAATCAGGTGCCGCCGGGCAATTTGTATCTTCTCCTCAACAATGTAGCCCGAAATATCGATCACCTCCATCCTGTCGAGCAGGGCCGGGTTAATGGTGGAGGTGGTATTCGCGGTTGCAATAAACATTACATTGGAAAGATCGTAATCCAGCTCCAGGAAGTTATCATGGAAACTGCTGTTCTGTTCCGGATCCAGGACTTCCAGCAGGGCTGAAGCGGGATTTCCGTGTGCGTCCCTGCCTACTTTATCAATCTCATCCAGTACGAACACCGGGTTGGATGATTTCAGCTTTTTTAAATTCTGGATAATACGACCGGGCATGGCCCCGATGTAAGTTTTTCGATGCCCCCTGATTTCCGCTTCGTCGTGAAGTCCACCCAGTGACATTCTGACATATTTCCGGTTCAATGCACTGGCGATGGATTTTCCCAGGGATGTTTTTCCAACCCCCGGAGGTCCTACCAGGCAAAGGATAGGGGATTTCAGATCGCCCTTCAGTTTTAAAACCGCCAGGTGCTCCAGAATACGGTCCTTTATCTTCTCCAGTCCGAAGTGGTCCCTGTCAAGAATCTGGCTGGCCCGCTTCAGGTTGAAGTTGTCTTTTGTGTAAACATTCCAGGGAAGCTCCAAAAGAGTCTGGAGGTAATTTACCTGCACCGAATATTCACCAGTGGCCGGATTGAGCCTGGAGAGTTTGTCCAGTTCTTTCTGAAATGCAGTGGCCACTTCTTCGCTCCATTTCTTAATTTTCCCCTTCTCCCTGAATTCGAGAACCTCCTGATCCTGCGGAGAGCCGCCAAGTTCGTCCTGTATGGTTTTCATCTGCTGATGCAGCAGGAATTCACGCTGTTGCTGGTCCAAATCGTTCTTTACCTTGGACTGGATATCATTTTTCAGCTCCAGTAACTGCGACTCCTTTGACAGGTGTTCCAACAATGCAAATCCTCTCTTGGAAACACTGTCGGTCTCCAGTAATCTCTGCTTCTCTTTAAGGGACATCTCGCTGTTGGAAGCCAGAAAGTTGATCAGGAATGAGGGGCTTTCAATATTTTTTATGGCAAATGAAGCTTCGGTGGGGATGTTGGAGGAGAACTTTATAATTTTGATTGCCATCTCTTTAAGGGCAGCGGCCACAGCTTTTGACTCCGCAGCGGGTTCATCATCGGCATCCTCCAGTGAGGTGATCCTTGCCACATGGTATGGTTTATCGGTAAAGAGGTCGTTTATCTTAAACCGTTTACGCCCCTGAATGATTACAGAGGTGGTTCCGTCGGGCATCTCCAGGATCTTCAGAATCTGAGCCACAGTTCCAATCTCGTAAAGATCTTCCAGCTCCGGATCATCGATCGTGCTGTCGCGCTGGGCCACCGCTCCAAGGATCTTATTTTTCCTGTATACCTCCTGTACAAGGCGGAGCGATTTATCCCTGCCTACAGTAATGGGAATCACCACCCCGGGAAAGAGAACAGTGTTTCTCAAAGGCAGAATGGGAAGAACATCAGGGATATTCATCTTCTTAAGATCCTCCTCCTCATCCCCCGAAAACAGTGGTATATAATCTGTTTCTTCGTCGATGGGGATCATCATTCGTTCAATCCTGTTTTTTATACCTTCCATAACCTGCTCCTCCTATCAGTCAATCTGTCAGTCCGGGTAAATCCGGATAAGTCCCACCATTAATTCAATAAACGTGCCATTAATTCAATAAGCTTGCCAATATTTCAATAAGCTTGCCAAGAATGTTTTTCAGATATAGCGAATGGTGACCTCCTTCAGGAATTTTTCTTCCAGCAGCCGGGCCATTCTTTTGATTACAGTTCTTCTCATCTCCAGTTCCACAGGGAGGTTGGGGTCCTGGTGGGCAATGTTGACGCGTGTTCCGATAATGAAATGAATTTCGTCGCTCTGTCTGACCAACTTGACAATCCTGTCGGCCGGACCTTTCCCCAGACTGTATGCGGAGGAGTAATCTTTCAGAATACGGGTCACCTTGGTGATGGTCAGTATGCCTTCCGTGACCAGGTCGACTCCCTCCATGTGAGAAACAGGAGGGAGTTCCGGGTCTTCAAAAACCAGGTTATCTTCAATATCCACGCCCAGTTCACGAGCGATGATATCGGCTGTTGTGGCACCGCAAATCACCTTCTTGCCCTTGAAGGTGCGAACCGCATCTCCCAGTTGCCGGTCGTTCTCCTTTTCATAGGGAGGACCGGTAATGATGAGCAGTTTTCGGGGTTCCCTGAAATAGATACTGGCGCAGCTGGTATCATCCCTGGAGTCATATTCGTCATTCCGGTGGGCCATAGCAACCATTTTCCCGGCCAGTTTGGAAGCTGAAATCTTGGGTGTGTTCTTCACAAGTTTAATGGCATACTCCTGGATATGAGATCTTCCCCATCCAAGGGGATAGAGGTCTGATCCCAATCCCGATTGTGCAATACCGTCACTGCAGAAGAGAATACGGTCCTCCTTCTGGGGTTCGAACCGGCATGAGAAGATCTCCTTACCGGCATTCTTTTCACTTACCATGACTCTCTTTTTCCAACCCGGGTCAAAGGGGATATTGTTCCTGAGGATTATGGTTTGAGGGTTGTCATACTCCAGGATGGTGGTGATGCCGCTGTGCTCGATGTCTACAATCGTAAAGGTTGAATAACTCATTTGACGCTCACTGCACACCGGAAGGGTATTCATTATGATTTCGGCGATTTTATCAGCTGCCTTGTGTTCAATGGTAAAATTAACCGCCATGGTTGCAGTCAGGGTGGCAAGAATATTGGCTTTGACCCCATGTCCCATTCCATCTGAAAGAACTGCTATGGTCCGGTTCTCCTCTTTTACCTTCCGGCTGATGAATACATCCCCGCAGATCCGCTCATTACCAAAGTTGCGCTGATCGCATGCAACTTCAATGTAAAACCTTCCGTTCATGATTTAGTATTGTTCCTGCCCTGGTTGTAGGACTCTATAATGGAGTTGAGCATTCGTTCCGTCTGGGCAGCACCCTCCCCGAGAACAAAACCGATCTGCTGAACCAGGCTGAGATTGTTATCAATCACCTCGTTGAGTCGTTTGACTACCTCTTCCCTTTGCACTTCAGGTGCCGACATATCCCGGATTACCGCTCCTACGATCTTTCCCTTTTCGATGAGAAAGATGCTGACATTCAGTAATTTGCCATCGTGAGTTATATCCCTGTTGGTGATCGGTTCATGGTTGGTGAGTACATAGGTGAAGAGATTGTAAAATCCGTAAGGCAGCAGTGTTTTGAGATCTGCCCCGACCAATCCGGGAATGATTTCATGGATCTCCCTGGCATCTTCACCCAATAATTCGATGAAGCTGTTGTTGGTCTGAAGAATTTTCAGGTTATGATCGCAGATGACCACCATCGAAGGAAGTTTATGTAACATACGACGAACAATCTCCGAGGCTTCACGGGCTGCTTCTTTCTCCTTCTGTGCGGCTCGTTCAGACTCCTTCAGCGCCTCCTGGGCGAGGGCAAGCTTCTCATTACTGATTTTCAGCGATTGGATATGGTCAAGCCTGCTTCTTGAAGCAAAGGTGTTGCACATTTCGGGGATTGCAATTCCCTGCGCTATGGCAATCGCAAATTCGGTGCAGCTGGCATATCCGCATGCTCTGCAGCCCACATCCGGGGTTCCCTCCTGGTCAATTTCAATCAGGATTTTTTTCACTGTTGCCTCATCCGGTTGTGGGAGTTGCTGACTGTTGGCTCTGAACTCCCTTTTGATATCAAGCCCGGCAAACTGATCAATGTTATTTTTCCACTCATCCAGATTGAGCGTATTCAGGCGGCGGTTAACATATTTTATTAACTGACTCCTTCTGAGCATCTGCTTGCCACCCATACTGGTACCGCGCCCCATGAGAAACTCCTTGTAGAAAAGGTTGAAATGACTCTTGATTGAACCGATGTTCTCCTCGAACTCGTCGATGGCTTCCAGGATACTCTCTCCCTCCACAGTGACCACTGAAGTTTTATGTAACTCCTCATCGATGCCTGCAGCCTGGATGATGCCGTTGGCCACAGGGAAAAAGGAGCCCTTATACCCAAGAGGTGCATCAAAATCGCTGTATTCCAGGTCGGTTTCATGAATCCCGGCTTCATTGAACATCTCCCTGAGTTCGACAAATGTGATCGCCAGATCAACCCGGCTTTTCCCGGTAAAATTGAGGATCTCGTTTTTACTGGCAATAAGGGGGGTAATATAGACCATACTTAATTCCTCATCCTCAATATGGCGGATCACACTGGCTGTAACTGCAACCGGCGAAAGGATAGGGGCCAGGTTGGGAATCAGCGGGATTTTATATTTTTCGATGTATGAAACGGTGATGGGGTCGTTGGACATGATGTAATATTTGCCCCTGCTTTTTTTGAAAAGCTCTTTGTATGCCCTGGCCACAAGATCCACCCCAAATGCCACTTCATGAACCCTGCTGAATCCAAGCTTTCGCACCATCTGGACAAATTTCCTGTAGTCCGAAATATCGGGGAACTCCCCGGCAATGGAAGGATCCACCAGGGCGGCTACCTTTTTTCCCTGCTGCAGCAGGTTGCTCAAACCCTCCTTTGCGTCCCGGATCTCAACAGCACCCGGTCCACAGGCAGCAGCACAGCTTCCGCATCCAATGCATCTGTCAGGAATAATCTCGGGCTTTACCTTTAAGGGGGTGACCCAGATGGCCTTCACGGGGCAAGCCCTTACGCAGGCATAACATGCGGTACAGATCTCTTTGTTGATCTTTAGCAGAGGTTCCATAGTCATCCTTCTTTTAGGGCGCCAAGTTCATTTTCCAGGATCTCCAGGATGGCATCGCTTGTAACCTGGTAATATACCTTGGATCCGATTTTTAAAAGTGGTCCGTCATTGCAATCACCCAAACAGTGATTCCCCTTCAGAATCACTTCACCCTCCAGGTGGTGCTCCTTCAGGTAATGCTGGATTACCTGGAGGGTTTGCCTGTTTCCACGACTGAAGCATGAGCTTCCCATACAAATCTTAATCTCTTTTCTCGCCAGTGTCATCGAAGTATTTTCAAAGTTAATAAAATCAACGGTGGTGAAGCTAATTTATACTGCTTTCAAATAGATTACTGTTTTTCAAATAACAAACATAATCAATATCTTTGATCGATCTGTGAAGATATGACAGAAACCAATCGAATTGAAGAGATTCTGGAGTGTTTCCCCCAGATAAAAAGGAATGCATTGATTCCGCTTCTCCAGGCCATTCAGGATGAATTCGGCTATATATCCGAAACAGCCATCGCCCGTATCGGTGATCACCTCTCCCTTCCTACCAGCAAGGTATATGGTCTGGCCACTTTTTACAATCAATTTTCCTTTTCCCCCCGTGGCAAATATCACATTTCCATATGCAATGGTTCATCCTGTCACATGGGGGGGGCGGGTGAACTGCTGGCTGAGATTACTAAGATGCTGGAGATTAAGGATGGTGAAACGACCCGTGACCGTCTTTTCAGTCTGGAAGTGCAGTCATGCATCGGTGCATGCGGGCAATCGCCGGTTATGGCCATTAATGATACCTATTACCCTGGTGTAGGGATAAAAGAGGTCCGGGCCATCATCAAACAATACCTGAAAGATGCTTCCGGATAGAGATTTTTTTCTAAAACTGGCCCAGGGTTACGACCCTGAACCATCCACCGACGATTGGAATCGTCTTTCCCTGCTCAACAGGGAGATCGTTACCAGGCCCCTGGTCATGGTGAACAGCTCCATCTCAGGTGTGGTTGCCGGTGCAAAGAAGACCTGGGAGGCCATAGAGCTTTATGTGGCCGAGCGTTCCCTGGATATCGAACTTTGTGAGACAGGAAGTATCGGACTCAGCTCAGAAGAGCCGGTTGTATCCATCCAGATGCCTGGTAAAACACGCCTCTTTTTCAGCAAAGTAAAAGCGGAAATGGTTCACAGCCTGCTGGATGATATCTTTCACCATGTGATTCCCGAACCGATGCTGATCGGGCAGCTCCGCAGAGCGGGACAGGAGGCGTGGCCGGAGGTGCCATTTTTGGATGAAATTCCCTTCTTTTCAATGCAGAACAGGGTTGTTATGGAGCATTGCGGCATCATCGACCCCTTCTCCTTTGCAGAATATGTGGCAAGGGGAGGCTACAGGACATTCCTTGAAACCATCAGGAGCCATACCTTCAAAGAGGTTTGTGAAGTGGTGATCAGGAGCGGATTGAGAGGACGCTCGGGGGGAGGCTTTCCCACAGGAGTAAAGTGGAAATCTGCCTACGAAACCGCTTCCGACCAGAAGTACCTGATATGTAATGCCGAGGAGAGTGATCCGGGGGCCTTTATGGACCGGACCCTTATGGAGGGAAATCCTTTTCAGTTGCTGGAAGGTATCGCCATCGCAGCTTATGCCATTGGATCCAACAGGGCTTATATTTACATACGCAGTGAATATAAGGATGCCATTGAACGCATCACAAAAGCCATTATTGAGCTGCGACAAATGAGGTTGCTTGGAGATAATATCCTGGACAGCGGATACAACCTCCAGATTTCACTCCGTAAAGGGCCTGGTGCATTTGTTTGCGGAGAAGAGACCGCACTGATAGCCAGCCTGGAGGGCCGGCGCGGTATGCCATCCTCCAAACCACCCTACCCATCACAGTCCGGATACCTGGGCCGTCCAACCGTGGTCAATAACGTGGAGACCCTCTCAAATCTTCCCCGGATTATAAAAATGGGTCCCGAGTGGTTCAGGGAAATAGGACTGCCCGGCTGTTCAGGTACCAAGATTTTCAGTATCTCGGGTCGTGCCCGCATATCGGGACTGGTTGAGGTACCCATGGGTACCACCTTTGATACAATCGTCAATGAGATTATCGGGGGGGTGAGGAAAGGCCGGAAACTAAAGGCCATTCATGTGGGTGGCCCAACCGGTTGCATGGTTCCTCCGAACCTGATGGATATTCCCGTCTCCTATGAAAACCTCAAGGAGGTTGGTCTGGTCATGGGTTCCGGAGGGATTCTCGTCATGGACGACAAAACCTGCGTGGTAAACACGGTCAGGTATTTTATGGAGTATGTGGACAAGCAGAGCTGCGGGAAATGTATTCCATGCAGAGAAGGGACACGGAGGATGGCAGAGATTCTGGGGGGGATCACCCGGAAACCGGCCGACTCTGAGGGTCAGACCACCCTGGAGCGTTTCAAGGGTGTGATGCAGCTTGAGAGCCTGGCTGCAGTAATGAAAGATACCTCGCTCTGCGGACTGGGTCAGAACGCACCGGGTCCGGTTGTCAGCACCCTGAAGTATTTCAGGAAGGAGTATGAGGAGCATATTTTTGACCGCAAATGTTCATCCAACACCTGCAGTGAACTTAAAAGCTGGTTCATCGATGTGGATATGTGCACGGGTTGCAGCATCTGTGCCAAACGTTGTCCGGCCGAAGCAATCATCGGAACGCCTACGCATCCCTATTTTATTGTTCAGGAGAAATGTATTGGATGCGGGATCTGTTACGAGGTATGCAAATTCACTGCGGTCTATTTTAAATAGGAGGAGCATGGTGATAAAATTAGAGGTTAACGGAAGGCAGATTGAAGCTGAAAAGGGTGAAACCATCCTCTCTGCGTTGAATCGCAATGGTTTGCATGTCCCCACAATCTGCAGTATGAAAGATCTCTCCCCTACCGGGGCATGCCGCATGTGTGTGGTCGAGGTGGAGGGCAGGGAGAACCTGGTTCCATCCTGTTCCTTCCCCATCCAGGAGCCTCTTAAGATCAGCACCCACTCTCCCAGAGTGCTTAAGGCGCGAAAGACAAATGTGGAGCTGTTGCTTTCCAATCATCCTGACGATTGTTTGTATTGTGAACGGAATGGTTCCTGTGAATTGCAATCCCTTGCGGAACACCTGAATATCAGGGAGCGCCGCATTCCGGGAAAGAAGAGTCCCTATAAAGTGGACCGTTCCAGTCCAGCCATTATCAGGGATCCGGCCAAATGTATCCTCTGCGGAAGGTGTGTCCGGATCTGTGAGGAGTTAATGGCCACCTCGGCACTTGATTTTGCTTACCGTGGCAATGAGTTGCGCATCTCCACCACCCTCGGGAAGCCTTTGAACTTTAGCAATTGTACAGCATGCGGACAGTGCCTGATGGCCTGTCCCACAGGAGCCCTGATCGAGCATGTGCAATTTCCCGAACTGGATTCACATCTCCATGCACCGGGAAAAGTTGTGATTGCCCAATACGCTCCGGCTGTTGCTGTTTCTGTGGCCGAGGTGCTGGGATTCAAACCCGGAACCGATATGAGTGGAATCATCCGCACAGTCCTCCTTCGGTATGGATTTGATCATGTGCTGGAAACTTCCCTGGGAGCCGATGTGATGATCATGGAGCAGGCTGCAATATTCCAGAGAAGGAAAAGGGAGGGGAGTACATTTCCGCTGATTACCAGTTCCTGCCCGGCATGGGTTCAGTATGTGGAGCAGTACTACCCTGAGTTGATTCCTGCCCTCTCTCCCCTGAAATCTCCGCAACAGATTACCGGCAGCCTGATCAGAAAATGGTTGCCTGGAATGATCAAAGCGGATGAAAAGGAGATTGTTTCGGTGGTGATATCCTCCTGTACAGCAGCAAAGAGTGAAGCCCGAAGGGTTGAGATGACCCTTTCGGGAATCCCGGTCATCGATTACGTCATTACCACGCGTGAACTGGCGCGTTTGATACGGTTGAGCGGACTTGACCTGGATCACCTGGAAGAGGTGTCGCCGGAAATGCCCTTCCAGGTTTCGGGTTCAGCGGGGAATCTCACCGGTGTTGCGGGAGGTGAGGTGGAGGCCTCCTGTCGAACCCTCTACCGTCAGTTGGCCGGGGAGGACATTCTACCTTCCAAGTTACACCGTTTCAGGATCAACAAATCCTTCAGAGAGATGTCAGTCAGGGCCGGAAAGCGGGAGATACGGATCGCCTCGGTAAGCGGACTCTCCAATGCGGTTGAACTGATCAGGGAGATCAAGTCCGGGAGGAAATCCATTGATCTGCTGGAGGTGATGGCATGTCCGGGAGGTTGCGCAAACGGGGGGGGACAGCCCCTTCCCGTGAATGAAAGCCTGATACGGACACGTTCCAAGGCGGTATACGATTTGGATAACGGGTCAGCCATTCAGGCGGCCCATCAGAACCCGGTAGTACAAAAAATTTATAAAGAGTTGCTCGGTGAACCTGGAAGTGAGGTGAGCAAGCAGTTACTCCATACATCTTTTGCGAAACGTGACGTACTTCTTTAGATGGGACAAAGAGAGAAAAGAAAACTGGTTTATACGGTAAAGGACCTCTGCAGGGTTTGCTATACCTGTGTGAGGGAGTGCCCTGTCAAGGCGATACGGATCATCGATGGCCAGGCTGAGGTCCTGACAGATCGTTGCATTGCATGCGGAAACTGTACCATTGTCTGCAAGCAGGGGGCTAAAGTTTATGAACGCTCCATCGATGTGGTGAAGCGTCTTTTTCTCACCGGAACCCCCGTATTTGCCCTTGTAGCCCCCAGTTTTGTTGCAGAGTTTGAGGAGGCAAAGGAGTTGGGCCTTTTTGTGGGGATGCTAAAAAAACTTGGATTTCAGGAAGTTTATGAAGTAGGAATGGGGGCTGACCTGGTGGCCCGTGAATATGAGAAGCTGATTAACCAGAATCCGGGTAAGGGCTATATCAGCTCTGACTGTCCGGCCATCGTCTCCTTCGTAGAGAAGTATCACCCTTCCCTGGTTGGGTCGCTTACCCCGGTGGTCTCGCCCATGGTTGCCACCGCACGATTCATCCGGAAAACCATCGGAATGAATCCTATGCTGGTTTTCATAGGTCCCTGTATCGCAAAGAAGGATGAATCCGATGAAGTTGATGCGGTCATTACATTTGCGGAATTGAGACAGATGCTTACCGCCAGGAGGATCAGGCCATCCAATGTGGAAAGGGCATCATTTACTCCACCGCTGGCCAGGAAAGGGGCCGGGTTCCCGGTGAGCCGCGGGTTGCTGCAATCCATGTGCCTGGAGGGCAATCACGTGGATCAGCGGGTTATAGTTGCCGAAGGTCGGGTGCATTTCCAGGAGGCCATCCGGGAATATGCCGATGGCCACCTGGGTTCCATGCAGCTGGAGCTGTTATGTTGCGAAGGTTGTATCATGGGGCCGGGAACCTCTGCCGGGGGAAAGAAATTTGTTCGCCATCAAAGCGTTCTCAACTACCTTCACGATCGTTTGGAGAATATGCCAGAAGCGCAGATGCCTTCGGAATTTCCCAAATTGAATTTGAGCCGCAGCTTCCAGCAGGACGATCAGCGAATCGCCAATCCTTCGGATGATGAGATCGCCAAGGTGCTCCTCCGCATGGGAAAGTTCGCACAGCAGGACCACCTCGACTGTGGTGCATGTGGATATGATACATGCCTGGGACATGCCAGGGCCATTGCACAGGGACTGGCAGAGGTGGAGATGTGCCTGCCCTACTCCATTGATCAGTTGCACGAGACCATCCATAAACTGGCCGACTCAAAACACAAGTTAAACTCGGTGGAACAGGCGCTGAAGCAAAGTGAGAAACTGGCCCATATGGGTCAGCTCTCAGCAGGAATTGCCCATGAACTGAATAATCCATTGGGGGTGGTGATCATGTACAGCAACATGTTGCTTGAGGATTGCGGCGAGGATCATCAATTGAAAGAGGACCTTCAGTTAATTGTTGAACAGGCCGGAAGGTGTAAATCGATCGTGGGGGGCTTGTTGAATTTTGCCCGTAAGAACCAGGTTATGTACAGTCAGACCGACCTGGTTGAGATGATGAGGATCAGTGCATCCTCCGTGATCTTTCCGGAAAATGTTACCTATACCCTGAAAAATGAACTTTCCAAACCTACTGCAGAAATCGATCTGGAACAGATGGTACAGGTGATCACCAATCTTATGAAGAACGGGGTAGAGGCTATGCCAAACGGCGGAGCGCTCACAGCAACCCTTTCAGATTTTCATGACTGGGTGATTATCAAAATCTGTGATGAAGGAACCGGGATCGATGCAGGTGACCTGGAAAAGGTGTTTGAACCGTTTTATACAACCAAGGGTATTGGTAAAGGGACCGGACTTGGTCTGGCTACCACCTACGGGGTTGTGAAGATGCACCGTGGACAGATTGACGTGAAATCCAATACCAAACCTGAAATGGGCCCGACAGGGACAGAATTTATTATAAAACTCCCACGAAAAAGAGAAATATGAGTGAGATGAAGAAGAAAATTTTGCTAGCCGATGATGATCCGGATCAGATATTCCAGGTGAGCCACCATCTGAAGAAATGGGGTTATGATGTTGTTGCAGTGGAATCGCGTGAGGAGGCGGAGCGTTATCTGCAAAGTGAGTGTCCCGATCTGGCCATACTCGACCTGATGATGGAGGAGGAGGACAGCGGGTTTATCCTTGCTTACCGGATTAAGCAGTGCAGTCCCCAGGTACCGGTGATTATCGCCACCGGGGTGACAGCCGAGCGGGGGATCAGCTTTGATATCAACTCACCGGAAAACAGGGCCTGGATCAGGGCGGATCACTACCTGGAAAAGGGCTTCAGGATGGAGGAATTGGAAATGATTATTAAAGGTCTGTTGAAATAACATGGAGAAATTGTCTGTCATGGTGGTGGATGATGAACCCGGTATCAGGTCGGGAGTCAGAAGAATCCTCGCGGGACATACCGTAAGTTTTCCTTTCATGGATGACGATTATGGATTTGATTGCAGGGAGGCCTCAACCGGCGAAGATGCACTGGAGATGATTGAGGCCGATCCACCCGATATCCTGTTGCTGGACAATAAATTGCCGGGTATAACCGGAATGGAGGTGCTTGAGATCATTCAACAACGAAATCCGGATATCATCGTTGCCATGATTACCTCCTATGCCTCCCTTGAGGTAGCAGCCAGGGCGACTGATGACGGAGCCCGCGATTTCATTCCCAAACCTTTTACGCCTTCCGAACTAAAGGCCAGTATTGATCTGATCACGAAGCAGTATTTTCTTAAGCGTATTACCCGAACCATGAAGGAAGAGGGCAAAAAGATCCGTTACCAGTTCCTTTCGGTTTTGAGCCATGAGCTGAAGTCGCCCCTGAATGCCCTGGAGGGATATTTAGAGATGATGAAGGGTCGCGAACTTGGTGAGAGTATAGGTGAGTATGGCCAGGTTCTGGAGCGCTCGCTGCAAAGGGTGGAGGGGATGAGGGCGCTGATCATGGATCTGCTGGATTTTACAAAAATACGGCTGGAGAGGAAGGAAGACAAAATTGAAATGCTGGATCTGAAAGAACGTGCCAAACTTGCCATTTCAACCATCAGATTAATGGCCATGCAGCGCAACATTTCAATCACTTTTAAGGGAGAGGGTAACCTGTTTTTTGAGGCCGATCCGACCGACATGGATATCATTCTGAACAACCTGCTCTCCAATGCAGTGAAGTATAACCGGGATGGAGGCTCGGTGGAACTTCAGCTTCATAAGCGGGGAGGCAAGATGGAAATTGTGGTCAGCGATACCGGCTACGGTATGAATGAGGAGGAGGTCTCCCAGCTATTCAAGGAGTTTGTCCGAATCAAAAACAATAGGACCAAAGGGATTACAGGTTCGGGACTGGGCCTCTCCATCGTGCATAAGATAGCCGAGCTTTACGGTGGGCATATCCAGGTCCGGAGTGAACCCGACAAAGGGAGCGAATTCAGGGTGATATTGCCTGAACAATAGGAGCTTCTGGGAATCGGGGAATTGCATCGCTTGATTCGGGGAAGCGCGATTGTGATTATTTTAACAATATTTTCGTACTATTGTAAATACGATAAACAAAGATACCCATGATGCTTCCCGAAAGAACGGTTGAGAGACTCAGTGAATATCGCAGAACCTTGTTGCAATCCCTTGAGGCAGGCAAAAGTCACATTTTTTCACATGAACTGGCTGCACTGCATCACAATACCGCCGTGCAGGTCAGGCGTGATATTATGTTCATTGGTTATACCAGTATGCAACGCAAAGGTTATGATGTCAGGGAGCTGATCAATGTGATCGGGGAGATTCTCGATTCTGAGAAAGGGCTCAACGTTGCTGTGGTGGGGATCGGGAACCTGGGTCGGGCGGTCACTACCTATTTTGTTGGAAAACGCTCCAAACTCAACATCATCGCCACGTTTGATGTGGACCACACCAAGATCGACAGGGTAATATCGGGGGTCAAATGTTACCCCCTTGTCCGGCTTAAGGAGATCGTGGAATCTCATCAGATCTCCATCGCAATTATGACAGTTCCTGCCGCTTCAGCCAGAGAAGTTGCCAGTCAGATCGTGGCTTCGGGAATCAAAGGTATCATGAACTTTACTACAGTGCCTCTTCATGTACCGGAGAATTGCTACCTGGAGGAGTATGATATGATTACCTCACTTGAGAAGGTAGCTTTTTTCGTTAAAACCGGCCAGTCCTGACATGCAGGTTCATTTTTCCATGGAACAAATGCCGGAGATCAGGTTTCCGGTGGTAACCATGGGTTCATTTGATGGTGTGCATGCCGGTCACCGTGTAATCATCTCCCGTTTGAATACCCTGGCGCAGCAGGCCGGGGGCAGTTCAGTTCTGATCACCTTTCATCCCCATCCCCGTAAAGTGCTCTACCCCATGACAGCCGGAAAGGAGTTGAGGTTGATCACAACCCTGGAAGAGAAATGCCGGGTTTTGGAGGAGACCGGACTCGACCACCTGGTTGTAGTGGAATTCACCAGGGATTTTGCCCTGACAACCTCTCAGCAATTTGTGGAGGATTACCTGGTGCGAAAGCTGCATGCGCATACCATTGTGGTTGGGTTTAATCATTTCTTCGGACACAACAGGGAGGGGAATTTCGATTCGCTTTACCGGGTGAAGGAAAAGCATGGATTCAACGTGGAGGAGATCCCCGAACAGGAGATCCAGAACGAAACGGTAAGCAGCACGAAGATCCGGAATGCCCTTTTAGAAGGGCACATTCAGCGGGCCAATGCCTACCTGGAACACCACTTTATCCTGCTTGCCGGGTTGGAACCCCTTTCCCGGGAAACAAAGTTGTTCAAAAGGCCTTGTTACAGGATTTTCATCAGTGATCCCAATAAACTGATTCCTCCGCAAGGCTCTTATGCAGTCTCTTTCCCAAATAATGAAAAAATGCAAAAGGGACTCATTCGCATCTCCCCGGCCGGGATTTTACTCTTTCCACTGGGTGGTGATGTGATGCAGCCAAACGGACACACATTTATCCGGTTTCATAAACACCTGGTTACGGTGTCGGTGGAGCAGATTGAGAGTGACATTACGAACGTGGAAGAGCTTATTTATTAATAGATT
The DNA here is from genome assembly GCA_046485075.1 of Bacteroidales bacterium. Taxonomy (GTDB): domain Bacteria; phylum Bacteroidota; class Bacteroidia; order Bacteroidales. Next base: position 45,194 of record JAWOHR010000208.1, read on the forward strand.
TGTCCAATGGAACAGAGAATAGGGGCCGTGATTATACTGGTCAGTGAGGGTGGTGACATTCAGCGCATCAATAGTGTTATCTCGGAACACTCCGATATGATTCTAGGGAGGCAGGGCATTCCGCTTCGGGGGCGATCGATCAATGTAATATCCCTGGTCCTGGAGGGAGATACTGATCGCATGGGATCCCTGACTGGAAAGTTGGGCCGCCTTTCCGGTGTAAGGGTGAGATCGGTTGTGGCCGGTTAAATGTTAAAAATCACTCTTAGAATGTTAAATTTTTATCCGGACTGAACATATCCTGAAATTTCTGGTTTATTAATATGAAAAGTAATTGTTGGGGTGCAAGGCAAGTTGCGAATCTTTTGAGGGTTTTAGGGAGAGCAGCAACTTGCCTTCTTTTTTTCTTTTTTCCGGGTTGTATGTTCTAAGACACTCCCGTTCCTGGCAGGACAAAATTCAGCTTTCTTATCTTTGGGTCAGTTACACTGATTCACATGATTAACAAACAACTTATTGATCCTGAAAGTATTGTAGTGGTTGGCGCATCCAATAACATAGCCAAGCCAGGGGGGAAATTATTCCATAATATACATAACGGTACCTTTCATGGAAAGCTTTATGCCATCAATCCCAGGGAGGATACCATCCAGGGTTTCCCTTCCTGTAGGGAGGTGAAAGAGTTGCCTCCGGTAGATCTGGCTATTTTGGCTATTCCGGCTTCTCTTTGCCTGGAGACGGTCCGGGAGCTTGCTGAAACCAAAAACACGAAGGCATTTATCATTGTTTCGGCCGGGTTCAGCGAGGAGAATCAGGAGGGTGCCCGTATTGAAAGGGAGCTTGTCGAAGTGTGCAGGTCCCATGGTGCAGCACTGATCGGACCCAATTGCATCGGGGTGATGACCCCCGGCTACCAGGGGGTGTTTACACTCCCCGTACCCCGTCTCGATCCCCGGGGGTGTGACTTTATCTCCGGAAGTGGTGCCACAGCTGTCTTTATCATGGAGGCCGGTCTTCAGAAGGGGCTCAGGTTTGCTCATGTCTTTTCGGTGGGCAACTCGGCAGAAACAGGGGTGGAGGATGTTCTGGCCTATTTTGATGAAACCTACGTGGAAGGGGTATCCTCACGGGTTAAAATCCTCTATTTTGAAACCATCAAGAAGCCCAGAAGCCTGCTTAAACATGCCACTTCACTGATCCGGAAAGGGTGCTGTATTGCAGCTGTTAAGGCAGGTACCACCGATGCAGGAAGCCGTGCTGCCAGCTCACATACAGGTGCGCTGGCAAGTTCAGATGTGGCGGTGGATGCCCTGTTCAGAAAGGCTGGGATTGTGCGGTGTTTTGGAAGGGAGGAGCTGACAACCGTTGCTTCTGTCATGCAAACGACTCCTCTTGAGGGAGGAAACCTGGCTATTATCACCCATGCAGGAGGACCGGCGGTCATGATGACCGATATACTGGCCAAAGGCGGAATGGATGTTCCTCATCTGGAGGGACCGGAGGCTGATGAGCTGCTCACCCATCTCTATCCGGGTTCCTCCACTGCAAACCCTATCGACCTGTTGGCCACCGGCAATGCCGAACAGCTGGGTATATGTCTCGATTTTTGTGAAAATAAATTTCCCGAAATTGATGGTATGGTTGTGATCTTCGGAACACCCGGTCTTGCACCGGTTTTCGATGTTTACAAGGTACTTCACGAGAAGATCCTGACCTGTACCAAACCCATTTACCCTGTACTTCCCTCTGTAATCACGGCCCAGGATGAGGTCAGAGAGTTTCTCTCTTACGGGCACATTAATTTTCCCGATGAGGTATTGCTGGGCGAGGCGCTTACCAGCATTCATCAGACTCCGGCCCCTGCATGGAATGCAGTGTGTCCCGAGGGCATAGATGTTCGTGCTGTGCGAAAGGTGATCGAGGAGGCTGAGGATGGTTACCTGGATCCCGTTTCCGTGGGCAGGATTCTTGATGCATGTGGCATTCCAAGGGTCAGGGAGGGTGTGGTTTCCGATGAAACCAACCTGATAAAGCTTGCCCGGGAAACCGGTTATCCGCTTGTGATGAAGGTAGTGGGCCCGGTCCATAAATCGGATGTCGGAGGTGTGGTCCTGGGGATTGAAAATGACAATGATCTGAAATTCCATTTTCAAAGAATGATGCAGATTGTGGAAGCGAAAGGAGTGTTATTGCAACCCATGCTGGATGGAATCGAGCTGTTTGTGGGTGCCAGGTATGAACCTTTGTTTGGCCATGTGGTACTATGTGGATTGGGGGGGATCCTGGTAGAGGTTTTACATGATGTGGCTGCCGGGCTGGCACCCCTGACCATGAAAGAGAGTCACCTCATGATCGGGTCCCTTAAAGGTTCCAGGATACTGGATGGCATAAGGGGTCAGGAGGGGATCAGTAAAGAGGCCTTTGCCGGTATTATGGTGAGGCTCTCCTCCATGCTGGAGTTTACAAGAGAGATCGCTGAAATGGATCTGAATCCCATTTTGGGTAAAGGTAGCAGGGTGATGGCAGTTGACGCCCGCATCAGGATTCAGAAAAAAGTTTTATAACACATCTTTCATATGCTTTTGGGCACAACAGGTTCGCTTCCCGTTATCTAATTTCACAGTGGATTCGAAACCGGCAGATCATGAATACGACACCCATCAATGCAGAAATTGTAAATGAAGTGATAGATGCCTTTGGCATCCACCCGGCCGGAAAATCTACCATCCGGGAACTGGTGAAGATTGTCAATGATATCGAGGGTATTACGGGGGAAGAGTTTATCCGGATGGAGATGGGGGTACCCGGTCTTGATCCAACCTTCGTGGGGGTGGAGGCTGAGATGATTGCCCTGAGAAAGGGAGTTGCCTCCAAATATCCCAACATTGAAGGAATTAAACCTCTGAAGGAGTCGGCTGCAAAGTTTATTAAGATGTTCCTTGATGTGGATGTGGAACCAACCCATTGTATTCCGACAGTGGGATCGATGATGGGAGGAATGGCCGCATTCATGGTGGTAAACCGTTCGGATCGGCACCGCACAGGAACCCTGTTCCTGGATCCCGGTTTTCCTGTTCAGAAACAACAGTGCCTGGTGCTGGGACATGAGTTCGGTTCATTCGATCTGTATGATTTCAGGGGCGACAAGCTGGAGGCAAAAATGGTTGAGGAGATCGAAAAGGGGCACTATTCCTCTATTCTATACTCCAATCCCAATAACCCCTCCTGGATCTGTCTGAACGAAGAGGAGTTGAAAATCATAGGCGGGATATCAAAAAAATATGACATTACAGTGATCGAAGACCTGGCCTATTTTGGCATGGACTTTCGAAAGGACCTGTCCAGACCCGGGATGCCTCCCTACCAGCCCACGGTTGCAAAATACACAGATAATTTCCTGTTGCTTATTTCCAGTTCCAAAGCATTCAGCTATGCTGGTCAGCGCATTGGCATGATGATCATTGCCCCAATGCTGTTTGAAAGAAAGTATCCCGATTTGAAACGATATTATACCTCCGATCGATTTGGACACGCAATGATCTACGGCGCTCTTTATGCACTATCGGCAGGAGCATCGCACACAGCCCAGTATGCCCTGGCAGCTATTTTTGAGGCGGTTAACAATGGTTCATACAATTACATTGAAGAGGTGCGGGAGTACGGCAGAAAGGCTGTCATTATGAAGGAGCTGTTTAAGAAATACGGGTTCCGGATTGTTTATGACATGGACCTGGATGAACCCATTGCGGATGGCTTCTATTTTACCATTTCATATCCCGGATTCGGGGGGCCCCAGCTGGTTGAAAAGTTATTGTATTACGGGATTAGCGCCATATCACTTGAGATTACCGGAAGCACCCGAACTGAAGGGTTAAGAGCCTGTGTATCACAAGTCAGGCGTGACCAGTTCCCTGTTCTGGAGGAAAGGTTAAGGTGCTTCCATGAACACCACCCTATCCCGAAATAAGAATATTTATCCCTAAAAGAGCTATATAAAGAGTGTGCAGGTGACTTTGGTTTTCAGGGAGAGTGAGAATGATTACATTTGGTATTTATTAAACAAAAGAAGCGAAAAATGGCAAAATCAATAGGCGCCATCGTGGTGGATGTGGAAAGATGCAAAGGTTGCCAGGTCTGTATGGTGAATTGTCCCACCTCGACCATCGGTATGGCTGCTGATGTGAATGGCAAGGGATACCACTTTGCTTATATGGAGAACCCGGAGAGTTGCACAGGATGCACAAATTGTGCAGTGGTCTGCCCCGATGGTGTCATTACGGTCTACCGGGTCAAATGAAATTAAACAGCTTTTTATGAAGGAACTGGCATTAATGAAGGGAAATGAAGCCATTGCCGAAGCGGCAATCCGGGCCGGGGTGGATGGCTACTTTGGATATCCGATTACCCCTCAGTCGGAGGTGATGGAGTACCTGATGCTGCAGCGTCCGGAAGAGCGAACCGGGATGGTGGTTCTGCAGGCAGAAAGCGAGATCGCCTCCATTCATATGGTTTACGGGGCGGCAGGTACGGGGAAAAAGGTTATGACTTCATCCTCCAGCCCCGGCATCAGCCTCATGCAGGAGGGAATCAGTTATATGGCAGGTGCAGAGTTACCCTGCCTGATCGTCAATGTGGTCAGGGGGGGGCCCGGCCTTGGAACCATCCAGCCTTCTCAGGCCGACTATTTCCAATCCGTAAAAGGGGGAGGGCATGGCGATTATCGTTTGATTGTACTGGCACCGGCTTCTGTGCAGGAGATGGCAGATTTTGTTGACCTGGGTTTTGAACTGGCTTTCAAATACCGTAACCCGGCTTTGATTTTATCGGACGGGCTCATCGGACAGATGATGGAGAAGGTGGCGTTGCCGCCACAGAAGGAGCGGGTAAAGGAGTTTGATCAGTCGTGGGTTACCACCGGGAAAACTCCCGGCCGGGAGCGTAATATCATCACCTCCCTGAACCTGGATCCTGACCTTCAGTATGAACACAATCTTAAGCTTCAGGCGAAGTACAAGAGTATGGAGCAGGATGTGATGTTTGAAAATATTCAATGTGAGGATGCGGAGTACCTCCTTGTTGCCTATGGTTCCAGCGCCCGTATTTGTCAGAAAGCCGTTGATGTTGCCAGGGGCAGGGGAAAGAAGATCGGGTTGCTCAGGCCTCAGACCCTTTTCCCGTTCCCCTCTGCAGAGCTCTCCAGACTTGCCCGCAGGGTGAAAGCCATTATGGCAGTCGAACTGAGTGCGGGACAGATGGTTGAAGATGTGAGACTCGCAGTGAACGGAAAGGTGCCTGTTTATCACTATGGAATGGTGGGTGGGAAGATTCATTCGCCGGATGATGTATTAAGGGAAGTGGAAGAAAAATTCTTAGGAGGATTCTAAATGGATATCAACCAGATCATCAAAGAGGAGAACAAAGTATATTGCCGCACACCCCTGATGACCAATGCAACCCTCTCTTACTGTCCGGGTTGCGGTCACGGGACCATTCACCGGCTCATCATGGAGGTGGTGGAGGAGATGGGAATTCAGTCCGAAACCATTGGCATTGCCCCGGTGGGATGCGCCGTGATCGCATATGATTTTATGGACATCGACTTCACACAGGCTGCCCATGGGCGTGCCCCTGCTGTGGCTACCGGGATTAAGAGGATGTGGCCCGAAAAATTTGTCTTCACTTACCAGGGCGATGGCGACCTGGCTGCCATCGGAACTGCAGAGACGATACATGCCTGCAACAGGGGAGAAAATATTTCCATTTTCTTTGTAAACAACGGGATTTATGGAATGACCGGGGGACAGATGGCTCCCACCACCCTGGAGGGGATGAAATCATCCACTTCTCCCTATGGACGAAACAGTAAAACCATGGGCCCGCCCTATAAGATCACAGAAATGGTTGCCAGGCTTCCGGGTACTTATTTTGTTGCCCGTCATTCGGTTCACAAACCAGGAGCAGTCCGGAAAGCCAAGAAGGCCATCCGGAAGGCCTTTGAAAACCAGAAGCTGAACAAGGGATTATCCCTGATTGAGTTTGTATCCAACTGTAACTCGGGATGGAAGATGACACCCAACGAGTCCAATACCTGGATGGAGGAAAACATGTTTAAGTTTTTTCCCATGGGGGATATAAAAGTGGATGGAGAACTGGTAAATGAGTAGATGGGGTAAGTATAGTACGCAAAAAGAATTAAAATGACGGAAGAGATTATCATTGCAGGTTTCGGGGGACAGGGAGTCCTGTCCATGGGCAAAATTCTGGCTTATTCAGGAATCATGCAGGAGCAGGAGGTCAGCTGGATGCCTTCCTATGGTCCTGAAATGCGTGGAGGAACCGCCAATGTAACGGTGATCCTCAGTGACGACCGCGTTAGCTCACCCGTACTGCAGAGTTATGATACAGCCATCCTGCTGAACCAGCAGTCGATGGATAAGTTTGAATCCCGGGTGAAGCCCGGCGGACTGATGATCTATGACCCCAACGGAATTACCAGGCATCCTGAAAGGGATGATATCAGGATCTTCCAGGTAGAGGCTGCGGCTGAAGCAGCCCGGATGAAATCACCGATCACCTTTAATATGCTGGTCATGGGTGCATATCTCAAGGTAAACCCGGTCGTGGATTATGAGAATGTGATCAAGGGCCTTAAGAAATCGCTCCCCGAACGCCATCATCATCTGATTCCCAAGAACGAGGCTGCCATTAAGAGGGGGATGGAGATCGTGCGGGAGGCCAAACTGACTTCGTGATATTACACTCGTCGCTGAAAAACTACTTTTCGTAGAAGTGCATTTCCCGCATGTAGGTGTAAGCTTTTGCAGGGACCAGGTGGCGGATGTCTTTACCGGCTTTAATGGCCTTTCGGATAAAGCTGGATGAGATCTCCATGAGAGGGGCATTGACCAGGGTAGCGTTTGGGAGGGCCTTGATGGTTTCAGGATCAACTCCTGGTCGGGGGTATATGAGCCTGTGGTAGTTTTGGGCAATCAGGTCGGCATTTTTCCATTTTTGAAAGGTCTTCAGCTGGTCGGCACCCATGATCAGCTGAAATTTGTGCCCGGGGTTTTTCTCCTCCAGGTATTTGAGGGTGTTGATGGTGTAAGAGGGGACAGGGAGTCGGAACTCGATATCGGAAACACGAAACCTGTAATCATCCTCAAGGGCAAGCCGGACCATTTCAAGTCTGTGATGATCGGTTAACAATGTTTTTTTCTCCTTCAGTGGATTCTGGGGACTTACTATGAACCAGAGTTGCTGTAGGTCAGTGTATTCGATCATATAGTTGGCAATGGCCAGGTGCCCGATGTGGATGGGATTGAAGGAACCGAAATAGAGGCCGGTTTTGATGGATAGAAAATCTATTACCATGGATTCCGCTTCAACAAGTGCCCTCTGGAGAGAATCATTGATTAGTATACGATCAAATTCCGGGGCAAAACTGAGCTCATATTCGGCTTTCCCCAGGCGCTTCTGAAGTGATGCTTCATCGTCGGTTCCGCGTGAACGGAGCCTCTCCTCCAGTATCGCCTTAGAAGGGGGCATTACGAAAATAGCCAGGGCCTTATTCCCGAAAGCCTTCTTTAGGTTTAATCCGCCTGCCACATCGATATCGAAAAGAGCATGATGACCCGTGCTCCAGATTCGTTTCACTTCGCTTTTCAGGGTGCCGTAATACTGTTCCGGGTAGACCTCTTCCCACTCAACAAATTCGTTGTTTTTTATTTTCTCCCTGAACTGCTTTGGCGAGAGGAAATGGTACTCCCTGCCGTTCACCTCCCCCTGCCGGGGTTTCCTCGAAGTGGCCGATATGCTGAATGCCAGGGAAGGATCAGTTTTCATCAGGTGTTGTACGATGGTCGATTTTCCGGAACCCGACGGGGCACAGAATATGAGCAGTTTACCCTCCATGGTTGATGCGGGAATTACTTTAAAGTACGTTTAGGATCTGTTCCTTAATGCGTTCCAGTTCATCTTTCATCTCAACTACCAGTCGCTGAATATCCACATGATTTGCTTTCGATCCCAGGGTGTTGATTTCACGACCCATCTCCTGGGAGATAAATCCAAGTTTCCTGCCCACGGAGCCTTTTTCTTCCATGGTTTCCAGGAAATAGCTACAGTGATTGGCAAGCCTGATCTTTTCTTCCGAGATGTCGAGTTTCTCTATGTAAAAGATCAGTTCCTGTTCGAACCTGTTTTCATCTATTCCCTCTTTCCCAATGAATTCGGAAAGGTTATTGCCCATCCGCTCCCTGATCCGGGTGATACGGTCGCCCTCCAAAAGCTCCACAGCGGTCAGCGCTGCCGAGATAGAGGCGATCCTTTCTCTTAAATCTTTGTCAAGGGACCCACCCTCCTGCAGACGAAATCCGTTCACCTGCGCGAGTGCATGAATCAACCCCTGCTTAACCTGGCTCCACTCTTTTTCTTCCAGCATGGTCCGGTCATTCCGGAGGGTGTCGGGCATACGCATGACCATGGAGAGAACCTCCAGGGAGACTTTCAATCCCAGTTCACCGGAGATCCTGCTCAGCTGTTCAAAATATCCCTTTACCACCGGTTCGTTAATGATTCCCGATGAAGCTTCCGGGGAGAGTTCATAGAAGATGCTGCACTCCACTTTACCCCGTTCCAGGCTGGCTGCGATCATCTGCCTGATCTCAAGCTCCTTCTCCTTGTAGAGCGAGGGTAACCGGGTATTTGTATCCAGTTGCTTGCTGTTGAGCGATCTGACCTCGATGGTCAGTTTCTTATCGGGTAAAAGCGTTTCGGCCTTCCCGTAGCCTGTCATGGATCTGATCATAAAGGATTGAATCGGTTTCGTGGCAAAAGTAGTAAAAAGGGATTAATTGAGGGAAGCATTGGTTTAATTGGCCATTGGGAGGGTAAAAATGAAGGTGGATCCCACACCCGGCTTGCTTTGAACCGATATTTTGCCACCATTCTTCTCCACGAATTCACGACAGATTATCAGTCCCAGGCCGGTCCCCTTCTCTCCTGCGGTACCAACGGTCTTATATTTCTCATCGATCCTGAACAGTTTGCTGATATATTCCACAGGAATTCCGATGCCCTCATCGATTACCCTTACTTGGATCAGACCATCATAGGCATTGACCCTCACCTCCACTTTCCTGTCCCTGTCGGTGAATTTTACTGCATTGGTCATCAGGTTGCGAATGACACTGTTGATCATATCACGGTCACCATAGGCAAATATTTCATTCTGTACATGCGTATGGAGCACGATCCCCTTACTTTCGGCTGCCAGTCTGTGCAGGTTGA
>JAWOHR010000211.1:0-5443 GCA_046485075.1 Bacteroidales bacterium
CAGGTAACGATGCCCGGAATATGCTGTTGCAAAGTGCCAATACCGACTGGAGTATTGACACCAGGATGGTTTGTTCCAGGAAACCATCGGGATTTTCTCAATATGCAGGAGTGGTGGCTTACCAGGATGACGATAATTTTGTAAGGCTGGTCTACCGGGCCAGTTTTAGCAGGGGTGGTTTTGGCAGAAGAGGCTCACCGGGTGAACAGCCCGGATCGGTGGAACTGATGATCGAGAAAGAGGGTGACCAGCAATCCTCGGTTGCTTTGGACATGAGCGGAATCATAAAGGATGATAATACCTTGATTTTAAGACTGGTGAAAAAAGGTGATCTCTATACAGCCTCCTGTTCGTCCGACGGGGAGAATTTCGTAGCCGTGGGTACCTCCGCTGTGGTTTTAAAGGATATCAAAGCCGGGTTGATCGCATGCGATGGGACCATGCCTGAAAGATTCAGAGGATTCAGAAGGTTTATGCCCCAAAACAATGAACCGGTAACCCCATTCGAGGTGGCGTTTGATTATTTCCATATCGAAAATAGCGGACTGAAATAGGAGATGATTTTTATAAAGTGAGAAGAGAGCTGGTTTTATTAAGCGGGATCCTGCTTTTGCTTTTTACAGGCGTTTCGGCTGCATCGCCTGCATTGCCTGCATCGCCTGCTTCAGACAGATCAGGGCAGGAGGGATATACTGCCGTTGTTCGTTCAGGGGATGGATTTATTGCTGCCCGATCCGGGGGAAGAATCGACTGGATTAACGCATCGGGGGAGATTATAAAATCTGAAAATCCCGGGGGAGAGGGGATCAACAGCCTGTTGGTTAGCGGTCAAATCATCATCGCCGCAGGAAACAATGGCTCACTGCTGATTGGTTCGGACCAGGGAAACTTCAGAAAGGTTGATTGCGGAGCCGGTGTAAACATGAATTCCCTTACCCGGTTTAAAAAAATGATTGTTGTTGGAACCGGTCCGGGCGGAGTATTGGTTGGAGATGAAAGTTGTATATTCAGCTTGATTCCGCTTGATCTGAAGGGGAACATCGTATCTGTTTCAGCAAATGACTCTGACTGCTACGGGGCAACCGACAGGGGTGAAATCATTCACTCCCGCGACGGGGTGAACTGGGATATTTTCGATTTCAACCAACATTATGCCGGATTCTACAAACCCTGCCGCTTTACAAAAATTCTGGTAACCGAAAACCAGGTGGCCCTGACCGGAAAACAGGATGATGGACGGCCTGTATTGTATTTTTCCAGCGGGGGAAAAGTCTGGACAGAAAGGAGCCTTATTTATACAGATCAACAGGGCCTGACTTCTTACCTGGAGGATCAACCCAATGATATATATGATGACCCCCTGCAGGACCGCTTTTTCCTGGTATGCGACAGGGGTAAAATCATGACGATTCCCTCCTGCTCACATTGCAATGAACTTTTTGAATTGGGCTCCGAAAACCTTACCGGCATCACAGCCAACGGAAACACAGTCATCGTTGTCGGGGAAAACGGGTTTCTGAAGACCGTATCCCTTCACCTGCTCACCGAAAACCAATGATGATACCATAAAAACTGACCATGAATTTCAGACTTACCGTATTGCGTTTATTAATCCTTGCTTCCTTTGGCCTGATGTCTTTTTTGCCGGGCAGGGAGAGAGCCAGCCAACCCATCTACCTGAACACGGCCTATTCCTTCGAGGAGAGGGCGGCTGACCTTGTTTCGAGGATGACCCCCGAAGAGAAACAGAGCCAGCTGGGCAATACCATGCCCCCCATTCCCAGGCTGGGGGTGGGCGCTTACAATGTCTGGGGCGAAGCCCTACACGGGGTCATGGGCAGAAACAACAATGCCGGAATGACCGCCACCTCCTTCCCGAACAGTGTGGCCATGGGATCCACATGGGATCCTGAGCTCATCCAACGAGAAGCATCAGTCATTTCTGATGAGGCAAGAGGCTTTAACCACGACCTGATTTTCACACTTACCTACTGGTCACCGGTTATCGAACCGGCCAGGGATCCGCGCTGGGGACGTACAGCGGAAACATTTGGAGAAGATCCCTTCCTGGTTTCAGAGATTGGAAAAGGTTTCATCCGGGGGATGATGGGAGACGACCCCCTCTACCTGAAAACGGTACCCTGCGGCAAACATTTCCTGGCCAACAACACCGAGTATAACCGGCACACCGGAAGCGCCGATATGGATGACAGGGATATGAGGGAGTATTACCTCCTTCCTTACCGGACGCTGATCAGGGATTACAGGCTTCCGGCAATAATGACCGCTTACAGCGCCGTCAATGGCATACCCGTTTCGGCCAGTAAATTCCTTGTGGATAGCCTGGCCCGTAAAACATATGGACTGAACGGCTATGTGACCGGCGACTGCGGGGCCATCGATGATATGGTCAGGGGACACCATTATGCAAAGAGCAATGAGGAGGCAGCAGCAATGGGAATGATCTCGGGGGTGGACACCGATTGCGGAGGGGTTTACCAGAACCATGCCCTGAAGGCCCTGGAGCAGGGCCTGCTTACCCGGGGTGATATGGACAAAGCCCTGGTGAATATTTTTGTAATCAGGATGCGCACCGGCGAATTCGATCCCCCGGCAAAGGTTCCCTATGCAGGGATCAGGCCGGGCATCATCAATGACCCTTCCCATCACCTTCTTGCCGTGGAGGTCGCCACGAAAACTCCCGTCCTTTTAAAGAACGAAAATGTTGCCCGAACGGGCCGGAAAGCATTGCCTTTGCGTCCGGAGGAGATCAGGAAGATTGCCGTGCTGGGGCCACAGGCCAGCAAAATAGAGTTAGGCGATTACTCGGGAGAGGTGGAAGCGAATCTGAAAATTACCCCCCTGCAGGGGATTGAAAATTATATCAGGGAGAAGGGGCTGAAGATAGAAGTGGTATCGGGTTCGGGTGCAAATACAGAGAGGAAAACGGACTTTTTTAACATGATGGGTTTTTCGACCGTGCACAGGGATGGAACCGTGACAGACTATGATGCCACAAAATTCGATGCCGCGGCAAAGGGCCTGATTGCCACGGAACGGTTCGGGAGGGTGTCGGTCAGGGGGATCAAGGATGGTGACTGGACCCTCTATCACCAGGTGGACCTGGGCGAGGTGGATTCCATCCGCTTTAATATGACCGTATCCGGGGAGGGCGGAGTGCTCGAAGTCAGGGTTGGTTCAGCAAACGGAAATATCCTGGCATCAGAGAAGATTGAAGCACCTGAGCAGGATGGCGGATTCCGGGGTTTCGGCAGGCCACGAATGGTACCCGTGAAGATCCAGACACTGGGTATAACCGGTCCGCAGACCCTGGTCCTGGTTTACCGGGAGGCCGAAGCATCGCAAATCGATCAGGAAACACTGGATATGGCCGCTTCAGCAGATGTCGCGCTGATATTCGTCGGTACAGATCAAAGCACCGGAAGGGAAGAATCCGACCGGTTTTCCCTCCTTTTACCGGGCAATCAGAACGAGCTGATCAAATCGGTCTACGCTGTTAATCCAAATACCATCGTGGTGATGCAAACCATGGGAATGGTGGAGGTGGAAGCCTTCAAAAATAGTGCGAACATTCCGGGGATGATCTGGACCGGCTACAATGGCCAGGCCCAGGGCACGGCGATGGCGAAAATTCTGTTCGGGGAGGTAAACCCGGGAGGCAAACTGAATGTCACCTGGCACCGTTCGGTCAGCGACCTGCCTGAATTCAGTGACTATACCCTGAGGGGCGGAGGGGGAGTGACCGGCAGGACATACTGGTATTATGACGGGGAGGTATCCTATGAATTCGGATATGGAGGGTCATACACTACTTTTGAGTATGATCATTTCAGCATCAGTAAGAACAAGGTTTCACCCAACGATCAAATCACGGTGAGCGTGGATGTAACCAATACCGGGAAGGTAGATGGTGATGAAGTTGTACAGGTTTATGTGAAAACCCCCGACAGTCCGGTTTCACTTGAAAGACCGATGAAACGCCTGAAAGGATTTAAAAGGGTGACCATCCCGGCGGGACAGGTGAAGACTGTATCCATTGATCTGGATTGTGAGGACCTCTGGTTCTGGGATGCTGAAAAGGAGAGGATCACCTTTGACCAGGGCCGGTATGTTTTTGAGATCGGGGCATCCTCCCGGGACATCAGGGGAGAGGTGGAGGCCCGTTTGAGCGGCGACTATACACCCGTACTCACCACGGTGGTTGCAGAGTGCGACCGGCTTACGCTCCAACCGGGTGAAAGTGTTCAGACCAGGGTCACCGCGGCCCTTTCCGATGACAGTTTTTATGATCTGAACCAGGCAGAAATACACTATAAAAGCAACAACCCCCCGGTTGTAAGTGTCGATGAAAACGGAAAGGTGACGGCCAACGGAGTGGGCGCCGCGCTTGTTTTTGCAACGGTCACCGTGGACGGAACGAGCATTTCGGACGCTTACCCCCTCAAAGTCATGCCTGATCTGAATCCCGGGGAGATTACAGTGAACGGGAAAAAAATAGAGGGCTTTGATAAAGAGGTGAAGGCATACAGTTATCTTTTGAAAAGCAAGGCCGGTGTCCCGGTCGTCCAGGCTACGGCAGCAGGAACGGATATCGCGGTGGATATTTCCCGGGCAGAAGCCATTCCGGGTACGGCTGTGGTCAGCTTCATCGATAACAGCACCCTTGAAAACAATCCATATTATATCAATTTTGGTATTCCGTCCACAGGTGATGAATTCGACGGTTCCTCCGTGGGCGATCAGTGGAAATGGGTAAGGGAGAACAAGGCAACGCATAGTTTGTCTAAAATACCGGGATCACTCACCATTACCACCGAGCCGGGAGATATTTCCGAGGCGGCGGACAATGCCAGGAATTTGTTATTGCAGAGTGCAAACTCCGATTGGATCATTGAAACAAAACTGGTGTGTTCGAGGGTTCCCTCACAACCTGAAAATACGGGAATCATCGCTTACCAGGATGACCATCATTTTGTGAAACTGATGTTCAGGGCGGTGAACAAAACCTCCCGGTCCGGCCGCGCACCCGGAGCTGAGGTCCAGCCGGGCACCATAGAGCTTATGATCGAAGAAAATGGCTATACCAAATCTTTGGCAACCTTTAACCTGAAAAAGGAGATTACAGGGAACATCCCCCTCATCCTTCAACTGGAGAAAAAAGGCAGCCTTTACACCGCAGCTTATTCCCTGGATGGCACCCGGTTTGAAAAACTCGGAAGCGCCGGAATCCTGCTGAAGGATATCAGGGCCGGACTCATTGCGTGCGACGGGGTGATCACCACGAGCATGAGAAACACTTTCTGGTTCGATCCGGATACCACAAAACCTGAAACACCTTTTGATGTTTCGGAGCGCCGCGAGGGGCCGATCGCCCTGGTCCTGAGCCGCCAGAAGCTGCCGCAGCTCGCCCGCGAGGCGGGAC
>JAWOHR010000221.1:0-3607 GCA_046485075.1 Bacteroidales bacterium
CTCATGATCCTCTCCAACGGGGTGTTGTGGAGCTACTGGATTACCATCTGCATCCCCAAAGCAATCCTTTTGAATGGACAGATCGCAATGGGTTCCTACCTTTTCATGGGACTGGTGCAACTGGGCTGGCTGGTTTCCACCCTGCTGATGGCCTTCATATTTTCCCGGTTCCGTAAGCTCCTGTCACGTCCCCGGATCATCCCGTTCATTTTTAAGGTATTTGCCCTGGCTTTTGTCTATTTTGCTGCCGACATGGCCATCAAAAGCATTCTCTTCTTTACCCGGTCATCATGAAAAAATACCTGAACCGCGACTTCGATGTAACTATTCTCACCGACCACCGGTACGTGAATCCCCAAAAGGATGACCCCTATATTCAAAATATTTTTAAGGAGGAGTTTCTGGTCCGGGAGCAACTTGAAAAACGGGGACTAAGGGTTGAGAGGCGCGCATGGGATGATCCTGAATTTGAGTGGTCCCGGACAGCCTTCGTACTGTTCCGGAGTACTTGGGACTATTTCGACCGTTTCGCAGAATTTTCCGCCTGGCTGGAGCGGGTGAAGAGACTTACCGGTATGATTAACCCATACGAGATCATCCGGTGGAACATGGATAAACACTACCTGGAGGAGCTCTCGGACTCGGGAATCAATATTCCACCCACCCTTTTCCTGGCAAAGGGTGAAACAGGGACCCTGGCACAAAAAGTGGCCCTGACCCAATGGAAAGAGGTGATCCTTAAACCGGTGATATCGGGGGTTGCCAGGCATACCTACAGGTTCCTGCCGGAGGAGGCACAAAAGTACGAACAATCCTACCAGACGCTGATCAAAGCGGAATCAATGATGATCCAGGAGTTCCAGGTGCAGGTACCCGTACGCGGGGAGGTTACCTTTATGGTATTTGACGGCCGCTTTACGCACGCCATCCTGAAAAAGGCAAAGGAGGGCGATTTCAGGGTGCAGGATGATTTCGGGGGCACCGTTCATCACTATGACCCCTGCGCGGAAGAGATCCTCTTTGCCGAGAAGGTGGTTGAACGTTGCGGATACAACCCGCTCTACGCAAGGGTGGATGCCATCTGGGATAACCTGGGCAACCTGGCCGTTTCAGAGCTTGAACTGATCGAGCCGGAATTGTGGTTCCGCTTCTATCCGCCCGCCGCCGGCCTTCTTGCCGATGCCATCATCAAACGATACTTTACAGAATAAACAAAGGCTATGCTAAATCCAAAAGAGTTTAAAAAAGCAGCAGACCCTGTCATCGACTGGATCGACAACTATCTGAAAAACATCTCTCAATACCCGGTGAAGTCGAAGGTTAAGCCCGGGGATATTTACAAACAGATACCAGAAATGGCCCCTGAGGATTCCGAGCCCATGGAGAAGATCCTCAGCGATCTGGAAGAGGTGATTCTTCCCGGGATCACCCACTGGCAACACCCCAATTTTCACGCCTATTTTCCGGCCAACAGCTCGGTTGAATCGGTGCTGGCCGAATTTATCACCTCCGCCATCGGGGCCCAGTGCATGATCTGGGATACCTCCCCATCCGCTGCAGAGCTGGAGCAGCGAATGATGGAGTGGCTTCGCGATGCCATGGGAATACCAGGAACCTATGAGGGGGTGATACAGGACAGTGCCTCGTCCGCTTCGCTGGTGGCCCTGATTACAGCCCGTGAGGTAGTTACCGGGTTCAGGTCCAACGAGGAGGGCGTACCTGCAAATCTCAGGGTTTACTGCTCCTCCGAAACCCACTCCTCCATTGAAAAGGCAGCAGGTGTCTGCGGAATCGGCAGGCGAAACCTGGTCAAAGTGGCGGTGGACGGTCAGATGCGGATGATCCCCGCTGAACTGGAGAGGCAGATCGCTGCTGACCTGGCCCAGGGGTTGGTTCCTTGTGCAGCGGTGGCAGCCATCGGGACCACCGGAACCGTTGCTGTGGATCCCCTCAGGGAGATCGCTGTCATCTGTAAAAAATATAACCTGTGGCTTCACGTGGATGCCGCTTTTGCAGGATCGGCTTTGCTGCTACCTGAATACCGGTGGATGATCGAGGGCATAGAACAGGCCGACAGCTTTGTCTTCAACCCACATAAATGGCTTTTCACCAACTTCGACTGCTCGGTCTATTTTGTAAAAAACGCCCGGCTGCTTATGAAGACCTTTGAAATTTTACCCGAATACCTGAAAACCTCCTCCAGGGGGCTGGTAAACGATTACCGGGACTGGGGGGTCCCCCTTGGCAGGCGTTTCAGGGCACTTAAACTCTGGTTTGTGATCCGAAGTTTCGGCCTATCGGGTCTGAGGGCGAGATTACGGGAGCACATCCGGCTGAATGGGTATTTCTGCACTGAACTCGTGAAGATCCCGGGGTTGGAACTGGTCCTTGAACCATTCCTGAATTTCAGTTGTTTCAGGTTCAACCCCGATGGCTGTGATGATCCGGCGGAATTAAATCAGCTGAACGAGCAACTCCTTAAAGAGCTGAACGGGAGAGGCCGGTTGTTTCTTACCCATACCAGGATCGACGGTTTCCATACCTTGCGGATGATGATTGGCCAGACCTACGTGGAACAAAGAGATGTGGAGCGTGCCCTTGAAGAGATAAAAACAGTTACAAATGGCTTACGATAAATTTAAGAAATATGAACTGGATAAAGCGCACCAGGAATCCCAATACCAAGGAATATTGGGAATCAAAATATGATCAATTTATAGAACAGAAGGAGTTACGTTCCGACTCAGATCACCTGGAGAAGTTCAAAGGTTTGTTCCAAGGGGCTGATTCGATCGTTGACTTTGGGGCCGGGTTGGGTGGAAATGTGCAGTACCTGGCCGGCATGCTGGAAAACACCAGGTTTACCTTGGTGGATCACAGCGAGACCTGTCTCAATTATGCAAAAGAGAAGCTGCTGGGGAGATCCGATGAAAGGGGTAACAGCTTTGACTACCAACTGAATATGAAGGCATTTCCAGATGAATCGGTGGGGATGATCCTCTCTATACAGGTGCTGGAGCACATCACAGAGTACAGGGAGATCATGGATGTGCTATGGCGAAAGGTTAAACCCGGGGGAATCCTTTTGATCTCAGTTCCGGTCAGGGGAATTCGGGATACAAACCGACAGCACGTTAATAAGTTTACCCTTAAAAGCATGTTCAATATGTTGACAGCCTACAGTGAAATCGTCCACATTGCTCCCCGCACCTGTTCCAAAAGATCGGGGAACCTCACCACTGCCTATTTTTATATCCAAAAGAATACTTCCCATGAGTGAAATGATGAAGGCGGTCAGGCAAATTGAGCCCGGAGGAAAACTAGTCATTGAATCAATTCCCATACCGGAACCGGGTCCCGGGGAGGTACTTGTAAAAATGGCTGCCTCGCCCATAAACCCCTCCGACCTGGCCAATATTGCGGGTAGCTACCTGGCGAAATCGTGGCCCTTTACCCCCGGACTGGAGGGATCGGGTACCATTGTTAAAGCGGGAAGCGGTCTTCTGCCCCGCATGCGCCTTGGAAAAAGGGTGGCCTGTTCACCCAACCCGGAAGAGGATGGAACATGGGCCGAATATATGAAAACCTCTGTCATGAAAACCGTCCC
>JAWOHR010000227.1:0-10784 GCA_046485075.1 Bacteroidales bacterium
ATCACTTCCCGGCAATGCCCCCCGAGATCAATCCCATCACTGTTGGAGCCAAAAAAGCTGCCAATTCGATTGTTAGTCACCACAGCCCCAAAAACACTGTCCAGGTCAATGGCATCTGTATCCTCGTAATAATTGCCCAACAAGACATTATCGGCAATCACCGGCGAGTGGCAATTCACCAGGTTGATCAAATCGCCCGTGCCGTTGGATGAAAGTGTACTGGAATCGATACGTACCAGGCTCTCCATGCACCAGACCGGATCTTTCACCCCTGATATGAACAGCCCTGTCATGGATAAGCTGCTCCCAACGGCCGAAATGGCTCCTTTATAAGGGCCCACACCTTCTCCCGATGAGGCATTATTCAAATGCAGGTGCCGTATAGCAAGGGAATCTGCCGACCGGATGATGATTCCTCCCCACTTCCGGCTCCGGTAGGAGAGATAGTCCCCCACTGCCAGGGGATTCACATCCATGTAAACCGGTCTCTCCTTACGCCCTTCCACCTGCAGGCATCCCTCAACTAACAGGGATGCTCCCGGCGCCATCCGGATCGTCACACCTGCCCGTAATATCAGGGTATCCCCCGCAGGCACAAACACAGAACCTGCCGATAAGTAGGCTCGTGAGACCTCTTCCAGAATCAGGGTCCCGGAAATGGTATCCGGAAGAAGATCATCCGAAAAAGGTTCGAAGTTTGCCACAAGCAGGGTGTCACCTGAAAGGACCAGGTCCATATGCGTGTCCGGGTCCGCAGCGTTCCAGCCTGAGAAGGTAAATCCAGGTTCCGGCAGGGCTTCCAGGCCGATGGGCAGGCCCCTCAGAAGGGTATAACTTTCTTTCCCGGGATCCATTACCAGGGCTCCGGCCAGGGCAATCTTTCCCCCGGCTCCGCATTGAAGGGTCAGCGTGGAGGTGTCCTGGTCCGGGGCATAATCCATCAGGTGGGTCATCACCTGCCGGTTCCTCAGGCGGGCGAATTCCTCCAGGTCAGCCATATGCTGAAGCCAGCTTGCACGGGAAACAGGCGAGTTCCATCTGGCGATATGGCTTTCCATCTCATCCTCAATCAAAACCTTCAGGCTGTCGATCACCCCAATCACCCTGTCCTCCTCGAAAACCGTACCCAGGTACAGGGCGGTTCGCTGCAGAAAAGTGGCCCTGAAATCCTCGTTCTCCATCAGTTTCCGGAAAAGCAGTGTATGCCAGACTGCCGGACCAGAACCCGGATCCAATGCATAGTAAAGCGTGTTTGTTTCATAGCTATCCCCGCCTGGCCCTGCAAAACAGTGCTCCAGGTCAAAGGCGATCCACCTCCAGCGTGAATCCGGGATTCGTTCCTTCCAGAATTTATTGTTCACCTGCCATTGTCTGTATCCACCGTAAATCTTGAAGCTCATGTAGTTTATAAACTCACTGAGGTCAATCTTTCCGCTTACGTATTGGTAGTTTTCCGGTATGGAGAGGTCCTTCCCGCTCACAAAATCGATGAGTTCCCGGTACTGGTTGGCATCCCCCATGTTCACTTGGAGACTATCCTCAAGGATGTCCACGTGATCCGGATTCACCCCCCGGCTGGTCGCCAGGTACTCCTCGTTCAGCTTTTCCCTTAAATGGAAAATCCCCCAGTACTCCCCGTTCATATACACGACCACCGGCTGGAAGGATTGGTAATCCAGATCCATCCGGTTCTCCACCAGGGTGGCTCCCAGTCCGTCACGGATCATGGTCAGGTTATTATCGTTCCCTCCGTTACGCAGCACCAGGCTGTGGTAGCTATCCACCTCCCTGTTCCTGAATAAAGGGTAGTTGAGCGAGTCCTGTCCGTAGCGTTTCCGGAAGAAGATGGAAAAGGGCTTCTGGTCGAACAGGAAGATCTGGGATCCGAAGAGCTGCAGGCCGGCATTGATCCGGAAGGCCTTGTTGCCGTTTTCGTCGAAATATTCCAGGTGCGCAAAAACTTCCCGGTTTTTCAGGTTCCGCTGGTAAAGTCCAAAATCGAAGCCCCAGAGATTATTATGGTCAGTGGATATTGAGAGGACCGGGAGGCTGGTCTCTTTCTGAATGATATAAGACTCGGTCCATACCTCCCCGGGGAGTTTCCCCTCCTCAATCAGGCGTGCTTTCACTACCTGACTGAAAAGCAGGGATATGGGCCCGGTATATTCAGGGGATCCACCTGTGGGTTCCGACCCATCGGTGGTATAGCGTATCACCGCACCACCCCCGGGTCCCTCCAGCTCAAGTTGCTGACTACCGGGGTAGAGCCCCCCCTGAAGTGAAAAAACAGGCCTTTCTGACAGAATAAAATCATCAGAATAATGAAGGCTATTCACGGCAAGGGGGGTGGGTTCGCCCAAGTAGGACCAGGATCCGTCTGCGTTCCTGCCTGAAGCGTAATCTCGCTGCTGCTTTCTTAACATGACACTGTCCACCCTCACCCCCTGCGGATCTGACAAAAGTATTTCTTCCTGCTCGCTGTTAATCCTGAAATTCAGGTGGTATTCCGACACAGTGATTTGTTCAGGTGTGGTGAATTCTGTCCATGCCAGTTCGCCCGGACGCAGGTCCCTGTTATCAGCCCAGAACAGGATGTAGCCATCTGCGGGGATCATCGCAGAGCCAGGAATCTGCCACTTTCCCGGATCAGCCGGGTCGTCACTCAGGTACCATCCCTCCAGGTCTACTGCCTTTCCCGTGGGATTGTAAAGCTCAATCCAATCGGAGTAGGTCCCAAAATCTCCGTCATAAATGGAGCGGGAGTTGGAGGCCAGAACCTCGTTGATTACCACATGCCCCGGAGCAACTTCCGCACCTTCCGTCTGACGCTGTCCGGCCCATAATGGCAAAAAGGAGACCAGGTAAGCAGCTGCCAGAAAAATCATATGGAGGATGCCCTTTCGTTGACAGTACATGGGTAGCGAAATTACAAAGGATCAATGAATGATCAGTAAAGAGCTGGTAGCTGCCAGCCCCTCTTCCCGAAGCGAAACAATAAACATCCCTTTGCCTAAACCTGAAAAATCCAGGTTCACCGGGCCACCATCCAGAACATGTTCCGACAGCAAGTGTCCCCTGAGGTCAAATACCTTTAAAAGTGCGGTACCGGAAAGGTTTTCAGGTTGAATTTGTACCATTCCCGAAGAGGGGTTTGGGTAGATGCTGAAAATAGTCCCGGATGGAATTGGGATATTAACCGGAATGGTAAATCCTTTCCGACGGGCCAGGAAAGAATACTGACGCCGGTCGTAGTATGTACCCGAAACATGATTGAAAGTACTTAATTCACTCAGGTTAGACAGGGTATTGTTTTCTACCCTAAGGCTGGCACTCTCAAACTTACCGGTGTAATACAGGTCACCCTGGCTGGAAAGCCAGATGGCGGTCGGCGCATCTTCCAGGCTCCCGCTGATTATGTCGGCACGCCCGACATGCCCCGACTGATCCGCTTCAAAGAAGAAGATATCCTGGTAGATCGGACAGATGGAAGAAGAGTCGCTATTTCGATGCAACCAGGTCCCGTCCATTTCCAGGTGATCCAGGTAAAGCCCTCCTGCCACCAGGATCCGGTTTTCATCGGCGTAAAGTCCATAGGCCAGTGCGCCGGTCACCTTCCTTCCCATCAGCCGGTTCCCGTCTGTATCCAAATGCCCGAAAAAGAAAGAACTGGTAGTATCGATGGTCCCACCGTTGAATATGGACCGGTATTCTTCCCGGTTTCCAAGCACATACAGGGAGTTGTTATTGTAAATGATTTTCTCCCCCAAATAGAAGGCCGTATCCTCTGCGGTCCATATCATTTCGCCCTCAGAATCGCTTTTGCAGAAATACATTATATCCCAGTATTCCTTATAGCTTATGGGATCGGGCTCCCTGTGGACCGTATGCTTTCCCGCCAGGTAAAGGTTACCCTCCGGATCCGTGGTAATATCATGAAGCTCATACTGGTCCTCCCCATCCTCTCCAAGCAGGAATGCCGAAAGGTAATTCCCCTCTGCATCCAGGCTTCCATAGAAACCCTTACGGTTCGCATGGTTCGTGGATAGCCCGATATCCCCGAAACTCAGTTCCTGACTGTTGGTATATCCTGTAAAATAGACCAATCCGTTGCCCTGGCAGTGGACTGCAGTTCCACCGGACCCGTAATCGTCAATCAATCCGCCGGACTTACTCAGCCAGCGATAATCACCCGAGCTGTCGAAGCTGGCAACATAGACATTTTCGGGCCAAATACTGCTTATCTCCACTCCTCCAATATGCAGTGTAGAACTGGAAAAGTCCCCGGTAATATACAGATTGTCCTGGGAGTCCAGCGCAATATCAGCAACCCGGTCCTGTTTTATCCCACCAAAAGATTGAGCCCAGATGATCTCTCCCTGCGGATCATACTTTACCATAAACACATCTTCCATACCCTTGCTTTTAAGGACATGTCCTTCCGCCAGCACCAGTTCCTCCGATGAAAATGTTCCTGTGATCAATACATGATCCTTCGAATCGGTCACAAGCCCAGTAATAAGTGCATCCCCTTCCCGGTGACCAAATTCCCTCACCCAGTCCTGTGCGGAAAGTGAGATGCTTGCCATCACTGTAAGAACACTCAACAATATGTATCTTTTGAACATCATAACAATCTATTTACCTATTAAGATGTACTACGTTCCAAAGTGGTTGCTTGTGTGGTCAGCGCTTCCGGTTTTTTAAAAAATATTCCTTCATCGGATCAAAATAGTTATCCACCCAACCCTCCTGATACTGCATCCCGTGTGATCTCCAGCCTGGAGTCTTTATCGGAATCACTGAATTCGCTGGTACGCCAATGCTGTACGATCAATTCCTGTCATGGCCGAATGTTGCTCAGAATCGAGCCAGGCATCATAGATTTGCCCGGAAGATGCTGGAATTTCTGCTGAAACTTCGAAGTTAATATCCATCGTTTTCTTTATGAATTCATACATAGATACAACCATTGGCCGGGATATTTGTTTTAAAGTAACAATCCGCCAATAAATTGAACCAGACGATGCAAGTATATACTCACATTGAAATCCAGGACCATCTTTCAACCAGGCTCGAGAGCTGGACCTACGGTGACGGTGCTATCCGGAGAGATTTTGAATTTGGAGATTTTACGGAAGCATTTTCCTTTATGACAGCCGTAGCCCTGGAAGCGGAGAAAATGGATCACCATCCGGATTGGAGAAATGTATACAACAAAGTGAGTATTGCCTTGAATACGCATTCTGCCGGTGGAATAACCCGCCTGGATTTTGACCTGGCCGCAAAAATCGACCAGGCATTTGATAAACTTCAAAACTGACAGAGGTCATTCTTGTAGTTAACCATCTTATCATATTGATTAATTAACACTTGCATTAGGATCATGATTCCGGCGCCAGGTGGTCAGTGCCTCCGCTTTTTCCATTACAGGTTTACAAGAACATTTGATTCACTCAGATTTGACATCATTCTCTGGATGCGCTTGAGCAGTGACCTGCTGAGATCTACAGTAACTTTTGGAAAGAGCCCTCACTTTATTTACACTGGAACAGTTTCTAAAATAGTCTTTTCAAGTATTTAAACTTAAGCACTATAGGGAAATGGACACTTTTAGTATCTTTGCTATTGATGGAGGAGAAAATTGAAGATATTGAGAAAATAGTGCAATTTTGGTTAGATTCTGCAGATGAGAACCTGAAAACTATGACTCATTTGGTTGATTCTAAAGATTATAGCTGGGCTTTGTTTTTAGGGCATTTGGTTATCGAAAAAACACTAAAGGCATTATATGTCAAGAGACTTCAGAAACATGCATTTTTTTCTCACGATTTATTGAGATTAGCAGATAAGATTGATATAGAATTAAGTGAAGATTTTGAGGAATGGCTTGATGTAATTACAACTTTCAATTTGAATGCGAGATACGATAGCTACAAACAAGAATTCCACAAACTATGTACAAAAGATTTTGCTGATACATGGCTGAATAGAATTGAAAGAATTCAATTATGGTTAAGAAGTCAATTATAGATACAGCGTCAAAATACGTGAAGCAATTGCCAACCGAATTAGATGTAAGAAAAGCCTATTTGTTTGGTTCATGCGCAAAAGGATTAGACAGGGCAGATAGCGATATTGATATTGCCATTATAGTTGGTAATATGCCTGATTTCTTTGCCACACAGATGCAATTAATGAGATTAAGAAGGAAAATTGATTTAAGAATTGAACCACATCCTATTGAAGCATCTGATTTCAAAAACACAAATCCTTTTGCATACGAAATCCAACAAACAGGTATTGAAATTGGATTAAAGTAATTCTAATCCATCTGAAGCGGAGCGTATCAGACCACTCTACTTTCGTCTTAACTCAGGTAATTTTCAATCACTTACACCAGTTCCCAAAAATGACGGGTTATGAATAAGCGAATTATTTCGGTGAAACCGCAAAGAACGACTTGCGTTCTAAAGAGAGTGAAAGTCTGGTAATTATTGAAATTTAGTGTGTTATTGAGGTTGTTCTTTTAATTTCACATCCCTGCCAGACCCTCAAGCAATGGTTCAGGGTGTCGAACCCCTATTCCAACAGATGTTAGCAACACTTTTGCCCTGCTTGTATTGGTGGGCATTTAACCGTATGAACAGAACACACAACAATCTCCCTTTAAGGGTTTAATAACAGTTTTACAGTTCTCACATTCATAAAAGAAGGCACATGCGTCTTCTGGCATGGTTTCTTCTTTCGAATAACCACATTCAGGGCAGATGATAGTTGATTTGAGTTGTATGATTTTCATTGTGCTCCTTGCCTCGCTATTTTCTAAACCGTTGAATTGCAAAGCCAAGTGCACCACCTAAAACCGTGGTCATTATAATGATAGGAACAAGCGATACAGGTTCTTTCCATCCTATTAGAATTGCCGCTGGCAATAAGACCAGATAGGATATCAGGATACCTTTGAGTATTGAATTTACTTTCAGTTCCGCTATCGACAATAAAAAACCAATTACAACCCACATTAGAAATGCAGATATGTTGGCATCCCAGGTGAGATTCTGGATCCTCATTGGAATTACATCAATTATACCAGCGACAGCACCAAGACCAATACCAGTGATCATATTTCTATTCATTGAAATAGGATTAAGTTCTTATTTTCAAGCAACTCATGTATAAAATTACTTTAAAAACAGAATGGTGTTTATAGACGTATCATAATTTCCACCTGGTATGAAATAAATTTACTTGTTATCATTCTCCCTATGAAATAATTTATCTTTATTGCAAACGACAGGAAATGAAACGACGTACATTCTTTCAGTCTGCTGCCCTGGGCGGAATGGCCGCAGCCATGACTCCGCTTGCCTCGTGCAGCAATGCCACTCACACTGACCAGGAGGCCGGGGAGCGTTACAAGCTCCTGGGGGAACTCCTGCAACAGCCGGTATTCAAAAAAGAGCTGTTCACTGCCCCGGTCATCATCGCTTCGGTGGAACTTCTGAGCTTTGAACACAGCTATATCTGCCGCGTAAGGTCGGAGGAAGGTGCCGAGGGAATCTCTGTTGCGCACAACGACATGCGCTTTCTTGTGCCTATTTTCGTGCACAAGGTGCAACCCTATTTTATCGGGCAGGATGCCCGTGAGCTGGACCTCATCGTAGAAAAGGTGTTCGACTTCCATTTCAATTTCAGGTACGGGGGCATTCCGCTGGGGATCCCGCTGGCAACCATCGAATTTGCCATACTGGATATGATGGGGACGATCGCCGGGCTACCAATGGGACAGCTGGTGGGGGATGTGCACAATGAAAAGGTCGGCGTTTATGTTGCGACTGAATTCCGGGAGCAGCCGCTGGAGGAGCATTTCAGAAAAATCCTTGAGGCTGTGGCTGCATATGACGCAAAGGCGATCAAAATAAAGGTGGGGTACCTTTTTGCAGGCAGCCGCGATATTCATGATCCCGGACTGCCGGGAAAATCTGAAAAACTGGTGCAAATGGTACGCGAACATTACGGTAGCGACTGGAGTCTGTATGCCGACTCGAACGGATACTATGATACAGAAGGGGCGATCAGGATGGGAAGGATCCTGGAGGAAAATAATTACGCCTATTTCGAGGAACCCGTCAGGTTTGATCACTTCCAGGAAATCAAGAAAGTTGCCGATACACTTTCCCTCCCGGTGGCAAACGGCGAACAGGACCACAGCTATTATAATTTCAGGTGGCTGCTGGCCAACGAAGGACTCGAAATTGTCCAGCCGGACAACTACTATTTCGGAGGATTTATCCGCTCCATGCGGGTGGCACGCATGGCCGATGCATTGGGAAAAACCTGCATTCCCCATATGTCAGGTGGCGCCCTCGGCTACCTCTACAACAGCCATTTTGTTTCCGTGCTGCCCAATGCAGGGGAACACCACGAATTTAAAGGGTACCACACCCATGTGCCGTTTGAATGCCCCACCTCTTCGCTAAAGGTGGAGGAAGGGAAGATCACCGTCCCGACGGGTCCCGGACTGGGCATTGGGATTGATCCGGATTTTATTGAAAAACATTCACCTGTGAATGCCTGACTGCATAATCCATTTTCGGATAAAATAGCGTTCTTAGTAATATTATTGGCAGAAGAAAGCAATCTCCACTCTGAAAAGATTCAACTGTTTGAATTGAACCGACCGGATACACCGGTTCCCCAAAAAGAACGCATTCTTTACCTGGATATCCTGCGGGGTATTGCCATTCTGTTCATATATCTGGCCAATATTAAATTTCATTCTGGTGCATACTTTATGTCTGATGCCGAAAAACTGTCCATGAATACAGCTACACTGGATTATGTTTTTAGGTGCAGTAACAGCGTATGAAGAAAGATGACCGTGTTTTCGTACCCTTTTTCATGAAAAGAATGACGGGACTGTTACTCATTGATGGGATACATTAATTTCTACTATGGCTGGGTGATATCCTTACCCTGTATGCCCTGTTAGGGTTTCTTTTGATAAACTTCCGTCACTTTTCAATCAAAAAATTACTGATCTGGTATGCCAGCCTACTTTACCCTCACCAATTTCAGAACATGGATTGAGATTAACCTGAATATGCCACTTATGCGATTGTCGCGCATTCTTATGGAAAGGCGTGCTTTCAAAGTGCTTGCTTTGTTTCTGATTGGCATTTATGCCGGGCGGCAAAGCCTGGTTATCCACGGGATAGGATTAGGATATGCCTTTCCCTATGGTTTCTCGTTTTCTGTCCTTTTTGTCCTGATCTAGTAAGGGAATCCGTCTGAGCAGGGGACTTACCTTGCTTGCAGCCAGCGTAGCAAGAATACATCGTAGACCTGGTAAGACGGCTTCTCATTCCCTGTTAGCACATAGACCATTTCTTTATCTACCAGGGCTTGCAAACTTTTCCTTACCGTTGACACGCTGCTCAGACGGTGCCTCTGTATAAAATCCTGGCTGTAGGGTTCATTGACGATCTCATCCGATCCAATCGCAGCCAGCAGGCGGAACTGGGCCTGGGTCAGTAGATTCCTGTAATTGTAGAACACGGCATCCCTCTCCGAGAAGATCTCAAGGATGCACACCCTGACCAGATCGGTGGAAATCCTCCTTTGACCTTTGGAGTATACCTTGTTGCAGAGATACTGCGTATAAAAGGTATACACCTGGGTCCAATCCATTATGTAATCAAGGGCCCTATCCTCCGGGATCTGTTTGTTCTTTACAAACAGGTTCTGAATGAATTCACGGTATTCTTCCCTGTCGAGTCTGCCCAGTGATAAAAACCCACCGCTCTGGTAGAAGGCCCTGGATGGATCTGAAAACATTGGAGTCAGCAAATGTCTCTGGCTTCCCGAATAGATGAACCAACTATTTGTCAGATGCTGGAAATGTGACCGGAGTATCTGCTCAGTATTCGATTCAGGATACTGAGAGATCTGTTGAAATTCGTCAATCGCTATATAATTCGGGTATTTCTGTTTCTCAAGTATGTCCAGGATATCCTCCAGCGTTGCCTGCTTCTCCCCCTCACTCTCAAGGGAGAACGAGACCTGGGGAACTCCGGTCAGTTCATTATATGAAACCTGTGGCCTTATCCTCCCGAATATTTCCAGGGCCTTCTTAAAAAATTGATCTCTTTGGCCGGAAAGCGAGCGAAGAACCGAGTTTGCCAACCTGTTCAGGAATCCGTTCAGGTTCTCCGTTCCGAAAATGTCTACATATATGGGATTACATTTTTCTGCCTTCAGTGTGTGGAAAAGGTGGTGTATTAGTCCAGTCTTCCCCATTCTCCGTGGTGAGAACAGTGTCGTGCTTCTGCCGTTCTGCAACGCTTCCCTAAGTAATCCACTCTCAGCAGAACGGTTACAGAAATATTCCGGACCCTGGTACGCGGTAACGGGAAAAGGATTAGAGTTCATGTTACTAAAGGTATAACACTTTTAGCGTTTTACCAAATACAACACAAAACTTTTGCAGCAATATCAAAAGCAAGTGGAAAAAACGGACAAATTGACCATGTCAGGCCGATTTTAGCTGACCATATTATCATATTGATTAATTGACACTTGCACTAGGATCATGATTCCGGCGCCGGGTGGTCAGTGCCTCCGATTTTTTCATGATGACGAAGAAGGATGCCTGGACAAGAATAATGAGCCCATCCTGAAATTCTCATCCAAAAAATTGGAGGAAATTGCAAAACTAAAAAAGGAAGGCTATTTGCCCAAAAAGGCAGTTATTTCCTTTCTTGTTTATTGGTTCGATCAGGAAA
>JAWOHR010000102.1:0-122779 GCA_046485075.1 Bacteroidales bacterium
AAGGAAATTTCTTCAAAAAGCCAGCTCAAAATGCATATCTACATAAAAAAATGGGATAGTCAATATCTTTCACGGCATTTTATAAATACCTAACATTTAATAATTTAAAAAGACATTTCCAGACTGAATCATTTTTTTTCATGCAAGACTGACTACACCCATAGTATCCCGGAAATTGCATAACTTCGCACTTAATTTTTAGCTTCTTTTCTGACTTAATATTTTTATAATCATGACTTTAAAATGCAGATGTTTATACACGATGTTGCTAATGGCAATGATAACAGTTGCCGGTAAACAGTTGAATGCCCAGACCATTGAACTGACACCGTTTTTAGGATATGAAACCGGGGCATCCATTTCTATTGCTACACTTGAGGGTTATACGGACCTGAGAATTGCCGACGGAATGAACTATGGAGGAGCCCTGAATGCGGGTATGGGCGGAGGGCGTTATGCTGAGTTCTCTTACAATCACATGGGTTCGGAACTTTCCCGTGACGGTGTGTCAGGCAATGAATACATCTGTGATCTGGCGGTGGATTACTACTCCTTTGGTATGTTGCAGGAACTCAAGCCCGAGGCCAAGGCAACACCCTTCGGTATGGTTGCACTGGGCTGGGTAAATTACCGTCCCACCACCGGAGATTATGTAAGCGAGAACAAAATGCACGTCAGTCTTGCAGGTGGTCTTAAAATCCGCGCATCCGAGCGAGTTGGAATCAGGTTACAGGCAAGATTGTTGATGCCCCTGTATTATAGTGGTGCCTATTTCGGGGTTGGAACGGGTGGATCCGGATTCAGCGTCGGTGGAGGCATCCACGGTGTCCAGGGTGATTTTACTGGCGGATTGGTCCTTTTCCTTAAAAAATGAAATCCGGAATTCTTTTTGTCCTGCTGTTTGCCTCAATTCTTTTTGGTTGCGGGCCCAGCCAAAAGATCGTAACCTCCTGGATCAATCCCGAAGCATGGGGCAAGGGGCCTTACAAATCCATCTTTGTCATTGTACTGGCCCAAAATCAGGGATCAGGTTTTGATGTGGAAGAAAAGATGGCCGTACTCCTTAATTCAAGAGGAACCAGGGCCGTAAGAAGCACTGATGTTTTTCCTCCAAAGCTTTCGATCTCCGAAAACTTTACCCGTGAGCAACTGGCGGAGGCCATCAAAAGAACAGGCTGTGATGCTGTATTTATCATTTCAGCGCTTGATGTTTTAAACGTGGAGACCTATCACCCCGGATCGGCATATAATCCGATGAACTATGGATATTATGGCAGTTACTACGGATACTATAATTACTATTCTCCCCAGATCTATTCTCCCGGTTACTACTCGTCCGACAAAACCTATTATATCGAGACCAATTTTTATGATATCGAGTCGGATCAGCTTTTATGGTCAATCCAGTCAGAAGCTTACAATCCAACCAACATAGATACCTGGTTTGACAAGTACTCCTATGACCTCTTAAATGAGCTTAAGGATGAGGGATTAATTACCAAATAACAATTATTGGAGTATTTTTGCATGAAATTGTGATTCCATGCGAATTGAAAAGGATTTCCTTGGAGAGGTCTCCATCCCGGCCGATGCATTGTACGGCATCCACTCCCACCGTGCCAGGCAGAACTTCTCAAACCCTGTACCTTTTCCCATTGAATGGTATAAGGCAACGGGAATGGTAAAACTAGCCTGTTACCGCACGGTAAGGAAACTTCTGAAAGCCATTCAAAAGGAGCATCCGGATCTGCTCGAACATCTCCGGATACCTGATGAGAAAAAATTGGGAGCCATGGAATCGGCTGCCACAGAAGTTTCTTCGGGATCCCATTTCGAACACTTCATCGTACCGGCAGTTCAGGGGGGTGCCGGAACCAGTATCAACCTGAATATTAACGAGATTATTACCAATGTGGCCCTTCTGAACCTTGGAAAGAGACCGGGTGATTACCAGGAGATTGACCCCATTGAAACGGCCAATATTTACCAGTCAACCAATGATGTGATCCCCACTGCACTTACGGTGGCTACCTTGCGATTGCTGAATGAATTGGAGGATGCGGTAAACCGGACCAGGTTTTTCATGGAACAACTCGAAACCCGTTTCAGGAACAGTCTTAGGCTGGGGTTTACCCAGATGCAGGAAGCGGTACCTTCCACCTACGGGCAACTGTTCAGTTCCTACAGCGAAGCACTCTCGAGGGACTGGTGGCGGGTTTCCAAATCATTCGAACGAATCAAAGTAGTCAACCTGGGTGGCGGAGCCACAGGAACAGGAATTTCTCTCCCCAGGTTTTACATCATGGAGGTTGTCCCGGTTTTAAAAACCCTCACCGCGCTTCCGGTAACCCAGGGTGAACATATGCCCGATTCCACCTCCAACCTCGACAAATGGGTGGAGGTTCATGCCATCCTGAAAGCTCATGCCGTGAATATGGAGAAGATTGCTTCTGACCTGAGGCTGCTCGCTTCGGGAGTCGGCAACTGCAGGGAGATCCGGTTACCCGACCGGCAGGTGGGTAGCTCCATTATGCCTGGCAAGATCAACCCGGTGATCCCCGAATACGTGATCTCATCGGCACACCGGATCTATGCCAACGACCAGTTGATCACTTCGCTTTCGGCGCAAGGCTGCCTCGAGCTGAATGCTTACCTTCCGGAAATTGGATGCGCCATGCTGGATAGCCTCAGGTTATTGATATCCATAAACCGGGCCATGAGGGATCAGATGCTGGAGGGCCTGGAAATTGATGAGGAAAAAGCAAAAACAAGGTTATACATGAGTCCTGCCGTCACCACAGCCCTGTCGCCCCTGATAGGCTATCACAAGGCAGCCCGGCTGGCAAAGGTTATGAAGGAGAATGGCTTCAATATTTTCGAAGCCAATGAACGACTGGGATTGCTCGATCGGTCACAACTTGAGAAGCTGATGGAGCCCGGGCAGCTGTTGAAGAAAGGATTTACCATGAACGATATCAGGGAGCTGTTATGAAGGGAAGAGATGCCAGGCCACACATCGGGATTTTCGGGCGAAGAAACAACGGAAAATCCTCTCTGATCAATTGCCTGGCCAACCAGGATGTGGCCATTGTCTCCGATGAACCAGGAACCACCACCGACCCTGTAAGGAAATCCATGGAGATTCCCGGCATCGGTCCGGTGGTGCTGATCGATACGGCAGGTACCGACGATTCCGGCGAACTGGGGAAAAAGCGGGTGGCAAAGAGCCGGGAGGTGTTCCGTCACATTGATCTGGGTATCCTGGTCCTGGCCGAAAACCTTTTTGACGAAACAGAAGAATCGATCATAGGGCAGTTTGATAAATGGGAGGTCCCCTACCTGGTGATCCATAACAAATCGGACCTTGCCCCACTCCTCCCCCTGACCAGAGATGCCCTCAGGGAGAGATTTAACCTGGAGGTATTTGAGTTCTCCACCTTCGAGCCTTATAACCTTGAAGAACTGATCGGGCAAATCAGAACAGCCATCCCGGAAACGGCATACCTGTCAAAATCACTGGTGGGCGATATCATCTCCCAGGGAGACCTGGTATTGCTGATCACACCCATCGACCAGGAGGCCCCTGAAGGGAGGCTGATCCTGCCCCAGGTACAGGTCATCAGGGACATCCTGGATAATGATGCCATTGCCATAGTGGCCAAGGAGCGTGAGGTGGATGCGCTGCTCAGGCGGCTTCAACCGAGGCCTGCCCTGGTTATTACGGACAGTCAGGTATTTAAAAAAGCGGATGCCTCCATCCCCGATGATATTCCCCTGACCAGTTTCAGTACGGTACTGGCCCGGTATAAGGGTGATTTTGAAAGCTATCTGAAAGGCACTCCCCACCTTTCAAAACTGGAAGATGGTGACAAAATCCTGATCCTGGAATCGTGTACACACCAGGTTTCGTGCGACGATATAGGCCGGGTAAAGATCCCCAGGTGGCTCGCTAATTTTACAGGAAAGTCGCTTGAGTACAAAGTGGTGGCAGGCCTTAATAAGGTTCCCGGCGCGATTACCGATTACAGCATGGTAATCCAGTGCGGAGGATGCATGATTACCCGGAAGCAACTGATCAACAGGCTGAAGCCTGCCATTGAAGCAGGCATTCCGGTCACCAACTACGGTATGGCCATCGCCTACATGCACGGTATTTATGAAAGGGCTGTGGCTCCATTTGTGAAACTGGAAAACGATTCAACGACTTATCTATAGGAGGAGAGAACAAGATGGGTGTGAGAGAGATACTTGAAAAGGGAAACCCGGGACGAAAAGAGATCATCACGTTACTTGAATCTGAGGGAGAGGAGAGGCAGCTGCTGTTTAAGAAAGCCGCCGAGGTCAAATCGCAGGAGATTGGTAACCGGGTTCACTTTCGCGGTTTGGTGGAGTTCTCCAACATCTGTGGAAAAAATTGCTATTATTGCGGGATCCGAAAATCCAATAAGGAGGTACACCGATATAATCTTTCGGACGGGCAGATTCTGGATGCAGCTCGTTTCGCTCATGAAAACAGGTATGGTTCTTTTGTGATGCAGGCCGGTGAAATTGAATCTCCTCTGTTTACAGCCCGTATTGAAAACCTGCTTCGGGAGATCAAGAAGCTATCAAGCGGAAAACTGGGGATTACCTTGTCATTGGGAGAGCAGAAGGAGGAGGTTTATCAAAGATGGTTTGACGCGGGGGCGCACCGCTACCTCCTTCGCATCGAAACTTCCAATCCTGAGCTCTATCAGAAGATCCATCCCTCCGACTCGCTTCACACCTTTGAGAGAAGGCTTACCTGCCTGAAGTCCCTGCAAAAAACAGGATACCAGACAGGTACCGGGGTTATGATCGGATTGCCCTTCCAGACCACGGGCGATCTGGCCGACGATCTGCTTTTTATGAAACAGTTTGATGTGGATATGGTGGGAATGGGACCCTATATCGAACATCAGCATACGCCCCTCTATCAATACCAGAGCGAACTCCTGCCCATCCAGGAGCGCTTTGACCTTGCCCTGAAGATGGTTGCCATCCTGAGGATTCTCATGAAGGATATCAATATCGCAGCCGCAACCGCCCTCCAGGCCATCGACCCGATGGGCCGTGAAAAAGCGGTCAGGGCAGGCGCCAATATCATCATGCCCAACATAACCCCCGGCAAGTTCCGGAACGATTACGCACTATACGAAAACAAACCATGCGTGGATGAAGAACCCGACGATTGCCTGAACTGCCTGGATGTGAGAATTGGTTTGGCCGACGGGGAGATCGGCTATGGCGAGTGGGGCGATTCTAAACATTTTTTCAGAAGGCTTACTCAATCTGACCATCAGTCTCGGCCTCAGCCTGATCTTGCGGAGTGATCCAGCCACCTCCAAGGGCTTTATAGAGAAAGATATAGGATGATATCTGGTAGCGTCTGGCAGCAGTTGCATCCAGTTCGGCATTAAAAAGGGAACGCTCTGTATCGAGCACCTCGAGGTAACCGGTTTGTCCACCGTCATACCTGGCCCTTGAGAGCATGGCCGCATTGGCAGCTGCAATTTGCTGCCTTTCCCTGGATTCCACCTCCCTGGCATAGGTAGAAATATCAATAAGGGCATCATCCACCTCCCGAAAGGCATTCAGAACAGACTGTTCATAGCGGTAGAGGGCCTGTTGTGCCACCTCCCGCTGTATCATTACCTTGCGTTTGTTCTTTCCCCAGTTGAAAATTGGCCCAAGGATACTCCCACCTACACTATAGATTAAGGCATCGGAACTAATCAGTGATGAAAGGTCACTGCTGGCCAGTCCAAAAGCACCTGTGATGCTGAAAGAGGGAAAACGCATGGCCTGAGCAACCCCTATCCGGGAGACTTCTGCATAAAAAAACTGTTCTGCTTGAACAAGATCAGGTCTGCGTTGAAGAAGTTCCGACGGAATCCCAACTGGTATTTGCGGCAGGTCACGGGGTCTTTCCAGCACTCCGCGTACCTGATTCCTGGGATTATAGCCAAGAAGCACACTCAGGTAGTTCTCCGTTCGGGCCACCATTCTTTCATAATAAGGAATGGCAGACGCAGCTATGGCTTCCTGTTGTTGTGCCTGGTTCAAATCGATTTCCGGAACCACACCTTTTTGAAATCGCTGATCAATAATCCAAAGCGAGTGCTTTCTGGTTTCCCATGTCCGGCGCGAAATTTCCAGGCGCTGATCATAATCAAGAAGCTGGAAATATCCATCAGCAACAGCAGTGATGATCCCGATCTGTACAAGGCGCAGAGCCTCCTCGGAGGCCGCAATTTCGGCCCTGGCTGCCTGGTTGGACCGCCTCACCTTCCCCCAAAAATCCAATTCCCAGTAAACATTGGGTGTGAGATTAACGTATCCACCCGCAACATTACCGGTTCCGGCAGGACTTGGTTTACCATAGGAGCCCGACAAATTATAACCAAACTGTGGGAAAAGGTCCGCCTTTGAAACACCCAGTACCGCATAGGCCTGTTCTATCCTTGACATGGCAGTTAATACATCATGGTTGTGCTCCAAAGCCTGAAAAATAATGGTATCCAATTCAGGCTCATCAAACAGATCCCACCAGGCCAGGTTGATCATGGAATCACCGGCAATGCTATCGAATCTGAACTGATCCTCCGTTACTACAACAGGTTTTTCAAGGTTTGGCCCAACCATACAACCTGTCAGGGACAGGACCAGAAAAAGCAAAAATATTAATCCCTTAAAGATCTTCATGTAAAAATATTATTTGATCAATGATTTGTTTCTTCCAATTTATTTGCTGCTCTTTTCTGCTCATACTTCCCCAATTTGCCGATCAGCACAAACAACATGGGATAGAAAAAGACTCCCAGTAAGGTGGCGAGGGTCATTCCACCAAACAGTGCCATCCCCATCACTTTTCGAGCCTCAGCCCCTGCCCCGCTTGCAACTAAAAGTGGGAAAATACCCAGGATAAAAGAGAATGCAGTCATCAGGATGGGTCTGAACCTGAGTTTTGCCGATTCCATTGCTGCATCCATCAGAGTCATTCCTTCATCAAATTTCAATTTGGCAAACTCAACAATCAGGATTGCATTTTTTGCTGCCATAGCGATCAGCATCACCAGGGATATCTGTGTAAAAACATTGTTTTCGAAGCTCTCACTGAATAAACGTGCAATCATTAAAAACAACAAGGCCCCAAAGACAGCAAAAGGGGTTCCCAATAAGATACTGAAAGGAAG
Source organism: Bacteroidales bacterium (assembly GCA_046485075.1). GTDB lineage: Bacteria > Bacteroidota > Bacteroidia > Bacteroidales. The sequence goes on from JAWOHR010000102.1 coordinate 7,215, forward strand.
TGTCCAGCTTTCATACTGTGCCGCAAGGATCAGGAAAACAAATATCAATGCAAAAAGGAATACAATATTTCCCGATCCGGATGCAGCTTTTTCCTGGTATGACATGTTACTCCATTCATACCCCATATCAAAGGGCAAGACCTCGGCTGCAACCTCCTCAAGCGCATCAAGTGCCTGTGCTGAGGAGTAACCCGGAGCCGGGGCACCACCTATTTCAACAGCCCTGTAAAGATTGTACCGGTATGTAAACTCGGGACCCGATATCTTTTTTACAGATACCAGTGTGGAGAGAGGGATGTCCTCTCCATCCTTATTCTTTACAAAAAAGAGTGAAAGCTGGTCCTCATTCTGCCTGTATTGAGGTTCTGCCTGTACATAGGCCTTATATAGGCGCCCAAAACGGTTGAAATCATTCACATAAGCACCCCCAAGGAAAGCACTGATGGTGGTATAGAGGTCATTTAGATTTACGCCCGTTTTTAATACTTTGTCGCGATTGATCTCCACCGATCGCTGAGGAGTATTGGCCTGGAAAGTGGTATAAACACTGCCAATTTCCGGTCGCTGCTGCGCCGCGGCAATGAAACTTTTAGCCTGGTCTGACAAGTAATCGATGCTGTTCCCTCCCTTATCCTGCAACATCATAGTAAACCCGGCTCCTGTTCCAAGTCCCGGGATTGCAGGAGGGCCAAAGGCAAACACCTGGGCTTCGGGAATCCTTGTATAAAAGGCAATATTCAGTCTTTTAGCCAGTTCCAGCGCAGTAATATCGCGCTCCTTCCAATCGGTAAGTGTAATAAACACCACCCCGGAATTGGTGGACATACTTCCTGAAAGCAGGTTGAATCCCGACACGGATGTTACAAACTTAGCCTCTTCAATATGGTCAAGAATTGCCTCAATCTTGGCCATCACTGCATCGCTTCGCTGCAGGGAGGCTGCATCGGGCAATTGCATATTCACATAAATATACCCCTGGTCCTCCTCTGGAACAAAACCACCTGGGACGAACTTAGATATTACAACGATGGATGCTGAGAGGATCACAATAAAAATAACCCCCCGTTTTATCTTCCTGGAGAGAATATTTGTATATTTCATATAACCCACTGAGGTCCTGTCAAATCCCTTATTGAATTTTTCAAAGAACCAACCCAAAGGTCCTTTTAAAGGCTCTGGCTTCTTCAAAAGCATAGAACACAAAGCCGGGCTAAGCGTAAGCGCATTCAGGGAAGAGAACACAACAGAAACTGCCACGGTGATTGCAAACTGCTGGTACAATCTCCCTGTGATTCCTCCCATGGAGGCTACCGGGATAAATACTGCCACCAGTACCAGGGTGGTGGCGATGACCGGGGCGGTTACCTCCTTCATGGCATGAATGGTGGCTTCTCGGGAATTCATTCCTTTCTGAAGGTTGACCTGCACAGCCTCAACCACTACGATGGCGTCGTCCACCACTATACCAATGGCAAGGACCAGACCTAGCAGGGACAAAACATTGATGGTAAATCCGAGTAAGGGAAAAACGGCAAAGGCCCCGATAAGAGAGACAGGAATAGCAATGGTAGGAATCAAAGTAGCCCTGAAATCCTGGATAAAAACAAATACCACCAATATTACCAGCGAAAGTGCAATCAAAAGGGTAATCACAATTTCTTTGATCCCTGCGGTAATGGGCAGCGTTGAATCGAGACCCACTTCGTAATCCATGCCTTCCGGAAATCCCCCTTTTAACTCCTCCATCGCCCTGACCACCTGGCTGGCCAGATCAACGGCATTTGTCCCGGGTGCCTGGTAAAGGGTAATGAGCGCACAATCGTTTTTAGCAAAGCGGGTTACCACATTGTAGGATTCCACACCCAGTTCAACGGTAGCCACATCGCGGATTCGCACCTGCGATCCATCCGCCAGGGTTCTGATGACAATGGCTCCAAACTCCTCTTCCGATACCAGACGCTCCGGCATCCTTACACTATATGAAAAATCGGTGCCGGCTGGCGCAGGTTCAGCGCCAAATTTACCTCCGGGAACGATTACATTCTGAGCCCTTACGGCATTGGTGATTTCAGGTACTGAAATTCCCAAATGGGCCAGCTTATCTGGCTGAACCCAGATGCGCATGGAGTAGTCACTGGCACCCAGCACATTTACACGTCCGACACCCTTGATCCTGGCAAGAATATCTTTAATATTGATCAGTGCATAGTTGCCCAGGAAATCCTGATTATATCTGCCATCGGAATAGAGGGAAATGGCCATGATCATGCTGCTCATGGTTTTATCTGTATTTACTCCGATGCGCTTGACCTCCTCAGGGAGCTTTGGAGTTGCTGAAGAGACACGGTTCTGGGAAAATACCGTATTCATATCTGGATCGGAACCAACCTCAAATGTGATTTGAATATTCATGGATCCATCGTTCGCATTGATGGACTTCATGTAAATCATATTATCTACACCGTTAATTTGTTGTTCAAGAGGAGTAGCAACCGATTGTTCCACATTCAGAGCATTGGCTCCTGTATAATTAGCCCTGACCTCTACCATAGGTGGCGTGATATCCGGATACTGCTCCATGGGAAGATTGAGCAATGAAAGGGTCCCGACAATTAAAATAACGATGGCAATGACCATGGCCACAATGGGCCTCCTTACAAAAAAATTACCCATGAGATCCTAATTTTCAGTTTCTGGAATAGAGATATCCATAAGCTCAGGATTCACCTTTGCTCCGCTCTTCACCTTCTGCAATCCCTCATAAACCACTTTTTCTCCTGGAGATAGGCCGGAGGTGACAGTCAGAAAGCCTGCCTGGTAAGCGAATCCCACTTCAATTTTCCTGAACTCTAGTTCATTCTGATCGTTTACCACAAATACGTTGTAATTACCCTGAAGCTCCTGTACACACCTCTGGGGGATCAGCAAGCCACCCTTTATTATGTCGATAACCACCAATACTTTGGCAAACTGCCCCGGCCTGAGAATCCCGCTTGGATTTGGAAACGATGCCTGCAGCATAAGCGTACCCGTGGTTGCGTTCACCTGTCGGTTAATAAATTTAAATTGACCTTTTTCTGGGAACATTGTCCCATCCGATAATTTCATGGTCAATTCTGACTGATCCTCCCTATGTTGCACCTTTATGGTTTTATTTCCTTCTAAATAGGGACGAGCAATTTCCATATATTTCTCTTCTGAGATATGGAAATTAACAAGGATTGTGTCTACCCTGGAAACTTCATTTAATATTACGTTTGCAATTCCCCGGCCAACGTAATCTCCCGGATAGGCTTCGGTCTTGCCAATGATTCCCTTGATGGGAGAGTAGATACGGGTATATCCCAGCTCAATTCTGGCAGATGTGACTGCAGCCTCAGCTGCACTGACCGATGCTGTTGCAGCATCACGATGGGCAAGGGCAGCATCCAGATCGCTTTGACTTACCGCGTTTATTTTTGCCAGTGGTTCAATCCTGGCCAGATCGCTTTCAGCTTTCACCAGCATGGTATTCGCTTCAGCCAGTTGCCCCATGGTTCCTGCCAATTTTGCTTCAAATGGTTGTGGATCGATGGTATACAGCAATTGTCCCTTTATCACCCTGCTACCTTCCTCAAAGTGCATCCCTTCAATAAATCCATCCACACGTGCCTGAATCGAAATATCAAAAAGTCCATAGGTTTGACCTACAAATTCTTCAATTACAGGGATATCCTGCTGAATGACTTCCACTACCTGAACATTCTGAGGGGGCAACTCATTGGTAGTTTTTTCCTTACATGATTTAGTAAACAGCATTACATAAAAGGCGGAGGCCAGAACTAAGGTAAAATGCTTCATGAAATTAATTTTTATGGCTGATAATAGTCTTGAGCAAACAATTTAATAAATAGTTTTAATATTTCTATCAAACTATAGGTTTCACTGCCTTGGACATCCTCCACCTATGCAGGAAACAGAAAAAAAACCTACCTTTGCATCCCATTTACCAATCAGTCATTTATCTTTTTACTTTACAAATGATCACGGTCGCAGGTTTAAGAATTCAATTCGGCAAGAGGGTTTTGTTCCAGGATGTAAATATGAAGTTTACACAGGGAAACTGCTATGGGGTTATCGGGGCAAACGGTGCGGGAAAATCGACTTTCCTGAAGGTGATTTCAGGGGAACTTGACACCACTGCCGGACATATCTCCCTAGGGCCTGGTGAAAGGCTCTCGGTATTGAGTCAGGATCACTTTGCCTTTGATGACCAAACGGTACTGAACACTGTCCTGAAAGGGTACGGAAGGTTATGGGATGTGATGAAGGAGAAGGATGCTTTATATGCCAAAGCAGACTTTTCAGACAAAGACGGGATCAGGGCTTCTGAGCTGGAGGAACAATTTGCAGATATGGACGGCTGGAACGCCGAAAGCGATGCTGCCACCCTGCTGAGCAACCTGGGAATCAAAGAGGCGCTGCACGACACACTGATGAAGGAGTTGAGCGGAAAGCAAAAGGTAAGGGTGCTCCTGGCCCAGGCTCTTTTTGGAAAACCCGACAACCTGCTGCTGGATGAACCCACCAACGATCTGGACCTGGACACGGTTTCCTGGCTGGAGAACTACCTCTCCAATTATGAGAACACCGTCCTGGTTGTCTCCCACGACAGGCACTTCCTCGATGCCATCAGCACACACACGGTGGATATCGATTTTGGAAAGATCCAGATGTTTGGCGGAAACTACAGCTACTGGTATCAGAGCAGTCAACTGGCCCTGAGACAGCAACAACAGCAGAATAAGAAAGCAGAGGAGAAGAAAAAAGAGCTTCAGGAATTTATCCGCAGGTTCAGTGCCAATGTGGCCAAGTCGAAGCAGACCACCAGCCGCAAGAAGATGATTGAGAAACTGAATATTGAAGATATCAAGCCCTCCACCAGGAAGTACCCCGGAATTATTTTCACTCCCGAGAGAAAAGTGGGCGACAGAATACTGGATGTGACCGGCCTGAGTGCCAGTGTGGATGGTGAGGTTCTGTTCCGGAATGTGAATTTCCAGGCCAGCGGGGGAGACAAGATTATATTTCTCTCCAGGGATCCAAGGGCCATGACCACCTTTTTTGAGATTATTAGCGGAAATCTGAAAGCCGGTTCGGGAAGCTATCAATGGGGACAGACCATCACCACGGCTTACCTTCCCCTGGATAACTCGGCATTCTTTAAGAATGACATGACCCTGTTCGACTGGCTGTGCCAGTTCTCAAGTGACTCCACCGAGGCTTACATCAGGGGATACCTGGGGAAAATGTTATTTTCCGGGGAAGAGATCTATAAGCGGGTGGCCGTTTTATCCGGAGGAGAAAAGATGCGCTGTATGATCTCCAGGCTGATGCTTGCCAATGCCAATGCCCTGATCCTGGACACTCCCACCAACCACCTGGACCTGGAGTCGATCCAGGCCTTTAACAACAGCCTGCTCAGGTACCCGGAGAATATCTTCATGTCGTCCCATGACCATGAGGTGATCCAATCGGTCTGTAACCGGATCATCGAACTCACACCCCATGGTATCATTGACAAACTGATGGATTACGACGACTACATTGAAGATGAAGGGATCAGGGAACTAAAGGATAAAATGTACCGCTGAGTGCAAGGGTCATGCAATCTCTTTCTGACTGTGTGAGTTCACAAAAATGATATTTCCCACTTCATCATACCCATGAAACAGCTCCGCTCCTTTAAGTTTTAAATGTTCTGAGTGGAATCCGATGATGGTCAGACCGGCTTCGGAGGAATGTTGATTGATCAGGTCACGCGTGGTTTGATCGGCCATCTCACAGAGGACCTGGATATTCTTCGAAGTTATGGGTAAACGCCCTGTCCGTACCAGCTCTTCCAGTTCCGAGCGGGTCACCTGCTCCTGACCCTTTTTACACACATCAAAAATGGTGATTTCACTTTTTCGCCAGAATACGTGACCCTGAATGATAAAACTCAGGAGGATCAACAAATGGGAATTGGCATAATCGCTGCTCTTGATCCAAACATGGATCCCGTTTTTAAAATTGATGGTCCGGTCGGAACTTGCGAAAATACAGACATCAAAGTTTCCCGCAATCACAAGTGAAAAATTTTCCACGATCTCCCTAATGGATTCCTTCTCGTTACGGTCGAATTCAAAAATTATCATGTTGTTCTCCATCCCTGAAATTCCGGGCAGCTGTATGGCTTGTGCCACTGCCGAGGTGTAGGAGGGAGAAATCATCGTATCCACAAACACGTGGGTTCCCTTGCCTTTGAAATTCCTGATCAGCTTTTCCAGCTCCTGGGCCGATTTCTGCGTACTTGCCTTTGAGTAGTAGTCCTCAATCAGGTGAATATAGGTTCCAAAACCATATTTCTGGCTGATCCAGTTGAGAAACTGGAAGGCCTTGTCCCGCTTGAAGGAGTCCCGGGAAATACATATGGCGCTGGGCCTCCATTCATTGTCACCCCTCGATTTCCTGGTTTGCTGCAAATATACCTGCAGGCTCCTGTTTAGTTGAAACAGCGCATTGGTGAATAAAGATTCCAGTCCGAAACGGTTCTTGTGATAGTGATTGATATAGAGGTATAAAAGGATCATTATGACAAAGGCAAAGAAGGCAAACAGGGAATTGATCTTGAACATGACCCATACCGAAGCCACAAAACCCACCAGGGAGATGTACCATCGTGAACGAAAAGAGGGGCGGTAAGAAGGAGCTGATCCGAAATGATGCAGGAAAGAGATCAGGCACAATGAACCATAGGTCACCATAAAAAACATACTGATGATCACTGCCACCTTGTTCACGTCGCCGATGATAACAAAAACAAGCGCGATCAGTACTGTCACCAGTGTGGCATTGAAAGGCTCATTGGTTTCTCCCCTGCCTCTTTGAAGGAATGCATTCAATTTTCTGGAGGGGAACGAACTGTCACCCCCCAAGGCCTGCAGGGTGCGCGGGGCCACCAGGATAGAGCCTATGGCTGATGAAAAGGTGGATGCTGCTAGTCCGATGGGGATAATCACCGAACCTGCTATGGCAATATCGGCCATGGCAAGCTGATTTTCTGGATCGCGAAGCGTCTCCAGGCTGGCAGATGCATTGAGCTTGAAAACAATGAACATATATACAACCATCCCCGTAAGGGTTGCCATAACAGTACCCAATGGAATCGATTTGGAGGGTTTCTTCAAATCGCCCGACAAACCCACACCGGCAGTAATCCCGGTAAACGCAGGGAAAATAATGGCAAATACCAGAAAGAACTGGCTCATATCGCCCTTTTCCGTTGGTACCATGGAGAACGTGTGAGTTTCACTGTACTCTGTTTTTCCCATGAAAAAAAGCACCAGCGAGACCGCCAGGATGGCCACTACAATGTAAAGGGTTTTCATACCCACTGCAGCTCCCTTTTTAAGGATCAGAACCGATAGTCCGATCATTGCCGGAATACTGATAACCTGCCTGGGAAGGGTAAGATCAAACCGGATGTTAATCCAGTTAAATAAGAACTCAAACGACTCGGTGAATGCAATGATATAAAAAGCAACACTGATAGCCTGGGAGATATAAAGGGCAAAACCGATGGTTGCCCCAATGTTCAACCCAAAAGACCTGGACATGATAAAATACTCTCCCCCACCCTCAACCCTTTTGTTGGTGGCCAGCTCAGAGATGGCCAGGGCGGTGGGAAGGGTAACCAGATGACCCAGCAGGATTGCGGCAATCACTCCTCCCAACCCCAGGGTGCCCACTGCAAAACCGAATCTTAAAAAGAGAATGGCCCCAAGAATGGTTGCCATGGCAGTAAAATAGACCGGGGCGGTTCCAAAAGATTTTTGAGAAGGACCTGCCATAGAAAAATATCTTCGCCAAAGATAGGAATATTGCCGGACTAAAAGTAGAGGTCCCTCTTTCCTTTTTTCACCATATCCAGCCTCTCTTCCAGGCGATCCCTGAATGGATCATGTTCCATCTCTTCCAGGCTTTTCTGAATAAGACGATAGCCCTTTTCCTTGGTGCCGTTTTGCGCATAGTCTTCCAGGTATTCGGCCATGGTAAGAATGGCATTTGGGGTGCAGTATCGCTTGATAAACCCGGGTACGGAAAATTCCATGAAGTGCTCACCGGTGCGGCCGGTGCGGTAACAGGCAGTACAGAAGGAAGGAAGGTACTCCCTCTCGATCAGCTCATCCATTACCTCTGCAAGGGAGCGGTTGTCGCATATTTCGAACTGCTCCGAATCCAAATCCTGCTTTTTCCCCTGTTCAGAATAGGCTTTCATTTCAATTTTTGTTCCGCCGTCGATTTGAGAAACGCCAAATTGAAGCACCTCATCGCGAATCGCCGATGATTCCCTTGCGGTCAGGATCAGACCGGTATAGGGTACCGCCAGCCGGAGGATGGCTACCATCCTTGTAAAATCCTCATCACTGACCATCCATTTGGGGTCATATTTCACGTTGGATGCCCTTTGAAGACGGGGAAATGAGATGGTATGGGGACCCACATTGTAAACCGATTCCAGGTGGTTCACATGCCTGATCAGGCCCATCACCTCGAATCGCCAGTCGTAGAGTCCGAACAGCGCTCCGATACCCACATCATCAATCCCGGCTTCCATGGCACGGTCAAGCGCGGAGATTCTCCAGTTATAATCCTTTTTAATGCCCCCTGTGTGGTATTTGGAATAGGCTCCCCTGTGATAGCTCTCCTGGAATACCTGGTAGGTACCGATACCAGCGTTTTTCACTGTTTTGAATCCATCGATGGACAGCGGAGCTGCATTGATATTGACGCGCCTGATCTCGCCGTTCCCCTTTTTCACCCGGTATACGGTCCGTACCGATTCGGCAATGAATTCGGGTGAATATTCAGGGTGTTCTCCAAAAACCAGGATCAGTCGTTTCTGCCCCATCTCCTCAAGCATTTCGACCTCCTTAATCAGTTCGGCATGGGAAAGAGTGGTACGTTTCTGGTCCTTGTTGCTGGCACGGAAACCGCAGTATTCGCAATTATTGATGCAGCGGTTCCCCACGTAAAGGGGGGCAAACAAAACAATCCGCTTGCCATAAACCATCTCTTTGAGCTTGCGGGCACCTGCCTTGATCTCTTCCACCAGTCCGGGATCGGTGGCATTAATCAGGATGGCAGTCTCCTCCATGGACAATCGCATTTTCCCGAGCGACCGTGAGATAATCTCCCTTACCCTTGAGGGGTCGGAAGATGCCTGGCGGAGCATCTCCCCGATCTCGGGTTCCGAGATAAAGGGAACACCGGATTTGTCTTCAATGGCATAAACCTGTGGATCGTAGATCATTGTAATTTCGATTTACGAGCCGTTGGAAGTTAAAACAAAAGTAATTCAGCTTGAGCTCTTTACCTTCAGGACCTCCTTCGGATCAGATGAATAATGATACCTTGAAGCCGGGAAAGCCAGTTTCGCAGTGAGACAAAAGTATACATTGTTATTTGAATAACAAAGACTTTTATCCCTTTTATTGTTAATTTTATCCACACCATGAAGAACGTACCAATACTCCTTGCCATTCTGCTGTTCATGTTCCATCCGGCAGTCACCTTCACCCAGGAGACAAGGCTATCGTATGCCCTGATGCCGGGACAAATTTACCTCCTGGAAATAGAAATGCAACAAAATACCAGTTCTGAATCCATGAACAGCGAGGAGATCAGCATGTACAGTGACATGGTTCTGGAATTCAGGGTCGATTCGATCACTTTAGATAAGCTGATTCATATGTCGGTCCGGTACAATTACCTGCAGCTCTCCATGCTGGCGCCGGGCCTTGGGATTGACATCAACTCAAAAACAGGTCATAACCTGATCCTGACCAATCTGGTAGATACCCTGCAGGATAAATGGTTCCGGTTGTCCATGGGTGAATCGGGTGAATTAAAATCACTGGAGGGGCTTTATGAAATATTCCAAAAACTCCAGGATTATCCCTGGCAGGACAAGCCGCAGGCTGAGGTAGCCCTGGGAACCCTGCATGAGGCCTATGGCCCGGATGCCTTTCAGAGCCTCTTTAATCTCTTTGTGACATTCTACCCAAATGTACAACCCATCCAAAACTGGACCCACGACCTCACCTACTATTTCAACACAAAACCTGTGGAAATCGCAAACCGATACTACCTTACCAAAACAACCGGAGAGGTGGTTACCATTCAGGGAATGGGTATGATCAATGCCCTGAAGGAGTTTTCAGAGACCGTGGCCCTGGGAGAGGTGACTTCAAGGGTTTCTGGCACCCAAACATATGATTTTCAGACAGATGCATTTTCCGGATGGCTCATCAGGTGCATCTCAAAACAGCGCCTGGTTATTGAAACAACCATTGTGAAGAGCGATCATTTTCCGGTGGGATTAAAGATTCCGTCCTACACCGAAACCGCATTTGAAGTGAAGGGATCTATTCAATAACCGATTCAGCATATGAAACTCATGATCATCATTGCGTTCCTGGGGCTGACCGCCACCCTGTCAGCGCAGCCCTATGAACATTCAGCCGGCGTCAGGGCGGGTTATACAAGCGGACTGACCTATAAGGGATTCTTTTTGCACACCATGAATGCCGTTGAGATCGGGGTGGGTTATAACCGGCATGGAATCAATATTTCCGGCCTGTTCCTGGTCCACAATGAGCTATTCAGAAGCAACCTATGGCTTGCCTATTTTGGAGGGGGAATCTTCGGGGGGGAGTGGGAAGAAGAGCTCTCACTTGGTCTTATGGCTGTGGGAGGAGTGGAATATACCCTTCGTAAAACACCATTGAATTTCGGTGTGGACTGGAGACCGATGATGAATGTTTATCGCACTTTCGGGTACGATTTGCTTGATTTCGGAGTAACGATCCGTTATAGATTTAAACTTTAGCCATTGCTTTTTGACCAGAGTGTCCTATATTGTATGTGAACACCAAATTCCTTTTAAAAATGATACCTACACTGAAGGATGTCAAGGATGCAGTGAAAAGGGTAACTCCCTATGTGCACCATACACCTGTTCTCACATCAACCACCATTAACGGAATCCTTAATGCTTCCGTTTTTTTTAAATGTGAAAATTTCCAAAGGATGGGAGCATTCAAGTACCGGGGGGCCATCAATGCAATCCTGCAGCTCACCGAAGAGGAAAGGGCACGCGGTGTGATCACCCATTCATCCGGAAACTTTGCTGCAGCCATAGCCCTTGCTGCAAAATCGCTTGATACTAAGGCCTATATTGTGATGCCTTCCGATGCCCCGGCCGTGAAGAGAGAGGCTGTAGCCGGTTACGGTGCCCAAATCATTGAGTGTGCACCCGGGCTCAAAAACAGGGAAACGACCCTGGTCCTGCAACAGAAGAAGACAGGAGCAACTTTCATTCATCCCTCCAACAACATCAATGTGATCCTTGGAAACTCAACCGCCATCATGGAGATGGCCAGCGAAGTCGACACCATGGACGTGGTCATTGCACCTGTAGGGGGTGGCGGCCTGATTGCCGGTACTGCCCTGGCAACCAATTACCTGAGTTACTACATTGAAACCATCGGAGCCGAACCCTTTGGGGCTGACGATGCCTACCTCTCTCTTAAAACCGGTAAAATACAACCCAGCATCAACCCCAAGACCATCGCAGACGGATTGAGAACACAACTTGGTGACCTGAATTTTCCAATCATTCAAAAGTTTGTAAGTAAGATCATCAGGGTTGAGGAATCCGAGATCATTGAAAGTATGAAATTTATCTGGGAGAGGATGAAGATCGTCATTGAACCCTCCAGTGCCGTTGCGGTTGCTGCCCTTTTCAGGAACAGCTCAGAGTTTAAAAAACGCAGGATCGGGGTGATCCTTTCGGGAGGAAATGTTGACGTTTCAAAGCTTCCTTTTTAAAAAATATGGGTCCACACGCTGATCGGGCTGCACTACATCACATTAACAATAAAATATCTTATAAAACATCATTGATGGCCGTTCATCATAAAATCACCTATATTTGTGATAATTGCTTTTGGAAAAGGCATATTCCTTTTCTACTTGCTAACTAAAACTATTACTATCCGGGCAGGTGATACAACATCACCTGCCTTTTTTTTACATTTTTTATGAAGGGATCTTACTCAGAAGCAAACCTCCTTCGCGGAATCAGGGATCATGATTCGGGCGTGCTGGAGTACGTGTATGATGCCTATTTCCCAATCATTGAGGGGTTCGTGATTCAAAACAGCGGCAGCAGGGACGAGGCACAGGATGTTTTTCAGGAGGCCATGATCATTGCCTATAAAAAGATCAGGGACAGGGAACTGGAACTGACCTGTAAATTTGGTACTTACCTGTATGCCATTTGTAAGAAGATTTGGATACAGGAGAGAAAAAAATACCTGTTGCATGCCGAGAAACTCAAACAATTTCCTCTGATGGTCAATGATCCCGGATTTGAGGAGGACCCATTGTTTCAGAAAAATGTGAAGGAGTTATTCGAAAGACACTTCAGTGAACTGAGCAAGGATTGCCAGAAGATCCTGTCGATGTTTTTTAGTAACCGTTCCGTGGAAGAGATCCAGGATGAGATGCACTATAAAGACCTTCACCACGCTGCCGACCGAAAATACAGGTGTAAAAAAAGCCTGATTAAACGGATGATAAACGACCCCCTGTTTAAAAAACTTAAAGATGAAGCGCGTTGACCAAATGATCAAATACCTTTCCGGGGATCTCTCCCCGGATGAATCCCTGGTATTTGAAAGGGAGTTGAAGGAGAATCCTCAGCTTAAAGAGGAGTTCTCGGATGTCTCACTGGCCTACCGGATGATGGGTGATCAATTGAGAATAAAAGACGAGGAGGCATTTCGTTCAGCACTAAATGCAGCCATGAAAAGAACCGGTTCTCCGCTGAACAGCCAGAAACACCGGGGCAGACGCCCCTGGTACCTGCTTTTGGGTTTGGCAGCAACAGCAGCCCTTCTGGTAACCATATTGAGAACCGGGCCGGGCACAGAAAGAATCTATTCCGAATGGTACAACCCTTATGATGATCCGGTCGTCCTGGCCATGAAAGAGAATATCCGTGGTGAAAACGGTCCTCCGGTTGCCGCCAGACTCTGGCAGGAAGGGGAGTTTGAAAAGTGCAGGGGTGTAACCGAAAACATGCTTTCGGAGGATTCTTCTGATCAGTACGCCCTTTTGTTTAACCTGCTTTGCTCCATGGAGCTCGACCAGCCGGGGTACCTCCCCGATCCTGTTTATTCTTACGAAGCGGATACCTCCAGGCCCCTGGGTCAGGCCCTCATATGGTACAGGGCCCTTGCAATGGTTAAGTCAGGGTCCATATCGGAAGCTGCAGATCTACTCGCACCCTTAACCGAACATCCGGGGCCCTATCAGAAGGATGCTTATAAATTGAAAAAGAAGTTGATAAAATAATTCTTAATTTAGGAGGCATAAGCGACCCTGGATATGCCTTCATTCCCCTTCTACAAACAGCTTGATACCATGGATTGCGGTCCAACCTGTATTCGGATGGTGGCCCGTCATTATGGTAAACACTTTACCCTTCAAACCATGAGGGAAAAATCCCACCTCAACAAGGAGGGAGTTTCTCTGCTGGGGATTTCCAGGGCAGCCGAGGCCATTGGGTTGCAGACCATGGGTGTTTCTCTGACCTGGGAGCGCCTTAAATCTGAAGCCCCGCTCCCGGTAATCGTCCACTGGAAGCAGAACCATTTCATCGTGGTTTATAAGATCCGAAATGAAAAAGTCTATGTTTCCGACCCGGCATTCGGACAGACGGTCTATACCAGAGAGGAGTTTCTGAGAGGATGGATCAGCACCAGGAAAGATGACGAAGCAAAGGGGTCCGTATTGCTTCTGCAGCCCACACCCGACTTTCTGAACCAGGATGATGAACCGGTGAAAAAGACAGGATTCAGGTATCTTTACCGCTACCTGGCGCCTTATAAAAAATATGTGTACCACCTGCTGCTGGGGCTGATCCTTGGAAGCATCATCCAATTTCTGCTCCCCTTCCTGTTTCAATCGATTGTTGACTTCGGGATCACCAACCAGGATCTGTCATTCATTTACCTGATACTCCTATTCCAGTTTGTACTGATCCTCTCGCAAATGGGGATTGATTTTATCCGAAGGTGGATCCTGCTACACCTGAGCACCCGCATCAATATTTCCCTGATCTCCGACTTCCTGGTCAAGATGATGAGACTGCCCGTTGGATTCTTTGATACCAAAATGACCGGGGATATCCTTCAGAGGGTGGGTGATCACCGAAGGATCGAGTCTTTTATCACCACCTCATCACTGACCATTCTTTTCTCCATGTTCAACCTGGTTGTATTTGCTGTTATCCTTGCCATCTATAGCATCAAAATCCTGCTGATCTTCGTGGCCGGAGCCCTTTTCTATTTCCTCTGGATCAGTTTTTTCATGAAGAAACGACGATCCCTTGACCATAAATATTTCTCGAAACAGGCTGAAAACCAGAGTAAACTGATCCAGATCATTCACGGCATCAGGGAGATAAAGCTGAACAATGCGGAAAGCACCAAACAATGGGAATGGAAGGAGATCCAGGCAGGTTTATTCCAGGTAAATTTGAAAACCCTTTCACTGAACCAGAACCAGGAGGCCGGTGGGGTTTTTATCAATGAGACCAAAAATATCCTTATCAATGTAATTGCTGCAATTGCTGTGCTAAATGGTGAGATGACATTAGGTATGCTATTGGCTGTCAGTTATATACTTGGTCAGCTCAATGGCCCTATAGAGCAGATGATCTCATTTTTGCACAGGGCACAGGATGCAAGGATCAGCCTGGAAAGACTGGCAGAGATCCACGACCTGGAAGATGAATTCCAGAACCAGGCGGGAGTCACCGTGATCCCATCCATTCATAAGGTGAGTGTGAACAACCTGACCTTCAGCTACCCCGGGGCCATCAAACGGAACGTTCTTGACGATATCAGCCTGACCCTTAAAAAAGACACGGTTACGGCCGTCGTGGGCGTCAGCGGAAGCGGAAAGACCACCCTGCTTAAATTATTGCTTGGATTCTATCCTCCCGCCTCCGGTGAGATACGGATCGGAGACATGAACCTGAGGATGACCTCGCCCGATATCTGGAGGGATCAGTGTGGCGTGGTGATGCAGGACGGCTACCTTTTTTCAGATACGATCGCCAGTAATATAGCCCTTGGCGAAGAGTCCATAAAAACCGAACAGCTGATCTATGCAGCCCGCATGGCCTGTATTGACGATTTTATCGACCGTTTGCCCCTTGGCTATAACACCCGCATCGGACAGGAGGGCCTCACCCTTAGCGGAGGTGAGCAGCAACGGATCCTGATTGCCCGTGCCATCTATAAGAA
The DNA here is from genome assembly GCA_046485075.1 of Bacteroidales bacterium. Taxonomy (GTDB): domain Bacteria; phylum Bacteroidota; class Bacteroidia; order Bacteroidales. Next base: position 22,616 of record JAWOHR010000102.1, read on the forward strand.
TCCCGGTTTCCTGTTCCTGGATGAGGGAACCAGTGCACTGGATGCCAATAACGAAAAGAGAATCATGGAGAACCTGGAACTGGTCTTCCGGGGAAAGACGGTTTTGATCATCGCCCACAGACTGAGCACGGTTAAAAATGCAGACCAGATCATCGTAATGGACCAGGGGCGTATCGTGGAGGAGGGCAAACACAACACCCTGATCGCCAAAAAGGGACATTACTTCAACCTGGTGAGGAATCAGCTGGAACTTGGAAACTAGTTGAGCGCCAGCGGCTCCAGGATCATTACAAAACCCCCTCCCCTTTCCATCCTGATATTGACGGGCTCCCCGGCCTTAATCTCAACTGTTTCTTTAATCAGTTGAGTGGGATCCATTTCAGCCCCGGGCCCGTCTCTCCAGAGGTCAGCCTGCCAGGCATCCGCACCGGGAAAGTCGGCAATAAAACTGGCCACCCTTGCCTGCTCGTTGGTCATCCCCCCCACATACCAGACTGCTCCTTTTCTCCTGGCCAGAATAATATCTTCACCCGGATATCCATCCAGGTACCGGGTTTCATCCCATGTAGTCTCGATACGTTTCAGGAAATCGGCACCTGGCTGATCCCTGTAGTTGTCGGGGGAGTCACAGATCACTGTAAAGGCACTCTCATAAATAACGGTCATGGCCAGCTGATGACACCGGGTGCCCATGACGGTCGGATTGGGGGCATCCCCTCCCACAGGCTTAAAATTCTCCTGACTCACGTTATGAAAACCTCCCGGGGTAAAATCCATCTCACCCAGCAATCCCCTGGTATAGGGCAGGACAACCGTATGACGTGGTGTGACCTGGTCGGACCATTTGGTATACTCATTACCAAGAACGCCCTCGCGTGTGAGCATATTTGGCAGTGTTCTTGATACCCCCGTAGGTTTATAGGCACCGTGAAAGTCCACAACCAGGTGGTGCCTGGCCGCCTTCCGGGCAACGGTCTGGTACCAGTTTACCATATCCTGGTCGTCCGAGTCCATGAAATCGACCTTAATCCCTGCCGCTCCCCACTTTTCATATACGGCCAAAGCCTCCTCCATCTGCCGGTCGAGATGCATGGACAGTACCCAGAGAATGATATCAACCTCCCGCTCACGGGCATATGAAATGATCTCCTCAATGTCCACCTCTTCGATGGGCCTGGTAATATCCACATCCTGGTTAGGGCCCCCCTGATCAGCAAATACTTTTCCATACCATGTCCAGTCGACGATCATATACTCCCACCCCATTTCATAGGCCAGGTCCACGTAATATTTCATGGTAGCAGTATTCATTCCCACACGGAAGTCCGCAGAAGGTGCGTAATCTCCTGACCACCAACGATCCCATGCTGAAACCCCGGGTTTGATCCACTCTGTATCCCCATATTCCGAAGGATCATTCAGGTTGACAATCATATTGGACTCGATCAGATCTCCGGGATCATCCCCCACCATGATGACACGCCATGGAGAAACCGTGGGGGTCTTTGATTCTACCTTAACAGCAGGGTTGCGCTTAAGGGAAGCCAGGGAGGATACCAGGGAAGCCTCATCCTCACCTCCCTTTCTGAAATAGAGTCCGGCCCAATCGGTCAGATCGGCCTCGGTCAGAAGGATCCATGAGTTTGAATCAACCTCAGCCAGAACAGGACACCCAACGAGCTCCTCCATACCGATCTCACCCACGGTTCGCTCATCAAAGGTGTGCTCCTGGCTGGAATAGTACTGGATATGATTGGTGGCCCACACCTTTACTGAAGGGTCGAGGTTAAAGGAGGTACGTTCATCGGTAAGCGTGAAGGGGTCAAACCCCGAGTTTTCCGTGAACCGGTAGCGGAATGCGACTCCGTCATTAAAGACCCGGATCACCCACTCCAGTGAACGCCCCCCTTCGGTTGGTTCACTCACTTTGTAGATATATTCATTGTAATGATTCCTCACCTGCGAACTCTTTCCCCAGAGTGGGTTCCAGGATTCATCAACCTGCTGTGAGGAGAGTGGTTCGACGAGCAGCGTGCCGCTGAAATGCTCCTGGTCCATAAACTCCAGGGCAATGTCTGACGGTCCGACCATCTCCACTCCCTGTTTGAAAACCGTATAGGAGAACGGTTTTACAGGCATGCTCCCTGTTTTCACGGTAATTCGGCCATCCGGTGATTTCAGAATGGCCTCCCGGTCCGTGCATGAAGTGGCGATAACGGACAAAACAAAAAGAATCGGTCTGATCAGTTTCATGGCATCGGTTTTAACGGGGTCTCATCAAAAATAAGAAATTTATTGCCGATATTTAACCTCTCAACCGAAGGGTATTAAAAATGGATAACGATTGGAAAAAGAGGCTGGGGGTAGTCTACTCCACCAATCCTGATTTTCAGTACGGGGAAGACGCAGAGGATCGGCAGGAGTCCATTTCTCCTGGACAACAGAAACTCTATGTCTCCCTGGACCGGAAGAACAGAAAGGGAAAAGCGGTCACCCTGGTGGAGGGTTTCAAAGGAAGTGACGAGGAACTCAAAAGCCTCGGTAAAGAGTTGAAAAGTAAGTGCGGATCAGGGGGATCAGTCAAGGATGGTGAGATGATCATACAGGGTGATTTCAGGGACCGCGTGATAACCCTGTTAAGGGATAAGGGATTCGTCGTCAAACAAAAAGGTGGCTAAAAAGATCAGCATTCCATATTTGGCGGCTCACTTTGCTGCCCTGGCAATCCTTTTCATGTGGAATTCCAATCTGCATGCCCTTTCCGACAGTCTGAGAATCCTCACCGACACATCCTATTTCAGAAGCGGGGACGACAACTGGAACCTGGTGGAGTCTGTGGTCAGGGACCAGCCTTCCAATGTTCTGTTTCTGCTGGAAAGGGGTGCCAATCCGGATGCTGCAGTCGAAGGAGGAATGACCGCCCTCACCTATGCCGCCGGAACCGGAGATACCCTGCTGATCAAAATCCTGGTCCTGAACGGCGCCAATATGGAACTTTCAACCCCGGAGGAGACCACCCCGCTCATTGTGGCAACTCTGAACCAGCGGTTTGATGCGGCTCATCTGTTGTTAAAAAAGGGTGCCAATCCCGACCACCAGGACCGGTATGGAGGAACCCCGCTCATCTATGCCGCTGCACTGAACGATTTTGCCATGGCTGATCTGCTTCTTTTTTTTGGTGCCTCCGACACCCTGAAGGATAAAAATGGCAATGATGCAATGATGACGGCCGTCTCTCTGGGAAACCTGGAGTGCGCCGATGTGCTGCTGCAGAACGGGGTCAGACCCGATTCCAGGGATAAAAAACTCAACACCCCGCTGATGGTGGCTGCCCAGTATGGAGACATTGATATGATTTACCTGTTGCTGGAATACAAGGCCGGAACAGAGCTGGTGAACAGCAGCAACTTCACCCCCCTCGCCCATGCCATCCGGGCAGGAGAGATGAAGGCTGCCAGGATCCTTGTGGAAAGCGATGCCAATGTCAATCATTTCATCAGTAAATACCAGAACCTCTATGATCTGGCGATGAAACAGGAGAATAAGGAGTTCCTGAAGCTATTGGAATCCAGGGGTGCCTCCCGTTCGCCGCACCCCGATTTTTCAGAATTTGGACTGGGGGTTGGAAACAGTTTCAGAAGCGGTGAGTATATCATGCAGGGCCGTGTATGGTGGCAGGACCGGAAATTTGGTTTTTTCGCAGAGACGGGAATTGACACCCGGCTCATCACCCAAAAAATCCAGGTGGAGATCAATGACACCCTGATCCACCAGTACCGGGAAAACCGAACAGCATGGACACTCGGCGCAGGCAAATATTTTACCCTGGTTACAGATGCCTCCGGATTGGAATATGGTTTTTACGGGGCCATCTACGGGATGCTCTCCTTTCCCAAATACAAGGGGATCAGTGAACGCCAGCCTCCATCCTACAACCTGATGCCTTCGGCAGGTCTTTTTCTAAGGGGCCGTTTGGCAGGGATGAAAGCGGGAGCAGAACGATACACCTTTGGCACCCTGAACGAAGGGCCCTGGAAGATCAATATTACCCTGTTCATCCGAATTCTCTATAAATCAAATGCATATGAGTATAAGGAGATCAGATATGAATCATAGAAGCAGGCCCTTTCTAGTCACCCTGCTGCTGGTCATTACCCTGCTCTTTCTGGCAGGTAACTTTTCAGGGTGTGAAACGGAGGACTGGATCCTGGAGGTGAATTGCTACGACTGCTTTGGATTCCAGCCCGACAGCGCAAAACTGATTGTTTATGTGACCATAAGCCCTGAACAGGATTCGGTGCCCCTGACCTTTTACCGTGGAGATTCCAAGGGGGAAGTGGACTGGCAGGATACGGCAACCACGAACGAATTTTACCTGGATGCGGAGGTTGGCACAACCTACACTGTAAAGGCAGAGTATCGCTCCGGACCGAAAACAATCATTGCCTATGACTCTGATAAAATGACCCTTTCAAATTACGGGGAAGATTGCGGATATACCTGCTACATCATCAAGGGCGGTACTTTTGACCTCCGGCTAAGTGGCGATTAGGGATTAACCAGAAAACCGGCCTGGTGAAAAAAAGAGGGTATTCCTGACCATGGAACCACATATTTTCAATATTTTAGGATGTTGTTAATCCCCTTTTATGAGGTTGCACTTAATTCCCATACTATCCATTTTCCCCCTTCTGCCGATGTTTTCCCTCCAGGCGCAACCCAACAGATACGGAGTACCTATGATCACCAATTACCCGTATAATGAGACCGGTGGAAGCGAACAGAATTGGTGCATTACCCAGGATCACCGGGGGGTGGTTTATGTGGGAAATTATGAAAAGGGTGTTCTGGAATATGACGGAGTGGAGTGGAGAAGTATCCCCATTCCCAACAATGTACCTGTATGGTCACTGGTAACCGGGGAAAATGGGGTGGTCTATGTGGGTGCGGAGGGTGATTTCGGCCTGCTGGAACCTGATCAAAGGGGCCAACTGAGGTTCCGGTCCCTTTATGACTCTGTCCGAAGACAGGAACTGCCCAATATGATTGTCTGGAAGACCTATTTCAACAAAGGGAAAGTCTGGTTTTGTGCCCATACCGGAATTTTCATGTTTGATCCGCAATCCGAAGAGATGAAACTCATTCATACCCCGGAAAACGCCTACCACAGCTACATTGTGGACCACAAGCTCTACAATCTGGACTGGGGCGAGGGGTTGCTGGTTTATGAGGCGGATCATTTTATTGGGGTTCCGGGGGGTGACTTTTTCCGGGAGATGGCGGTCACCGGACTGGATCGGTATGATTCCACACATCTGCTGGTCAGCACCATGGAAAACGGCATCTTCCTGTTAAACACCGTGAACGGGGAGATCGATGACACCTTTTTAAGCAGTGAGCTCATGGAAGAATTTCGGTTAAATATGGTCACCTACACGAAACTTCTGGATCACTCCCTGCTGGTCTGTACCTATTCCAATGGAATATATGTCCTGGACAGGGGTGGAAATGTGAAGGAGATTATTTCTGAAACTGAAGGGTTGATCGAAAATACAATCTCCCAGGTCTATACCGATGATCGCCTCAACGGCACGGGTCCGCTTTGGATCGCCCACTGGAAGGGAGTCAGTAAGGTAGAGGCCAATAATCCCTTCAGGGTATTTACCGAGAGTTCCGGTTTTGAAAACCTGATCACCGATATCGCCCACTTCAATGGAAGGCTCTTTATCTCAACCATGAGCGGACTCTATTACCAATCCTCTTCCTCTTCAAGCACAGAGTTTCAAAAAATGATAGATATTCCCAGTGAAGTGCATGACCTTCAACTATTCCAGCCGGCTCAGGGGAAATCGATGCTGCTGGCATCCACCTTTACGGAGATCTTTGTAATCGAAGGGAATATGAGGGTCAGTACTCTTCAGGAGAACCTGGAAAATATTACAGACAACCCGGCGGATCTTGAACAGATCGCCGGACGGTTTATTCTGTCCGATCCGGAGCGACCGGATGTGGTTTTTACAGGTTTTACCCGGGTGGTTGGACTGAAGTACTCGAGGGGCCGATGGAAAGAGATCTTCAGGTCGGAACAACTCAAGGATGAAATCTATCATATGGCGAAAGACCGGTACGGGTATCTGTGGGTCTCCACCCCGCAAAAAGTAACACGGATCGACATGGAACTCTCCCCTGATTTCACCAGTACCACCTTTTCAAGCGAAAGCGGCCTTCCTGTGGATGAGGACAATACTGTTTTCCTCAACCCGGAGAATAAAAACTTAATGGTTGGGACCAGGAACGACTTTTACCGCTTCAACTACTTTCAGGAGAGATTTGTTCCCGATTCCCTTTTCAACAGCATACTTCCTCCCGGATCCAATGTCATCCGGACCTTCCACCATGACCGGGATGGTGACTACTGGTTCTCATTTGAAAATGAGAATATGGGTTGGACCGAAATGGTGGTCAGGAAAAATGATAAACACCTGGAAGTGATTTGTGAAAAACCGTTCCAACGGCTTCCCTCGGCAGCCTCTGCAGATGTGATTTTCAGTGATCCGGAAAAAGGGGTTTGGTTCTCCAAATCGGATGAACTCTACCACTTTGACAAAACATTTGCCCGAAAAGATACGCTGCCCTTCCAGACGCTGATTCGTAAAGTGGTCATCAACAACGACTCTGTGCTCTACAATGGCACCTATTTTAAATCAAACGGGCACGGAGGTTATATGATCCAACCCATCCAGGATGAAGATACACAGCCAACCATCAGGTACAGTTTTAATAACATTGAGTTTCATTGGGCAGCACCCTATTTTGAGCAGGAGGACAGGCTACAATACAGCTACTTCCTGGATGGCTTCAGTAAAGTGTGGTCCGATTGGCAGACCGTTACTTTCAGGGAGTTCACCAATCTCAAATACGGGAGGTATACCCTGCTGGTGAAGGCAAAAAACGTATATGGGGAGGAGAGCGAGCCGGCCAGTTTTGCCTTTGTAATCAACAGGCCCTGGTATGCCACTTTCCCATCCATACTTATGTATTTCCTGCTTTCGGGATTGCTGGTTTTTGCACTCATCCGGCTCTATACCCAAAGACTTACCAGGGAGAACCTGAGGCTGGAGGGGATCATTGAGGAACGTACCGCCGAGATCCGGAAACAGAAAGAGGAGCTGACCGACAGTATTGAATATGCCAGCCGGATTCAGCGTGCCCTGCTGCCTTCCGACCGGCTGATGGTGGAGCGGAACATTGATCATTTCATCCTGTTCCGGCCCAGGGATATTGTAAGCGGGGATTTCTACTGGATGGGGGTGAAAGGCGACAATATGCTGATCGTAGCCGCCGACTGCACCGGACACGGTGTACCCGGGGCATTTATGAGTATGCTCGGGATAACATTCCTGGATGAGATTGTGATCAAGTCGGAGATTTCAAGCACCGATGAGGTCATGGAAGCACTCCGTGATCATGTGATCCATTCCCTTGAACAGTCAGGAAACAGCAACCATGAAATCATTATGGACGGTATGGATCTGGCCATGATATCCATTGATATGAAGCGTAATAAGATCCAGTATTCAGGAGCTTACAATCCTCTTTACCTGGTAAGGGAGCTTAAGCGCAGTGAAAAGGAGAGGCTGAACAGCGGGGAGGAACTGGATCTGCCCAGGGGCTCGGTTCATGATGATGAAAATGTACTGATCCAGTTAAAGGCCGACCAGATGCCCATCGGAATCTCTGAAAAGAGGATGCGTTTCAATGCCACCACAATGAAGGATGAAGGTTATAACATCTATATGTTTACAGACGGATTCCTGGACCAGTTCGGGGGCCCGAAAGGTAAGAAGTTTATGTCGAAAAACTTTAAGAAGTTAATACTGGATATCCAGTCAGTACCTTTAAAAGAGCAGGGATCGGCCCTGGAAAAAGCATTATATGGATGGATGGGAGAGATCAGCCAGATTGATGATATCCTTGTCATGGGAATTAGAATGAACCCACAGTGAAAGAGACAGAGCTAACCAGGGAAAAATTGCTGGAGCAGCGAAGAGAGCTGATGGCAAGTCTTAAATACGCCAGTTTTATTCAAAAGGCCATCCTGCCCGATCAGCGGTACCTTCAAAATATCCTGTCGGATTACTTTCTGTTCTTTAAGCCCAGGGAAATTGTAAGCGGTGATTTCTATTACTGTGCACGGAAAGAGAAGCTGATTATTGTTGCAGCCGGCGATTGCACCGGACACGGTGTTCCGGGTGCCCTGATGAGTATCATGGGGATCTCTTTCCTGAACGAAATTCTAAATGCAAGAGGCCCCTGCAGACCAGCATCCATTCTCAACCTTCTCAGGGAGAGGGTCATGAACTCACTCCACCAGCGGGGTGAAGAGCTGGAGAACAAAGATGCCATGGATATGGCACTGGTAGTATACAACACGGAAACCCATGAATTGCAGTACTCAGGGGCCAACAATCCGCTCTACCATATCCGTAAAAGGGTGCTCACCGAAATAAAGGCTGATAAAATGCCTGTGGGGATCAATGCCATCGAAGAGGAGTCCTTCAATAATCATTCATTGCAACTTAAGGCGGGCGATATCGTATACCTGTTTTCTGACGGATACGCAGATCAGTTTGGCGGACCGCTGAACAAAAAATTTAAGTATGGTCCCATGAAAGAGTTACTCATCCATATTTCGGACTGGAGCATGGAGGATCAAAAGAAGGAGTTGGAACAAACCATAGTTTCATGGAAGGGAGAGGAGCCCCAGATTGATGATATCCTGGTTTTCGGAATAAAATTTTTCTAATGACTGAACCATGCAATTAATCGGTTTTCGGATTCAGAATTTCAGATCCATTGTGGATACAGGGTGGCAGCAACTGGCTCACGATAACATTACCAGCCTTATTGGTCAGAATGAATCGGGAAAAACCTCAATTCTGGAAGGGCTTAAAGCATTTTATGACGGACAGCTCATTGAAGACATGCTCCGAAGCGACCTCTCCCTCCCCCGGGTAGCCTGCCAGTTTAAATTCGACATGAAGGAGTTAGAGGAGCATATCGATCTCAAAAAACTCGATCCGAAAGTGAGGCAGGTACTGGGCAGCCTGGAAAACATCTCCATATCCCGGATGTGGGAGGAAGATATGGGCTCCTTCCTGGAAATGGAAGCAGAACTGGAGGAAATTTACAATGAAAGCAAGGAGAAAATCAGAGAGCGTGAAAGCCTGATCCTGAAAAAGCTTGAAGAGATGAACAGGGAGCTGGCCATCGCTTCGGCCGCATTTGACAATGCTTCGGATGATTTTGGGCTGACCCTTGAAAAGGTTGATTCTGTAAAACATAGGATTAACGAGATTAAAAGGGGTGGCAGGAAGTTCACAACCCGGGAGAAACGGAAAGAGATCAGACAGGAGGTTGGCCTGGAGGAGGAGATGCTCACCAAACTAAATGAAGTGCTCGGTGTGAAGAAAAGGTTACTTGAAGAGAAAAAAGAGCTTTTGAATGGATTTAAACTGAAGGTCGATGCAAAAGAGAACCTGGATAAGCTGAGCAGGCAGATCGGGGATCGGAGCCAGGAGCTGGCTTCTGCGCAGGAGTCGCTCAGGGAAATTCTGCAGATGACCGGCATGTATCCCAGTGATAAGGAGCAGAGAGCCGCAGAGATCCGGGAGGAGATTTGCCGCGCCGACATAGAAAAGCTGAAGGATGAAATTCAAAACCTGAAGCGTCTTCATGAAACGCACCTGCTGAGTATTGAATTTGTTTTTGAGGGGATGACCTTCGAAAGCGCCCTGAAAGCAGCCGGGAAAGAGGTCGAAATGCGCAACAAGTACATGGACTCAAAGGAGCTGGCCAGGCAAATATTCACGGCTCTTCCGGAATTTGAACTCTTTGAGGATTTCAGCTCCCTCCTTCCTAACCGCATAGATCTGGAGGACATCATCAGGGCCAACAAACGGGCAGAAGGCTATAAGGCAGCTATCAATTTCCTGACTATAACCGGTTTGGAATACTCGTTTTTCCAGCAACCATCCAGCCGTATCCTGAAACAGAAGATCGAAAACCTGAACGGAGAACTTACACTTAATTTCCAGGATTTCTGGCGACAGAATGTGGGCAAAAATAATAAGATAAAGATCAATTTTGAGCTGTCTCACTATGACCATACCCATCCGGAAAAAAGTGGTAAACCCTTCATTGAATTCTGGATCAAGGATGAGAAGGAACGTCTTTACCCAAAGCAAAGAAGCCGGGGTGTAAGGTGGTTTCTCTCCTTTTTCCTGGAGCTGAAGGCCACCGCTGTGGACCAGGGTAAAAGGAATAAAATTCTGCTCATTGATGAACCCGGTGTGAGCCTGCATGCGCGGGCCCAGGAGGATGTGCTTAAAGTTTTTGATGATATCCGGGAACAAATGCAGATTATCTACACCACCCACTCGCCACACCTGATCGATGTGGACAAACTTTACCGCATCCTGGCTGTCCAGAGGGCCATAGAGGATGACATGCGTAGTGAGACGCTGGTTTTCAATGCCCGCACACTGAAAGCAGCTACAGCCGATACCCTCTCCCCCATCTACTCAACCATGGGTGCAAAGCTCAGTCAGCAGGAGATCGTTAAACCATTCAACAATGTAATTGTCAAAGACCTGGCTACCTTCTATTTCATGAAGGCCATTCACAGCCTCACCGGATTTAAAAAGGAGTGCTACTTTCTTCCGGCCTCGGGAGCTGAAAGCATCCCTATGATGGTCAATATCCTCATTGGCTGGGGACTTGATTACATTATTCTCAACTTTGGAAACAGTGAGGAGCGTTCGGTACATGACCGCCTGATGAAAGATATGTTTGATAATAAGATTGACCTGGCAAAGGAGAAGATGATCTTCATGGAGAGTTTCCCCGATGCAGAAGATCTTTTTTCAACCATCGATTTTAAGAAACATGTGGTACAGGTCAGGGAGGGAATCACCGTGAAAAACTCAGAATACCTTAAAGACAATAACTTTTCCAGGGCCATTCTTGCCTCCAAGTTTCTTCAGGAGGTGAATGGCGGAACGATTAAACCCGAAAAACTGGATGAGGAGAGCCGGGAGAACCTTCAGATGTTTACACAAAAACTTGCAGCAAATTTGCGATGAGGAGGACCATTATACTTGCATTGATCAGCTTCTGTTACCTCTCCCTTGAAGCCCAGGATACGTTGCTGCTTTTTCATCCAACCGCCTATAACCTTGCTCTCATTGAAAGCCTTATGGAACAGGGGTTGCTCAACCTGGATGGGTATCATGTTCTGGGTGTCTACCATTCCGGAGAGCAAAGCGACTATAAGCCTGCCCTTGAAAAGGCTTCTGAGAATCCCAATGGTATCTTTACCCTCATTGAAATTACCGAAGAGCTTCAACCGGACATCCTCTTTGGAATCAACCCATGCACCCCCCGGTTCGGGGAGTTATTCCGTAAATCTGAAGGTGCCCTCTTTCTGGGTGGGCCAGACATACCCCCGGGTTTGTACAACGAACCGGTTCACCTGTTGACCAGCGTTACGGATCCGTTCAGGCACTACCTGGAGAGTTCATTCATCTTCCACCTCCTGGGCGGGAACCAGGACCCCGGGTGGGTTCCATGGCTGAAAAGTAAAAATCATTTCCTGGTGAGCGGGATCTGCCTGGGTATGCAAACCATGAACGTGGCCACCGGTGGCACACTGATCCAGGATATACCCACAGAGGTATACCGGGTCTGGAGTGCTGAGGAGATCCTGGAAATGCCCTCCGATCAGATGCACCGCAACTACCGTGATATGGTTGAGAGCCAGTGTCAGGAACCCACCTCCTACCACTTTCACCAGATCAGCCTTACCAACGGATCCTTCCTTTCGGAAGATCTGAAATTCGATCCTCAAACCACACCGCTTGTGCTGAGCAGCCACCATCAGGCCATTGAAGAACCAGGCATGGGATGGAAAATTTCAGCCACCTCCTTGGATGGAAAAATTATTGAAGCGATCGAGCATGTGCAATTTCCACACGTATTCGGGGTTCAGTTCCATCCGGAAAAGCCAGGGCTGTTCGATCCAACAATCATTCACCCGGTTTCCTGCACCGAGCAAATCAATTTCCAGGAGATCATTAAGGACTCGGATTCATACACCTTCCATACTGCGTACTGGAACTATCTTGGAAGGATATTGCAGGAGCGATGCATCGACTGATTATTCGATCTCTATAAAACTGATATTCAGGTCGAGTATGGTTGCATAATACTCTCCCCTCTCCAAAATATCGTCATCACCCTCTTCGTAGACCCAATTGATTTTCAGATTATAGCCGTCATTTTCAACCTCTTTGAGTTTTTTCAGCAGACGAAGCATATATTTGGAAGTACCGCTGTTGAGGTACTCCATTTCGATATCTACCTGGGTATGTGATGGTGGTGCAGATGCAAAAGCAATGATCCAATCCAGGATATCTTCATAAAAAAGGGATACATCCTCAGGAATAGAGCGACCTTTGAATTTAATTTTACCGGCTGGATCCAGTAGTACATATGGCGTTTTCTGAGTCGGCTTAAACTCTAGTTTGTCCATCCTGGGTTAAATTTCCACTCTAATATAATATTTTTTTAAGTATATCAGAAATACATTCTTGCCCTTGGAGCAATCTCATCGGAGGCAAATTCACCTGAAAGGTACCGGTAATAACCGGTGATACCGATCATTGCCGCATTATCCGTTGTAAATCGAAGTGGGGGCAGGTGCAGCTTCCATCTCTGTTTTTCAGCCTCTTCGCTAACAGCACTGCGTAATCCCGAGTTGGCTGATACCCCTCCGGCCAGGGCGATCTCCCGGACTCCTGTTTTCCTGGCAGCCCTTTTTAACTTGTTCATAAGAATCGAAACAATGGTATACTGAAGCGAGGCTGCAAGATCGCTCCGGTTCTGATCAATGAATCCCTGATTCTCCTTCACCTGGTCTCTGAGAAAATAAAGAAATGAAGTTTTCAGTCCGCTAAACGAGTAGTCAAATCCTTCCAGACCAGGCTTACTGAATGTAAACCTGTATGGGTCACCCGTTGAGGCCAGGCGATCCACATGCGGACCTCCGGGATAAGGAAGGTCCAGTAATTTGGCACACTTGTCAAATGCCTCGCCTGCTGCATCATCGATGGTACGGCCGATAATCTCCATGTTGTGATGATCCTTCACCAGCACCAGCTGTGTGTGCCCTCCTGAAACCAGCAGACATAAAAATGGAAATCCGGGAGCGTGATCCTCTCCTTCCCTTTCCAGAATGAAGTGAACAAGTATGTGAGCCTGGAGGTGATTCACCTCAATGATGGGGATCCCCATAGCCGCAGAAAATCCCTTGGCAAATGAGGCTCCCACCAGCAACGACCCCAGCAAGCCGGGTCCGCGTGTAAATGCAACAGCATCTATCTCTGAGGGCTGAACGGAGGCCTGTTTAAGTGCAGTGTCGACCACCGGTACAATATTCTGCTGATGAGCCCGCGATGCAAGCTCGGGAACCACTCCCCCATACTTTATATGCACATCCTGACCTGCGATCACATTGGACAGCAAGACCCTGTCTCTCAATACGGCAGCTGATGTATCATCACATGAAGATTCAATGCCCAGAATAATCGTACCCATGACTTCTTTTTTTACTTTTGTAACGTTCGGTTCATTGGAGGGGACTAAGATATCAAAAAGATAGCTAAAATAGGGTTGATCATTGTTCTTGTGATTATGGCTGTTCCGGCGCTATCGCTGCTATTTCTGCAAAACAGACAGGTTCAGACCATGGTCAGTAAATACCTGACCGAAAAGCTTGCTGAAGAGTTGCAGGTCCCGGTCTCCATATCATCGGTAAACTACTCCTTCTTCCGCCGGGTCCAGGTGAAAGATCTTTACATAGAGGATCTATATGGAGATACACTGCTTTACATCGGCCTGACTAAACTCAGGATCAGGCAGTTCAGACCCGAATCCAATGGTCTTGCCATTAAGAAGGTGACCGCCGAGGACCTCTACATGAACCTGGTGATTGACAGTACGGACGAGGTCAATATCGAGTTCATCATTGACCGGCTCAGAAATCCTCACAAGCCACCGGAAAAGAAATCCATGCTTCAAATCTCCTCCATCGACCTGATTGATTCCAGGTTTTCCCTGTCGAGAATGGATCCCGGAATATCAAGAACACCAATCACCTTCAACGATTTTCATTTGAGGGATCTTCAGATCACAGTCAATAACCTGGAGGTGGACAGCGATACAGTCAGGATGGAAGTTGAATCGCTCCATGGCATTGAAAGTTCTGGTTTTATTTTTGAGAAAATTGCGACGGATATGTCCATCAGCGGGGATCACCTCCACTTTTACAACCTTTCGGCAATTACAGGTGAGTCCGACCTTCATGTGCCCCTTCTGACCTTCAATTTCGAGGCATTTAACCGTTTCAAACGATTCTCTTACCAGGTTGACCTTAAGTTTAGTTCGGACCACTCCCGGGTCCGGCTTGAGGATTTGGCTTATTTCGTGCCCGGAATTCCCGAACGATTGGATGAGATCATCATTGATGGTGAGGCTAGTGGAAAACTAAATGATCTGAAAGGAGATGATCTGACCATCACCTTCGACGAACGAAGCTCACTTGCCTTTGATTTCAGGATGATCGGACTGCCCGACTTTAAAAATACCTTTATTGATTTCAATTTCAAAAGGCTGAATACAAACGTCAGAGCCATTCAGATGATCGCAGCCCTTGGGGATTCAACCTCGTTGCTGCATCCATGGAGCAATCTGGGAGAACTAGGATTTAGCGGAAATTTCACCGGATACCCGGATCATTTTGTGGCATCGGGACTACTGGCTACAGACATGGGCCGGATGGAGATGGACCTATCCTTTAAGCCTGACAGTGTCCGTGGAATTGATTTCCTGGGCAGGTTACGGACCAAAGATTTCAGGTTGGATCGTTTCTTTTCACAGGAAGAGAAACTTGGAGAACTGGACATGGATGTTTATACCAATGGGTCGATTTACAGCGGGCAGATCAGGGCCAACCTGACGGGTACCATCGACACCCTGGAATTATATAAATACGCCTATAGCAATATCACCCTCGACGGGGCCTTTACCAACCACACCTTCGAAGGGGGATTCAGCATCAGTGACCCAAATATTAAAATGGATTTTCAGGGGAGAACTGATTTCTCGGGCGATGTACCGGTCCACCGTTTCACGGCCGATGTTGCAAGAGCCCGCCCCTTCTTCCTGAATCTTCCCCTGCATGACCCCAACTATTTTATCTCCTTTCTGATTGAAACCGATCTCTCGGGGGGGACCATAGATGAATTAAACGGAGAGATCAAACTGATCAACAGTCTGTTTGAAAAGAGCGATGCCCAGGTACAGATATACGATCTGACCCTTACCACCCGCAATACCCCGGCAGCCTCTCTGATCCGGCTGCGTTCCGGAATGCTTGATGTGGATGTAACCGGACAATACAAGCTATCGGCTCTCCCGGGATCCTTCCGCAACCTGGCAGACCATTTTCTGAATGTGGTTCCAAATGAAAGTCCGCGGCGCGACACTTCAAATTACTTTGTTTTCAAGGCAGACATAAAGAATTTGAATCCTGTGCTGGATTTCTTCTATCCCTCCCTTCAGGTGGGTAATCATAGCCTGTTATCGGGGAGTTACAACCCTTCTGACACAGATATCCAGTTGGCGGGTGAGTTTCCCAGCCTCACATTCGGAAAGAATCGCTGGTATCATGTAAAAAGTGTACTTGAGAAATTGGATGAAAGAATCATCGGCAGGATAGAATCGGACAGCACATCCATAAACGGAGGATTCTCAATATATAACCAGGATATCGGCCTGACAGCCGGTTATGATACGGCCACCATGGCGATCACATGGGCAAGTAATGGCGGACCTGAATTCAGTGGCGATATCAGTTTTACAGGTACATTCCAGTCAGATTCCATCTCCGATCGCGGCTTTATGATAGAGATAAACCCGGGCCGGTTGATCATGAACGACACTCTCTGGAACATACTACCTTCGAGTATGCTTGTGAAAAGTGGATACCTGGGTCTTCGTGACTTTGAAATAAACAGTCTGGGTAAAAAGATCATGGCCTACGGGGTGATCTCCTCGGATGAGGATCAGGATTTCAACCTTGAACTGGAGAATCTGAGACTGGGTCCGTTGTCCATGCTTACCGGAGTGAATATGGAGCTTGAGGGGGAAGCAACCGGCAACATTCATTACATGAGGTCCGGAAAGATCCCAATCATCATCTCCAACCTTGAAATTGACTCGCTCTCCTTCAACCGGCAATTACTGGGCACAACCAGGCTGGATGCAAACTGGGATGATTCTGAAAGAGCATTGAAGATTGTCCTTATTTCTGACAGAGAAGGAGAGCGGACGGTTGAAGTCCGGGGCAGTTTTTTCCCCAGGAGTGAGGCAATGGACTTCAACCTCAGGCTTAGTGACTTTGACCTTGCATCATTAGATCCTTACACGGTGGATGTGGCCAATAACCTTACAGGAGATGCCACAGTAAACCTGACCCTGGATGGAACGCTAAAGAGTCCTCAGCTGAACGGATCCATCCATTTCTCGGAGGGTGCTGCCACACTCAGTTACCTGAACACCAGGTATTTATTCACCGACATGGTACGCATCTACCGTAACAACTTCTATTTTAATGATTTCAGGGTTGAAGATACTTTCGGTCATGGTGCCACTGTCAATGGGTCCGTTTCCAACTCGAACTTTAAGAATTTCTACATAAACCTGGACATCAATGCAATCAACATTCAATGTATGAATACCACCTCCACCGACAATGAGGTATTCTATGGCAATTTCTTTGGCACCGGAAAGGTTGGCATCAGTGGTCGTCCCGATAATATCAGCCTGAAAGTCAACGCCTCCACTGAACCGAATACTGCATTATTCCTTCCCCTGTACAATGCCAGTGAAGTTGTTTCCAGTGACTTCCTTACGTTTGTGACCCATAAAGAGGTGGTTGATGAACCCGTTTTCGAGCCATTACCCGGGGTTAGCGGAATCGAGCTGGAACTGGAAATCGATATTACCAACGACGCTGTTGTACAGTTGATTTTCGATCCTAAAGTGGGTGATATCATCGAGACCAGTGGTACGGGAAGCATAAGAATCATGCTCGACCATGAGAAGGGATTCAGAATGTTTGGAGATGTGGTGCTGAACGAGGGCGAATACCTGTTTACACTTCAGAACGTGATCAATAAAAGATTCAAAATAGAGCCGGGTGGTAAAATCGGATTCAACGGTTCTCCCATGAGCGCCACGGTGGACCTTGAGGCGGTTTATACCACACGGGCAGCTCCCTATAACCTTTATCCCGACAATGATGATAAGAAGGAGGCTCTGAAAAAGAGAATCCCGGTGGAGTGCCAGCTGAACCTGCTTGGAGAACTGAAATCCCCAACCATTGAGATGGGGATATCCATGCCAACGGCTGATGCTGAAACCAGGAATCTTCTTGAAAACAGCACCAGCACAGATGAGGAACTGATGAAACAATTCCTGTCACTCCTGGTAATCAATAATTTCTACAGTGTTACCGGTATGGGAGCACAGGATATGGGGACTCCCAGCTCCATCGCGGGTGTCACGGCCAGTGAACTGCTCTCCAACCAGTTGAGCAACTGGCTCTCGCAAATCAGCGGCGATTTCGACATCGGGATCAACTACCGGCCTGGCGATCAGGTCACCAGTGACGAGGTTGAGGTGGCCCTCTCGACCCAGTTACTGAATGACCGGATCATCATCAGCGGCAATGTGGATGTGGGCGGACAGGAAACCAATCCATCCATGGGAGTCGCCGGCAATCCATATATCGTAGGGGATTTCGATGTGGAATTCAGAGTCACCGATAATGTGAGCGTCCTTGCTTTCAACCGGGCCAGGGATGAACTGCTATTTGAAACTGCACCCTACAAACAGGGAGTCGGCATCTCCTACCGGGAGGAATTCAATAACCTGAATCAACTTTTCACGCGATACAGGGAGGGCATTGACAACCGCAAAAAGAAGCGGAAAAAAATGAAGGAAGCAGAATTGGATGAGTAAATGTTTTTTATCTTTGGCCTCTTCAATTCACCTCTAAATTCAGGATTATGTTTATAGCAATGGTTGTTGTATTTGTTCTTGGGTATGTGGCCATTGCCCTTGAACACCCGCTTCACGTAGACAAGGCAGTTCCTGCCCTTGCCATTGGGACTCTCCTTTGGGTTCTTTACATTTTCGGAGCATACGATATTTTTACCGCTGGTCTGAGTGAATCATGGAATGGTTATATCCGTGACGCACACGAATCAGGTGGTGAGCACGGAATTGCAGCCATGCGGCACTTTATTGTTGACAAGGAGATTATTCACCATCTTGGCGAGATTTCGGAGATCCTTTTCTTCCTGCTTGGTGCCATGACCATTGTTGAGGTGATTGACAAACACGACGGTTTTAAAATCATCACCGACCGGATCACAACCACCAGGAAGGTGAAGCTAATGTGGATCATCAGTTTCCTCACCTTTTTCATGTCGGCCGTTCTGGATAACCTGACCACCACAATTGTCATGGTTGCACTGCTCAGAAAACTGATCTCGGATAAGGAAACCAGGTGGTTCTTTGCTGCCATGGTCGTTCTGGCAGCCAATGCCGGAGGAGCGTGGTCCCCCATTGGAGATGTTACAACCATTATGCTCTGGATTGGCGGACAGGTAACTACCGGAGCTATCATGGCCCGGGTATTCCTTCCCAGCCTGTTTACCATGATTGTTCCCCTTGTGGTTCTCAGTTTCACAATGAAGGGAATAATCACCCGTCCTCAGGTGAACCTCAATGAAAAGAACCTTGCCACACCTTTTGAACGGAAATTATTTCTGATCATGGGTGTTTCAGGGCTCCTGTTTGTTCCTGTTTTTAAAACTTTCACCCACCTTCCTCCCTACATGGGCATGCTTCTATCCCTGGCTATCATCTGGTTGACATCAGAGCTTAAACACAGGAATAAACCTGCTGAACACAGAAGACGCCTCAGGGTGAACCACATCCTTGAACATGTGGATACACCGACCATTTTTTTCTTCCTGGGGATCCTTTCTGCAGTTGCCGCCCTTCAGAGTGCAGGACAATTGACATTAATGGCAACGTTCCTGGATGAACGCCTGGGCAATATTTTCCTGATCGATCTGGCCATCGGTTTTCTCTCTTCTGTGGTGGATAATGTTCCCCTTGTGGCAGGAGCCATGGGGATGTACCCCATCGAAAATGCAGCCAGCATGGCTGCAATGACAGATCCCGCCGCCATTGCCTACGCCTCCAACTTCGTCCAGGACGGATTGTTCTGGGAGTTCCTGGCCTATTGTGCCGGTACCGGCGGAAGCATCCTGATCATCGGTTCTGCTGCCGGGGTTGCTGCCATGGGGATGGAAAAGATCGACTTCATCTGGTACCTTAAAAAAATCTCATTGCTGGCAACTCTCGGATATCTCTCCGGTGCAGGGATCTATTACCTGCAATCGCTCTTACTCCATTGACACTTTGCGATTGATTTGTTGATAAAAGAGATCATTCTTTGACAACGGGATATACTAGCCAAAAGTATATCCCGTTATTTTGTTATATCTTCGGCTAAAATATTTTTCCCATGAAAAACTTGATTTTTTTACAAGTTACCAACCTGGATACAAATAGCATACAAGGCACATCCACAGAGTCTTTTATCGACATCGCACTCAAGGGAGGGTGGGTCATGCTGCCCATTGTGCTTCTCAGTTTAATTGCGGTTTACATTTTCTTTGAAAGGTGGTTTGCCATCAAAAAAGCGTCAAAGGTAGATCAGAATTTCATGAACAGGATCAAAGATTACATTATGGATGGGAAGGTTGACTCGGCCCGTGCTTTGTGCCAGTCCACCGATAATCCTGTGGCCCGGATGATTGAAAAAGGGATCAGCAGGATCGGCCGTCCGCTGAACGATGTGAATGCCGCCATTGAAAATGTGGGTAAACTGGAGATCTACAAGCTCGAGATAGGACTTCCCACCCTTGCCACAGTGGCAGGAGGTGCTCCCATGATCGGTTTCCTGGGAACCGTGATCGGGATGGTTCAGGCTTTTCACCAGATGTCTACTGCCGGTAACAATATCGACGTGAGTCAACTCTCCGGAGGGATCTACACCGCTTTGATCACCACGGTTGCCGGTCTGATCGTCGGTATTATCGCCTACTTCGCTTACAACAGCCTGGTGGCCAGGGTTGATAAAGTGATCAATAATATGGAGGCCGGAGCTTCCGAATTTATCGACCTGCTTAACGAACCTGCAAAATAGACACCCATGGCACTGAAGTCAAAAAACAGGGTAATGGACAATTTTGCCATGTCGGGGATGACCGACATTGTATTCCTGTTGCTTATTTTCTTCATGCTCACCTCCACCCTAATTGCACCCAATGCCCTGAAGATGCTTCTTCCCAGCCGTGGTCAGGTTACCATTCAGACGGAATCACAGATTCCCACGGTAACCATACACAGCGGGAGCCGGATCACCGTCGACGGCAGGACCGTCAGTCTGAATGAGCTTGGCCCGATCCTTGAGAACAAATTAACGGGTATTCAGGATCCCACCATCAAGGTGGTCACCTCCCCTTCGGTAACAGTGGGAGATGCCGTACAAGTCATGAATGTTGCGGCGGACAGAGACTATACAGTGGTTCTAAAACAGTTGTAATGGCACTGGAAGCAAGAAATAAGACCAATAAGAACTTTGCCATGTCGGGAATGACCGACATTGTATTCCTGCTGCTGATTTTTTTCATGCTTACTTCCACTCTCATTGTTCCTGTGGCCCAGGACCTGCAGCTGCCCGAAAGCAATAACCAGACCCAGGCCAATCCAGCCCTTATTGTTTCCATCGCGCCGGACCGGTCCATCTGGGTGGATGACCAATCCTATCAACTTAATGAGCTGGAGGGGGTGTTAAGGAAGAAGCTTGAAAGTTATGGCGAAGCTCCCACTGTGAGGCTCAATGCCGACAGGAACCTGAATATGGAGGAGGTATTTGCCTTCCTTGAGATTGCCAAACGCAACTCGTACAAGGTAATCCTTGGTACGCAGCCGTCCCACTGATTGTTACACGATAATCATGAAGCTCGACAGAAGAGGCCTCATAGCAACCATCGTCTACCACACCCTGCTGATCCTCCTGCTGGTGTTTGCGGGACTCACTTTCCCAGATCCGCCGCCGGAAGAGGCTGGTATTCTCGTGAATTTCGGGACCGATGATACCGGTTTTGGAGCTTTTGAACCGAAGGGTGATGATCAGCAGGCTGGTGAACCGGATCAGCCGGTGGTGAATCAGGCAGAGGAAATCGCTGAAGAGGCATACACTCCACCCGTACAGACCCCGGTGGACCAGACACAGGATGTGGAGGAGGTGAAGGTCAAAGAGGTTCCCAAACCCACCCCGGAGGAGATACAGCGTCAGAAAGAGGAGACGGAACGTATTCAACGTGAAAAAGTTGAGAGGGATCGGATTGAAAAGGAGCGCCTCGAAAAGGAACGGATTGAGAGGGAAAAACAGGCACAGGCTGAAAAGCTCAATAACCTGGGTAAAAACGCATTCGGAAACCAGGGTGTAGGTGAGACCGGCGGGTCACAGGGCGTCACCGAAGGTTCCGGCAACCAGGGCGATATAAACGGGAGTCCGGATGCAGACCGGTATGGTACCGGTGGCGGACTTGGAGAGGGAATCTCATTCGGAGGGCTTGGCTCGCGCAAAGCCATGGGTAATCTGCCCAAACCAAATATGGCGGGATGCGAGATCACCCAGAGAATAGAGGTGAAGGTGGAGATACAGGTGGACCAGGAGGGGAATGTGATCAGTGCCATCGTTCAGAGTGCCACCTACCAGGACAACTGCATCTGGACCATGGTGGTGGAGGCAGCCAAAAAGAGCCGGTTCTCTGTCGACCGCAATGCCAATTACCGTCAGACCGGCTGGATCAGGTACATCATAGTCCCCTAAGTGCGTCAACCACCAGGTGGGCGGCAGCAACCACGATGGTCACCAGTACAAAATAACGAATCACTACTGCGCCCCCTTTTACCGCAATCTTTACACCCAGCCAGGCTCCTGCCATATGCCCCCCTGCCAGCAGAAGCCCTATCCAGAGATTCACATCGCCATGCAGAAAAAATATGATCAGCGCCACAGGGGTATAGAGCAGAATCACGAACAGCTTTAAGGCATTGGCCTTTACCAGCTCAAAACCGCTGGCAAGCACCAGGCTGGTTAGCAGGAAAAAGCCAACACCGGCCTGGATAAACCCACCATATATGCCCACGAAAAAATAGATCATTACCTGTATCCAGTAAGGGATGGGCGGATGGGTTTCGTGGCTGTTGATCCAGCGGTCGGGTTTGAGAAGGATCAGGAAGAAAACCACAACCATCAAACCTGCAATGGCCAGTTTCATGACCTGGTCATTGAGATTTACTGCAATGAAAGCCCCGGCAACAGCTCCGACCGCAGCCGGGATCCCCACCCTGAACCCGGATGGAAAATCCATCATTTTTTCCCTGTGGAAGCTTGAAACGCCCACCGCATTCTGCAGGAGCATGGCAATCCGGTTGGTCCCATTGGCCATATTGGGAGGCATGCCCAGTGCCATGAGTACCGGCAGGGTCAGCATCGATCCCCCGGCGGCAATGGTATTGACAATACCTGCCACAATACCTACTGCTACAATAAGCAGATAGGTGTACCACTCCATGGGGCCGGTCATGCAAACATGGGGTATTCGGCCATCAGCTCATTCACCTGGCGGCGAACCTTCTGGATAGTCGATTGATCATCGATGTGCATGATCACCCTGTCGATCATCTCCACGATCACGGGAATCATATCCTCCTTTACTCCCCGGGTCGAAATGGCAGGTGTACCCACCCTGATCCCGCTGGTCTGGAAGGGAGAGCGTGAATCGAAGGGAACCATGTTCTTATTTACGGTAATATCGGCCTCCACCAGGATATTTTCAACCTGCTTTCCGCTGATCTCCCGGGTTTTGGTTCTCAGGTCAATCAGCATGGAGTGGTTGTCGGTACCATCCGAAACCACCTTATATCCCAGCCTGATAAAGGCTTCTGCCATTGCAGAGGCATTCTTTTTCACCTGAGCCTGGTAGATCTTAAATTCGTCTGTCAGAGCCTCTCCGAATGAGACTGCTTTGGCAGCAATGATATGCTCCAGCGGGCCACCCTGTATCCCCGGGAAAACTGCAGAATTGATGAGTGACGACATCATCCGGAGCGTTCCCTTTGAGGTGACTTTACCGAAGGGATTCTCAAAATCCTTACCCATAAGGATGATCCCACCCCTGGGTCCACGCAGCGTTTTATGGGTGGTGGAGGTAACGATATGTGCATATTTCAGCGGATTTTCC
Organism: Bacteroidales bacterium; assembly: GCA_046485075.1. Taxonomy (GTDB): domain Bacteria; phylum Bacteroidota; class Bacteroidia; order Bacteroidales. Next base: position 46,135 of record JAWOHR010000102.1, read on the forward strand.
AGTAAGCCTGCTGCGATCAGTCCGGCCGGGTGAGCCATATCCACCATGAAGATTGCCCCGATCTTATCGGCAATGGATCTCATCCGCCGGTAGTCCCATTCCCTTGAATAGGCCGAGGCTCCCCCGACCAGCAACCTGGGTCTCTCCTTCAAGGCCAGTTTCTCCATGGCATCATAATCCACCCTCCCAGTTTTCTCATCCAGTCCGTACGACACCGCCCGGTATAAAATTCCAGAACTGTTCACCGGCGATCCGTGGGAAAGGTGACCTCCGTGGGAAAGATCAAGCCCCATAAAGGTATCACCAGTTTCCATAACCGACATGAAAACGGCCATATTGGCCTGGGCACCCGAATGGGGTTGCACATTGGCAAATTCGGCATCATAAATCCTGCAGAGCCGATCGATAGCCATCTGTTCCACCTCATCCACCACCTCACAACCACCATAGTAACGATGACCCGGGTAACCTTCTGCATATTTGTTTGTCAGGCACGAACCCATGGCTTCCATCACCTGTTTGCTGACAAAATTTTCAGAGGCTATCAGCTCGATCCCCCTCTTCTGGCGGTTTTGTTCCTGGTCGATTAAGTTGAAAATGTCAATGTCCCGTTTCATGTAAATATTTTTAAGATTTGCGGCCGGATTTAAAAGTGAATTCCAAATTTACTCTTTTGAACTGTAATTTCTTAAAAGTTGAATCGTCTTTGTTAAAAAACTACTGAATGGCTTTTCACAAACTGAAGCAGTCCCTGAGAATCTTGCTAAAGGAGAGAAGAATTACCCTGATCAACATCGCAGGTCTGTCGGTCAGCCTTGCCTGTGCCCTCTTTATGTTGCTATGGGTGCAGCATGAATTAAGCTACGACCGGTTTCATAAAGATTTCCAGCGGATTTACCGTGTGGAAGAGGACCAGTACTACTCGGGCGAAGAACCTTACCATGTTAACGTAACTCCCTACGTTTCAGGCCCTGTATGGAAAGAGGAGGTTCCCGAAATTGAAGAACAGTGCAGGGCAGCTTTCCTGAGCGGGCATCTGTTTACCCGGGGGGACACTAAATTTTTTGAGGATGGTATCCTCTCGGTGGACTCCTCCTTCTTCACCATGTTTACCTTCGGGTTGAAATACGGGAATTTCGATGGTGTCCTTCAGCAGCCCAATACCATGGTGATTACCGGTGAGATCGCAACAAAATATTTCGGTGCTGAGAACCCGGTCGGACAGAGTCTTCTGGTAAACCAGAAAACCCCTTTCACCATCTCCGCGGTGATTGACGACCCTCCGGGAAATACCATCCTTGATTTCAAGGTTTTATTCCCCTGGAGCTATATAGAGGCCCAGGAGCGCTATACCAACTCATGGGGACAAAACTCCATCCTTACCTTTGTAAAACTCCGGGAAGGTAGTGTGGATACCGTTGTTAACCGAAAAATTACCGGGGTCACCAACATCTATAAAGAAAACAACACCATCGACTATTCAGTGGCCCCCTTTTCCGGAATTCATCTTCACTCCTATTTCGGGTTCGGTAAATCACCCGGTGCCATTCTGTATGTCTATATTTTCTCGGCTATTGCCTTTTTTGTCCTGATCATCGCCTGCATCAATTTTATGAACCTCTCCACCGCCCGGTCCTCTATCCGGGCCAAAGAGATCGGCCTGAGAAAAGTAAACGGGGCATCAAGAGGTCAGCTGGTGAGCCAGCACCTGTCGGAGTCATTCCTCCAGACCCTGGTCTCCATTATCATGGCTTTCCTGCTGGTGATGTTACTTCTCAACCCTTTCAATACCCTCTCCGGAAAGGATATCCTTCCCTCTGCACTCTTTTCCGCCCGATTCATGGCCGGAATCCTTGCCGTTCTGTTGATCACCACCCTTCTGGCCGGCATCTATCCCGCACTCTACCTTTCGTCGCTCAAACCAATCCAGGCCATCAGGGAGCAATTCAACCGTAAAACAGGGAGTGGGTTATTCCGAAAGATCCTGGTGGTATTCCAGTTCTCACTGGCCGTGCTCCTGATTACCGGTGCCCTGATCGCATCCAAACAACTCCATTATATGCGGAGTGCAGACCTGGGATTTAATAAACTCAACCTGGTTCATATCCAGCTTCGGGGCAGCCTGAACCAGGAGTATGAGAAGTTGCGGAGTGAATTCCTGAAGAGTCCTGATATCCTGTACACCACCGCTTCCATACAGCCACCTTACCAGATCGGGAGCAACTCCAGCGGGATTCATTGGGACGGCAAGGACCCGGATCAGGATGTCCTTGTCTCTTTTACCGGGGTTCACTATGATTTTATCAAAACGATGGATATCACCCTCAACGGGGGAAGAGACTTTTCGGAAGAGTACCCTGCCGACATCCTGGCTGACACCACCACAAATTTTATCATCAACCAGACCCTGGCCAATATCATCGGCAATGAGGATATCGTGGGTATGCCCCTGAGTTTTATGGGCCTTTCGGGACAGATTGTCGGAGTGATGAAAGATTACCATTTTAAGCCCCTGGGCAGTGAAATTGAACCCATGGCAGTTGCACCCCTTCCTCCCTCATACCTTCAGGATATGGTGGTCAGATTATCACCGGATAACCCTGCCGGGGGATTAGCCTTTATGGAAAAGAGATGGACGGAACTCCTCCCGCAGTACCCTTTTGAATATACCTATGTGGATGATGCCATCGCGAATATGTATACGGCCGAAGAGCGAATGGCTTCCCTCTTCACGGTTTTTACCATGATTGCCATTGTGATCGCCTGCCTGGGACTGTTTGCCCTGGCCTCATTTACAGCCCAGCGAAGAACCAGGGAGATCGGCATCCGGAAAACCATGGGAGCCATGGAGCACCAGATTGCAGGGATGATGATTCGAGACTTTTCACTCTACATCCTGATCTCATTGCTGATCGCCCTGCCGTCCATCGGGCTGATTGCCCGGTGGTGGCTGAAGGAGTTTTCCTATCGCATCAGCCTCAGTGCCGGGATTTTTGTTTTCACAGCCCTGGTCACCATCCTGGTGGCGGTCCTGACCGTTCTGTATCATGCGATTCGAATCTCCAAAACGGATCCGGTTAAGGCGCTTTGGCATGAATAGGCTGCCTCCCGGAATAGCTCAATGTATTAACAAACCGTGAAGAAGGAAGAAAGCGGCAGCAATCAGGGTTCCCGCCAAAGGTCCCAGAATGGGGATCCAGGCGTAGGACCAGTCACTGCTTCCTTTATGCTCCATGGGTAAAATGGAGTGCATGATCCGGGGCCCCGTATCCCGTGCAGGGTTGATGGCATAACCTGTGGTTCCGCCCAGTGAAAGTCCGATTGCAGTCACGAGCAGTGCCACCGGCAGCGCTCCAAGGGTGCCCAATCCCATCTTGATCTCTGTCTCACCCTCCAGGGCTACAGAGGGCTCTGCAATGTATAAAATCACAAAGATCAGGACAAAAGTTCCGATGGTCTCGCTGATGAAATTACTCCACCGGTTACGAATGGCCGGGGATGTGGAGAAGCAGGCCAGTTGGGCTGCAGGATCATCAGTACGGTTGAAATGGTGCCTGTAGAAAAGCCACACAGTAAATGCTCCGGTCATGGCACCTGATATTTGCGCCAGGATAAACGGGAGCACCTTTATCCAGGGGAAGAGCCCTGCCAGAGCCAGTCCAATGGAAACGGCAGGATTAATATGGGCACCCGAAACCGGTCCGGCTACAGCCACTCCAACGAAAACACCCAGACCCCATCCAAGTGAGATCACGATCCAGCCTCCGTTGTGCCCCTTTGTATCCTTTAATACCACATTGGCAACCACGCCGTTTCCCAGGAGAACCAGCAGGAAGGTTCCGATAAACTCTGCAACAATTTCATTCATAATCATCACTTTGTTGGTTATTACTCATCCGACCATGACCGCGAGCGGCTCACCGCCTTCGCCCAGCCGGTCATCAGGTTTTCCTGCACAGATTTAGAGATGGTACAGGAAAAGGTGCGTTCTGCAGCCCACTGTGCTTCAATCTCCCCGACACCTTTCCAGAAACCCACAGCAAGTCCTGCAAGGTATGCTGCCCCAAGAGCCGTGGTTTCAGTTGTCTCCGGTCTGATTACCGGAATGCCGATCAGATCGGCCTGGAACTGCATCAGGAGGTTATTGACCACCGCCCCTCCATCCACCTTCAACTCCTTAATTTTTATTCCGGCATCCTCCTCCATGGCTTTAATCACATCCTTTACCTGGAAAGCAATACTTTCCAGCGCGGCCCGGGCGATATGCCCGGAGGTCACTCCACGGGTCAAGCCTGCAATCATACCCCTGGCATAGGGATCCCAGTAGGGAGCTCCCAGTCCCGTAAAGGCAGGTACAAAGTATACCCCCCCATTATCTTCAACGCTCCCGGCCAGTTTTTCAATTTGTGAGGAGGATTTGATCAGTCCCAGCCCATCCCTGAGCCATTGAACCACAGCACCGGCAATGAAAATGCTTCCCTCAAGTGCATAGATCGTTTTTCCATTCAACTGCCAGGCAATGGTGGTGATCAGGTTGTTTTCAGAGATGACCGGCTTCTCCCCTGTATTGCAAAGGATAAAACATCCCGTACCATATGTATTCTTCACCGATCCGGGGGAGAGGCACATCTGTCCGAATGTGGCCGCCTGCTGGTCCCCCGCGATCCCGGAAATGGGCACAGGAACCGGGAAAAACTCTGCAGACACCTCCCCATAGACCTCAGAGGAGGAGCGCACCACCGGAAGCGCATCCAGGGGTATACCAAAAAGATTCAGCAGCTCAGGATCCCATTCCAGGGTGTGGATATTAAACAACATGGTTCTGCTGGCATTGGTTACATCGGTCACATGCACCTTTCCTCCTGTAAGCTTCCAGATCAGCCAGGAGTCGATGGTCCCGAGGGCCAGCTCTCCCCGGTCTGCTTTTTCCCTGGCTCCGGGTACATTCTCCAGGATCCAGTTCCATTTGGTGGCAGAAAAATATGCATCAATCACCAGGCCGGTCTTCTCACGAATCAACCCTTCAAGTCCCCTTGACTTCAGAATATCACAGAATTGTGCCGTCCGGCGATCCTGCCATACAATGGCATTACAAAGGGGTACTCCGGTATTCCGGTCCCACACCACAGCGGTTTCTCGCTGGTTGGTGATTCCAATTGCAGCCAGTTCCGAAACTTTGACCCCCGCATTGGTGAGCGCCTCTTTTAAAACTGCCAGTTGCGTGTTCCATATCTCCAGTGGATCGTGCTCCACCCATCCGGGTTTAGGAAAAATCTGCGTGAACTCCTGCTGGGCCACACCCATCATTTTACCGGCATGGTCGAAAATAATGGCCCTGGAACTGGTGGTACCCTGGTCAATGGAAAGAATGAATTTTTTCATCGTTAATAGGTAAGTAGAAAAGCATGTTTATATTAGGAGGTGTCTGACAGAAGGTAGGTGCGTGCCAGGGAGATGAATGTTTCAGCCTGGACACTCTCCCATTTTTCATCATAACCAAATTCACGGGCCATGATCTCCGCCACAACCGGGGCAATCCGGATGCTCTCACGCGCATCCAACTGGATGGCCCGGGTTCTTCTGGAGAGAAAATCTTCCACGCTTCGTGCCATCTCGTACCGAACCGACCAGACTACCTGGGCCTTGATGATGGAGAGACTTTCACTGATCATCTCTCCCATTGCAGGATCTTCCTGAACCATATCAAGGATTCCCTGACGGTCCGAACCATACCAGTAGAGTGGATCGTTATGGTTGACATCCTGCTGGTAACCATGAATTTTAAGGGTTCTGGTTACCGGATTCTTATCGATTTTCAGACATCCGGAGGCTGCCCGGTATACAACATCCTCAGCCATCTTGCGGTAGGTGGTCCATTTACCCCCTATGATGGTGACCAATCCTGATGTGGACTCCAGGATCCTGTGCCCCCGGGAGATCTCTTTGGTCCCTTTCCCCTCTTTCAAAGGAGCAGCCAACGGACGAAGACCTGTAAACAAGCTGAGTACATCCTCTTTCAGGGGGGGTGGATTCAAATACCTCCCGGCGGTTTCCAGTAAATATTCAATTTCTCTTTTCTCTGCATGTGGCTCCAGAAGAGCCTCATGTTTCTCCACATCGGTGGTACCTAACACCAGTTTATTATGCCACGGGACCGCAAACAGGACCCTCCCATCGCTGGTCTTTGGGATCATCAGCGCCTCCTCTCCATTCATGAATTTCCGGTCCAGAACCAGGTGAATCCCCTGGCTGGGCTTCACCACATCAGCTGCCTGCGGATCATCCATTTTCAGAATGTTATCCACGAATACCCCGGTAGCATTGATCACCACCCTGGCCCTGATTTCATACTCCATTCCGGATTCGGTATCGACCATCCTGACTCCGGCGACACGTCCCTTCTCCTTGAGGATTCCTATAACCGGGGTATAATTCAGGACAGTGCCTCCCTTCTCACGAATGGTCTGAAATAAATTGATGGCCAGCCTTGAATCGTCAAACTGGCAATCGTAATACCTGACTCCTCCCCTTAGCCCGCCGGATTTGATGGAGGGTAGTGCGTGAATGGTTCTCTTCTTCGACAAGGGTACCGAGTGGCCAATTCCCAGTTTCCCGGCCATCAGGTCATAAAGGGTCAGCCCAATGGTATAAAACGGGATGCACCACCAGGTGTAACACGGAATCACAAATCCCTGTTTCTTAACTAGGTGTGGTGCGTTTCTCTGCAATCTGCCCCTCTCCCTTAGTGCATCCAAAACCAGTGGAATATTCCCCTGGGCCAGGTACCTGACACCCCCATGAACCAGTTTTGTACTCCGGCTGGAAGTCCCCTTTGCAATATCATGCTGCTCCAGCAACAGGGTGCTATATCCCCTGGATACCGATTCAAGCGCTGCTCCCAAACCGGTTGCACCTCCCCCGATGATCACCAGATCCCAAAGGGTTTCACTATTTGAAATCTGTTTAATAATGGTCTCCCGGCCATGCTCCCTCATCTCCATTACAGCTCAAATTTGCCGGGTAACTGGCTGGTATAACTTTTCATTACCTCTTTCATTTCCAGGAAAATCTCCCGGTAATCCGGATCATTAACCAGGTTAACCTGCTCCTGCGGATCTTTCACCAGATCATAAAGCTGATCCGCATCAAAATAACCCGGTAGAAGCGCATAGGTTTCATTTTCAGCTTCCCCTCCACCCGGAACCACCTCCAGGTGACTGAAGGGTTTCTCAGGGTCGCGATTCACAATTTTCATGTTTCTGAAATCACGACCCTCATTATATCTCTGAAGCTCAGCCGCCCTTTCCAGGGGAGTCCAATTTTCTGCATACTCCGGATACCGGACTGCATAATATTTATAATTCCCTTTGATGACTGCCCTGGCATATCCCAGTTCAAAATAGAGGGACTCCCTGGATGGTATGGTATTTCCATACAGCGCATCTCTGAATGCAATGCCATCCATATCCGGCGGCATCTCCTTTATACCGGCCATTTCAAGTATGGTGGGTGCAAAATCCACGTTGGATACCTGTGCCTGGCAGACCTTTCCGCATGGGAACCCTCCTGATTTCCATATAATGCTGGGATTATGTACCCCTCCCTGGTAAAGGGTCCCCTTGGCCTTTTGTCCCTGGTCATTGAAAAAAAAGATAATGGTATTATCCAGTATTCCGTGCGACTCAAGTTTATCCATCAATGCTCCCAGTGCATCATCCAGCCATAATATATTCTCCCGGCCGGTTCCTTTGAGTCCGGCTGCCTCAACCCGATCTGCAAGGGTCTCCCGTGAAGGCAAAACATCAGGCGTCTGATCAAGGATTCCCCTGGCTGTTATTCTTGGATCTGCCCTCCAGGATCTCTCTGCTTCGGTCGGACCATGAGGTACGGTAGTGGCAAAATAGAGAAAAAAGGGTTTTTCATGATTTTTCTCAATGAATTCAAGCCCGGCCTGTGTGGTCCAGTCCAGATTTTGTACCGCCAGCTTTCTCAGGCCAATGAAATCGGGATTGTTGTGATAGACCCCCCCGGTAAAATCGAATCCGCACGCACGGATCTCCTCCTCCACCTTCAGATAGTTCTCCTCCAACTTCTCTTTTATCCCGGGGAGCTCAGGATCTGACTGGAAATCAGGAAACCGATACAATCCTGGAACTTCAATCACATGATTTTTCCCCACCATCCCGGTGGTATAACCCAGATCCTTCAGGTAGTGAGGAAGCGTCTTGTCGGTAGGTGTTATAAAGCTATTCCATTGAATCACTGTTTGTCCCTCCTCATGGTCAGTTTTTGCCAGGAAGGCTGAATTGACCGCCCTGCTTGCATATTTTCCGGTAAGGCAGTTGAACCTGCTGGGCGTGCATACCGGTGAAACCACGTACTGTTTCAGCATCAGGGTCCCCTCCGAGGAAAGCCTGTCAAGATTGGGTGTCAGGTTCTTCCCCTTCCCCTCGGGCAGGCAGTTAAACATATCGGGGTACATGTCATCCGCAATAAAAAAAAGAATATTGGGTCTTTCGGAAGGGGCTTCAGGAGTACACCCCCGGAACAAAAGGATTGTGCCAAGAATGATCAGTGTCGATCGTAACATTTAAGGAGGATTTTAGGTATATCTGTTCATGCTAATTTACTTTTATATTTTTTGAAAACCATCCCTGAATGATTCTTTTTAGTAGTTTTAACGGTATCAACCAGCTAACCAAACCGAATCATGAAACACCCGAACCACCTTAAAACCATCCTCGCTTTGTTCCAGGTATTTGGAATCTTATTGGTAACCCAGCCGGAAATCTCCGGACAGAGTAAGGATCGTGCCATTGAATTTCCGGACATACCGGGCTTCCTTACCCTGAAATGTGATTTCCACATGCATTCGGTTCTCTCTGATGGTTCTGTATGGCCCAATATCCGGGTGGAAGAGGCCAAAAGGGACGGCCTGCACGCAATCTCCCTGACCGATCACATTGAATACCAGCCTCACCGCAATGATATTCCCCATGCGGACCGGAACCTTGGATTCCAACTCACAAGGATGGCAGCAGAAGGAAGCAACCTGATGATTATCAATGGCGCAGAAATCACACGTTCGATGCCTCCGGGCCATTTCAATGCCATTTTTATACAGGATGTCAACAAACTTAAACAGGATGATGTGATGGAGGTTTTCAAAGAGGCCAACCAACAGCAGGCCTTCGTTTTCTGGAATCACCCCCACTGGACTGCACAGCAACCCGACGGCATTGCAACCCTCGATGAGATCCATCTGAAACTCATCTCTGAAGGGCTTATCCACGGAATTGAGATTTTTAATGAAGATACTTATTCGGAAGAAGCGTTACAGATCGCCCTGGAGCATAACCTGACGATACTTGGCAACTCCGATATCCATGGTTTGGTTGACTGGCAGTTCAATGTTGCGGAGGGTGGACACCGTCCAACCACCCTGGTCTTTGCAGCCGACAAAACTACGGATGCAATCAGGGATGCATTGTTCATGAGGCGCACAGCAGTCTGGTTCGATAACACCCTGGTCGGAGCTTCCGAATTCCTGGTACCCCTGGTGCAGGAATCACTGGAGGTGGAGAGGCTGGAGAAAGCCCTGGTGGAGCGTCTGATCATCCATAACCACTCCGATGCAAGTTATATCATGGAAAACCATTCTGAATTCAACCTGCACAACCAGGCTTCTGTCTTCACTTTACCTGCCCACACCAGTACCCTGATCCAGGTCAAAACGGTTCAGGAACTCGACTCCTATCTGCTTCGGTTCAGCGTACTGAACGCAATCACCGCACCGGGAAAACATCCTGAAATCATTTTGGAAATCAAGTAACTGAAGATGCAGATTTTCCAATAAGTTGCTATATTGGAGGTTGCTAACACGAACCTTCTTTATCTAACCACATGGAAACTATCAAGAAATCATTACTGTTCAACGCCAGTTGTACAGCCCTGGTCGTCACTGCCCTCACCTTTTCCATTCGTGCCGGGATGATCGATCCCTGGCGCGCTGAATTCAGTCTGACCGCCGAGCAGGTGGGATGGATTGTCGGAACCGCATTCTGGGGATTTACCCTTGCCATGATCCTGATGGGACCACTGGTGGATCTGATCGGCATGAAACGAATCATTTATGTGGCCTTTGCCGGTCACGTTGCCGGTATCCTTCTGACCATATTTGCCAGCGGATTCTGGAGCCTCTTTTTCTCCACCCTGCTGATTGGTATTGCCAACGGAAGCGTTGAAGCTGCGGCAAATCCTTTGATAGCAGCCATGTATGTGGACGATAAAACCAAAAAACTGAACCAGTTCCACGTCTGGTTCCCCGGGGGAATCGTGATAGGCGGACTCATTGTATTTTTTCTGGACAGGATTGGATTGGGCTGGCGCATCCAGATGGCGGCCATGCTGATTCCGACCCTGGCATACGGAGTTTTCTTCCTTAAGGCCAAATTCCCGCAAACTGAAAGGGTCAGCGCAGGATTCTCCTATAAAGACATGCTGAAGGCAGTGGTTTCTCCACTTTTCCTCTTCATGGCCGCCTGTATGTTGCTGACCGCAGCTACCGAACTGGGTTCAAACCAGTGGATGACTGCTCTGCTTGAAAACGTACTGGAAGCTGAAGGACTGAACTCCATCCTGTTGCTGGTATGGATCTCAGGCATCATGGCCGTGGGGCGCTCTGTGGCCGGACCCATCGTTCACAAATTCTCCCCCAGCGGAGTCCTTCTGGGATCGGCTGTATTCGCCGGACTCGGACTCTTTCTGCTAAGTGTCTCCAGTGGTTACTGGAGCTTCGGGGCCGCCGCAGTATTTGCAGTGGGAATTACCTATTTCTGGCCCACCATGCTCGGTTTTGTAAATGAAAATATCCCCAAAAGCGGGGCACTGGGACTTGCAATCATGGGAGGGATTGGTTTCCTGGGCGGGGCCATTGCCCAGCCTCTGCTTGGAAAGATCTATGATATGAAGTTTAATGCCCTTGGCGACAGCCTGGCCGCTGGCTCCCAAACCCTGCGAACTGTGATTGTACTGACGGTGGTGCTTACGGTTGCTTTTTCATTTCTCCTGGTCAACCAGCGAAAGAAAAGGGCTTAAAATTCACATGAGAAAAATCGTTGCCTTTAACGGAACCCCCCGCCCCTTTGGAAATACGACACACCTGGTCAATGCATTTTTAGCCGGGGCCATGGAGAATGGCTCGTCTCCTGAACTGTTTTACCCCCATAAGCTGAACCTTAAGGAGTGTACCGGATGCCTCAGATGCAACCTCTTAAAACGATGCTCACTTCAGGGTGACGATTGGCTCGAACTGAGTGCAAAGATCGTGGAGGCAGATGTGCTTGTATTTGGTTCCCCCATCTATTTTCACCACCTACCCTCCTCCATGAAAAAACTGCTGGACCGGTTCCGTTCCCTGGTAAATGTCCGTATCACTGAAACGGGGCTCATACATACTCCTTACCATAAGTGGGCCAAGGAGTTTGTCCTGATCCTGAGCCTGGGCGCCTCGCAGACCGATGATGCCCAACCTGTGATCGATCTTTTCAATTATATCTGTTCCATCATGGGGCCCGGCAACACACTGCATGTGATGACAGGCACCCGGCTCGCCATGGTGAACCAGGTAAAATACAACGAAGATGAACTGAAAAAGCTTTACGGGAAATTGGGACTTCCGGAAAGGCTTGCGGCTGATGACTCTAAAAAAAACCGTGAATTGCTGGATCAGTGCCATAAACTGGGGAAAATGCTTTCTCAACCTTTAATAAACCTAAAATGATTTCGAATATGAAAACTAAAAGTATAGACCAATTTGCGCTCCTGATGGCCGCAGCCATGATTCTCTCCCTTTTGGGAGGATGCACCAATCAAACTAAGAAACCCGATTCAAACTTCAACGGGGTCCAGATCGGAGCCATAACCTACAGTTGGAGAAGCATGCCCGGCACGCCACAGGACATCATCAATTACTGCATTCGGACCGGGATCAGCTCCATTGAACTAATGGGAAACGTGGTGGAAGAGTATGCAGGGGCTCCAGGGGAACTCCGGAGGCCTGATAATTTCAGAGAACTCCCACAGGAAGAAAAGGATGCCTTCGAGGCGAAAAGGGAAGCATCCCTGGAAAGTATTTCTGAATGGAGAGTCAGCAGCGCTTCAGTAGAAAAGTACCAGGAGCTCAGAAAAATGTTTGACGAAGCCGGAATAAACATCCATATCGTTAAGTTCTCCCCTTCAGATTGGAGTGATCCGGAAATTGATTACGCCTTTGAATCCGCCAGGATACTGGGTGCTAAAGGTGTAAGCAACGAAATCGGACACGATGCCTGCAAACGTCTTGGACCATTTGCCGAGAAACACGGCATGTATGCCATTTTCCACAACCATGGCCAGCCACGCGATTCAACCTTTAATTTTGAAGAATTTCTGGCCTATTCACCCAATCATATGCTCAATTTTGACGCCGGACACTATTTCGGGGCCACCGGAAAACACCCCAATGAGCTGATCGAAAAATTACACGACCGCATCTTCAGCATCCACCTGAAAGACAAAACATCATTCGATGCCGATCCTCCTGATACCAATGTACCCTGGGGCGAAGGCGATACCCCCCTGGAAGATATCCTGAAGCTTATCCAGGCAAACGCCTGGGAGATACACTGTGATATTGAACTTGAGTACCAGATTCCTGATGATTCGGATGCGGTTATTGAGACCGGAAAATGCGTGGACTATTGTAAGAATATCCTGCTCTGACCGAAAAGATTATAAAAAAACCAGCTTTTACAGCCATTTCTGACTTCCAAAGCTGGTTTTTTTTGTGCCCAGAACAAGAATCGAACTTGCACGACCAAAAACGGTCACTAGGCCCTCAACCTAGCGCGTCTACCAATTCCGCCATCTGGGCTTTGTAGTGCTCAGTGAACAGTGAAAAGTGCTCAGTGCCCAGAACAGGACTCGAACCTGCACATACTTGCGTATACTAGTCCCTGAAACTAGCGCGTCTACCAATTCCGCCATCTGGGCTATAGATGACTATCAATAAAATGAGAACTTCAATGCCAATCTTCTGCTATCCAGTATAAATGGAAGGCGGAATTGGCCTGCCCACCGGCTGGCTCCTCCCTGAAATGATCCACCGGATCATTTCTTAACGGTCGGCCCTGCCATCTGGGCTTTAGATGACTCAATAAAAAAAAGAACTAAAAACCAATTTGCAAACTACCTTCCAAAAACTAGAACTTAATTATTCTAGCGTGCAAAACCCGAAAACCTTTTCGGGCTTTCGGGCTGCAAATATATAATTTTTTTTGAATGAAAACTACCAGAAAGTGGCAAATTATTTTCTCTCCGACTGTGTACTGGTTTTATTCTCCTTGAGTGGCATACCGCTGTCGGAACCCCCGTAAATCCGCTTCATATCCCGAAGTGGCGGACGGACTACAGGCCGGCCGGTGGATTTTTGCTGATCATTAAAATCGACGGCCTCCACGTAGGCAATAAAGGTGTGATCCCAGCCACCCGGAAGTTCCTGGGTCTCTATCCATCCGATATCCTCTTCACCAAGCAGCCAGTTCACATACCCTGAATTACCATACCTGTAATATACATCCACATAATACTTCTGGTAACTCAACCCTTCAAACATGCATTCCCCATAACGGTTGGTAAATTGCTCCCCCCCCACCGCTTTATTCACATCGGCCTCGAACCAGTCATTCTGGGTGGCATATAAGAGCACACTGGCCTCCTCAATCACATACTCATCAAAATACTCCTTGACGATGACCTTAAGTTCAGATCCGGTCACATCCACAACGAATGAGGCCCTGCTCAATCCCTTCTTTTCCCCGTATGAATTGAGGGTTACGGTATAACGACCCGGGTCAATGTAATAATGAACCACGTTAAAGGAGGAAGAGGCCGTTCCGTCGCCCATGTCCCACTCGGAGTAATCGGTATTCTGAGACAGGTTGGTAAAGGCAATGTCTTCTCCGACCCAGGCCGGGTTAGGATTGATGTTAGCCTCTGCAATAGGTTCGTGATAACAACCTGCCAGCAGCAGCGACAGGATGGGCAATATGATGAGTAGACGCTTCATGACAATTGGATTAATGGTTTATACTGTATCGATTTTCAAATAACATGCCAAACTATAAATTTGTTTCCTGATTGCTTTTTCGCTTTTGCAAATTATTCAAAACCCCTGTTCAATTTTAAGATGTCCTGAATAAGTTATTCACTTATTCCATCAGAAATAGTAACTTTGCGGCGCTTTTTAATTTGAATTTGCAAATGATCCACATCACTCTCCCCGATGGTTCTGTTCGGGACTTTGAATCGGGAATATCGGGGCTTGACATTGCCAGGAGCCTCAGTAACAGCCTGGCACGAGAAGTCCTCTCCATTAATGTGAATGATGAACTGTGGGACCTGACCCGCCCCATCACACGTGATGCATCCATAAAGCTCAATAAATTTGAGAGTGAGGATGGGAAGCACGCTTTCTGGCACTCTTCGGCACACCTGATGGCAGAAGCCATAGAAGCACTTTATCCTGGTACCAAATTCGGAATTGGACCTGCCATCGAAAATGGTTTCTACTATGACGTGGATACAGGTGAATATGTGATCACCGAGGGAGACCTTCCGAAAATAGAGGAGAAGATGAAGGAGCTTGCCTCCCGGAAAAATGTCTATTCCCGCCAGGAGGTCAGCAAGGAACAGGCCCTGAAACTCTTTCGCAACAAGGGAGACGAATACAAAATTGAATTGATCAGTGATCTTGTGGACGGGACCATTACACTCTATCACCAGGGGAATTTCACCGATCTCTGCAGGGGACCCCATCTTCCCGACACCTCCCATATCAAAGCCATCAAACTGCTCAGTGTGGCTGGTGCTTACTGGAGAGGTGACGAGACCCGCAAGCAGCTGACCCGGATCTATGGTGTCACTTTCCCCAAAGCAGCCATGCTGGAGGAGCATCTTGAGCTGCTGGAACAGGCCAAATTGCGTGATCATCGAAAACTGGGCAAAGAGCTTGAACTCTTTACATTCTCACAAAGAGTTGGCCCCGGATTACCCCTCTGGTTGCCCAAGGGTGCCCAGTTAAGGGAGCGCCTGGAGAATTTTCTGAAAAAAGTGCAGCGTGATTATGGTTATGAGCCGGTAATCACACCCCATATCGGTCAAAAAGAGTTATGGGTTACCTCGGGACATTATGCAAAATACGGGAAGGACAGTTTTCAACCCATCCATACTCCCCAGGAGGGAGAAGAGTTCCTGTTAAAACCCATGAACTGTCCGCATCATTGTGAGATTTATAAATTCAAGCCCAGGTCCTACAAGGATCTTCCGGTCCGGCTTGCCGAATTCGGGACGGTCTATCGCTACGAACAGAGCGGTGAATTGCATGGGCTTACAAGGGTTCGGGGGTTCACTCAGGATGATGCACACATTTTCTGCAGGCCCGACCAGTTAAAAGAGGAGTTCCTCAAAGTGATCGATATCATTCTGTACATCTTTAAGACTTTAGATTTTAAAGACTTTACGACGCAGGTTTCGCTTCGCGATCCTGAAAACCGGGAGAAGTATATTGGAACGGATGAGAACTGGGAGAAGGCCGAAACAGCCATTCTCGAAGCCGTGGAAGCCAAAGGAATGGATGTAGTCGTGGTGTATGGGGAGGCAGCCTTTTACGGGCCCAAGCTCGACTTTATGGTGAAGGATGCAATCGGAAGAAAGTGGCAGCTGGGAACCATCCAGGTGGATTATAATCTGCCTGAACGGTTCGAACTCGAGTATATCGGGGCAGATAACCAGAAACATCAACCCGTGATGATACACCGTGCACCTTTTGGATCCATGGAACGTTTCGTTGCAGTTTTGATTGAACACACTGCCGGGAAATTTCCACTCTGGCTTACCCCCGATCAGGCTGTAATCCTGCCCATCAGTGAAAAATATCACGATTATGCACAAAAAGTTTCAAAATTCCTTAAAAATTACGATATTCGCACCCTGATTGACGAGAGGAATGAAAAGATCGGTAAAAAGATCAGGGATAACGAGTTAAAGCGAATTCCTTATCTTCTGATCATCGGTGAAAAGGAGGAGGAAAGTGGTGAAGTTTCCGTTCGTCGACAGGGAGAGGGTGATAAAGGGACCATGTCCCTTGAAGAATTTGCAGTTTTTCTGCAAAAGGAAGTGGAGGAGCAACTGGAATCTATCGGAACAGATGTTTAACTAAAAATAGGAGGATTAAGTCATAACTGGACCAGGACAGTATCGTAAAAGAACAAACGATACCACTAATAAAGAGCGGATTTTTTACCGCACAAACCATCAGATAAGAGCTACAACAGTTCGACTGGTTGGCGAAAACATTGAGAATCCGGGTGTGGTAACCCTCGCAGAAGCTTTAAAACTTGCTGATTCGCTTGACCTTGACCTGGTGGAGATTTCACCAAAAGCCGATCCTCCTGTTTGCAGGGCCGTCGATTATCAGAAATTCCTTTACCAGCAAAAGAAGAAACAGAAAGAGATGAAATCCAAAGCCACGAAAATAGTGGTGAAAGAGATCAGATTCGGACCAAATACTGACGAGCATGACTACTCATTTAAACTCAAGCATGCACAAAAGTTCCTGGAAGAGGGTGCTAAACTGAAGTCGTTTGTATTTTTCAAGGGAAGGTCAATCCTTTATAAAGAAAAAGGAGAGATCCTACTGCTGAGACTGGCCCAGGATCTTGAAGAGTATGGGAAAGTGGAACAACTTCCCAAACTGGAAGGGAAGCGGATGATCATGTTCATAGCTCCCAAATTGAAGAAGAAGTAATTATTTTTTAGATAAATTGTAGGAATAATGCCAAAAATGAAAACGAATCCGGGTGCCAAAAAGAGATTTACGCTCACCGGAAGTGGTAAAATCAAGAGAAAACATGCTTTTAAAAGCCATATTCTTACCAAAAAGTCGACCAAGCGCAAGCGGAACCTGACCTATTCCGGTTTGGTAAACAAAGCAGATGAACAAAACATCAAGCGCCTTCTGGCTATGAAGTAAGATTTAAACTTTTGAAAACCAGGTAAATCAGTTATTGACCAGGATGTTGTGCTAAAAGAGTCCCAAATGACCGCCTTCATCCAAAAAAATTAAAAAAATGCCAAGAGCAACAAATCCTGTCGCATCAAGACAGAAGAGAAAAAAAGTGTTAAAGCGAACCAAAGGATATTTTGGCCGCAGAAAAAATGTTTGGACCGTAGCCAAAAATGCCTACGAAAAGGGTCTGACCTATGCATATCGTGACCGTCGCAAGAAGAAAGCCAATTTCAGGGCTCTCTGGATCCAGCGTATCAATGCAGGAGTGCGCGAGTACGACATGTCCTACTCCGATTTCATGGGTAAACTTAGCAAGGCCGGAATTGAGATTAACCGCAAAGTACTCGCCGACCTGGCCATGAACGATCCCAAGGCTTTTGAAGCCATTGTTATGAAGGTAAAATAGGCACATTCGCCGAACCTATTAGAACAGGCTGGGCCGCGAAAGGGGTTCAGCTTTTTTTATTAAATCCAACAAAATGAAAATTGCATTGATTGGTTATGGAAAGATTGGGAAAACCATTGAGAACCTTGGTTTGAAGCAGGGCCATTCTTTTCCGCTGGTCATCGATTTGAATAATTCTCATGATCTGAATCGATTTAATGTGAAGGGAATCGATGTTGCCATTGAATTTTCAACGCCCGGTTCAGCACCGGGAAATATTTTAAGGTGCCTTGAACTGGGGTTACCTGTAGTCTCGGGGACAACAGGATGGAACAACAGGTTTAAGGAGATTGAGCACTTTTGCCGGGAAAAGGAGGGAGCGCTGTTCTATGCCAGTAACTTCAGTATTGGAGTCAATATTCTTTTCGCCGTGAACCGCAAACTGGCCCGCATTATGGATAAATTCCCCCAGTACAGGGTTTCCATGGAGGAGGTGCACCACATTTCCAAGCTGGATGCTCCAAGCGGAACCGCCATTACCCTTGCAGAGCAGATCATTGAGGAGATGGGCAGCTGCAAAAGCTGGAGTCTGGAAGCGCACGAAGATCCATCAGAAATCCACATCCGTGCCATCCGGGAGGGTGAGACAAAGGGAAAACACACCATACACTATGAATCTCCTGTTGACTCGATCCGGGTCACTCATGATGCAAAATCCAGGGAGGCATTTGCATCCGGAGCTTTACTTGCCGCCTCGTATATCATGGAGCGAAAAGGAGTTTTTGGAATGAACGACCTGCTGGATATCTGATCACATGAAAGGCAAATATTGGAGAATCATAGGATTTGTGATAGCGGCCCTGCTCTGGTCTGCAGTCATGATCTGGACACAGCTCTGGTACGCTCTTATATTGAACCTGGTTCTCTTCGACATATTCATAACCAGAAAGGTGGACTGGACCCTGCGGAAATACCGGCTTCCCCGTTTACTTCAATCCACTATCGAATGGACGGCACTGATGCTTATTGCAATCATCTCCTCTTTTGCCATCAAAGTACTTTTCCTGGAAGCCTACAAAATACCTACACCCTCCATGGAGGAGACACTGCTTACGGGTGACTATATTTTTGTAAGTAAACTGGCCTACGGACCGCGCCTTCCAGGTACTCCTCTCTCCATTCCATTTTACCATAATAAACTCCCCTCAGGTCAAAAATCCTATTCAGAGCGTGTGCAGATGCCCTATAAACGTCTATGGGGTTTTTCAAAGGTCAAAAGGGACGATATTATCGTCTTCAATTTTCCTGAGGGAGATACCATGGTCGTTCAGTATCCAGGTCAGAACTACTACTCGCTTGTGAGACAGTATGGCCGTGACTACATACTATCAGAGTTTGACATGATCACCCATCCGGTGGATAAAAGGGAGAATTACATTAAACGGTGCATCGGTCTGCCCGGGGATAAACTTGCATTGGTGGATGGTGTAATTCTGGTAAACGGGAAGATTAAA
Organism: Bacteroidales bacterium; assembly: GCA_046485075.1. GTDB lineage: Bacteria > Bacteroidota > Bacteroidia > Bacteroidales. The sequence goes on from JAWOHR010000102.1 coordinate 65,141, forward strand.
TCCGAACAAAAGGGAATCAAATACAAGTACTATGTCGCCACCAACGGGGAACCACTGCCCGACCGGATATTGGATTCGTTAAATATTCTTAAAAATTCAGTTACCTACAATCCGGTAAACTCCCTTCACGTTTTATACTTAACCGTTGAAAAAGCGGATCTGCTCATTTCCTACCCCGGAGTGCGCAGTATTCAAAGATATTCTGAACCAATGCTTTCCTTCCAGAACCAGGAGATTTTTCCACATAGTGGGGATTACCGTTGGACAGGCGATAATTTTGGTCCGGTCCTGGTACCAAAAAAAGGCGACAGCATCTATATTGACATGGTTAATATACCTCTTTACCAGAGGATTATACAGGTTTACGAAAAGAACGACCTGCAGCTAATGGATGGGGACCTGTATATCAACCATAGCCTTGCGGGCTACTATACATTTAAGATGGATTACTACTTTGTCATGGGCGACAACCACCATAATTCGGCCGATTCCAGGTACTGGGGATTTGTCCCCGAAGATCACCTGCTTGGGAAAGCCGTAGTGGTCTGGTTTTCCATTGAACCTGACAAACCGCTCCTTGAGGGTTTAAGAAAAGAGCGTATCTTTAATATCATTAAATAAGAAATTTAAAATGAAGCTTAACAATCTGACAAAACACAAATATTTCAAATTTGGTGTAGCCATTACAATCTACCTCCTGTTCGTGATCTGGCTGCGCAATTTCTGGTTCCTCCTTGGAATTCCCGTCATCTTTGACATTTATGTGAGTAAAAAAGTGAACTGGTCTTTCTGGAAGAGCAGGACAAAGAAAAATAATGTTTTGGTTGAATGGCTTGATGCGCTGATTTTTGCGGTTGTGGCCGTTTCAATCATTAACATCTTTTTGTTCCAGAACTATAAGATTCCCACTCCATCGATGGAGGGCAGCCTGCTTGTGGGCGACCACCTCTATGTAAGCAAAACGGCCTACGGACCCAGAACACCAAATACTCCTTTGGCAGTTCCATTTCTTCCCAACACCATTTTAGGAGGTAAATCATACCTGGAATGGATCCAAAGGCCCTATAAGAGACTGAAGGGATTCAGTGATGTGAAAAGGGATGATATCGTAGTGTTTAATTTTCCTGCTTCCGATACGGTTGCCCTGGAGAAATCGGATCACAAGATCTATGCAAAGGGGAATTTTGATTACTATGACCTGATCAGGGATGAAGCGTACGGACTGATGCTGGCCGACTCGGCCCGGAACGGGTTCACCCGTCCCGGCGGGGTTTATGAAGATTATGTACGAAAGCAGATTGCGGAGAGGTATGATGTGGAGACCAGGCCTGTCGACAGGCGCGATAACTACATCAAAAGATGTGTTGCCATTGCAGGGGAGACCATTCAGGTCGTGAACAACAATGTGATTGTGAATGGTCAGCCTCAGAAAGCGTTTGAAGGATTACAGCGCTGGTACAGTGTACGCACCAATGGTACCCCTATTAATCCCCGCTCTCTGGAACCTTTGGGAATAGGACGCGAGATGGCTGACGTCAGGAACAATCCCAATTATACCTTTCCCATCACTGAGGATGCGGCAGACCAGTTGAGGTCCCTACCCGGAATTATCAGTGTAACGCCCAGGAACCTCTATTCGGATGGAGAGTACGACAGGGATATTTTCCCACACGATCCGCGCTATCCATGGAACCTGGAGTATTTTGGTCCTTTAACGGTTCCGGCCAAAGACCAGACTGTCGAGATCAACAGCCTGACACTTCCCCTTTACAGAAGGATCATTGAAGCCTACGAGCAGAACAACCTGGAAGTAAAAGGAGACCAGATATTCATCAATGGGGAGCCGGCCACAACCTATACTTTCAAGATGGATTATTACCTGATGATGGGTGATAATCGGCACAACTCGGCCGATTCGCGATTCTGGGGTTTTGTACCTGAAGATCATATCATTGGAAAACCTCGTCTGATCTGGCTTAGCATGGATAAAGAGTATGGCGGAATAAGATGGAACCGCATGTTCCGGTTGGTAAAGGCCAGCAGGTAAAAATGGATGGTCATTGATCTACCCGGCACTATATAATGGTCCGGTACAGTATTTTGCCAGGCTGGTTAAGGAGAAGGAGATCATCCTTGAACAATACGACAGTTATGCCAAGCAGACCTACAAGAACCGTTGCAACATCATCGGGGCCAATGGTTTACTTACCCTATCCGTTCCTGTAAAACAGGTCAGAGGAACAAAGAACCTTCTCAGGGAGGTCCGAGTGGACTACCATTTACCCTGGAACAAAATCCATTGGAAAAGCCTGGTGGCAGCTTATGCCGCTTCGCCCTTTTTTGAATTTTTCAGAGATGACCTGGTAAGTTTCTATGAACATCGGTTTGAGTACCTGGTAGACCTCAATACAGGTTTACTGGAAAAAACACTGCAGTTGATGGGAATGCAAATCCCGGTAAGGAAAAGCGATAGTTTCCAGGCCATCACCAGGGATGATGATCCACGCTACTTCATTCATCCCAAGCTGAATCCAATGGAGGCTGACCCCCGGTTTTCACCGGTTGTCTACCACCAGGTATTTGAAGAAAAACACGGATTTCAGCCAAACCTGAGCATTCTTGACCTGCTTTTTAACGAGGGACCCGGTTCACTCTCCGTCCTGATAAACTCACTTAGAATTTAAGTCCCATGGTAACCATAATGTTATTGCGGTTCACCTGGTTGATGGAGACCTCATTGACCCCGGGAGCGGGGGAATAGAGCCCATAGACCGCTTCCTGATGGCCGTATGCATAACTGATGTCAAAAAACATATCCCTTGTACGTACTCCCGTCCCGCATGAGTAGATGAACTCCCGGGCATTATTCCTGCTGTCTGAATAGGGACTCATCAGGTACTGGAAACCTCCCCGGAGGTATGCAAAATTGATCCTTACCTCTGCCCCGGCCTTCATGTTGTGTACTGCCTGAAAATCCTTGTGAATGCGATCGTTCTCTTCGAGAAACTTATCATCGTAGGCATCCAGTTGCGCCGAAGCGTAGTCAGCATATTCATAAGCAGCCGAAAGGGTGGCCATTTTAAAAAGGATTACCGACGCGTGGGCATTGACCCGTAAAGGTGACCTCAGTTTGTAGTCATAAATACCGTTGGGAGAGTATGCGCTGCCAGCTGGAATTCCTGACCCGGCATCCCAGGTGGATGAGGCATCTGTGAGCTTCTCATCGGTCAGCTGGTAAAAGGTTGGAATCTGAAAAGTTGCACCCATCCGCAGCATTTGGAAAGGTCTGATGATCATTCCAAACCGCATGGTATATCCCCATCCCCTGGTGTAGTTAAACTCCCTGAAGTATAAACTGTTAAAATCTGCGAGCATATTATTTGGGTCGGTTTCGGAGTGATAGATCTCCTCATTGAATCTTACCGACTGAAATCCCAGTGTACCTCCCATGTAGAGAAAATTACTGAAATTAAATGCACCGGAAATGGAATATTCTCCAATGTAACCCGATTGATCCACCAGCCTGTACTGCTCCTGTCCATATCCTCCGTTCTCTATATCGTTCCAGTACTCCTGGGCGGTCTCATCAAAAGGAAGCAGGTAGGCGTCATAGGCAACCTGTTCGTAAAACGGGTTCAGGTTATCCGGGTCGGCATTGGCCGGATCGGAGTTGGCATGCCAGGTAAAATCGTCAAGCAGGGAACTGCTGGCATGAGAACCACTGATGGTTGTCCTGTTATTAAAATTGACCAGTGTATTATAACCTATGGCAAACGAAGCACCCACAAATCCGCTCTTTCGCTTACTGTTGATGCCTGACGCGTAACCCATGCTTCCCACGTTAAACCTGAACCGGGATTCCTCGGCCATCTCCCCCATATAGTTGGAGGAGGTATTTACCCAGTAAAATGAGGGTGTAAAAGAGAATTCCGAACTGCGGTAGAATCCCAGTCCGGCCGGGTTCAACTGGACGGCTGAGAAGTCACTCCCCAGTGCCCCGGTGGCTCCCCCCTGGGCAGCGTAACGGGCTGTTCCGAAAGGGTTGAGCATGGAGAACCTGAGCGCCTGTGTCTCGGTCTGTGCCTGGATGGTGGTTAAAGTACACACCAATAGCAGGACTATGAATAAATCTCTTCTCATGGCATATCTGTTTTTGTCAATGAAAGCCGGACCCCTTTGAGGAATCCGGCATTATAAATGGTTATCGCCTTGAAGGGGAAGAACCTCCTGAGCTACGGCTAGGTGTACTTGAGCCGCTCGACCGGCTGCTGCCTCCACTGTAAGAGCTGCTGCTCCGGCTTGGTGAGCTATAGGAGCTGCTGCTCCGGCTCGGTGAGCTGTAAGAGCTACTGCTCCGGCTCGGTGAGCTGTAAGAGCTGCTCGACCGGCTGGGAGTGCTGGAACTGCCTGAACTTCTGCTGGGGGAACTGTATGTACCGCTTCCCTGGCTCGGCGTACTACTAGGCCTGCTGTATGTAGTGGTGGTCCTGCTCGGTGCAGAACTCTGAGGGACATTGGCGGAACTCCGGTTATAGGTAGCTGTTGTACTGGTTCTGGGTTTACTGTAGGTGGGTGTGTAGTTTCCACTTGAATTTGCTGAACTCCTTTCCACAGTTGCAGCCGGCCTGGTGGTTCTGACCACATTACCCTGGTTTGCGCCAGTATTTTGGGTGGCCTGAGTATTGGTCCGGGTAGCCTGAGTATTGGTCCGGGTAGCAGTTGGATTGTTCGGGGCAGCCGTTGTACTGGTCCGGGTTGCCGTTGAATTGGTACGGGTGGCTGTTGGATCTGTTCTGCTGTCTGAGGAATAGGTCCGGGTAGCCTGAGTACCGGTCCGGGTGGCTGATACGTTGTTACGGGAACCGCTCACAGTCGATTGGGATCCACTGGTCTGGATTCTGTCTTTGGGGTCAACAATTGTCGATCCATTGGAATACCCGGAGGTTGCCCCAGGCGCCCTGTTATACCCGTAAGAGCTACGGCTATCCATTTTTCCGTATGCATAGGGGGTTGCATGCCCGTAATATGAAGCATCCCAGTATCCGTCATTGTATCCGTGCCAGTAGGAACCGTAGTAACCGCCATAGTATCCGCCATAGTATCCGCCGTAACCATATGAGTACCAAGGATCATAGTAGCCTCCATAACCATAACCGTAATAGGGATAGTAGGGATATCTATGGGAGAATCCAAATCCCCATCCGGGATATCCGAAACCAATACTCATACCCCAACCCATGTAGCCGCCACCATAATATCCGCCATAACCACCATAGCCACCATAATAACCTGTATAGTACGGATCGTAATAATCCCAACCATAATACTCATCAGAGAAGCGCCTCAGGTTAGAAGAATAATAATATTCATTGGGATCGCTATAATAGTTGTTCACCACCACAGGAGCACTCTCCTGACCATACTGAGATTGCTGTTCAGGAGTAACACCTTCCTGGTATTGTTCAACATAGAGGGCTTCACTTCCCTGGGGCTCATAAGTCTCTCCAAGCATTTCTGCCTCCTTTTGAACCTTGTACTTTTCATAGTCGCTCTGGTATTCATCCTGAGAACCCTGCGGACTGGCATAGACCTGCTCCTGTACCATCGGCTGTGCCATAATAATTTTTTCAGGCGCAGACTGGTTCTCCTGTACAACCACAGACTGGTTCTCCTTTGTGTTTGGATTGTAATAAACATCGTCGTATTCAGCGGAAGCTGTCTGCTTCGATGAGCTGCATGATGTGAGGACGATCGCGGTGCCTATGATGGCCAGTTGTAAAGTTTTCATGATATTTCCTCCCTCTATATTTTGCATCTGGTTGTTTTACCTGAAAAGAAACAAAGTTCGTGCCAAAAATGATATTCTGAAATACACACTGAGTGCAATATAAAAAATAAATGTGGTTTCTACCACCCGGGTTGCGAAAGGTTCATATGTTGCAGGGAGTGATTATAGAGAGGAATACGGTCCGGATTATAGGTCCTGCCCATCCGGGGGTTATCATCCTGTGTATAAATCCAAAGTTTCTCCCGGTTCCACACCAGTAACTCATCCCTGCTATCACCGGTGAGATCTGTCACATGATAGCAGGTTGCCGGATGTCCGTCGGTGGGAAATCGAACCGAAAGCTCACCATATTTATCAAATAGTCCCCCGGAAAGTGAATCGGCCGATATAATAAAAAATTCCTCTCCATCCCCCTTCCAGTTCACAGGAGCACACCGGCTTACACCGGCTGATGCAGTAAAAAGTTGTCTGACTTTCCCCGAAGCATCCGATATATGAACCAGTCCGTCGCTGCCCCACCCGTTGGAGGTTACCAGCTCGGGTCCCGGGGTTTCGAAATCAAAATCGGCCACCGAGAGGTAATTCACATGCCCGATGATATTCTGTTTCATTACTTGACCCTCAAAATCCACATACATTACTCCCCAGTCCCCTGCTGCATAGAGCAAACAGGGTCTGCTTAGCTCCCCATGAAAAAGTTCAGAAACAGTCACTCCATTGCACCGGTCACCAATAAACTCTCCGGAATTGAACATCAGGCTTCCCTCATGGTTAAAAACCGAATATCCGGCCAGTACTTCATCATACCCGTCTCCATCCAAATCATAGATCAGAGGTTGCGAACCCTCCTTAAGATCCCGCTGCCACAAGATCTGAAGTTTTTCATTCAATAAAATCAACCCTGATTCGTGATCCGAAAGCAAAATGCAGTTGTCACGGCCAGTCCTCAGAAAATCACCAAACTGAACCGACCTGGGCTCCATAACCCGGGAAAGCTTCACACGCTGGAGCAGCTTGCCGCTATGCCCCTCCAGTATATGAATCCAACCCTGTGCAATGAATATCACTTCGCGCTCCCCATCTCCATCCAGATCATGAATCTGGATAGGAAGTTCCCGGCCTGATTCTTTCAATGCCATAAGGGTATCCCCGTATTGCCATATCATTTTTCCATCCAGGTTCATGGCGGTGATAAAACAGACAGAATTTCCCGTCACATCGGCCCTGGCAAACAGAATTTCCTTATTGCCATCGCGGGTCAGGTCTCCTAGCCGTATGTTCTGGTCAGTCCCAAAAGACCTGGTGTCATAACTTTTCCAGCGAACCATTTTGGGGTGCCTCTCTATATGAATCTCTTCTCTCCTTGCAAACTGCCTCTTCTTTCTGTTCAGCTTCCTGAGTTCCCCTTTCAGCATTTTCACCTCCACCCTGTTAAAGACTGCAGGCATATCTGAAATCAATCCGATGCGTCCCGGCAGAATCGTCTCATTCTCCTCATACATCCGGATTGAATCGTTCAGAATGGTTGATATCTTGTTACGCCTGATGGTCACAACCGCATGCATCTCCTCACCTGGTGTCCAGACCAGGGGTTTATACTCCAGTATTCTCTCAATGGGTCTTAAGGGGGTAACAGGCTGACTGATATGCTTCAGGATCACGGTATTTCCTTCAGTACCGAAAAAATAGAATTCATTAGGATGCTGGTAACCGAAAACCACGCCGCACTTATCGAATTTCGCCATGGGGGTAAAATCCACCTCTATTTTGCAATCGTTCCACATGGAATCTCCTGTTATAATGATCGGGTGGGTGGTCAGGCTCAGGGGTTCATTCTGCTGGTCCAGATTGATAAAGGTCTGGACCAGGCTGGTTCCGTCAATGCTTTTTCTCACCTGCCAGGCCTCATTAAATCCTTCCTGCCTGAGCGAGGTTGCTATCCTCCACTGACCGACGACTCCGCGCCCTTCCTTAAAATAAATTGCTTCATCTCCACCCTCTGAAAGAGGCACAATGGCCGAATCCAGTTGATTAAAATCATCCGTGAAAACTGATGTCTGAATTACATTTTCAGAACAGGAATAAATCAACAGGGGGATAAGGATGGTCAGTAACCTTGTTCTCACCGGTCCGTCAGTCTTGATGTGGGTTAATTTTCGTAAAGATACACTTAAATCATCGCTCCTCCCAATATACCCTGCTTTAAAAGAATCTTTAATATATTTACATCCGGAAGGAAAATATGGAATGCGTTTAAAACCAATTCTCATACTGTTGTTACTGGGCCAATCGATTTTTGCCCAAAAGCCGGTAATCCTCTCCGATTTTATCAATCAGGTATCTATTTCAGATCTCCAGTTGTACTACCTGGATGACCCCCACTGCAGCACACAACCTGCTGAACTTTTTTCAGGAATGCTGGATCAGAGTTTCAGGAAAGTTGATTACGGCAACCCGGATCCGGCGCTGGTTAATCCCGATTCGGAAGGCTGCATCTGGTTCAGATTTTACTTTGTAAACCGATCCACCCGACAATTTTTATTTCATCTGCAGCCCAGTCTTTTCTCCGAGTTCAGTGAATTCAGGCTGTACCAGGATTTCGACAACGGCATGATCACTGTCCGAAAATCCGGAAACTCCATTCAACCTAAAAACAAGGATGTAAACATCAACGGGTCGGACGATCTCAGAATTTTTATACAGCCGGGATATAACGACACGCTCTATTTGCGTGTTGCTCTTACCGAAGGGTCTGTACTTTCGGACCTCACCTTCACGGTCTCCACCCAGACCAGTGTCATTCAGAAGGACAGATCAAAAAGACTTCTTTACGGAATCTTTGTGGGTATCATGCTGATTATGGTACTTTATCACATTCCCATGTTTGTACAGGGCAGGGAAAACAGCTACCTTTTTTATATCCTTTATATCCTTGCTTTTCTCGTTTTCTTTATCGACAAGGAGGGGTTTATATATGAAATCACCCCCAGATTTACATCAGCCCCCACCACCATTTTTTTGATGGAAATTTTCCTGCTTTTTTTCCTGTTGTTTGGAAGATCATATCTGAATACCCGTCAGACCCTTCAGTCGTGGGATACAATATTGCTGCTGGCTGTATGGTTTACATTGGGTGGGTTGATCCTCAGCTTCACGATCCTGCTGCTCCAGGGTATAGGTTTTGATGTCCCGGTTTTTATCCAGCTGGGAGGACTGGCCATCAACATTGTTTCAGCCATTGGGTCCCTCTTCCTGGCCATCGTGCCGGCCATGATCCTCACAAGGGAGAACTATCAACCGGCGAGGTATTTCCTCTTTGCAAATCTGTTTCTCATCCTGGGGGTTGCATTGAACTATGCCCTGAAGGAGTACACCCTGGGGAAGCATAGCCTTGAGCTGGGAGTGACCCTTCAGATTCTTACCTTCTCCATTGGTCTGAGTGAGCGAATCAACCTTTTGAAAAAAAGCAAGGAGGTTGCCCAGAGAAGGATCATCGATCAATTGAGGGAGAACGCAGGATTAAAGGATAAGGTGAACCGTGAACTGGAGGATAAGGTCCGCGAACGTACCCGCGAGATCCAGAACCAGAAAGAGCATATCGAAAAGCAGAATAAGGAGATTAAATACAGCTTTGATTATGCCAAGAAGATCCAAAATACAGTCCTGCCCAGGAATGAAGTTTTTGAGAATCTTTTTGGGGAACACTTTATCTTTTTCAAACCCAGGGATATTGTGAGCGGAGATTTCTACTGGGTTTCACAGAGTGGCTCAAGGATTTTTCTTACAGCAGCCGACTGCACCGGGCACGGTGTTCCCGGCTCTCTTATGAGCATGCTGGGTATCACCATGCTGCATGAAATTGTGAATGAGAAGAACGTGGTCCATTCGGAGGAGATTCTGAACCAGTTACGGCTGAGCATTGCCCGTACTCTGAAACAGGAGGGGAAAATCGGGGAACAGAAGGATGGCATTGATATGGCCCTTATGATTTATGATACTGCCAAAAGGACCCTGGAATTTTCAGGAGCAAACAATCCGCTCTACATCATCCGGAATGGTGAGATGCTGGAGTATAAGGGGAACAATATGCCTGTAGCCTATTATGAGAAGATGTCGGATTTTACCCGCTATACCATCGATATGAAAAAGGGGGACAGGGTTTATATGTTCACAGACGGATTCCCCGACCAGTTCGGGGGTCCACAGGGAAAAAAATTCAAATACCGGCCCTTTAAGGATCTGCTGCTGGAGGTTAGCGAAAGGCCCATGGAGGAACAACACAGGATCCTGAGCCTCATCTTCGACGAATGGAAGGGTGACCTTAGCCAGATTGACGATGTTCTGGTCATTGGTTTACGGTTATAGGGCTTTACCCCTTCGCCTTTTTTTTCTTTCTTTGTAGCTTTAATAATCATGTAATTGTGTTCCAATGGCCAAAGAATTAACCAGTAAAGAAGAGAATTATGCACAGTGGTACAACGACCTGGTACTGAAATCCGGATTGGCGGAGAACTCCGCCGTGAGGGGTTGCATGGTTATCAAACCCTATGGTTATGCCATTTGGGAGAAGATGAAGGATGAACTCGACCGGATGTTTAAAGAGACCGGCCACGAAAATGCCTATTTCCCGCTTTTTATCCCAAAATCTTTTTTCAGCCGTGAAGCACAGCATGTGGAAGGTTTTGCAAAAGAGTGCGCTGTGGTCACGCACTATCGGCTGAAAGCAGATGAGGTGAATGGAGGCCTGATGGTGGATCCCGAAGCAAAACTGGAGGAGGAGTTGATTGTGAGGCCCACCTCTGAAACCATCATTTGGAATACTTATAAGAATTGGATCCAATCTTACCGTGACCTCCCGATCCTGATAAACCAGTGGGCCAACGTGGTACGCTGGGAGATGCGGACAAGGCTGTTTCTCCGGACCACGGAGTTCCTGTGGCAGGAGGGACACACTGCCCATGCCACCAGGAAGGAGGCTGAGGAGGAGACCATGCAGATGGTTAAAATTTACGCTGAATTCTCAGAAAAATTCTGTGGCATACCCGTTATAGTGGGAAATAAAACTGAATCTGAGAAATTTGCAGGCGCGGTGGAGACCTTCACCATTGAGCAGCTGATGCAGGACGGTAAAGCCCTCCAGGGGGGAACCTCCCACTTCCTGGGCCAGAACTTCGCAAAGGCATTTGATGTCCAGTTCACTAATAAAGAGGGAAAACTTGACCATGTCTGGGCTACTTCCTGGGGAATGACCACCCGTATGATCGGTGCCCTGATCATGGCACATTCGGATAACCACGGGCTCGTACTTCCCCCTAAAGTGGCACCTCTCCAGGTCGTGATTGTCCCCATATACAAGGGTAATGCTGAATTCCCGGCTATTGCCGAAGCTGCCCACAGAATCAAAGGTCAGTTGAAAGCACTCGGAATCTCTGTGAAGTTCGATGACCGTGACAATCAGAAGCCCGGCTGGAAATTTGCCGAGTATGAATTGAAGGGGGTACCCGTCAGACTTGCCCTCGGGTCCAGGGATATAGAGAACGGAGTTGTGGAGCTGGCCCGGAGAGATACCCTGGAGAAGAAGGTGTTACCACAGGAGGGAATCGCTGAATACATCCGCTCACTCCTCGAAGAGATCCAGGAGAACATTTATCAGAAAGCCTGGAATTTCAGAAAAGAGAACACCCACAGGGTCGATACATGGGAAGAATTGCTTGATGTGCTTGAAAATAAAGGAGGTTTTGCACTGGCTCACTGGGACGGGACCATCGAATCTGAGAATAAGATCAAGGAAACAAAGGCTACCATACGCTGTATTCCGCTTGATGCAAAGGAGGAAGCGGGCAGGTGCATTGTCAGTGGGAAACCCTCCAAATGCCGTGTAGTCATTGCAAGAGCATATTAACAAACCTTTTCACTCACTAACTCAATCCAGGATGAAGAAACGTTTTACACAATCCATGCTTTTGGTTGCAATGCTTCTGATGGTTCAGAGCTGCAATGAAAAAGAGAATCTGCAGGAGCTCTTTTCCGGAACCTTACCCGCCATTGAAATCAGAATGGGTGAGCTGGTCCGGTATACTGAAGCTAAAACCCTTTTTATCCGCGTTTTGAATGATGAAGCCGAGGTGGATGGAGAACTCTATTCTATCCAGGCTGAAATGGAAGATGATGAGAAAATTGTGTTTTCCGCCGATTTTCTGGTTGATCCGGAGGTAAGGGTTTCACGGATGACCTACATGAAATCAGATCAAACACTGGAGCTGGAACTTGGAAACCTGGAAAAAAAGGTCACCCTGGAACAATTTGACCGGATGATCAGCCGTAAGAATTCCGAATTTGCCGGGGTGGACCTCACAGCCGATATTTCCAACCTTTCAGACCCTCAGAAAGAGATGCTGCGACTGCTCTTCAGGGTGGCCGGAATCATGGAAGATTTATATTGGGAACAGGTGTTCCCCGACAGGGATGCGGTGCTCGAATCGATTGTAAACGATGAGGTAGCCCGTTTTTTCAGGATCAATTACGGGCCATGGGAGCGGCTCAACGGGAACCTCCCCTTCCTGCCCGATTACGGAGCAAAGCCGGCAGGATCGGGTTTTTATCCTGCCGATATGACCAAAGCTGAATTTGAATCGATTGAAAACCCGGCCAAATCGAGCCTCTATACAATCATCAGGCGAAACGGGGAGGGTACCCTCCAGGTGATCCCCTACCACGAGATGTGGGCCGAACAGGTTAAAGAAGCAGCTGACCTTCTGACCCAGGCTTCTGAACTGGCCGGGGATAATGGGTTCAAGAAATATTTGAAGCTCAGGGCTGAAGCGTTACTTACTGACGATTATCTGGCCTCTGATTTGGCATGGATGGAGATGAAGCACAACGAGATCGATTTCGTGGTTGGTCCCATTGAAAACTATGAAGATGCCCTTTTCAATTATAAGGCAGCCTATGAATCCTTTATCCTGATCAAAGATAAAGAGTGGAGCGATAAACTTGAATCCATCAGCTCCATACTTCCCAATATGCAGAAAAGCCTTCCGGTTCCCCCGGAGTATAAAAAGGAGGTTCCGGGAAGTGACTCTGACCTTGGTGCATATGATGTGGTATACTATGCAGGTGACTGCAATGCAGGGAGCAAAACCATTGCCATCAATCTTCCCAATGATGAGCGGGTTCAGGCCAGCAAAGGATCCAGAAAATTGCAGTTGAAAAATTCGATCCGAGCCAAGTTTGAAGAGATTCTTGTACCCATCAGCAACGTCTTAATAGCCGAGGAGCAAAGGGAATTTGTCACCTTTGATGCTTTCTTTGAAAACACCATGTTCCATGAAGTTGCTCACGGGCTGGGTATCAACCAGACCATCAACGGAAAAGGAACGGTTCGGTCGGCACTGAAGGAGCAATACAGCGCACTTGAGGAGGGAAAAGCAGATATACTGGGGCTGTTCCTGATCACCCAAATGGCGGAAAACGGGATGCTGGGTGAGAAGGAACTCATGGATAATTATGTCACCTTTATGGCCAGCATTTTCAGAAGCATACGCTTCGGTGTAGCCAGTTCACATGGAAAGGCCAACATGGTCAGATTTTACTATTTCCAGGAGAGCGGTGCATTTTCAAGGGACGAAATCAATGGCACTTACAAGATTGATTTTGAAAAGATGCAAAGCGCCATGAATAATCTGGCCGAACTGATCCTTACCATTCAGGGCGATGGCAATTACGATCTGGCAAAAAGACTGGTGGATGAGTCGGGTTTCATAAGGGAAGAGTTGCAGGCTGACCTGGATCGGCTTCAAAAGCTGAGTATTCCCGTGGATATTGTATTTAATCAGGGCCCGGATCGGCTGGGACTGTAAGTTGAAACCCGGGTGTCAAAATATTACAGGATGAGAATGAACCACTTTGTGATTCGGCTTGTTTAATGGTATTATAACCTTTAAATCATTTTAAAATGGCAGTTTTAGTAGGTAAGAAAGCACCCTCATTCAGCGCTCCGGCGGTAGTGAATGGAGGTGAATTTGTTGAAGATTTTTCATTGGATCAGTTTTTGGGACAAAAGTATGTTTTATTCTATTTCTACCCGGCTGACTTCACATTTGTATGCCCGACAGAAATTATTGCATTCCAGGAGAAGATAGAAGCGTTTGAAAGTCGAAATGTTGCAGTGGTCGGCTGTTCCGTTGATTCCAAGTATTCACACTGGAAGTGGCTTCAAACCGAGCTGAAGGATGGGGGAATCAAAGGTGTTAAATACCCTTTGGTGGCCGACAACGCCATGACCATCGCTGAAAACTATGATGTGCTGGCCGGTACATGGGAATATTCAGAGGATGGTGAAGCCAGATTTGAAGGTACTCCCGAGGCCTATCGCGGACTCTTCCTCATCGACCGGGAGGGTGTGGTGCGGCACCAGCTGGTGAACGATATGCCCCTGGGCAGAAGCATTGAAGAGGCATTGCGATTGATCGATGCACTCCAGTTCAGTGAAGAGCACGGTTCAGTATGCCCTGCCAACTGGCACAAAGGAGACAAGGCCCTGAAAGAGAGCCAGGAATCCATCTCAAACTACCTGGCAGGGAAATAAGCGGTTGCAACCATAAAACCTGTTAAAAAGGGAGATTCATTGAGTCTCCCTTTTTTGTATCTTGCCTTGTATGCTGGAACGCTTCATTGCCTTTAACAGGGAACACGGACTTCTCCGGTTCGGGGAGCGCATTTTGCTTGCGGTAAGCGGAGGCCTGGATTCGGTGGTGATGGCCCATCTTTTTGCTGAAACGGACTATGACTGCGCCATTGCCCATTGCAATTTCCAGCTCAGGGGCGAAGATTCCTATTCTGATGAAGTCTTTGTTAGGTCTCTCGCAGAACTTCTGGAGATGCCCCTCTACGTGGAACGTTTTGATGTGGAGAGGGAGATGGAAGAGAAAGGGGTCTCCCTGCAAATGGCCGCCAGGGATTTAAGGTATGAATGGTTCACTTCCCTGGCACACCGTTACTCCTTTAACGCCATTGCCACCGCTCACAATCTGAACGATTCGGTGGAGACCTTTTTTCTGAACCTGACAAGGGGCACCGGGATAAGGGGACTCACAGGAATCCCGGACCGGAACGAAAATGTGATCAGGCCTATCCTGTTCGCCGCCAGGAAAGAGATTGAAGCGTATGCCCGATCAAGGAGCCTGACTTACCGGGAAGACTCCAGCAACAGGGAAACCAAGTACCAGCGAAACAAAATCAGGCACGATGTAATCCCGGCCCTGGAACAGATCAATCCTGCATTTATCCATACGATGGCCTCAAACATGGAGCGAATGGTGGAGATCAGGGAAATGGTGGAAAAGAGTGTGGATACGGTACGGGAGGAGATTTTCCAGAGGATTTCCGGGAAGATACGCATTCATACCGGCCATTTGGTGAAATTGGACCCGGTGAGCACATGGATGTATGAGCTGTTCGCTCCCTTCGGGTTTACCAGGCCCCAGTGCAAAGATATTGAACAGCTCCTCCAATCCGGATCCGGCAAGCGATTCCTCTCCCCTTCACACCAGCTATTTAAGGATCGGGACCAGTTGATCCTGGTGGAATCCAAAGCTGAATCCTTTGAACGATACTACCTGGATACACCTGAGAAACACTCCTCTCTTCCTTTCTCAATGGATATGGAAGTGATTGAACGGAGCGGACTGGACCAAATTCCATCCGGGCGCAATATAGCCTGCCTGGATTATGATGAGATCCAGTTTCCGCTGACCATTCGCCGCTGGCTACACGGTGATTATTTCTATCCGCTGGGAATGAACCAGATTAAAAAACTAAGCGACTTTTTTGTGGATGAGAAGGTACCCGTTCCGTTAAAGGAACGAACCTGGATCCTGGCTACCGGAAAAAAGGTTGTATGGATCATGGGACACCGGATCGATAACCGGTTCAGGATCAGCGAGAAGACCCAGAGGGTGCTACTTCTGAGGTTTCATCCCGATGTTGCTCCGTAAATTCCCGAAAAACTTTTTCAATTGCTCTTTGTCCCGCGACTTAATCATCTCTGTCAGCGATCTCATCTCCTTATTGATCCGTTCCACCTGCTCAAGACTATGAGGGCTTAAAAGTATTTCCGTTAACAGGTAGTCATCCTCCGAAAGTAACCCTTCTGCAATTTTATAATGCTTTTTAAAGGTGGTGCCGGGAGCTTCCTGCTCCTTCATGCTGGCAGCAAAAACCATGGTGGAGGCAAATGGTATGGAGAGGGAATAGGCGATGGTTTCATCATGTTCCTGGAATGTATATTCGAAAATTTTAATCCTGAGACTGCTGTAGAACTCCCTGAAAAAGGCTTTCCCCTCCCCGTCCGACTCCGAGATGATAATGGCATTCTCATTACTCAGGTCTTTCACGTTCCCGAAGGTCGGACCAAACATGGGGTGCGTGGAGACAAACCTGCGCCCCGCTTTCTCATAGTATTCGGCCAGCCCGTTTTTTACCGAAGTGATGTCGGCAATGATGCAATTCGCTGGCAGATAAGAGATCACCTCATTGAAAACCGGCAGGGTCTTGTCCAGGCTGACGGCATTGATAAGCAGATCGGGGGTGAAATCGAGGATCTCCTCCAGATAGAGAAATTTCCTGGAATTGAAAAAATACCTCATTTTACTGCGGTCCGTATCGTAAACTCCCACTTCGTAATCCAGGCAGAGCGACTCTACCATCCATGAGCCCATGTTACCGGCTCCGATTATTGCAATACGCATGCTGTTTTTCGATTATTTCTGTTTATAAATCCGATTGGTTTGTTGGGCGAGCATCATGAAATCGGCCATCACAAGCGCCGCCGATGCCTCCACCACAACAGGTACCCTCAGGGCAATACATGTGTCATGCCTTCCTTCAACCTCCAGTGTCTCCATCCTGCCCGATACCATATTGATGGTTCGCTGTGCTTTGTGGGTGCTGGAGGTTGGCTTCACCGCCACACGGAACACAATCTCGTTCCCGTTGGTAATTCCACCATTGATCCCTCCTGCATGATTGGTCTCAGTTACTCCACCGGTGGAGATAATATTATCATTATGTTCGCTGCCGGTCATTCTGGCAGCATTGAAACCAGCTCCAAACTCGATCCCTTTAATGGCTGGAATGCTAAAAATAATGTGGCTCATCACCGCTTCAACAGAATTAAAAAAAGGTTCGCCCAGGGCCAGGGGAACCTGTCCAATTCTGCACTCAACGATACCGCCGATCGAATCACCGGCTTCAACAGCCGTGTCAACGGCTGCATCAATATCTGCAATTCCTCCGGCCTCCACGAGTTTTGCCTCTACACTGACCGGAGCGATCACCTTTTTCGCAATGACCCCTGCCGCCACAAGGCCAAGAGTCAATCTTCCCGAAAAGTGGCCGCCACCACGGTAATCCTGGTAACCTCCAAACTTCTGTTGAGCAGTAAAATCGGCATGACCGGGACGCGGGGTCTCCATTAGTCTGGTGTAATCCCCGGACCGGGTATTGCTATTCTCGAATAGGATCATTACGGGTGCCCCGGTGGTCAGATCATTGAAAACCCCACTCATTATCCTTGGAATGTCTGCCTCCCTGCGGGGAGTGGTTCCCTTCGCACCGCTCCTGCGCCTTGAGAAATCAGTGTTAAAATCGGAATGTTTCAATGGGATTCCTGCCGGACATCCATCGATGACCACGCCTACGGATTCGCCATGAGATTCACCGAAAATACTGATCCTGAAAATGGTTCCGAATGTGTTCATGATCCTTTCAATATTTTGTAAATGGACTTCAGCTGCCCTGCACTCATCTGGCCGGGAGCCGTTTCAAGACCCTCTTCGGGTGATGCAAATGTAAACTCCGAGCCCAGGAGCGGGGCTGCCACCCGCGTAAGGCGCCCCTGGGGTCCCATCCCCAGGATCACCTTTCTTCCCGGCAGGGTGTAAAGAGAGAATAGATTGATCAGATCCTCCTTCGACTGAACCTGTGTGGCTACCTTTGCAACCACTCCTCCCTGTCTGAAACAAGCCTCCAGTATGCTTCTCAACTCATCCTTTCCAGGTGTTCCTGTGAAATCATGATGGGAAACGATCACCTCGCATGACGCCCTTTCAGCTTCCCGAATTACCTCCCTCGCAAACTCCGTGGCCGATTCCAGTTCAAGGTCCACGTAAGAGGCCCCCAGTTCAATGGATGCAATAAGCAAACTTGTTCTATCCTTTTCACTGAACACTCCCGGGCGACAGGTAGCCACGGTTTTAATACCTGACGGAATCTTTGAATATAGTTCCGAAGGATGCACACCGATGAGATCCAGTCTCAGCTCAATCAATTCAGCGCCCCCATCCACAACAGGATCCAGCTGTGAAGCATCACTGATGCTAATACAAATCATGGAGCATTGGTTTTAATTCATCCAGCGGGATAGGCCTCACCACCGCATTTCCCGGTCCGTCGAGCAAAATAAAATGGATCAGCTGCCCGCTCTTTTTCTTGTCCTTGCGAATGTTTGAATAGATCTCCTCCGGATTAATTGTTCTCTCAACGGGCAAACCAGCCGATGCAATGACCTCTTCAATGAGCGAAGCATCGGCCTGCCTGAGCATCCCGAGATTAACCGATAACCTGGAGGCCATCATCATTCCCAGGGCCACAGCCTGTCCGTGCAGTAATTTTTGATCTCTTTCAATGGCATGCCCGAAGGTATGCCCAAAATTAAGCAATCTCCTGGGGCCCGCCTCGTACTCATCCTTCTCTACCACATCTACTTTTGCCTTTACCGACCGGGTAACCACCTCCTCAAGCACTGATGGCTCAAGGGAAAGCAGTTCATTCATATGATCCTTTAAATAGTGCAAAAAAGTTACATCCATGATGGCCCCGTACTTGATCACCTCGGCAATTCCTGAAATGTATTCTCTGCGCGAAAGGGTGTTCAGAAGATCCAGATCGCACCAGACAAATGAGGGTTGCCGTATGGTACCGATCATATTTTTATATCCATCCAGGTTAACTCCGTTCTTCCCTCCGATGCTGGCATCCACCTGTCCCAGCAGGGTTGAGGAGATGAATCCGAATGGGACCTCCCTCAGAAAGGTAGAGGCCACGAAACCAGCCACATCGGTGGTAAGCCCTCCGCCGACTCCTACCAGAAGGGAGGATCGATCCGCTTCAATTTTAACAAGCTCGCGGTAGAGATTCTCAACGGTTTGCAATGTTTTATAGTGTTCTCCTGAAGGAACCACCAGGCTGGTATATGCACAGAAAATTTCAGCGTGCTCGCACAACACATTCTCGTCCACCAGCAAAATGGGCCTGGGACTGATCTCCGCGAGACTTTTGGAAAGGGTTCTTCCCACAGAAATGGCTGTGCTTCCCGAAGGTGTGGTAAGGTTGATCTGTTGCATGGCCTACTCGCTATTCATCACACTGGTCTGGTGGTTTATGGACTCCTGGTGAATGGACCTGAAAAGTTTTATAATGAACTCCTCGCTAAGTCCCTTTCTGGTTCCCAGTATGGTCCGGTTCTTTAACATATCGTCCCATCTTTTGGTTTGGAGAATTGTAATATTATTATCTTTTTTATACTGTCCGATCTTCTCAGACACCTTCATCCTTTCCTCCATCAGGTTAATAATCTTGTCATCCAGTTTATCAATCTGGTCGCGCAGCTCTGCCAGGGTTAACATCAGGCTGTCATCCACTTCAGAATCTCTCAGAATAAGACGGCTGAGAATCATCTTCAATCCGTCGGGGGTCACCTGCTGATTGGCATCGCTCAAGGCTTTATCGGGATTACAGTGGGTTTCGATGATCAGTCCGTCGAAATTCAGGTCCATCGCCTTCTGGGAAATATCCTGCAGAAACTCCCTGTTGCCGCAAATGTGACTGGGATCCGTAATGATCGGCATCTCGGGAATCCGTCTTCTAAGTTCAATGGGAAGCTGCCATTGCGGAGAATTCCGGTAGAGGGTCTTATCATAAGTGGAAAAACCACGATGTATGGCCGCCATCTGTTTGATCCCGGCATTGTTGATTCGCTCGATGGCACCAATCCACAGATCCACATCGGGGTTGACCGGATTCTTTACCATCACAGGAATATGAACACCTCTCAGACTGTCGGCAATATCCTGGACCGCGAATGGATTCGCCGAGGTTCGTGCACCGATCCAGATGATATCCACACCGAATTTCAGTGCTTCATACACATGTTTCACATTGGCCACTTCGGTGGATACCAGCATACCGGTCTCTCTTTTCACCCTCTGCAACCACCTCAGCCCTTCTGATCCTACTCCCTCGAAAGCGTTGGGTCGGGTCCGGGGTTTCCAAATTCCGGCCCTGAATATTTTTATCCCCATTTTTGCCAGGGGAATCGCTGTATTCATGACCTGCTCTTCTGTCTCAGCACTGCAGGGCCCGGCCATAATAATGGGTTTGGTAAAAACCTCCCCGCCGAACTTCATCGGTTCTAACTCAACGTCAATTACCATATCGATGTCTATTCTATTTCAGATTTTCCTTTTTTATATTCACCCAGGATCCCCAGCGATGGAGTGAAGGGCCTGATCGCTTCCAGTGATTTCTTATACATATCAAAATCACTGATCTCCACATCAACAAAAAACATGTATTCCCAATCCTTCCCTGGAATTGGCATGGACTGGATCTTGGCCATATTGATCTCATAATAGGAGAGGATGGAGAGGATTTTGGAAAGCGAGCCAAACTTGTGAGCCACCGTAAAATGGATGGATGCCTTGCTCACCTCCTCAGTAGGTATCTTAATCCCGTTATCTGAAAGGATCAAAAAGCGGGTATAATTCATCTTATTTGTTTCAATGCTTTCGGCAAGGATATCCAGTCCATATTTATCGGCCGCCAGCCTGCTGGATATGGCCCCGGTATCCATCAATTTCTTTTCTGCAATCTCCTCAGCACTCATGGCGGTGTCGATGCTCTCGATAAGTCTGATCCCGGGAAGGGCATCAAAAAAGTCCTGACATTGCAGTATGGCCATGGGATGCGAGTAAACCTCCTTCAGCTGTGAAATCTTTACCCCTGGCATGGCGACGAGATTTTGCTTGATCCTCAGGTATATCTCCCCGATGATATGCATTTTGGTATTGATAATCAGGTTGTAGTTTGGAATGATGCTGCCGGCCAGCGAATTCTCAATGGCCATGATCCCGAAATCTGATTTTCGGTCCTTCAGCGATGTAACCATATCCCTGAAGGTGTTCCTGGGCAGTATCCTGATCTCCTCATTCTCAAAATAGTGGTGGGCAGCGATCTCATGAAAAGCGCCATATCCACCCTGAATTGCAATTGTCTTCGCCATTATCTTAAAACAAAAAACCCGACTTCTAGCCGGGTACCAAATGTGTAAAACAAGCCCGACCAGTTATCTACCAGTAAAAAAGTAAAAGTAATATACACTGTGTGACTGGGCCATTGATTAATTTTTCCGGTGTAAAACTAAACAATTAATAGCAGATATCCAAGTATCATTACGATATGAAAGATTTCTGTAGAAATAATAATCTTTTATTAATATTGAACCCATGAAGATCAAAGAGAGGTATGAAAAAGTCATTGCCTGGTTTACCGAAAACATGCCTGTGGCCGAAACTGAACTTGACTATACCGATCCTTATGAATTATTGGTGGCGGTGATCCTTTCAGCCCAGTGCACCGACAAAAGGGTAAACCTTATCACACCTGGATTTTTCAAGCAATTTCCGGACATAACTGCACTTGCAAATGCTGAAGTCAAAGAGATTTTCGAGTTGATTAAAAGTTGTTCATATCCCAATAATAAAGCCAAACACCTGTCGGGAATGGCAAAAATGGTGGAGGAAACGTTTGAAGGGACCATTCCGGATACAATGGAAAGGCTGCAAAAACTTCCTGGAGTCGGGAGAAAAACAGCCAATGTGATCCTGTCTGTGGCTTTTAACCTTCCTGCCATGGCTGTGGATACACATGTTTTCAGGGTTTCCTCAAGAATCGGACTCACCACAGGGGCAAAAAATCCATATGAAGCTGAAATGCAGCTGATCAGGCACATCCCCGGGGAAGAGATTCCAAGAGCCCATCACTGGCTGATACTCCACGGCAGGTATGTCTGCACCGCCCGAAATCCTTCCTGCAACCGCTGCGGCCTGATTCACCTGTGCAAATACGTTGAAAAGAAAAACAAAAGTTAAAAATCATTTTTTATACATTTGAGCGGCATCATCATCAGTGTAATGCGAAGAATAATCAATTATATTATACTGTTCGCTTTTCTTTTTGTGGGCACCTCTGCCACCACCCCGTCGATCGACTTCGGTGCCGGGAGGTACAACAATGTCTGCAAATCGCTTCAGAATAATGTCCTGCTTTATTTTGTTTTTGTTGATACCAGGACCACCTTCCCCTGGAGTGAATTTGATATTCTGACGACCATTGACTCCATCCAGGTTGCAGTACACTGGCTGGAAAGAGAGGCAAAGGCACGCGGTATTAACCTTCTTATTAAAACTGACTTTTACATTGGTGACGAATTTACGACCATTCAAAAGAACCTGCCTCAGAATAGTGTGGATGAAACCATACGGAATCTGAACCTGGTGGAGGGCATGAAGTCGTTGAGCAGATGGGGTGATAATATCTCCAGGACCATCGGGGAATCACTTTATATAAAAGAGAAAGACGGAATCCCGGCCCAGAAAAAGCCGGGTACAAAAGAGCGGCTGATTGCATTCCTGAGGGATGAATACCAGGTGGAAAGTGTGGCCCTGCTCCTGCTTGTAAATAACTATTTTAAGACAGATATTTCACTTGCAGTCAACACACTGAACAACGATGATGTGGAATTCTCGGTGGTAAGTTATAAATACCCCTCTGAAATTGCCCACAATTTTTTGCATCTGTACGGGGCAGCGGACTTGCATGAAACCTTCTTCAGAAGAAGCAGCCGGAACCTGAAACTGGCCGCCAGTGAATTTCCTGACGATATCATGTCAGAGGTTTATGCCCGACCGATCAATGCGCTTGAGATGGGAGCGTATACAGAATATATGATCGGATGGAGCGATGAGCTGGAGAAGGAGTACGTACCTTTAATGACCGAGAGATTTACCCTTTTTAAATAAAAAAAAAGTGTTATTTTTACTTCAATATGGCAGTTACTGCAAATGTTTGGCAAGAGATCCATTTAACCCAGAGATTAAATAAGTTTTCCTATGAACCGAAATCCATTATTATCCGGTAAATTCTTCCTTCTTCTGTTTGTCTCATTCAGCCTGTTGGCTGTCAGCTGCAACCTGAGATCTAAAACAGGGGGTGAAGGATCCGGGGAATTTGAAGCATCCACAAACCTGGATGCTGAGACCCAGGAGCAACTGAATACCGCCAAGCGAATTTTTTACTCGCTGCCTTCTCCCCTGGAGACAGCCATGTTGATTAAAAATGCCGGAGCTGCCTACAATGAAGAACTTCTTAATCCCACCGGCAATACTTCTCGTTATATTACAGTGAAGGGCAAAGCTCTGAACCTGGGGATTTACTCCACCGACCTGAGCTATGCCAGTCTGTTTGACCAGACTCAGGCCACCCTGGATTATATTGGTGCTGCCAAAGAGATGGCCGACGGGCTCAATATCCTCGATGCCATTGACGAGGAGACCATTTCGACACTGGAAGAGAACATCAACAACAGGGAGATGATCATCGACATTATTTCGGAGACCCTGATGAACTCCAGCTCCTTTCTTAAAGAAAACGGATTGGAAGCAACCGCTTCCCTTGTCCTGGTGGGTGGCTGGATGGAAGGACTCTATATCGCAACCAGCCTGGTGGATGAAAACAGGCTCAAGGGGAATAAACTGGTTGAAAGGATTGTTGATCAGAAGCTATCACTGGATATAATCGTCAACCTCCTGATGCAGTCGCCTGAGAATGAGGACGCAATGGCTATACTCGGGGACGTAAAGGATCTGAAGGGTATTTTCGATAAAATTACCATTGAGCAGGGCGAAGTTACAGCCGTTGAAGATTCCGAAACCAATGTCACTACCCTAAAATCAGAATCGTCCATTAAGATTTCCAAAGATGTTTTTCTTGAGTTGAAATCAAAAGTTTCCGAGATTCGCAGTAGCTACATATCTTAATCCCAAAAGAAGATGACTAAAAAGGGCATTCTATTTATATCCCTGATTGTTTGCATGATCTCATTGCCGGTGGCATCCAGCGGGCAGTGCAAACAATTTGCCAAAAACACATGCAAACCAGGACTCGACCCTTACCAGCACGATGGCAATTACGATGCTGCTGCCCTGTTGGTAGAAGGTGAAGAGGCTGACATGTACAGGGTCCTCCATGCCGATGTCAATTACAGAATCGGAGTCTGTGGCTCGGGTAACCTTTCTTCAATTCACTTTATAGTACAGGATGTCAGAGATAATTTCAAAGTACTTTACGATAATAGTGAACATAACTTCGAGTGGAAATGGGATGTAAAGCTGGAATCGAGCAGGCAGCTTCGAATCATTGTGTCGGTCCCCGTTTCGGATGAGAATTCAACCACACCCGAGGAGGGCTGTGTTACTGTTATGATCGGATCAACCGACTTCTAATTACCGGAACGCTTAATTCACTTACCATGACTAAGAAAGGCATTCTCTATATCTCAATTCTGGCCAGCTTACTTGTCATTCCAAATGGTTTGAATGCACAGTGTAAACAGTTTGCCAAAAACACATGTAAAACCGGGCTGGCTCCCTACCAGCATGACGGAAACTATCATGCAGCACTTTTAATTGAAGGAGAGGAGGCAGAGTTATACAAGACTTTTTATTCAGACCGGGAGTACCGGATCGGAGTATGTGGCGCTCCAAACCTTGACCGGATTGAATTCAAAATCATTGATTCAAGAAGTGGAAAAGTTCTGTATGATAACAGTATGCATGATTACCAGTGGAAATGGGATTTCAAACTTGAATCGAGCCAGCAATTGAAGATTATGGTAAGGGTGATCGCCCCTGAAGGAAATCTTGAAGAGCCGGAGGAAGGTTGCGTGGCCATCATGTTTGGCTCGAAGGATGAATAGTACAAAATTATATAGTTTAAACCTTAAAGGGTTGTCCTCAAAAACAGGATAACCCTTTATTTTTATAGTTGTTGCACCCTCTAACTTTATCTTTTCACTCTTATGGACCCTCAACAAAACCAGTATCATTTCAGCTTTTTCAAACCTACCACAGAAAGCGCCCGGCACAACAGGAACATGATTCTGCAACTTATACTGATCTGGGCTGTAGCCATTTTTGGCTTCCAGGTGCTTCTGAAGATCCTCGAAAAACCAACACCCGAGCCTGCTTACCTGCTTTTTGAACAGTGTTGGCCAGCCATTGAATCGGGAAACCCGGATGTAACTGACCTTCAAAGCCTGGCACAGGCTTCCCTGTCGGTACTTGGAAAGGTACATATCCAACCTGCACACCGAAATGCTCTTGATCATGCAGTCAGCTGGTCGGCGTGGCAGATTGCCGACAGCTCCCGGCAGGCTACCCTTTATGCTGCACTCACCGATTTTGAGTCGGTCGCCGCAACGGTTGAACTGATTACCGACCCGGCCTATATTTCCAGGAAAGAGGTTCTTATCCCCATTCTTGGAGAACTCTTTGGTCTCGCTCCCCTGGATATAAGAGTGAAGATTGCGCCACTTGAGGTTCACTCTTCATTACTGGAATCATTTGATGATGAAAACCGTGAAGTGCTTAAGGAAGCCATGGGATTTTACCTGGTGCATAACCAGTCGGTTCTGACCGATATGGAATTTCTGGGCTTTCCTTTTCACTACTTCTACACTGCCGTTTTCCTGCTGATCCTATTCGTGGGGCTCTGCTGGTTATACTGTGTCCGAACCGACTGGTTCAATAAGAAATATGGCATTGAAGAGTAATCCATCATTCATCACTCATAAGAATCCAATCATGAAAAAAATCATTATACCTTCAATATTACTGGCCTCTCCCACCCTGCTCCAGGCAGCGACCGCTGCAACCCAACTGGAGGGTGGTTTTAAAGTCGGACCCGCCATTATCCTGATCACCATACTGATCCTGTTTGTATTGGTAGGGATTGTATTCAGAGCAAAGGACACCGCCGATTTCTATGCTGCCGGAAGGGGAATATCCAAAGTTGGTTCCGGGATGGCCATCGCATCCAACTGGATGAGCGCTGCATCATTCCTGGGAATGGCAGCACTGATGTACGGATCCGGGTACCACGGACTGGCCTATGTGGTAGGCTGGACCGGTGGCTATGTCCTGCTGCTGATCCTGATGGCCGGCCAGATCCGTAAATACGGGAAGTATACCGCGGCAGACTTTATAGGTGACCGCTATTATTCAAAGGGACTCCGCGCTGTCGGGGCCATTATAGCAATCCTGATCTCCATCTCATACTGCGTGGGACAATTCGGAGGAATCGGGCTTATGTTCAAATGGATCCTGGGAATCGATTACACCATGGCAGTGATCATAGGAGGAGCTGTTGTCCTTACCTATACACTGATCTCCGGGATGCTAGGTGCTACAAAAAATATGCAGATCCAGTATGTAATCATCATTGTCTCATTCCTGATCCCGCTCTTTATTCTGACCGTCAAGTTTGATTATTTCTGGTTGTTGCCTCAAATCGGATACGGTTCGGTTGTTTCAGACGCAGTACACGGTCTCCCCATCAAGGAGATCAACGGGTTGTACAATTCGCTGGGTCACGATTATGCCGCCGTTCCTGTTCCAGAGTTCGCCATGCCCTGGGATCCTCCAACCGGGCAGACATTCTTTCAATGGATCGCCATTGCCTTTTCCCTGATGATCGGTACAGCCGGTCTGCCCCATGTCATTCAGCGGTTTTATGTGGTTCCAAATGCCAGAGATGCCAGGTGGTCTGTGGTTTGGGGGCTTTTCTTTATTTGTATCCTCTACTGGAGCGCTCCGGCCTATGCCGCCTTTGGGAAAATTCTCTCCCTGAATCCGGAAGTTGGGACCCTGGCCAAGGATGCAATCGTCGTCTATACTGCACAACTGGGTAATGTAAACCGTCTGATTGTAGGATTGCTGGCAGCAGGAGGGGTTTCCGCTGCTTTTTCCACAGTATCCGGACTATTGGTGGCCGGGTCATCGGCCTTCGCGCACGACCTCTATGTAAAAGTGATCAATCCCAATGCCACCCCAAAGAATCAGTTGGTTTACGCAAGGCTGGGGACGATTCTGATGGCCATCATCGTAACGATGCTTGCGCTGAAAAACTTTGCCCTGATCGGTCAGCTTGTGGCTGTTGCGTTCTCACTGGCCGGGTGTACAATCTTCCCCCTGTTCCTGCTTGGAATCTGGTGGAGCGGTTCGAACCGGGCAGGAGCGACTGCCGGTCTGATCGCCGGAGGCACCATTTCACTCATCGCCATAACCTACTTCATTGCAGGTAAATCGGGAGTTATGTTGCCGGCACATGAGTTTATCAGTTACTGGCTGGAAGCCTGGTATTTTGCCTGGATTGGTGCTCCGCTGGCTATCCTGGTTCATATCATTGTTTCTAAAATCACAAAAGAAACTCCACTGGAAATCAGGAAGTTCCTGGTCGAACAGGTACACAGTTAATGAATACTTCAAGATCAATTCCTGTCAGGATTATTATCCTGGTTATGGTGGCTGTGGTGATCTCAGGGTTGCTCATTGCCCGTTCTTATTATGGAAAAATCAACCAGGCAACAGATCCCAGGATTAAGCCTGCCCGGGAGCTCTATTCTCAGTATGACGGGGTTGCCAGAGGCGGCAACTTCCGTGCAGTTTTCGACCTTCTGGACTCCATTGAACGAATATACAGTGCCACTGAGCATTACAGGGGTTCTTTTGAAACGGGCGTGATTGAAAATAACCGGGCCGCTGCATTCCTGACCCTTGCCCTTTACGGGGATAGCATTGATCACGATAAGAATCCATTTTACAGCATAAAGGCCGACTCACTGGTTAAATTGGCAGATTTACATGTTCGCAAAGCCATCTTCATCTATGAATCATGGGGACTGGAATTTGAAGGGTTAGATGAAACTGAAATTGCTGAAGTCATTAAACCCGGTTTTATTAGCGGATTTTCTGAAGAGGAGCCTGAAGATGTGATGAAATTTCTGGAAAACCGGGTGCAAGAGATTATTACGGCACAGGGCGAGAATGACCGCAGATTATCGGTTTGCCGCACCAACCTTGGGGTGGTCTATCGTTACCAGGGCGCCTACATGGAAGCAGTAGAACAATACGAGATGGCGATTGAACGATGGGACCGGAACCTGGAAGCTGAGAATAACCTGAACAAGTTATTAAATAAACCTCTCAAAAAAAGGAGTATCATTCAGAAAATATTCCCTCCTGAACGTGGAGTTAAAAAAGAAATTTAAACAAAACAAAAACGGACTGACCGATGAAGAATGCAGCCATCGCCTTGCTTGCGATCCTGATCATACAGGGATCATGGGCCCAGGAAAAGGATAAGGATCAAGAAAAAGTGGAAGAGAAGAACTTCGGAGTGAAATTTTCCGGTTTTGTAAAGAATGATTTTTTTTACGACACCAGGCAAAGCGTTGCCGCCCGGGAGGGTCATTTCCTGCTCTGGCCATCACCGGAATACCTGGATGAGAACGGGGAAGATATCAATGCAGGAACCAACTTCAATATGCTTGCGATTCAATCTAGGCTGAGCCTGGCCCTCTCCGGACCGGATGCCCTGGGTGCCAGGACCTCCGGATTGATCGAAGGAGATTTCTTTGCCCAGCTCAATGACAATATTGATCTTTTCCGACTAAGGCACGCCTTTGTCAAGCTGACCTGGACCCATATTGAGGTATTGGCAGGACAGTACTGGAACCCCCTTTTCGTAACCGACTGCTTTCCAGGTACAGTCTCTTTTAATACCGGCACTCCCCTTCAGTCGTTTTCAAGGAATCCGCAAATCAGGATTTCATTTAATGCCGGCGGACTGAAACTTACTCTGGCCGCCCTGTCACAGCGGGACTATGCCAGTGTTGGCCCCGCAGGAACCACTTCGATGTATTTGAGGAATTCTGCAATTCCTGATATGCATCTCCAGGCTCAGTACGGATTCAATAATGAGACAGGTACCGGACTCCTGGCAGGAGCCGGCATGGCATACAAAACACTGGTTCCCAGGCTCTCCAGCGAACCGGTGGCGGGCGAAGTTTACAAGGTAAATGAAAAGGTCGGGGGTCTGACTGCCATCGTCTTTGCCAGAATGACTACCAGGCCGCTCACTGCAAAATTACAGCTTCGCTATGGGGAGAATATCACTGATCTTTTAGGCATCAGTGGTTTTGCGGTTACCAATATCATTGATCCGGTTACCGGATTGCAGGAATACTCCCCCTTGAGGAGCATGACACTCTGGGCTGAGGTACATAGCAATGGCAACCCACAGCTAGGTTTGTTCGGCGGGTACACCGTCAGTAACGGCACCAGGGATGAGCGGGAAAGCAACTTATACCCCGTCTATGGTCTGGCAACCAATATTCGTTCCCTTTACAGAATCGCTCCCAGGATATTTTACAACATCGGTAAATTACGACTGGCCCTGGAGCTGGAGTATACCTCGGCAGCCTACGGATCAGATTACAATGCTTTTTATATTCCTGACTCAACCTCTGCAGTAGGGAATCTGAGGGTTTTAATGGCTATATATTACTTCTTTTAAACTGAGCACTGAGCACTGTTCCCTGAGCACTATTCCCTGTTCCCTGAGCACTGTTCACTGAGCACTGTTCACTGTTCCCTGAGCAATTTCGGTCGGAGGTAATACCCTGTATGGGTCTCTTCCGGGATCCCTTCAGGGACTCCCTCATAGATGACCCGGCCACCCTGGCTACCTCCTTCAGGTCCCAGGTCAATGATCCAGTCGGCACACTTGATCACCTCCAGGTTATGCTCGATCACCAGCACCGTATGCCTCTTTTCCAGAAGTGACTCCAATGAGGCCAATAACAATGATATATCGTGTATATGAAGACCTGTGGTGGGTTCATCGAATATAAACAGAACCTTCTCCTCGTCCGAATCTTTACTCAGGAAATAGGCCAGTTTTACCCGCTGGCTCTCTCCCCCGCTGAGTGTACTTGACGACTGACCCAGTTTCACATATCCAAGTCCTACCTGCTGCAACGGTTTGAGCTTCCTGATAATATGCTTTTCTGTGGAAGTAAATCCCTCACTAAAAAACTCAATGGCCTCATTGATGGTCATTTGGAGAACATCATAAATATTCCTGTTCCTGAACCTGACCTCCAGAACCTCATCTTTAAACCTTTTTCCGTGACAACTCTCACAGACCAGCCTCACATCTGCCATGAACTGCATCTCCACACTAATCTCACCCTCTCCCTGGCACTCATCACACCTGCCTCCGTCGGTGTTGAATGAGAAATGAGAAGCACTAAATCCGTTGATTTTGGAGGCCTGCTGGGCTGCATATAACTTCCGGATTTCATCAAATGCCTTCAGGTAGGTTACAGGATTGGACCGGGACGACTTCCCGATTGGATTCTGATTCACAAATTCGACCCTGTCGATCAGGTGCAGGTCTCCCTCGAGCAGATCATGTTTACCAGGTTTCTCTCCTGAACCATTCAATTTTTTATTCAGGGCAGGATAAAGAATTGAGCTGACAAGGGTCGATTTACCCGATCCGCTCACACCGGTTACCACTGTGAAAACGTTCAGCGGAAACTTCACATCCACACTGGCCAGGTTATTCTCCCTGGCACCGACAATCTTCAGGTAGTTGTTCCACCTCCTCCTGGAGGTTGGTATGGGGATGTTCGCCAGACCATTCATATACTTTGCAGTCAAACTCCTTCCATCCTTCAGCAGGGCTTTAAGCCCGCCTTCAAAAACCACTTCTCCCCCATGCCTTCCGGCCATTGGTCCCATATCAATAATGTGGTCAGCCGATCGTATGATCTCCTCATCGTGTTCCACAATCAGTACGGTATTCCCAAGTTGCTGCAACTCCCGTAAAACTCCGATCAGCTGATCCGTATCCCTGGAGTGCAATCCGATGCTGGGTTCATCCAGGATGTAGAGCGATCCAACCAGGCTGCTTCCCAGTGAAGTGGCCAGATTGATCCGCTGACTCTCCCCTCCCGAAAGTGTGGAGGATAAACGGTTCAGCGTCAGGTAACCAAGCCCCACGCTGGTCATAAACCTGATCCGGGAATTGATCTCCTTCAGCAATCTTTGCGACACCTCCCGCTCCTTATCGGGTTGTTTCAGATTGTTGAAAAAAATTTCAAGTTCCACAATGGGTAACTGAACCAGTTCAGAAATCTTCTTCCCTCCAACCTTTACATAACCGGCCTCTTTTCTAAGCCGGCTGCCGCCACATTCCGGACAGGTGGTTTTCCCCCGGTATCGTGACAACATTACCCTGTATTGTATCTTATACTTCTTCTCCTCAAGATGATCGAAAAACCTGTTTAATCCTTTGAAATAACGGTTGCCTGTCCATAACAATTTCTGCTGCTCGCCGGTAAGCTGATGAATGGGTTTGTGGATTGGAAATCCGAACTGCTCTGCATTCATCAACAGTTTTTCCTTCCACTTTTTCATCTTCTCCCCTTTCCAGCATACAATGGCGTCATCATAAACCGAAAGCCGCCTGTCGGGGATTACAAGATCCTCGTCAATCCCCATGATCTTCCCGTATCCCTCGCAGGCAGGGCATGCCCCCAGGGGATTATTAAAGCTGAAGAGGTGCTCTGAAGGCTCATCAAATTCGATACCGTCGGCCTCAAACCTTGTGGAGAACTCCTCCATATCACCGTTCTCAGGGTCCCAGATCATGCAGTGGCCATGCCCCATCTGCAGCGCAGTCTGAACCGAGTCCCCAAACCGGGAGACTGAATCGTCATCATCCTGAACCACAACCCTGTCCACCACCAGGTTGAGGGGATCTTTTCCCGGTTTATTTCCTTTGCCTTTTAGCGCTTCAAGAGGAACAATCTCCTTACCTGCCTTGGCACGGGTCATCCCCTGTCCTGCATAGATATCGAGCTGGTAGTCTGTGTCCTTATCCGCCTGAAGGATGACCGTTGAAAGAATCACCAATCGTCTTCCCTTTTCCCGTGACAAAATAAAATCCACCACATCGGATACGGAATGACGCTTTACCGGTTTCCCGGAAATTGGCGAATAGGTTTGGCCGGCACGGGCATAAAGAAGCTTGATGTAATCATATATTTCGGTGGAGGTTCCCACCGTTGAACGGGGATTCCGGGTATTGACCCTCTGCTCGAGTGCAACCGCGGGAGGAATTCCATGGATGAAGTCCACATCGGGTTTATCAATTCGCCCCAGAAACTGGCGGGCATAAGCAGAAAGGCTCTCCACATACCTTCTCTGCCCTTCAGCATAAAGTGTATCAAAGGCCAAAGAGGATTTACCCGATCCGGACAACCCGGTAACCACCACCATCTGGTCCCTTGGAATGCGGATTTCAACGTTTTTCAGGTTATGAACCCTCGCCCCTTTTATATGAATTTCCTGGTCGATAATTGCTGGTCTCAATTGTGCACCAAAAGTAGTACATTTTGTAGTAACAATAATTTTTAGTTAATTGCACCCTTGATTATTTAACAAAAAAAAACTCGCCTATAGAACACCTCTACGCTTAACCAACAGGAGAGAGAACTTGAAAAGAAGTGAACTGAACGACCAGGAATTGGTTCAAGCATATATCAAAGGTGATCAATCAGCCATTGAATTGTTAATTACCAGGCACCGCAGCAAGGTGTATACTTATATCATGCTGACCATAAAGAATCAGCAACTTGCTGAGGATCTTTTTCAGGAAACCTTTATCAAGGTGATCCAGTCCCTTCGGGGAGGTAAATACAAGGATAATGGCAGGTTTCTTTCATGGGTCATACGTATTGCCCATAATTTGATTATTGACCATTTCAGGAAAGAGAAGCAGATGAACTCTGTCTCCAACGATGATTCTGAGGTGGATCTTTTCAACAGCAGGAAGTTTTCGGATAAGAACATCGAAGAGATTATTGTAAGCAACCAGATTCAATCCGAGTTAAGAACCCTGATCAATGAACTTCCTGCCGACCAGCGGGAGGTTGTCCTTCTCAGGCACTATGGCGAATTAAGCTTCAAGGAGATAGCCGATCAAACAGGTGTTAGTATCAATACGGCCCTGGGCAGGATGAGATATGCACTGATCAACCTGCGAAAAATGATCCATGAGAGGGAGCTCTCTCTTACGGTTTATTAAGAAACTTTTACATTTATTTACAATATCCGGATCAAATAGGCGTTCTAAAGGTGGAAAACCTATTTAATACTGCCTATGGTAAAAGTTTCTACCCTTTTTCACCGGGTGGATGGATTTGATGACACAAACACATCGGACGATACCCGGGAACTTTCAGATCAACTCATAGATGCCCAATTTTTAAAAGCATTGCTGGAACCTTTATTATTTGATCCGGGAGATGAACTGGTGCAGCGTTTACTGCACAAAATCTGACTCACAGGCTGTCGAATTTCCGGCAGCCTTTTTTATTTCATCTGGAAAGTACCGGGTTAAATTTCCCGGATGACTGCAATGGCCGAGCAGATGAAAACACCCGCAGTTTCGGTGCGAAGGCGGGATTCTCCGAGGTGAATGGGCCTGAATCCCGAGCGGATGGCAGCTTCAACCTCCTCCCCGGTGAAATCACCCTCGGGGCCAACCAGGATGGTATAGGATCCCGGGGGTCTGAGATCCTGTAATGAAAGGCGGTCTTGTGGATAACAGTGTGCAATACCCAGTGCACCATTCTGTTCCTGCCTTAAAAACAGATCCATCTGAACAGGCTCCGATAATTCCGGTTTAGTAGCTTTCAAAGACTGTTTCATGGCTGAAACCAGGATGCGGTCCAACCGATCCATTTTGACCTGTTTCCGTTCGGTTCGCTGACAGACCAGGGGTGTGATCCGGGATATTCCAATCTCGGTTGCCTTTTCCAGAAACCATTCGAAACGATCCATATTCCTGGTGGGAGAGATGGCAATATGAAGCTGGTATGGAAGAGGCTGGAAGTTTTTTGTATGTGAAGTGATACTCAAAAGACAGGCTTTGGGATTTTCATCCTGAATCATGGCCTCATACCATCCTCCTGCCCCATCAATAAGAATTACCATATCACCTTTTTTAAGCCTCAGCACCCTGATGGCATGCTTTGACTCCTGCTCCTCAAGAACATGTGTTTTCCCTTTGATATCCGGTGTATAGAAAAGATGCATGGTCCAGATTTGAACCTAAAAATAGTAATTTAACAGTCTAAAGTTTCAGAAATGTTCAGAATAGGCCTGCTTTCCGACACACATGGGTATTATGATCCGCGAATTGCCACTCATTTCAGTGCAGTGGATGAAATCTGGCATGCCGGTGATGTAGGAGATTATGAGGTTATCATTCAGCTCAGCAGAATTGCCCCTGTGATTGCAGTTTACGGTAACATTGACGCTACCCCCATTCGTTCCAGGTTTCCCGGCCAACAGCGGCTGACCAGGGAGGGACTGGATATATGGATGACTCATGTGGGAGGTTATCCGGGCAATTATGAACGAAGGGTAAGAGATATGATCTATGCAGATCCTCCGGGTCTTTTCATTTCCGGGCACTCACATATTCTGAAGGTGATGCCTGATCAAAAAGGGGGATTTCTGCATATGAACCCGGGATCTGCCGGTCGGAATGGGATGCACCAGGTGCGCACACTCATTCGGTTCGAAATTACGGATGGAAAGGTAAATAGTGCCTATGTAATCGAACTTGGTCCCCGCTCGGCCTAATTATCTTCATACTCCAGGAACCTCTCAATAAAAAGCTCCATTCTTCTCTGAGCAGCAAGGCTGTAGACATATTCGGCCTGGCCCGGGTTGGTCTTGATCCTTCGCTCTCCCGGTTTCAGATTAAATACAGTATTGTTGAAACTTCTGTTCGATGAAAGCACCTGCAGTCCCCCGGGTGAGTAAGCGATATAGTACCATATTCTGTCATCTACCCTTAAATAGATATCGAAGATATCACCCGACCCCTTTTCAACCAGTTCCACATAGGCTTCGACCTTTTTATTGACCTGAATATCGCCAATGTTACCTATTCCCACCTTTCCATTGTACCTGAAGGAGCGCGTATCCTGGTTCCATTTCAGGGGCAATTCATTGAAAAAGATGGTACTCTTCCACTCCGGAGGTATCTCCTCGTAGGCCCCGGTCAGAGCCAGCTGGCGCTGCAGCAAACCTGCCTGTTTGTCGCCCAGCATGTCACGCATGGCAAGCTCGTATTCAGGACGGGTCAGGTCAACCGGATCCAGGCTTGGTAAACTGTCAATCTCACGACCCATCATATTAAGTGCAATGGGTGAAAACAAAAAGTTAAGTCCCAGGATCAATTTCGCTTCAAATCGATCTTCACCTACAAAATGTGTGGCGTTCCCGGCCGATTTGATCTTAACCTGCCCATAATCCAGTGTCAGGTCCACAAGTCCCTCCCCGTAAACCTTGCAATTTTTTGTCTCCAGCCTCAGGTAGTTACCAGGAAGGCCCTGATTGACAAGTTTTTCTTCACTGCTGATGATATAACTCTCCTTTGCCTGATCGTAGATCAGGGTACCGCTGGCATTGGTGATGTTTGCATCGTAATAGTCATTGCGGGCACTCAGGAACGCGGAGTAGATATGAGTGGAGTCACGCGTTATCAAAGAGCCTGCAACCATTTTGTTCAGATCCGTATTCATCATATTCTCTCCCACCGGGATCCGGATATCCGAGGGAAGAATATCTGCAGTAAACCTGAGCCACCCCTTTCCAATTTTACAATCATGCACAATCCTGGTACCCCCGTCAAAAGTTAAAGTTGATTTTTCTGCAAAAAGATTTACCTCTCCCTGGAAATCAAAGAAGGGGCTCAGCATGAATGGATCATCCAACCCGACCCTTCCCAATGCACATGTCACCAGGGAGGTATCCACCCAAATCCTGTCGAAATAGAGTTCGTAACTGTTGCCGAAAGCGTCCCGGTAGTCGTAGTAACCGGATCCGGAATATTTCCTGGCGCCACCCACGGAAATATCTGCTCCATAAAGGGTGTGCTTCCTGTTATAGGTGTTGGCCAGCAACCTTGCATTTTTCAAAAGGTTCATGGATGCCTGGGACCCGATCACAACCTCACCTGAGTCAGGAAATACAAAAGCATCCGCTACTTCAATGAACGGTACCCGGTGGGCAGACAGAAGGTGGGAGCTAAAGTCATAGGTAGCTTCCGGAGCCACAAAATGAAGGTCATCCTGACCGGGGTGAAGGGACTTGTAAAGCGGACCGCTGGTTTTAAGGGAATCAATTCCGATATCCACACTGTTCTGGGGAAGTTGTTGCCTCTGAGAAAGATCCACCTTTGCTTCATCCATATACAGGATGAACTTATCAAGGTTGGTTTCATAAAGATTATAGGGGAACTCAATCCGGGTCTGATCTTTGTTTGCAGAAAATTCCCCCTTCCGCTGATCAATATCCACCAGGAAATTCACGTCATCGGTTAGGAATGAAAACTCCTGGGACCAATCGCCCCGCAACTGAACTCCAGCCGAATCGGCCATAATCACCCTTGAATCATAACGAAACCTGTCCGATTCCAACCTGGCATTTTTCAGGGCCATCACTCCAGAACCCATCAGGCCTGCAGGCCTTAATTCCAGGTTTCCTCTATGATAAATGGAGTCGTTGAACATGCGAAAGGTTTCCTTCACCTGTTTCACTTTCATCACCTGCTGAGGTGAAATCAGCGTTATATCAACCTCTGAATTCT
The DNA here is from genome assembly GCA_046485075.1 of Bacteroidales bacterium. Taxonomy (GTDB): domain Bacteria; phylum Bacteroidota; class Bacteroidia; order Bacteroidales. Next base: position 101,841 of record JAWOHR010000102.1, read on the forward strand.
CCACCTGGGGAAACTCGGTAGCTTCAGGCCTCTCCCTGATCTGGAAACTTCGCGAACGGGCCATCATGGAATCCGGGTGCATCATGAATTGGTCACTCCAGGTGGTAGAAGTCAGGTAATCGAAGGATCCATAACCACGTAACCCACTGCTACTCATTTCAATATCATTATAAAACCTTCCCAGGCCCCCGTAAAGTTCAACCCCCTCTTCGGGAGCCTGCATATAGAATCCCAGGGAGTTATCCTCACGCAGGGTCATCTGCATCTGCAGGGGTGGCAGGATTCCGGCAGAAGTAAAGGTTCCCATGGGCGCGATGGCCTCTGGTCTGAAGTTATCAAGACTGTCGATGGTGAAAGCCTCCAGCTGAAAATAGAACGAATTTCGATCGTATACTCCATTCTGAATATCCGGACTATCGAAGTAGATAAATGATTTATCCTGGCTCGAAAAAGTCGGGTACTGGGGATAGCGTTCCAATCCTGACTTATTATTGGGTTCATCAATCAGCAGCTCCCCGGTCATGCTTTCAATTGCATTGTCAATGCCGATCAGTAATGGTTCCCCGTACTGGTTTGATTCACCAGTGTTGATCGACATCTGCAGGGAATCAATTTTTTGCATCGCTATCTTGAAGGTGTCATACTGGAAGAAAAAGTTAGAACCTGAAAACCTGAATAACCCTGCATCCACCACTCCGTCAAACTGGAAACTGCGGTTTCGTTTCATGATAATGCTGTTATCATTGGGAATCAGTCTGACATTTTGCGAATCACTCAGGAATATTAAAGGAATACCCCGGATGGTCAGATCATGTGTATAAAGATCAAGTTCGGCATTGGAAACACCTTCCACCCTGGAGTTGAATCTGATCACATCATAATCACGCTTTCTGATGGATGCCTCGATGTAATCGAATAACTTCTGCCGTAAGGTAATCATCTGGGTCTCATCGTCAAAATATACAAAACCCAGTTTGGACAGGGTCATGAGCTGGTGCTTGATCTGGTATTCGGAATACCCCACGAAATCTGAATAGGGGCCCGAATTGAAGGTTCTCCCCCGAATCATATCGGCATAGGCAGCCAGCTGCGCCAATGGATGGTAGAAATCCATTCCCTGCAAACCAAGATAAAAGTCGTAGTTGAAAAAGGTTTTGGATTCGAAAGTAGCCCTCCCGATCGATGAACCAAGCATAGCCTGGAATTTCATCATGCTCTCCTGCCGGTTCCATAAGAGCTCATCGAAATTCATTTCAATGTTATGGTAGTTATTGGAGTAAGGCCCCTGCGACGTGAAATCCTCCGATTTACTCAGTCTGAGCTGCTCTTTTGCAACATCATAATCCAGTATCAGATCGGGGTGAAAGATTGAATCTTTCCCTAAAAAGATATATACCTCAGTCTTGGGGGAGCGAATAAACCGTCCATCCATGGTGAACCGGTTCGATTTGGCGCTGACCCGCAGTGTATCGCTACTGAATATTTCTATTTCGGCAGGTACACCGGCTACTCCTGAACCAACCAGGTTTGCACCTTCGATGCTAAGTCCGCCCCTGTAATTGATTCCCGGTACATACTCCTCCAGGAGATAGGAGTCCTTGTAGGAAATGAACTGGGGGTATTTGGCCCTTTGGATATCCTGGATCACTGTTACCTTATCCTCAAGCCTGCCAAGTACCTGCCCGTCAAACATCGCCGGGTAGTAAAGTAATGCGGAATCGGCAAAGTAGGAGGATGTCTTCAGGTTGATGTTAAAATTTCCCAGTTGGGCGAACATCCCGGTATCGGGTATTCCCACCCTGTCCCAGGTAACCTTTCCCCTGCTTCCCACCCATTGCAGGGTGAGGGGATCGATATAGCCGGTGGCATTCATAATCTGGATAAAATCCATGCCCGCATAGCAGGCAACAGTCACATCTTCAAACTCTACGGTCATGGTTTCAACGGTCTGAAAGCGGAACGAGGGGGTTGAAACCTTCCAAAGGATTAAATTGGAGGAGTAAAACACCTGATCCTCCAGAAGTTTGAGGGAGAGCTCAAGCCACTGACTGATGGCGGGCAGCAAAGCCCGATCGCTTTTCAGGAATAGTTTGTATCCCTCCAGCCATTCATCATAACCGTGATGGGTTTTATTCTCATAAAAAAACGCTGATAAGATTCTTTGAAAACTGATAAAATGAGGCCTTGGCCGGCATTTCTTTTCCAACATCAGGTTTGAGAATTCGATAATCTCCATTTGATGTACGTATGGAAGGGAATCGAAAAGGATAATAAACCTTTCAAAATCGGGTACCTCATCACTTTGCAGATTGGACCCGGTAAATGCTGACAATTCAGATATAAAGGTAGCTGTATCGATCTGAAACATCTTGATTGTCTGACCTTTGACTAAAGTAAACAGGAATGCGGAAATCAGGATGATCACCAATCTTCTCATACCGGCTTTACTCATAACCTAAGGTTTTTTAAACAAGAGAGAGATCCAGTTTTGAAGCTCTGTGGTCTTCTGATGATCCAGCCCGCACTGGTAAGCAGCATTCAGGACAAACTGCACATCTTCTGCCAAAAAACCACTTACCAACAGAATTCCCTCTTTTACCAGGTGATGGCTATACTGAGGGAGATCCCGGACCAGTATATTTCTGGTGATATTTGCAAGGACGACATCAAACTCCAACCCCTCAAGAGAATCAGCATCGCCAATTCTGACCTCCATGGCTGAGGCCCCGTTTCGTACCACATTCTCCAGCGCATTTTCGTAGGCCCACTGGTCATTGTCCACACCCAGTACACTACCGGCACCCCGTAAACAGGCATAAATACCAAGAATTCCGGTACCACAACCCATATCAAGAATCCTGCGTCCCTCCCACTCCATTTCCATCATGGCCTCGATCATCAACCTGGTTGTATGATGATGACCCGTACCAAACGACATTTTGGGTTCAATGATCATGGTAAAGGGAAGATCATTCAAAGCGTCATGAAAAGGTGCCCTGATGAGTACCTTTTCACCAATTACAACCGGATTAAATTTCTTCTCCCACTCCTGGTTCCAGTTCTGCTCGTGGGTTTCGTGAAACATGTACTGAACCTTTATCCCCAGTTCTGAAAGTTCATCTATAAGCTGGTTGAAACGATCCCCGGAAAAAGCTTCCCCGGGAATATATGCCTGTAACATATCCTCATTCTCAACGAAACCTTCGAATCCAATTTCGGACATTTTGGCCAGCAATATCTCTCTTTCGGTGCTGTTCCATATTCTGATTGGTATTTCAAATTCAAGGTATGCCATTGAGGTTGAATGGACCGGTTTAAAAAGCGTTCACAATGGCAATGAACTCCCCGGCATTCAGAGCGGCACCTCCAATAAGTCCGCCATCCACATCAGGATTGGAAAAAAGCTCTGCTGCATTGGATGGTTTGCAGCTGCCGCCATAAAGGATGGAAATCTCTTCGGCAGCCTTTCCATCGAACATCCCGGCCAGGAATCCCCTGATCCTGTGATGCATCTCCTGCGCCTGACCAGCTGTTGCAACAACGCCGGTTCCTATGGCCCAAACGGGTTCATAGGCGATCACCACACGCCTGATATCATCAGCGGTTAACCCGTTTAAACCCACCTCTATCTGCTCTTTCACCACGTCGAAATGCTTTCCGGAGTCCCTTTGTTCCAAAACTTCACCACAGCAATAGATGGGCTTTAATCCCCCTGCAAGGGCTAGCTTTACTTTTTTATTAAGCAACGCATTGTTCTCATTGTAATAGGATCTTCTTTCGGAGTGCCCGAGAATCACATACTCAACCCCGACTGATACCAGCATGGCCGGGGATACTTCACCCGTGTAGGCGCCGGAGCCCTCCGATGCACAGTTTTGCGCACCCAGTTTCACGTTTTTGATCATATCCTTTACTCTGCTGAGATGTGTATAGGGAGGTGCTATGATAACCAATGCATCACTTTTTTTTTCAAGCTCCAGCTTCTCAACAGCTTTGGCTAGCTCCATCCCCTCTTTTAAAAGGGTGTTCATTTTCCAGTTTCCTGCAACAATTTTCTTTCTCATGATTAATACTGATTGATGGTTATATTAAATGTAATCATTATAATTCTATGGGTGAAATAAGCGCTGCAAGCGCCACCAGTGCCACAATACCAAGAACAAAGGATAGGACCACTCCCTTTTCAATGGCCGTGGCTCCCTTTTTATATACCAGATCGGGCAGATATGAACTGAACTCCAAAACATCAAATGAGAACCCTTCAAAGACACCGGCATCCATCAGCATCTGCTCATCTTCACTCATCGGAGCTGTAGCATTGTCAATCTTCTGCGGAAGGTCAGGGTCCAGATCTGACAGGGATGGAAAATCCCTGAAACCCCATTTCCCAATAATGGTTCCATCTGAAATTAACATAAATCCCGGGTTTGATCGCACCATGGTTTTCAACATAATCTCATCACCCGCAAAAAAAGGATAATCCAGTCCCATGAGGGAAGAGATTGAATGTACAACTTCGGTGGTTGATGATGAAACAGCAAGAAAAGAGAAATCTTCTGCAAGAAGTTCCAGTTCGGACCACTGGCCGGCCATCTTCAGCGCATGGGTATCTGCCTTTTCCAGATCATGACTGATCATGATCAGTGTGAATCCCGGATCGGCAAGAATTCTGTCCACCAGGTCATTACCAGATTCATCCACGATGGCAAAATCGTGAATGGGCGGTTCATAACCTTTTCTGATCAGCCTGGAATCGCTGCTTACAAAATCCCAGGAAAGGGTATCCTTCGGATAATCGGCCAGGGTGAACTGATGCTCTGTTCCCTGATCACGGTTTCGATAAATCAGGATGGTCTCGTATTCATCCACTGGTGCATCCTCAGGGATCTCCATCTCCTCACTGATTGATGTTCCCAGGTCGTAAGGCCTGAAATCGATCAAAGGCAAATGACGATAGTTCCATACGGAGAAAAGTATAACCCCTGCATAAATCACGGAAATTAAGATCCACTCCATCGCTTTGCGCCCGCTGTCATATTCTGTTTTTCGACCGAAAAAGAGGAGGCCCGTAAAAAACATGAGCGCTACGTTTTTCAAAAAAGTCTGCCAGTTGGTCAGGATCAGAGCATCCCCAAAACAGCCACAATCAGAGACAGGATTGAAAATGGCAAGAATAAAGGTTAATAATGTGAAGAAAAGCATGAACCATAGAAGTACACGATACACAATTTTTCGCCTGTAACCGAGTATCAGTGCAACTCCCAAAACAAGCTCGAACGCTGCCAGTACAATGGCCAGGGGGAGTGAGAAAAACTCGAGGAAACCCAACTTAAAGGCGGTGAAATAGTCCGCGAACTTATAGGCCGAGCCCAATGGGTCAATGGCTTTTACAAAACCACTGAAAATGAATACAATCCCCAGCAGGACCCGGCTCAACAGCTTAAAATATTTCATGATTCAACCCCCAATTGTTTTATGATTAAGTCAGAAATAGCGAAAGGGGACTGCATTTTCCCCAGGCCATCCGTACAATCGATTAATTTAAGGTCATCAACATACTGTTGCAATGACAGATACTCACGCATCACACGCTCCTGAAAACCAAGGTCCTCTTCATGAATATCCCGTTCACCCTTCAGGTAGGACCGGTCATCACCCTCACGTGCCTTTGCCAGCTGCTGCCGTGTGAACTCGATGGGTACGTGAAGAAGCAGGTTCAGATCGGGTTTGGGCAGACCATTGTGTTTAAACTCAAAATCCAGTATCCAGTCACGCAACCGGATCCGCTCCTCAGCGGACGGGAGTTTGGCGCACTGAAAGGCAATATTGGAATAGACGTAACGGTCAACCATCACCAGATACCCCTCATCCATCCAGTTTCTGATCAAAGAAGATGCATCGGCCCTGTCCCCGGCAAATATCAGGGCAACCAGGTAAGGGTCAACCTGGTCGATGAGACCCATTTCACCCCTCAGGAAACGGGCCACCAACTCTCCAAACACCCCTTCCTGAAGCCTGGGAAAATGAAGATACTTGTAAGAAATGCCCTCTTTTTCAAGATATTCCTTCAGTAATTTTAATTGGGTGGACTTGCCTGATCCATCCAGTCCCTCAATCACAAAAAAACGCATGAATCGATTTCGGATTATTTAGTGTATTTTTGATAAAATCTGATTCCAAACATACAAAATATCGACTCAACAATAGTGTTTTAATGAATAACTTCTCCACATCAACCACTCTCTTTTCAAGGAATTTTTCGATCAACCTGGGAGGACAACTCCTGGACCTTTCCACACCTGCAGTGATGGGAATCATCAATGCCACTTCCGACTCATTTTATCAGGGCAGCCGAATTCCCGAACCTGGAGTTGCCGTTGAGGTTGCCATGAAAATGATGCATGAAGGGGCAGCCATTCTGGATATTGGTGCTGTATCTTCCAGGCCTGGCGCTCAGGAGATTTCGGAAGCAGAAGAACTGGAGAGGATTACGCCGGTGATTGAAGCCATCCGTAGTGAAGTTCCCGAGGCAATCATTTCTATTGATACCTGGCGTTCCGGTGTTGCCAGTACCCTGCATAAACGATACGGTATACATATGATAAATGACATCACCGCAGGCCGGCAGGATCCGCATATGTTTGCAACGGTGGCAGATCTGGGGATTGCATATGTCATGATGCATATGAAGGGAACTCCTGAAACCATGCAGGAATCACCCAGTTATGAGAATGTGGTGGATGATCTCCTTCAGTTCTTCGGGGAGAGGATCTATAAACTCAGGAAACTCGGAGTTAACGATGTGATTGCTGACCCGGGTTTTGGCTTTGGTAAAACCCACGAACAAAACTTTCAGCTGCTCAGGGAGCTGGACACATTTGCAATCCTGGAGCTGCCAATCATGATCGGCCTTTCACGCAAATCGATGATTTATAAATCATTGGATAGTACTCCATCCGGGGCCCTTACGGGCACTACCGCTGCGCATATGGCTGCATTGCTGGGAGGGGCAAACCTCTTAAGGGTACATGATGTAAAAGAAGCCGTTGAAACCGTAAAAATCTTCAGGCAGATTATGAACAGACCTTCGAACACCGATTGACTATGCTAAGTGCCTTCATTCATATTCGTTTTCTTGATGTGATCGACATCTTCCTGGTTGCACTGCTGTTCTACCAGCTTTATATGCTGATCAGGGGCACGGTGGCATTCAATATCTCGCTCGCCATAGTCTCCATCTACCTTTTCTGGTGGGTGGTTAGGGCGCTGAAGATGGAGTTGCTGAGCAATATCCTTGGTTCGGTGCTGGGTGTGGGGGTTATCGCCCTGATCATCCTGTTCCAGCAGGAAATCCGAAGGTTCCTGATCTATATGGGGACCAGGTATATGGAGGGGAACCGCATCAGCTTTGACAAGATTCTCAACATCCGGTTTGATTCCAAAAACCAGGTGAAAATCAGGTCATTGCTCAAAGCTGCCATCCAATTTTCACAGGAAAAGACAGGGGCATTGATTGTAATCAGGAAGAAATCAAATTTGGACATGTATGCTCAGACGGGCGATATACTCAATGCTGAAACCTCCAGCCGCCTCTTCTCGGCCATCTTCAACAAAACCAGTCCCCTCCATGATGGCGCTGTAATCGTCGAGAACGACAAAGTCAGAGCCGCCCGGGTCATCCTTCCTGTGACTGAACAGATGGGTCTTCCTCCCGAATACGGGTTGCGGCACAGGGCCGGACTTGGAATTTCAGAGGTGACCGATTCATTGGTGATCATTGTTTCTGAAGAGACAGGACAGATCTCCATCGCAGAACAGGGGACACTTCAGAAAAACATCTCATCCAAAGCTCTCAAAGAGAAGCTGGAGGCGGATTTTGGTTAATGAGATCAAGCCTTGCGGAACAACGATTTTTCTTTTCCCTGAATCATCCTGAGGATGTTGGATCTGTGGGTAACCAAAACAAGGACTACCACAAAAAGTGAAAAAATCCTGACTGACAGAAATTCCGATCTAAAGACCCAAATGATCCAGACCGGATAGGTTAGCACGGCCACAAGCGAACCCAGGGCCGATATCCGGGAGAGAAGAAACACAATCAGGTAAACCCCCATGGATGCAAGTGCTGAAAAGGGATGAATTGCCATTCCGATACCCGCCATGGCTGCCACCCCCTTCCCTCCCCTGAAACCTGCGAAAACCGGGAATACATGGCCAAGGATGGAAACCAGGCCTAACCCGATCCTGAAGATCATCCAGGACTCGGTTCCGGGTTCAAATTCATCCTGTAAAAACGACAGGCTCACTGCCGCATAACCTTTCCCCATGTCAAGGATAAGCACCACGATCCCTATGGGTTTGCCCAATACACGGAATGCATTGGTTGCACCAGCATTTCCGCTGCCGTGTTCCCTCAAATCGATGCCTTTTATGACTCTCCCCAGCCAGACCGACCAGGGAAGGGAGCCCAGCAGGTAGGCCAGGCATACCGTAAAAACAACCCTTAACATTTTGATTTTTCACGAAGTGAATAATCACTTTGCAAACTGAAATACACGAAATTATAGTTGAGGCCCGGCCGCAACCAGGGCCTTCCCCTGCTTGTTGTCTGTAAACTGTTCGAAGTTGGAGATAAAACGCTGTGCCAGATCCTTGGCTTTCCTTTCCCAATCAGAGGGATTTTCATAAGTATCACGGGGATCAAGGATTCCCGGATCAACATCGTGAAGCTGGGTTGGGACCTCCAGGTTGAAATATGGAATCAGCCTGGTGGGCGCACTGTCGATGGATCCATCCAGGATGGCATCAATGATCCGGCGGGTATCCCTGATGGAAATCCTTTTCCCTGTACCATTCCATCCTGTATTCACAAGATAAGCCGAGGATTTGGCAGCATCCATTCTTCTTACCAGCTCATACCCGTATTTGGTGGGATGAAGGGTAAGGAAGGCCGCTCCAAAACAGGCCGAGAAAGTGGGGACCGGCTCAGTTACCCCCCTTTCAGTACCTGCCAGCTTTGCGGTAAATCCGGATAAGAAATGGTATTGCGTCTGTTCCCTTGTAAGCTTTGAAACGGGAGGCATCACTCCAAAAGCATCGGCAGTCAGGAAGATCACTTTGGGTGCATGTCCGGCTTTGGAAACAGGCTTCACGATGTTATGAATGTGATAAATCGGATACGATACCCTGGTATTCTGCGTTTTGGATCCATCGTTAAAATCCACTTTGCCGTCGGCTGCCACCACTACATTCTCAAGCAAAGCGTCTCTTTTTATGGCGCGAAAGATATCCGGTTCACTTTCCTTGCTCAGATTGATGGTCTTGGCATAACAACCGCCTTCGAAGTTAAAAATACCCTCATCATCCCAGCCATGTTCATCATCGCCGATGAGTTTGCGCTTTGGATCTGTGGAAAGTGTGGTTTTCCCCGTACCGGAGAGACCAAAGAAAATGGCGGTATCACCCTCTTTATTTACATTGGCTGAACAGTGCATGGCGGCAATCCCTTTCAGTGGCAGGTAATAATTCATCATAGAGAAGATTCCTTTCTTCATCTCTCCACCATACCATGTGCCACCGATCACCGCTTTTTGTTCCGTGAGGTTGAAGAAAACAAACACCTCCGAGTTTAATCCCTGCTCTTTCCAATTGGGATTGGTGGTTTTAGAAGCATTCAGAACCGTAAAATCGGGTTCAAAATCCACCAGCTCCTCTTCGGTGGGTCTGATAAACATATTTTTGACAAAGTGTGCCTGCCAGGCAACCTCCATTATAAACCTCACTTTCAACCTTGTATCTTCATTGGCTCCACAGAAGCTGTCCACCACGAACAAGCGCTTTCCTGAAAGCTGGGCAGATGCAAGATTGTAGCCATGAAGCCAGACCTCTTTGGAAATGGGTTTGTTATCCGAACTTTTAGCGGTAGCGGACTTCCACCAAACCGTATCTTCGGTAGTCTCATCCCTTACAATATATTTATCCTTGGGAGAACGTCCCGTGAAAACCCCGGTATCCACATTCACTGCACCAAATTCGCTTTCCACACCTTTTTCGAAGCCTTCAAGGGCCGGATCCATTTCCTCTTTATATAACTGTTCGTAAGATGGATTGTAAACAATCTCCCTCACATCTTTGATTCCATACTGGTCAAGTTTCAATTTATTCGAAAAAACATTCATGAAGTTTCTAATTTAAGGAAATCAGTTTGTTATTGCGTTGATTTAATAGTACAGTGTAGTAATTACTTTCAAAAAACCCCGTAAATATCCTAAAAAAAAGCGGCAAAACCAAGTTTTGCCGCTTTATGATTAGTGTATGGCAGATGGATGTTTCACTATCTCAGGTTAGCCTGGGCTGCAGCCAATCTTGCGATGGGCACGCGGAAGGGTGAACAACTTACATAGTTCATCCCGACGCGGTGACAGAATTCCACTGAGGCAGGATCACCACCGTGTTCTCCACATATCCCGACTTTCAGTTTAGGATTGGTTGAACGACCTTTGGAAACACCCATTTCAATCAGCTGTCCAACCCCTTCCTGATCGAGGGTCTGGAAAGGATCATTTTTTAGCAATCCTTTCTCAATATATATGGGAAGGAATTTACCGGCATCATCCCTCGAGTACCCGAATGCCATCTGGGTCAGGTCATTGGTCCCGAATGAGAAAAATTCGGCATGTTCTGCAACCAGGTCGGCTGTCAGGGCGGCACGTGGAATCTCAATCATTGTACCCACCTGGAAGTCGCACCTGGCACCCTTCTCCTTGAATACCTTTTCTGCAGTAACACGGATGATCTCCTCCTGCATTTTGAACTCTTTCCATGTACCGATGAGCGGAACCATGATTTCGGGACGTGCATCCACGCCCTTCTTTTTCAGGTTTACAGCTGCTTCGATAATAGCCCTTGCCTGCATCTCTGTAATCTCAGGATAGGTATTACCCAAACGGCAGCCCCGGTGGCCCAGCATGGGATTGAATTCGTGCAGATCCTCAACCAGGGATTGAATTTCGGCAACTGTAATTCCCATTTCATGAGCCATCACCTTCTGGTTGGCTTCATCATGGGGAACAAACTCATGCAGTGGCGGATCGAGCAGCCGGATGGTAACCCCGAATCCTTCCATCGCCTCAAGAATTCCCTCGAAATCCTCACGCTGATAAGGCAGTAATTTTTCAAGTGCCTTGCGACGTTCGACTTCGGTGGTGGCCAGGATCATCTCCCTCATGGCCTTAATGCGTTCACCCTCAAAAAACATGTGCTCGGTACGGGTCAGGCCAATCCCTTTGGCTCCAAACTCACGTGCAACCTTTGCATCATGAGGAGTATCAGCGTTGGTACGAACATCCATCCTGGTGTGTTTCTCGGCGAGTTCAAGGATGGCACCGAAATCACCACTCAGCTCCGGATCGATTGTGGAAACTTTTCCTTCCAGTACATTACCGGTTGATCCGTTGAGTGAGATCCAGTCTCCCTCCTTAAGTGTTTTACCGGCAGCTGTCATGGTCCGGGCTTTGTAATCGATCTTCACACCACCGGCACCTGATACGCAGCACTTACCCATTCCGCGGGCAACCACAGCAGCGTGGGAAGTCATTCCACCCCGGGCGGTAAGGATTCCTTTGGCAATATTCATTCCTTCCAGGTCCTCGGGTGAGGTTTCAATCCGGACCAGAATGGATACCGGATATTTGGTTGCCTCATCGGCAAAAAATACAATCTGTCCGGTTGCAGCGCCCGGTGATGCGGGTAGTCCCTGTGCAAGCACAGTAGCTTTGGCGAGTGCACCCTTATCAAAAACAGGGTGAAGCAATTCATCCAATTTTGACGGCTCCTGACGAAGCAGGGCCTTTTTCTCATCAATCTTACCCTGTCGAAGCATATCCATGGCAATCTTTACCATGGCAGCTCCGGTGCGCTTCCCGTTCCGGGTCTGGAGCAGCCAGAGTTTGCCCTCCTGGATGGTGAACTCCAGGTCCTGCATGTCCGAGAAATAGTCTTCCAGCTTCTGCTGGGTTTCATCCAGCTCGGCATAAACCCCGGGCATCACCTCTTCCAGGGAAGGATATTCTTCTACGCGCTCTTTTTCAGATACTCCGGCAAGCTTGGCCCACCTCAGTGAACCCTCTTTGGTGATCTGGCGGGGTGTGCGCACCCCTGCAACCACATCCTCGCCCTGTGCATCGATCAGGTATTCGCCGTTGAAAATGTCTTCACCGGTTCCTGCATCGCGGGTAAAGGCAACTCCTGTTCCTGAAGACTGGCCCATGTTTCCATACACCATAGCCTGAACGTTCACAGCAGTACCCCAGTCACCAGGAATCTGATTCATAGTACGGTAATATTTAGCCCTGGGAGTTTCCCAGCTATCGAATACGGCCATTACAGCTCCCCACAGCTGATCCCAGGGATCAACCGGGAAATCGTGTCCGGTTTGCTTCTTAACAGCAGCCTTAAATTTCTCGACCAGCTCCTTCAGATCTTCCACGGTAAGTTCATTGTCGTTCTCCACGCCACGTGCTTCCTTCACCTCTTCCATGATCGCCTCGAAAGGATCAATGTCTTCTTTGGATTCGGGTTTCAAACCCAGAACCACATCACCGTACATCTGGACAAACCGACGATAGCTGTCCCATGCAAATTTTTCATTACCGGTCTTGGCAATCAGTCCTTTTACAGCATTCTCGTTCATTCCAAGGTTCAGAACCGTATCCATCATGCCCGGCATGGATACCCTGGCCCCTGAACGTACAGAAACCAGACAGGGATTCTCATTGCTGCCGAATCCGGTTCCCATGATATCTTCAATCTGCTTAATAGCAGCTTTGACTTCTGCCTTTATCAGTTCAACCACCTTGTCCTTACCAAGGGAGTTGTATTCGGTACATACTTCGGTTGTAATGGTAAACCCTGGAGGTACCGGTACGCCAATCAGGTTCATCTCTGCAAGGTTGGCACCTTTACCGCCCAATAAATTTTTCATGTCGGCTTTACCCTCTGCTTTTCTGTTACCGAAGGTATAGACGCGTTTTACATTTGACATTGGAAATTTGCTTTTAGTTATTAATAATGAGTTATTTATATGAAATACCCTTGAATTTTAAAGACACAAAGGTACCTAAAAAAACTATAAAACTGTTCTAAATAATGTTAATTGGATGAAGTGCTTATGAGCCGAACTGCCTGATTGCCTCCAACATGGCCAGCACGTTCGGCAGGGGAACATTGGCCTGGAGATTATGTACCGTATTGAAAACAAATCCTCCTCCCGGGGCAAAGATCTCACACTCTTTCAATACATGTGCCTTCACCTCCCCGGGAGTGCCAAACGGAAGCACCCTTTGGGTATCTGCACCCCCACCCCAGAAAGTGAGCCTGGAACCATATTTTTCCTTGAGGTTCTTAGGATCCATCCCGGCCGCATTTACCTGAACCGGGTTGATAATATCGAATCCTGCTTCTATGAAGTGTTCTAAAAAGGGTTCTACTGCACCACAACTATGTTTAAAGGTCTTCCATACAGTATTCCCGTGGATCCAGTCATTGATCTTTTTGTAATAGGGCGCATAGAGCTCATCAAAGGTCTCCGGCGAACAAAAGGATGAATCCTGGGTGCCAAAGTCAGTTCCGCAAATAAAAGCCACATCTACCCTGTCGCCTGTGGCCTCCTTTGCCATCTCAAGGTTCTGAAGGGCTATATCGGTCTGTTTTTCAAATATCTCATGAAGATAATCAGGGCGCATCAATGTGGACATATACCATTCAGCCACATCCCTGATTCCCCTGGGATGTTTAAGATTCATAGCCGGTACCAGGGCAATATCACCAATGGCCGTACCCCCAAAATTGGCCACCAGACCTTTTCCGGTGCCACTCACCTTTTTGATGGAATCGCTCCAGTATTGCCGGTCCGTTTCTCCCCAGCGTGTAAATTCCTCCAGATTATCTTCCGGGTTGAGTTCCCCATCGTTAATGACTCCCTGCCTGTTGATGGCATCAAAAAAATAGGCCGCTTTGGGCATCCTGGCGCTTGGAGGAACGGAGCTGTCTCCCTGGGGAAAGAGAATGGTATCTCCTTTTCCATCCTTCTCAACCGTGAAGGAACCGGGGACCAGCACTTCCTGTCCCCAGGAGGTCCGGTACTCCTTCCACCCTTCCAGTTTATTACCAAACATGTCCGAAGGCGGCGAGATACCCATTACATCCACACCCATGGCCTCTTTCAGATCATCATCCACCTCCCCCAGCATCTGGTAAGGTTCCGTAACCTTCACCGGCCTGTTTTCCAAACCAAAATGGGCCCTGAGTTTTTCAACCAGCAGCACATGAATCCCGGTCACCGGGGTTGCACCAAAATCGACCACCACCCGGTCAGGCTCTTCATGATTCAGCGTTTTAAGGAGATTTTCTCTGGAGTTCATAGGTGAATGAAGTTAAAGGGTATATCTGAAAAGTCGGGATTTACCCATTCCAAAAATAGGAAAAAAGGCCTACCTTTGAAGGAGACTCATTCAAAAACTTTTCATATGAAACAGCTCTCCCTTTCCCTGCTTTTTCTGCTTTCCGTTTATTCATGCAATTCCGGGTCCGGTTTGGAAATCAGAAGTCTGTTTAACGGTGTGGATCTGACCGGCTGGCATGCGGATATCCCGGCAATGGATGAAAATCCGGATACTACCATGGCATTTATCGTTCGTGATTCAATGCTGGTAAGTCTGGGTGATCCAAAAGGTCATTTAATATCGGATTCTGTTTTCATGAATTATCGCCTGGAAGTGGAATACCGTTTTGCCGGGGAACCCGGGAATTGTGGGGTATTGGTACATGCATCGGCTCCAAGGGCATTATATGAAATGTTCCCAAAATCCCTGGAAGTGCAGATGCAACATGAAGAGGCCGGTGATTTTTGGTGCATTGTTGAAGATATTTCCGTGCCCGATATGGTGAATCGCCGTGGACCGGAGGAAGAATGGGGAATTACCGAAGGAAAAGCACGCAGGATAAAAAATCTTACCGATGGATCTGAGAATCCGCCGGGTGAATGGAATACCATGGTCATTGAGTGTTTTGAAAAGGAGATTAAAGTCTGGGTGAATGATCAACTTGTAAATTACGGATTTGAATGCAGCGCCAGTAGAGGACAAATTGCAATTCAGGCAGAAGGCTCGGAAGTTGAATTCAGGAAAATTGAACTCACTCCGATTTCAGCGCTGACTGAAACAGCAAAATAGGTCTCACACTTCAGCTCTATCTCAGTGTCAGTTCGATAATTGTATCTATAGGTTTTACCTTCTCTTTGGGTATTGTAAGGACCAATCCTGTGGTACCCTTCTTTACCGTGATTTCCACCTTTGATCCGTCATCGAAAAACCGGGCCGATTTTATCTTGGGCAGATATCCTTCGATTTCGATGGAACCTTCGCCCGGGTCCAGCACGTGAACATATACCAAATCCCCCTTTTGAGTAAGGGCACCCCACTCCTGCGGCTTCACCGCACCCTTTCGGGTTCCGTAAATGGCTTCCCCGTAGGATTCTAGCCACTGCCCGATGGCCATCAGTGTATCTACATTTTCAGGTTGTATCTTCCCGTTGGGCATGGGACCAGTGTTGAGCAGAAAATTCGCTCCGTAACCGGCAGCCCTGACCATGGTGTGAATCAGTTGCTCCACAGATTTATAACTCTCATCAACGATATTAAAGCCCCAGGATCCGTTCATGGTCTCACACATCTCCAGGGGAACCTCGGTGGAGATTCCGGTATTGTTAAATCCCATGGAGTTTTCTCCCGGAAGGTCGCGTTCAAACATCATAAAATCCTCACCGGGAAATGGCATCTTATGGTGATTACTCCCGATCAGGGCGCCGGGCTGGTATTGATGGATCAGGGAATAGGTCTCTTCCAGGCGCCAATCGGCTTCGGGTTTGTCCCACATCCCGTCAAACCAGATCCCCCCAATCTCACCATACTGGGTCAGCAGCTCGGAAAGCTGTGTATTCATGTAATCGATATAGTGGTTCCAGTCACCCTCGGTGGAACGGCCTTTAATACCCTTTCCTGTTCTTCCCTGTGGAACATAGTCGGGATTGTGCCAGTCCAGCTGAGAGTGATAAAAAAAGAGTTTTATACCCTGACGGTCACACTCCTTTTTAAGCATCCCGATCACATCCTTGCCATACGGGGTGGCATCAACAATGTTGTAGTCGCTTACCTTTGAATCAAACATGGCAAAACCATCATGGTGCTTGCTGGTGATGGTGATGTATTTCATTCCCGCCTTCTTTACCATGGAAACCCACTCAACCGGATCAAAACCGACCGGATTAAAGAAACCAGGAAGCTTTTCGTACTGAACGATGGGAATATTCTTCCGCTCCATGATCCATTCAGCAATACCCTGATCACCTCCTCCACCCATGATGGAATAAACTCCCCAGTGAACGAAAAGGCCAAATTTCGCATCCTGGAACCACTCCCGGTTCTCCAGATTTTCCTTCGCAGGAACATAGCCCTCCTGTGCAAACAGGCTTAAGCTGAGACAGGCCAAAATGAAGATAGAAACGCTATTTCTGGTCGGGATGGTTTTCATGGTATGGTTGATTTATAAAATTGGTTTATAAAAGAATTCGCTGATGTGGTTGCAAAATAATATATTTATTGCTTCGAACCCAACAAAATACAAAAACCATGAAACATTCCTTGCCCGCCATTGCCATCATTGTCCAGATCATGTTCATTGCAGGATGTGGTTCAACCGCAAAAAAAGAAAAAAGTACGTCCGACGGCTCCCAGAACCCAACAGCCATGGCTGATATCCTTGAGGAAAGCCTGTTTAACGATATCCTGTGCTACTGGTATCCCCGCAACATCGATTCGGTCACAGGCGGTTATATTTCCGGATTCCAGCGTGACTGGAGCCCGACTGAAAGGCCCTTACCCAAGGCTCTTGTACAGCAGGCCAGGCATGTATGGGCCACAGCCTTCATCCTGGAACACTACCCGGAAAAAACAGAATACCTGGGTTACAGCTCACACGGATTTGCCTTCCTGAGAGATGCCATGTGGGACCAGGAGTATGGCGGATTTTATGTGACCTGCAATGCCGACGGAACCCCTGCCCTGGAAAGGGGGGATGGCAAGTTGGTATACGGACAGGCTTTTGCGGTTTATGGTTTATCGCAGTATTATACGGTCAGTAAAAATGAAGAGGCCCTGGAGCTCGCAAAAAAGGCGTTCCTGTGGATGGAGAATGCCCATGATCCCCAGTATGGTGGCTATTTTGAGAATCTGCAGCGCAACGGGTCGGGCGACGGATTAAAGGATTTCAACAGCTCCATCCACCTGATGGAAGCATTGACCACCCTCTACCGGGCATGGCCCGATAGCCTGGTTCGAGTCAGAATGGAAGAAATGTTCTACCTGATACGGGATACATTTGTACATCCCGACGGTTACCTTCAGCTCTATTTTCACCCTGACTGGACCCTTGTAACTGATGAGGAGCTGGCGGAACGCTCGGGAGCCAGATCCCATCTCTCCCAGCACATCACTTACGGACACGATGTGGAAACCGCCTTCCTTCTCCTGGAAACCGCCCATGAACTGGGCATGGGAGAGAATGCGGAAACCCATGCCATTGCCAAACGGCTGGTAGATCATTCAATGGAATCGGGATGGGATCATGAGGCCGGAGGATTTTTCGATGCAGGAAAAGACACAGGCAACGGCATTGAGATCATTCACAACGGGAAAGCATGGTGGAGCCAGATCGAGGGACTTAACGCACTGCTCTTAATGCATACACTCTACCCGGACGATCCCAATCACTATTATGATCTTTTCCTGGAGATGTGGGACTATATTGAGACAAACCTGATCGATCATGAGTATGGCGGATGGTATAACAACGGTCTGGACACCTCTCCGGAAACCGTGGGTGAACTAAAGAGCCATGGCTGGAAAACCACCTATCACAATGCAAGGGGGATGGTGCACTGCATTGAAATGCTTCGCTCCCTGTGAACTTATTTAAGGTTGTTTCAACTTTAAAAAACGCTCATACCCTTCTGCTTCAGGAACCCACTCCTTCTGTGGAAGGTAGCTCCTCCCCGGATAGGATTGTCTTACCAGCCTCCGGCCTTCATCCAGGTCATTGATTCTGCCCATGGCAATGGCCTGGATAAGAATGTTCCCCAGGATGGCACCTTCCACCGGTCCCGATACCACTTTTCTGTCACATATATTGGCAATCCGCTGGTTCAGGTAATCGGACAGGCTTCCCCCTCCAACCAGGTGTAAAACCTCAATCTTTCGTCCCGAAAGTTGTTCCAGTTTTTCCACATGATACCTGAAAGAAAAGCAGAGGCTGTTGTATGCACAACCCAGGTAACCATTGAAGCTGTCTGGTCTGAGCTGCCCTGTTCTTTGAAAATAGGTATCAAAGGCCGTTTTCATATCGTCCGGATGATAGAACTCCGCATCATCCGGATCGATTACCTGCAGGATGGGGCCTGCCTCCATGGTCATACGCTCCATTTCAGCATAGGTGGTATTTTCCGGAAAATGTCTCTTTAATCCCTGCAATAACCAAAGGCCAGTAATATTCTTTAATATCCTGTAGGTATTGTTAAAGCCTCTTTCGTTGGTCAGGCCCAAACGAAGGGCCTCTTCGCTGATCAGGGGTGTTTCTGATTCAATTCCCAGAATGCACCATGTACCGGCCGATATGTAGGCATAATTGGGATTCTCAACCGGGATTGCGGCAACCACACTGGCTGTATCGTGCCCGCAAACGGCTATACTCCTCATTCCGGTTCCTTCCGCTTCAGCGATCAGAACGGGTCCAAGATGGGTTCCGGGGTCAATGACATCTCCCAGGATATCCTGTTCCAGGTTGAGTCGTTCAAGAATAGAAGAATCCCAATTCTTTCCAGTGACCTGAAGCAGTTGCGAGGTGGATGAGATGGTAAGTTCGTTGACGGCACGGCCCGATAAAAGGTAATTGATATAGCAAGGTACGAACAGGATTTTTGAACTCATGGCCATAACCTCCGAGTTTTTCAGAGAGAGCAGCTGAAAAAGGGTATTGAATATATAAAAATTGATCCCTGTACGCTGAAAGGTCTCCATTTCGGACATCATATTCCTCCACATCTCCATCATCCCTTCGGTCCGGGAGTCCCGGTAGGAAACGGGTTGCTCAACCACCTCTCCTCGATGATCCAGATGCACGAAGTCCACGCCCCAGGAATCCACCCCTATGCTGACAGGCGGATCGGACGATTTTTCAATGGCCATTGTAATACCTTTCCTGATTTCCAGTACGATCCGCTCCATATCCCACCGGCTGTGGCCATCACTGAACTCCATTTCATTACTGATCCGATGCACTTCATGATAGGATATTCCATGAGGATCTATGACCCCGAGCATCACACGGATACTTCCGGCCCCCATATCAACAGCTATGCACCTGAAATCTTGCATCATTGACAGGATCATGACCCTTTCAATAACAACGCTTCGGCCTCCACCGACCATAAGCCATCATGGCGGTCACAAATGTCGGCCAGGTCGCTGAACAGCGGTTTCATATGACCCAGCTTTCTGAAATCGGAGATAGCGGTCAGAGGCATCTCTATATGTGTGTAGATCAACTTCTTCCCGCCCGGTATCTTGGGGAGGTTTAGGGTGGCTTCGGGTACTGCGTTCAGTCCGCCGATGTGGGTGATCAGTCCGGAGGTATCCATCCCTTTCCCCATCAATTCCAGCGACTCCCTGATATCGTCGGTATTACCACCGCTTGTTCCCACAATGTGGGTAAATGCATAGTGCACATTATAGAAGTTCAGCGAAGCTGAGAAATTGGGATCGGCCGGACCGGCAAAAAAATTGAGGCATCCGTCGAAGGCAAGCAACTGATCGGCCTGCTGGATCACCTGGCTCACCGGGGCAAATACAAAAACATCATTGTATCCTTCCTCGCCACTCAGCACCTTCAGCTGTCCGACCGGGTCATTTACCATGGAAGTATTCACATAGCGGAGTTCGATACCCCTTTCCTTTGCAGTTTCAGTACTGTATAAATGTGCTGCCCTGTCGAGCCGGACCTGGTCAATGTCTGTAACCACCATCAGGGAAGGTTTCCGGTCCTTCCGGTGCAACACATAATTGATAGCCGCCAGTCCCATGGGCCCCACACCAGCCAGGATCGCCATTTTCCCTCCATCCACAATCTCCATATCATGTGCATAAGTACCCGGCTTGATATGATAGTTGGCATGCATGGCGCCGATCACGCAGGAGAAGGGCTCTGCCATGGAGGCCGGATAAAACCCCGGTCCGTTATAAACCAAAAGACACCCCCTCTCCATTACCTCGTTGGGAATCACAACATAAGTAGCATCGCCCCCCAGGAACCTGTAGGAATAGCCGGGGGCCCCCAGGATCCCCACCGGTCCGTCCGCGTAATTAAGCGCCGGTTGAATGGCAAATTTATCTCCTGTTTGAAACTGATCCTGCCATTTGGAGCCCACTTTAACGATTTCACCTGCGAATTCATGACCAACGATGACCGGATTCTCTGCGATGTCGTTTGGAATTCTTTTATGGTCCGTTCCCTGTGTGGCTGCCTTATAGGAAGACATACACAGACTGTCGCTCACCACCTTTGCAAGAATCTCATTTTCTTTAAGTTCGGGCAGTTCAAACTCTTCCACCCTGAGATCGCTCTTCCCATATAATCTGACCGCTCTTGTTTTCATCTGCCGCAATGTTTAAGAAATTAAAGCAATTAATTCTGAAGGATTGTGAATCATCTTCAGGACGGCAGGAAAGGGTGGATATACTATTCCCTGCTTTCTATCCCCAAGAAGCTGCAATAACAGGTTTGTTATAGCTTCAGCACACGTCTGATCGTGGTCCCTGCCCGCCATCCTTGAT
>JAWOHR010000217.1:0-2984 GCA_046485075.1 Bacteroidales bacterium
CAATCGGCGTCGGTAAAGGCGATGATCTCACCGGTGGCGGCGGCGATCCCGGAGTTCCGGGCGACGGACAGGCCGTGATGATCCTGTCGCAGCGTGCGCACGGCAGGGTACCCAAGCGCGATCTGTGCGGTGGCATCGTCCGACCCGTCATCGACCAGGAGGACCTCGTAGTCGGGATAACCGAGGCGGCCGAGGGCGTCGAGGCAAGCCTTGAGGGTACGTTGGCCGTTGTGGCAGGCCACCACCACGGAAACGCGCGGCACGCGCGACAGCGGATAGTAAGGGGCCTGCCGAAACTGCCCTTGGACGGCACCGAACGCTGGTTTGAGCCGGCGTTGCGCTGTAGTCAAGCCAAACGCCCAGTCCTCCACCGCCCGGCCACCGCGGTGCCACTCATCCGTGAAGCTCTCCCTGGCCCGGGAGAGGGTCGAAAGATTTTGCTCAAACACGGCGGGGGTGGCCGAAGCCGCAGCATTGACCAGGATCAGGACCTCGGTCCGGATGGGTGCTGCGGCCATAAACAGTGAATCCAGGCATTTTTCAAGCCCGGATTCGTTGGTTACCGGTATGGCAACCATGATTTTAAGATCGGAATGTGGATCGGTTTGGATAATCGGTTCCCGCAAACCAGCCTTCAGCAGGTATGCATCGGCGAAACCCATTTAGTCCGTTTCGGTTCCCGTAATATAGGTTTGATTCAGTCCGGCTACCACCTGGCTGGTGATATCGTAAGGTTTGGCACCGTAAATGAGGTTGCCTCCAAACTGGTAGGAGTAAACAAAACTGTAGCCATTCTCCTTGCTGAGTTTGGTTACGTAACGTTCAATCATATCCATCATCTGGCGGTTCTTCACCATCCCCTGCTCCTGCAGATCGGCGGCATACTGGTTCTGCAAACCCATCAATTGCTGCTCTTCGGAAGCAAGTTGCTGTTGCAGTTGTTCGGCTTCACTACGGGTAACCAGCTGTCGCTGAATCTTGTATTGTGCATCCTGAACCCTCTGGTAGAAAGATTCGGTTTTGCCGGCAAATTCAGCTTCCATCTCTGACTGTTTCTTGGAAAGTTCCTGCTGGTAGGAGAAATAGAGGTCCCAGTTGTTCATCACCGAGTCCATACTAAAAAAAGCGATACTGATGCCGGAGGGATCCATTATGCTGACTTCCCGGGTATCTCCGCCACGTTTTTCACCCTTCTCACCACCTGAGAAATGGAGTATAAAAAGAACCACCACTGCTGCTGCCAGGACCGCGCTTGTTACAATGTTTGCGATTTTCATATCTGATATACTGATTGTTGGTTTGTTACCGGGCAACAAATATAGCAGAAAAGTTGAAAACAGACTCAATTTTTTTCGGGGAAGACGCTGATATATGAAGGGGTAAAGCATTAATGAACGGATCGACGCAAGCATCTAATCCTCCTCCCGCTTCAACAGGGGTGTTCAGGTTTTCAGGGAGGAGGATTTCTTTCGGCCCTTCATAAGCTCCTGATGCTCGTCACGGTATTGGGAGCAGATTTCTTCAACCACCTTTTCCACGGGCGTAAACTTAAATCCGATGGCCTCGCATACTTTTCTGGAGGAGTAGGAAGCTTTGCCGAAGGCTGCCCTGGCCTGGACGGAGGTGAGGCTGCGCCTCCCTGAAAAGAGGCCTCTTGCAGCATCCAGTCTTGCAAGCCAGCTGAGGGCCGAAGGTGAGAGCTGCTTCATGGTACGCGGCGAACCCATGGCAGCGGCAATCATCTCCATGATCTCCGCGTAGGTATAGTCGCCACTGTTGAGAATAAACCGTTCCCCCTGAACATCCGATTCCATTAAGAGGGTCATGGCCATCACCACATCGCGGACCCCCACATACCCTGTCTTCCCCGGTGTGGAATATTTAAGGCCCCCGGCCACCCGGCTGAACAGGGCCGAACTTCCCCGGTGCCAGAACCCTGACCCCAGTATGATGGTGGGATTGACGATCACCGCCTCCAGCCCCTCTTCGATGCCCCTCCAAACCACCATCTCCGACCGGAACTTGGAGACCGAATAGGGCGTATGGGTTTTGCTTTCAGACCAGATCAGGCCTTCATGGGCCGCTGTTTCGTCCGCAGACGAACCGATGGCCGAAGAGGAGGAGACATGTAGCAAACGCTTCCCCCCGGCGGCCAGGCAGGCATTCACCACATTTTCGGTGCTGGTAACATTATACCGGATCATCTCCCTGTCGTCCCCCGGATGGAAGGAGACCCTGGCCGCGCAGTGATAAACCAGCTCCACACCGGTCATGGCCTGCTCCACCTCCATGGGCTCTTCCAGGTCGATCTCCACCCAGTTGATGAGCCTGAAAAGATCTGTCGACCCGGGTGAGTGACGGGCAAATACGCTCTTTACCTCCTCCAGGTCTGAAGAGGGGCGTTTCACGGCAATTACCTCCTTATGCTGTCTCACCAGTTCAAAGAGCAGGTGCGATCCGAGAAGTCCGGTTCCACCGGTTACGAGTATCATCTAAAGGGTTCGATTTTTCCGAAGATAGGAATATTTCTTTTCACGCGACTCACCTTAATCTTATGCCGAGCGGGCCCGTTTAAAAAGGATGTTGTAAAAGGCTTTCCCGAAGTATCGGATCTGGGTTCTCATGGGATGCTTCTCATAGGCCTCCAGGTAACGGAGTTCCGATTCCTGGATCTCCTCCAGGGTGCCCGGTATGTCGGCATAGTAAGGAGGAATCAGTCCGGGAAGGTTTTTCACCCGCTTCTCCTGCAGCTCTTTTGAATAGAGCCTGAAGTATTGTTCACTCAGCGGCCTGACGCCGATCACCTTCAGTTCACCCTTAAAAAGGTTGATCAGCATGGGCAGCTCATCGATCCATAGTTTTCGCAGGAAGGCCCTGGAGGGGGCTACCCGGAAGTCATTTTTGAACTTACCTTTTTCATCCAGGTGGTTTTGCTGGTGCACGTAATCCTGGAGGAACTCGGCGTATGGGTACATGGTCCGCAG
>JAWOHR010000108.1:0-44625 GCA_046485075.1 Bacteroidales bacterium
TGATATGGCTATCAGAGTAGGATCTGGGATTTTATTTAAGGGAGGGCAAATGGTGAAAATTACATTCAACCAGCGCATCTTGAGAGCCTTAATGCTGAATATTTTCAAGGCTGCAGGTACGGTTGAACGTTGCCGAACTTCGGAACCATAAACAGTACATGCTGTTCTACGGGTCAAATTTATGACCGAAATAAAAAAGGAAGCCGTCTCAAAAGTCCCTTTTTATTCAATTCTTAGGGATGCTTAGGAAGTAACCTGGCATTTTTTACGTCAGTAAATAAGCACGTTACAAATAAGTATCCTTTGGAAACCTGAAATTGGGTTAACCTTTTGAGACACCCTCCTTTTTTATTTCCGTCATACATTTGACCCGTAGAACAGCATGTACTGTTTATGGTTCCGAAGTTCGGCAACGTTCAACCGTACCTGCAGCCTTGAAAATAATTTCAGCAGCAGATAATCCGCCCGGTTCATGTTTCCCCTTTTAATCCACGACATGTGTCCTTCATATCCCCGGATCACCCGGTCGGTAATGTTTTCGACTTTTTTAAAGACCAGGCCATTACCGGAAGAATACCGATGATACTCCTCCTCGTTTGCATGAAAAAACAGCTTGCGCTTATTCCACATCCACTTTGATCTTCCGCTATCCCCGGGCCTTCTTAAAATATCCACAATCAAAAAGACACCATCGGGTTTAAGCACCCTTTTGATCTGTTTGAAGAAGGCGTTTTTATCAGGATAATGAAAAGCACTTTCAATACAGAGGATCACATCCACAGAATGGTCGGGGATGGTTGTCAATTCCTGGGCATTGTCATAAAGGAAGCTGATCCCGGAGTGTTCATCCTGTGCCCTGGCAAGTTCCAGATTGGCCTTGTTCAGATCAATGCCGATGATTTTCCCGGTTTCATATTTCAGGTCGATATAGTGGCAATTCAATCCGTTGCCGCAACCCACCTCAAGGAGATCCTTCCCCTTCAGGTCACCAATATAGGAAAGGCAGTGTTCGATCAGGTTGTACTGTCTCTCTTCCAGCGTTTCCGAGTCTTTCATATAGAAGGGATAATGAAGCATATGGATTTTGCCGAAAGCCGTTTCCAGAATTTCGTTCATGGACCTGTAGTAGTTCCGGAAGGAACCAAGGGTCTGTATATATCGTACCGATTTCATTCGCTGAAGTTTCCGGCTAAATTACTACAATTTTCGTCAATCATCTGAAAGAAATCTTTGATCCGGAACTCCCATACTATCTCTTCAATTTATTGATTATTGCTTAGCTTTGAAAACAAAATCAAATTCTGTGATCATGAAATGGATTGGAATTTTAGCCGTAATTTTTAGTTTTCAACTCTCAGCCCAGCCCGGGGATATTGAAGCCTGGGTAACCAAACCCGACCGTTCGGCGTTGTTCGAAAAGCAGAACGATTCCATCCATTTTACCTATTCAAAGTCGGGACGGGCACAAACCATTGTGGTGGACGACAGAACAACGTATCAAACCATGGATGGCTTTGGTTTTGCACTGACCGGAGGAAGCGCCGAACACCTGATCCACATGAGTGCAGGGGCACGGGAGAGGATTCTGAAGGAAATGTTTGGCACCGAAGGCAACGAGGTAGGTTTCAGTTACATCCGGTTAACCATAGGGGCCTCCGACCTCAATAGTTTTGTATATTCATACAACGATCTGCCCGAAGGGGAGACCGATTATGACCTGGAGAAGTTTGACCTGGGCCAGGACAAAATCGATGTCATCCCTGTGATGAAAGAGATCCTAGCCATCAACCCCGACATCAAAATCCTGGGCTCACCCTGGTCGGCACCCGCCTGGATGAAGGAAGCTTACAATGTACGGGGCGGCCACCTGAGAAAGGATTGCTACGACGTATATGCCCTCTATTTTGTGAAGTATATACAGGAGATGAAAAAACAGGGCATCACCATCGATGCGGTCACCATCCAGAATGAGCCACTGAATAACCGGAATACCCCAAGTATGCCCTGGTTTCCCGAAGAACAGGAAGAATTCCTGAGCCAGCACCTGATCCCGGCCTTCAAGGATGCAGGGCTGAATACCAAACTGGTCCTCTTCGATCACAACCTCGACCGAATCGACTATCCGCTAGCCCTGCTGCAGAACCCGGTGATCTCCGAATATGCCGATGGTTCGGGATTCCACCATTACGCAGGTTCCATGGGAGCCATGACGACCCTGCATACGGCCCGTCCCGATAAAAACATCTATTTTACCGAGCAGATGCTCACCGAACGCCCTGAAAGTGAAGATATTGCCATTGCCTCCCGGGTAAAAAGAATGATCATTGATGTGACCCGGAACTGGAGCAGGAATGTCGTACTCTGGAACCTGGCAGCCGATCCGCTCAACGACCCCCATACCGACAATGGCGGTTGTTCCATGTGTCAGGGTGCCATCAGCATCGACGGAGATGAGGTCAGGCGGTTTATTGCTTATTACACCATCGCCCATGCCTCAAAATTCGTGCGTCCCGGATCGGTGCGCATTGCATCGACCCACACCGGCGACAGGACCGTTGAATTGACCCAGGACGAGCAACGGCAGATGATCAGGCGGGCGACAGTTATAGAAGATACGCCGGTCCTTCCCAACGTGGCCTTTAAAACGCCCGGGGGCAAGATCGTACTGATCGTAGCCAATAATACTTATGACACCCGCTCCTTCCAGATCCAGTACAATGGAAAATATGCAATGATCCGTCTTGAGCCGGGTGCTGCAGGCACATACATCTGGTAGCTCTCAGAAGAAGGTTTCACCGCTCTGGCAGGTAGTTTTGGATTCCCTTCCTGTAGGTTTCGAGGGCCCGGTCCCTGGCAAACCTGTGTTCGATGATTGGGGGTGGATACCCCGGAGTGCCATATTCGGGAATCCACCGTTTCACATATTCCAGATCCGGGTCAAATTTCTTTATTTGCTCTGCGGGGTTAAAGACCCGGAAATAGGGCGCAGCATCACATCCTGTTCCGGCAGCCCATTGCCAGTTACCGTTGTTGGAAGAGAGATCGTAATCAAGGAGTTTCCCCGCAAAATAGGCTTCACCCCACCGCCAGTCAATCAACAGGTGTTTGCACAGGAACCCGGCAGTCACCATGCGCACCCTGTTGTGCATGGTACCTTTTGTATTCAGTTCCCGCATTCCGGCATCCACCATGGGATAACCTGTTTCACCACGGCACCATAGATCGAACTCATCAGGATGGTTTCTCCACTGGATACCGTTGTACCTGGGATTGAAATTCTGGTTCACCACGTCAGGAAAATGAAACAGGATCTGCATGAAAAACTCGCGCCAGATCAGTTCTGAAAGGAAGATCTCATCGGAAGGATTCAGGCTGGAGATGATCAGCCGGATGCTGGTGGTTCCAAACCTGAGGTGAGGCGAGAGATGGCTGGTGGCATCCGGCGCCGGAAAATTGCGCAACCTGGGATAATCCCCGATCCCGGATAGGTCAAATGGAGCTACATGGCTCTTTGAAGGCCTGAATCCAAGCTCCTCAAGCCGGGGAAAGGCCCCGGGCCTTTGAAGAAATCCTTTGTTGGGCTTCACTCTGGTTACCGGCAGAGCCCTTTCCCTGAATCTTTCCAGCCATCTCTTCTTGTAAGGCGTGAATACCGTATAGGGTTTGCCGTCATTCTTTACAATCTCACCCTCTTCAAAGATGACCTGGTCCTTGAACTGGCAGAAGAGGATACCCTGACTCTGCAATAATCCGGCGATCTCCCTGTCCCTTTGGATTGCATAGGGTTCGTAATCCTTGTTCACATAAACAGCACCGATCTCAACCCTGGCAAGCAAATCTTTCCACACCAGAAGGGGCTCACCTTTGAAAATATGAAGGGTGCTGTTCAGGGAGTTCAGTTGCCGTTGAATCTTCTGCAACTGACTATATATGAATGTGATTCTTGGATCATCGGCTGACAGTTCATCAATGATCCGGGTGTCAAAGATAAAAACAGGCAGCACCTCTGAACCCGAATTCAAAGCCTTTTCCAGTGCGGTATTATCCTCCAGCCTGAGATCCCTTCTAAACCAGAATACCGATATTGCCCCGGTCATACTTGTTTTGATTGTCCAATCCTATTGATCATCCCCCTGAAAATAAAAGCGTGAAAGGGCAGGACTGAATACCAGTAAAGCCTGCCCCACAAACCCCGTGGTCTGAAAGTAGCCGTCTGGTAAAGAATTTTTTCAGTGATCCGGAATTCAAGCCATGCCTCTCCGGGAAGTTTCATCTCCGCATACAATAAGAGCCGCTTATCCTTTCTGCTGGCCAGTAATACGCGCCAGAAATCCAGCGAATCTCCTGCCGAAATTCCGGTACTGCTCTTCCGGCCCCTGCGCAAGCCAACGCCACCGGCCAGCTTATCCAAGAAGCCCCTGATGCCCCACAACCAGTTGGCATAGTACCATCCCTGCTTCCCACCGATGGCCCAGATCCGGTCAAGGACCCGGTCTTCATCCCCGACCAAAACTTTCCTTTGATCTGTGAAACATCCATGTGTGGGGATTTGCACCAGATCAGCGATCCCGTCTTCAAGGGTATGGGAGGATAGCGCATCGGTCCAGCTGGAAACGATCTCCTGCTGGGCAATCCTGTCAAAAGCCAGTTCAATGGCCTCCTTGTAGGAAAGCAGATCAATTTGCAGCAGGTCCATTAAATCATGGTCCTGGCACACGACCTCAACCTTCATGCTGTGGACCAGGTTCACTGCCAGTCTGTAAGATGTGGAGGTGATGAAATAGAGCCAGTAGGAAGACAATTTGGGAGTCATGACCGGAACCACCCAGATGGCTCGTCTCAGTTTCCTGATCCTTGCAAACTGCAACAGCATCTCCCTGTAAGTAAGAATATCCGGACCCCCAATGTCAAAGCTTCTGTCAAAGGTGCCCGGATGTAACAAGACCCCGGTAAGAAACTGAACCACATTACGTATGGCAATGGGCTGTGCCCTTGTATTTAGCCAGCGGGGAGCTACCATCAAAGGAAGCTTCTCAACCAAATCGCGGATGATCTCAAAAGAGGCACTTCCCGATCCGACGATGATCCCGGCCCTAAGGGTGGTCAGGTGATAGCTCACGTGTGCCAGGGCTTGTTCCACCGCTCTCCTTGATGAAAGGTGCCTCGAGAGTTTTGCTTCATTGATGATCCCGCTCAGGTAAATGACCTGCTGCGCTTTCGTGCGACTGATGCGGTTTCTGAAATTTTCTGCCGAGATTTTTTCCAGCCGTTCAAAATCACTGACAGCAGTAGCCATAGAGTGAATAAGGTAATAGGCCACCTCAATATCTTCCGGTATGCTTTCAAGAGAATGATCTTCCAGGAAATTGACCTCAATGACGCTGACCTTTGTGTTGACAAATCCTGAAACATCAAACCGGCCTTTGTCCCGGACACAACAAATCACCTCATGCCCCTGGGCCAGCAGGACCGGTAGTAGTCTTTTTCCAATGTATCCGGTTGCTCCGGTTAATAAAATCTTCATATCCCCCTGGCACTAAAATTGAAATGAAAGGGCCATGCCCCAGGCGTTCTCCATGGGAGAAAATGAGAGTTGGTCCAAAAAACCGGCCCTGTGACTTCGAAGCAGTCCATACATCACCAGGTCAAATATAAAAAGGAATGATCCCTGTAATATCACAGAATTTCCATACCCCTGGAGCCTCAATTCGTTTTTTGGATATTTGGGCGCCAGGTATTTTAAAAGAAAACCTGTTGCCACATAGCCCACGTCGAGGGCCCCGTTGATCAGGAAGATTCGCTGGGTTTTTAGCTGCATTTCAAGCAACTCCTCCCCTGGAAGCAAGCGATAATCAGACGACAGGTTGCCATACAGGGCAAAGCCTGCAATGGTCAGGTTGACTGTATTCCAGAACAGGTTCATCTGATGAAAATAGGATTCCTGTCCCTCAGACTGATTCCAGCCGTAAGCCCCCAGGGACATATTGGCAAGAGCCCATCCTCCAAGAACCCCCATCCCGATGTTGTTGATCACCTGGCTTTCATCGTAATATTCCAGGTATTCAGTTTGCCCCTGAACAGCAATCGAGAAAAGTAAAATTGAAGGTACAATCCATTTCATGGTCGTATAACAAACATCTCCCTTGCATGTTCGGGATCCGTTTAGAAGATCCGGATCACAATCCTGCGGTAACTGGTCAGGGCAGGCACTCCCTGGTCGGTCACCTCACAAATCAGGTGGAGCTCCGTTCCGCTTTCATCGCCGGGAACCGCAAGGCTTACTTCAGGTGTCAGGTAGTTCTCAAGGCCGGGGCACTGCATGCTGGTTCCTGCTTCAGGGTAGACCCACCAGGTGAAATTCAGCTTGTCCGCATCCATATCATATGAATCCATGGCAGAAAATATAAGCGTATCTCCTCCGCTGGCCTCCATGTAAAGAATATCCTTCGTTTGGTCTCCCATGACCACTGCAACCGGAGGGTGGTTGGCCTGATCATAAGGCAGGATGCACCATTCCATCCGTGCCTGGAAATCATTCTGAAATGCGGGCCTCCATCGCGATACCGTCGACCGGGCATTGATCAGCGTATCTGCAAAGTCAGCATCATCCCTGTAGAAGTTGTCCCCAGCCGGTTTGAACCTTCCGCCCCAGCCGCCCCAGCCCGGATGTTCGGGGTCCTGTAATCCACTCCGAAGGAAATAGAACCAGGAAGGGGTGTCACCCTCTTTGAGCGCCCCGTAAGGATTGGGAGCGGTCCAGGTTTTCGGTGGATACATCTCCCCCAGCGGTCCGTGATCCAGGCGAATATTGTCATCGATCCACTGCCCGGAAGTGAGGGACTCATCTCCTCCCAGGTACATCCCCCTGTAAGCTCCCTCCCTTTTATCAGCCCCGTCGGGCGCTTTGGCAAGGATATAGAACACCCCGGGAAATTCCTGCCTGATATAGGGATAAAGCCCGTCCTGATCATCGATATCGTATACCCGGAGCCTGGACAGGAATTCGGAATAGCCGGTAAAATCCCTGGTATTCTTAATCTTCCAGAGAGCCTGCGCAAGGTCGGTCTGGCCACCCCAGACCGCCACATGGACCGGCTGTTCCCCTGCCATGTCCACCACCCGGATGATCCACTCAGACCCTTCCGTATCATGGTCCTGTCCGATTTGTTCCGGTCCGCGTTTGGGATTTCCCTTCTTCACCGTGGCCAGCAGGGAATCCGGACCGGGATAACCGGAGGCATGCTGAACCAGATACGTGTAAACCTTTGCGTATGCATCGATATATTCCCGGATCAGCTGGTCCTTCACCGTATCCACACCCAGCTCCCCCCGGGTCCCCGACGCGGAGGCAATCAATCCGCGAATATCAAATTCATTGGAATAAACCAGCAGGCGGGTCAGGGATTGCTGATCATCGGGATCCCCACCGATATCGGTGATAACCAAAAGGATGGGCTTTTCACCAGGGGAAAACGCAGAAACGACCAGGAAAAACATTCCTGTGATGATGGAAATGGCAAAATGCTTCATGGACCTCAATGAATTGTCAAATATAGCCTATATTTAATACCATGATACACCTGCATCGTTCATTCCTCCCAGGAGCCGTCCTGCTGGTTTTGTTGTCCTGGCCCGTTGTGTGCATCTCAGCCCAGACCAGGCAACTGGTATGGGCCGAGGAATTCGAAAACACAACCATTGACCGATCCGTCTGGCAATTCGAATCCGGGCCCTCCAACGACAATGTCCAGTATTATACCGACCGGACCGATAATGCCCATATTGTTGATGGCAAACTCCGGATCATTGCATTAAAGGAGTCTTACCAGGGTTATGAATTTACCTCTGCCCACATCCGGACAGAGAAGGCGCAGGGCTGGAGGTATGGCCGGATGGAGGCGAGTATCAAACTTCCGGCCACTCCGGGGTTTGTTCCCGCTTTCTGGATGCTTCCTGTGGATAACCTTTATGGATGGTGGCCCAACAGCGGTGAAATCGACATCATGGAGCACCCCACCAATGAAGTCTCCAAAATTTACGGCACCGTGCATACCGAAACCTATAACCTTTTCGCAGGGCCTTTGCCTCCCGGGGGGAGTACACTGGATGTTCCTGATGCCGAGCTTGCATTTCACCTTTATGCAGTGGAGTGGACCCCTGAAAAAATCGATTTTTTCGTGGATGATCAAATGTATTATTCCTTTGTGAATGACCATGGATCATCGGCCACCTGGCCCTTCAACCAGCCCTTTTATATCATCCTGAACCTGGCCGTAGGGGGCGGATGGGTCGGTACGCCCGGCGAATCTACGGTTTTCCCGGCCATCATGGAAGTGGAGTATGTAAGGGTTTACCAGGACCTCAGCGAAATGGAGATCCAGGGTAGTGAATTTGTCACTTACAACACTGCAGATGTGACCTATTCGCTCGGGGATATCGAAGGTGCTTCATATCAATGGAGCGTACCGGGGGGTGCTGAAATCACCTCGGGCCAGGGTAGCCATGAAATCACATTGAACTGGGGGATCTTTGGCGGAAACGTGGAAGCCGAAATTACCACCGGTGAGGGAACAACCTTAAAAACACTTCCGGTGCGGGTGTCGTCCAACCTGCTGAAAAATACGGGATTTGAAAAGGGTGTGAAGCATTGGCGGAGTGCTGCTGGGTATCCTGTCAAGGCACAAATCAAACTCGATGGAGAGGTATTTCATGGAGGGGCTCATTCCATATTTTCCGGGGTAACAGATCCGTCAGGCAATGCCTGGGATGTACAGCTCTCGCAAAGCGGCTTTGTGGTCCAGGGCGGAACCAGGTACCACGCCAGCCTCATGGCAAAGTCGGGGGCAGCGCCTGAACAGATCAGTGCGGCAGTCATCAATGCTTCAAGTTTTGCCCTGGCCGGACAAAAAATAATCTCCACGGGAGACAGCTGGGAACTGTATGAATTTGATTTCACACCCTCGGGAACCTTTGCTGCGTCATTTAATGTGGATATGGGCGGCCATACAGGAAGCTATTATCTAGATGATTTTGTGCTGACTACCGGGGAGCTAACCGGCCTGAACCTGTTGAAAAATCCCGATTTCTTTGACGGGGAGGAGGCATGGACCCTTACCAGCCTTTCCGCTGCAATCGCCGAAGGATCAGTGTCCGAAGGAGTATTCTCCGTGTCCATCAGCAATGGCGGGGCCAGTGCCTGGGATATTCACCTGGGGCAGCCGGGACTGCCGGTGGAGAACGGGTTTGAATACATGGTCTCGTTCGATGCCTACGCCGATGCGCCCAGGCAGATTTCCCCGCTGGTTGGGAAAAATAGTGAGCCCTGGACCGTTTACAGCAACCAGGAACCCATCTCCATCACGACCACCAGGCAGGCCTATTCATTTACCTTTCCCATGACCGGGCCCACCGATCTGCAGGCCCGCCTGGGTTTTGATCTCGGCGGCAATGCGGCCAATGTCCATTTCGACAACATTCTGCTCCGGAAAGGCGAAGCCATCAATACCACTTCAAACCTCTCCACTACCCCCGTTCAATCATTGGCTTCACTTCGAAACTATCCCAACCCGGTATATACCGGGACCACCTTTTACTATACCCTCCAGGAACCTGCACAGGTATCCATCCGGATTTTCAATCTCAACGGGCAGGAGGTTGAAACCATCGAAAACGGGTTCCGGCAAAAGGGGGAACACCTCATCAGATGGGACACCGGCGAGCACCCTGCGGGAATATACCTCTACCGGTTCAGTGTGGATGAAAAATCGGAAACCAGGAAACTCATACTGCTTCGATAGACTACTTCACAACTACCTTCTCTTTGAAGGTATTTCCATCAATATCCTGAACTTCAAGTAAATATACTCCTGCGTTCAAAGCAGATAAATCCAGCACAGTTTTCCCGGACCCGGGTTCGACAATTTGCAATAACTGTCCGTTCAAAGTAAAGATCCGCGCAAACCCAATGAGGTGATCAGCCAGTTCAATTTCGAGTAACCCTGAGGTTGGGTTAGGAAAAACAGAGATTTCAGATTCAAACTTGTATATTCCTTTTGCTTCGGTAGATGATGCAGGCATACCATATACTTCGGTAGTGTAGGAGTTATCACTTTGCCTGTAGTAGGCAACCAATTTAGGATCTGCCCCTGGTAGCTCAATGAGTTTGACGATGGATACATCAGGCAATACCAAAAGGTTGGTGCCATCTTCATTCATCACCCTTGATTCATAAGTTTTAATCTCGTTTTCGGTAATATAAAATGTAAATAAAAACTCTATTTTATCATCTTTAATTATTTTATGTTCTGAAATGTGCTGTAAACTTCCCACGGTTGCGTTTGATGGTACATCCAGTTCAATAGTCCTCCATAAATGATGGTCGCCATCATACAATTTTACCTCCTTAAGCTCAACATCAGTGTGGTAATAAATTTCACCTGATATTTCCAGGGCAGCCCGGCGGGTAGAATACTCGTAATACATTTCTTCCGCAAGGCCGGGTAAATCGTAAACTCTGGTACTGAGATGAGAACCAGCCGAAAAGTAGGCCAAAATCTTATTCGATTTACCAGGCAACTCCTCAAGGGTAAACTGAAAGGCATCGGGAATGGTAAGAACCGGGGTGCCTGATTCATTTATGACCCCTACATACCTCCTTCCTGGGGATATGGAGGTATAATAAGCATAAAGTATTTCCAATTGATTGTCACTGTTGATTTTAGTTTCTGAAACATTCCATTGATAAACCCGTAACCCTGTGGTATCCGGGATGCCAATGGTCTTCCATAATGAATGGTCCGCATTGTAGGCAATAAATTGCTTATTGCTCAAATCAAGGGCAACGTACTTTTCCCCCGAATTTTCAAAATTCCACCGGCCCAATTCCAATTCATAACTATGTTCCGGGGTCAGGGCCGGAACTGTATAAATTACACTGTAGGATGAAAGAGCTCCCTTAAT
The DNA here is from genome assembly GCA_046485075.1 of Bacteroidales bacterium. Taxonomy (GTDB): domain Bacteria; phylum Bacteroidota; class Bacteroidia; order Bacteroidales. The sequence goes on from JAWOHR010000108.1 coordinate 10,960, forward strand.
AGATGCAATAAGCTTATTCTCTGCTCCTGGTAGTTCAGACAATTCAACATAATATCCGTTCGGGATCGACAGCAGGATGGTTCCTTCGTCGTTGATAATTCTCTCTTCGTAGTACTTATCATCTCCATTTTCGATGTAAAAGGAATAGATGATTTCCAACTTGGTGTCACTGTTTATTTTACCCTCGGATACATGATCTACAAACCAGATAGCAGACTCTTCAGGGGAAGGGAGATCGACGGTTTTCCAGGGAGAGTGGTCTGAATGATAGAGCTTAACCTGCTTGTTTTCAGTATCAAGATAGTAGTATTTTTCACCTGAAAACTCAAGGATAACCCGCTCAACCGACCCGTCATAGGAACTTTCAAGGCTTATCTGCCCAAAAATAAAACTGAAATTCAGTAAAAAACCTGGTAATAACAGGATGGAAGCTTTCATTGTTTTATGAGTGTGTTTTAATGAATGTAAGTGTTCCTATGCAAAATTTATAACTATTTTTTCATTGAATTTTATGTTCGTTTGAGAAATATTGGGACCCTGTTCTGAAACATCTAACTTGCAATTTTATACGCTGATGAAAACCAACAGAAGAAATTTCTTTCAGACATTAGGGGTGGGAACGGCCGGGTTGGGAATGGCTGCCACCTTGCCCCTGGCAGGATGTACCTCCATGGAGGATCATCCCGCTGACAACGACGAACCAATGCTCCGGATCGGTGATGATATTGCCATTGCCGAAACCCATTATGGAAAGGTAAAAGGATTTATACTTCGCGGAATTTTACAGTTCAGGGGGATACCCTATGGTGCCGATACGGGGGGGAAGAACCGTTTCATGTCCCCCCGGAAACCAGAGCCCTGGGACGATATCCGGCCTGCCGTGTGGTGGGGAAATTCGGCGCCTCAGATCATAGATCAAAGGTATGCCAATGACTATGCATCATTTGTCGATCATTGGAATTACGATGATGTGAGCGAAGATTGCCTGAAACTGAATGTGTGGACTCCGGCTATTGCGGACGGGAAAAAACGGCCCGTGATGGTCTGGTTGCACGGAGGCGGTTATACCAATGGGAACGGCATTGAACAGGATGGTTACATGGGTGAGAACCTGTCTCGGAAGGGCGACATTGTATTTGTTTCCATCAACCATCGTCTCGGACCCATCGGATTTTCTGATCTCTCCGGTGTGGGCCCGGATCCATACAAGGATTCGGGAAATGTGGGGGCGCTCGACATGGTTTTAGCTCTCGAATGGGTGAAAGAGAATATCTCCAATTTTGGTGGTGACCCGGATAACGTAACCATTATGGGACAATCGGGAGGGGGAGCAAAAGTCTGTGTCCTGGCAGCCATGCCCAAAGCTGCCGGGTTAATACACAAGGCAGTTCCCTTAAGCGGCTCCACGACCCAGGCCATGGATCAGGCTGTTTCCAGGAAGCTGGGTGAATATATCCTGAAAGAGGCAGGATTGGACCGATCTGAAATAAACAAGCTTCAGGAGATACCCTGGAAAGAGTACATATTGCTGGCAAACAGGGCCAGTCAGAAATTCAGAGAGGAAAGTGGAGAAAGCAATGGATTTCGCATGGGATTTGCCCCGGTGGCCGACGGGATCCATATCCCGAAAGGTGTTTTTTATTCGGAAGAAAATGGCATCTCCTCCGGTGTCCCGATGATCATTTGCAGCACCTTCCATGAATGGGGTATGGCCCGTACCAATCCAGAGATGGAAAACATCAGCGCTGACCAGGCAAAGGAAATGTTAAAAGAGAGAGCCGGTTTCAGGGGCGGATTAGGCGATAAAGCACCGGCTGTATACGACGCCTATGCCAAAGCATTCCCCGGTGCGAAACCCATAGAGGTGATGACACTGGTGGCCAGTAACCGGAAAGGAGTGGTGGAAACGGCGACAGCCAAGTCGAAACAAAAAGCCCCGGTCTATGTGGCATGGTTCGGTTGGGAACCGCCCCTTTTCAATAACCGCATGCGGGCGTTTCACTGCCTGGATATCTGCTTCTGGTTCTGTAATACGGACCTGATGCTTTCACATACGGGGGGAGGCGCCCGTCCGAGAAATCTTTCAGAAAAAATGTCGGGTGCATTGCTTCAGTTCATGAGAACCGGCGACCCGAACATTGAAAATTTGCCTGATTGGCCAATATTTACCTTAGAAAACGGGGAAACCATGATCCTAAATGACCTGTGTGAAGTTAAAAACGACCCCGACCGGGAAGGGAGGGAGTTAATCTGATCGTGAACAACACCATGCAGGTTTACCCCTTCATCTTTGCTGCAAAAAGAATTGGCATGGCTAAGATCGGGAAGAGGTTGCGATTGGGTGCTGATCCTGGAAGACCCTAATCTCAGGTTCTGACCGGGGTGGGAACTAATATTTTATTATATTGTCGGCTGATTATGCGCGGTTTAGTTTCTATTGCAATCTAAATTTGAAATCATCATGAAAAGTTTTACAACCTTGCGGGATGGACTTAGGCATCTCAAGCTAACCATATTATCCCTTAAAGTCCCTGGAAAATTAGTCTTCATAGTCCTTGGAGTTGCCTCTACACTCTGGTTTCTGATCAGGGTGATCCCAAAGCCCCAGCGTGCCGGATATCCATGCATGAGGGCAGCAACCCCGGTCATGTCGGGTTTTATACTCTACATCCTTTCTCTCGGGGGAATGACCCTGCTGTTTAAAAAAGCAGTGGCTAAATTCAGAAAAGCTCAATACCTGGCGGCCGTTTTTGCCCTCGGGTCAAGCCTTGTGCTTTTGGTCGCATTTAACTGGACAAGTGCTCAAAAAGTCTATTCAAAAGCCATTGGGTTCACCCGCGGTGTATTGCCCGATGGCCCAAATAATCCGATGGGTGAAGGGATTGGCGTGAACCCCGGACGAGTGGTCTGGGCATGGGATCCGGATGCGACAAACGAAAAATGCCCGAATACCATAACCGATGCCTTTTTTATGGCGAAAAATAACAACCAGGATGTGATTAATGCAATGTTCGATAGTTCCATCAAAAACCTGGCGGGTGCTGATCAGGTTAAGGATGCCTGGGACAAGCTTTTCAAGGATTTTAACCAGCGGAAATCAGGGACAGCTGAAAGTTACCAGGAAGGGCAAACGATATTCATCAAGGTAAATAACGGACAGGCTGGCTGGGCCATCAAATTATCTGATCTTTCTGAAACAGGAACCAGGTCGGTAATGACGGGACTGAACAATGCAGCGATGTCCGGGACCACCCCCGCCACGGTGGTTGCGCTGATCAGGCAACTGGTGGATGAGTGCAACATACCGCAGGAGAATATTTACGTGGGCGAACCCATGACACACGTTTATAAAAGCATGTATGATGCGATCCATAAAGTTTATCCCGATGTTATTATTCTGGACAAGGACGGGTTTACCAACCTGGGCCGCACGAAATCAGCAGGTTGGACCGAGGAAGTGGTCTACTATTCCGATTACAGCGCCGAAATGCCTGATGCCGGCAGTGACAACCTGATGCAGGAGATGTATCATGCCGATTACATGATCAATGCTGCCGCCCTTAAGGCACATGCACGCGCCGGCATTACACTGAATGCAAAACTTCATTTTGGTTCACACGGCGACCATCCCGGTTATGGATATGGTTCATTCCACCTCCATGACGGCCTGATCAGCACCGTCGATAACGACGTTCTGACCACGGGGGTACGCGGGGAATATGGAATGTACAGGGTGCTGGTTGATTTGATGGGCCACGAAAAGCTCGGTCGTAATACCATTTTATTCATTGTTGACGGACTTTGGGGGGGTGTTGAAGCCACCGATATGCCGGTTAAATGGAAAATGGCACCCTTTAACGGTGACTATCCAAATTCCCTGTTTATTTCGCAGGATGGGGTTGCCATTGAATCGGTTTGCCTCGACTTCTTAAGGGCGGAAGCCGACAAAAACGCCTATTTTAACGACAGGCCCTTCTTCCCTGCCGTGGATGATCACCTGCACCAGGCTGCAGATAAAAACAATTGGCCCGAAGGCATTGTCTATGACCCTGAAGGAGATGGTTCAGAAATTCCGTCACTGGGGGTGCATGAACACTGGAATAACCCTTTGGATAAGCAATACTCCAGGAACCTGGAAACCGGTGAAGGAATTGAACTCCTGGATTTAAAAAATATGAATACATCAGGGATTGCCGGTTCCCATTCCGGCACACTGTCGCTGAACGCTTACCCCAATCCCTGTAAGGAAAGTACCATGATTTCCTATCACCTGGATGCAAACAAAATGGTCACCATGACCCTCATCTCCATGGACGGTAAAATTCATTCCGTCTTGGATCAGGTGGCAGTAAATTCAGGGGATCATACACAGTTGGTCAGTACGGGAGACCTTGAATCAGGCATCTATATCTGCCGCATTCAAACCATGGATCATCTCCATAGCGAAACCCAGTCCATAAAACTGGTTATTCAATAACCCATATGAAAAATAGTAAATTTCTGACATTATTAATATTGAGCATGTTCTGGGCATGCAATGACGGGAATGATGATGAAGACCCCGAAAAGGAAGTCCTGCCCTCTGTTGATTCCCTCGTCAGTGCCATTGCAGTGGATCTTTCCAATACAAAATGGATTGGAACCGATGTTGGATTGTATAAAAGTGTTGTGGGTGGATTTGAATTGCAGGAGATTCCCGATCTTGAAAAAGTAACCGCCCTGTACTATGAAGAAACCGGGCATATTCTCTGGATTGGTACCGGAACAGGTCTGCTTAAAGCGACCATCTCAGGCGACAACATTACGACTGCCTCCATTGATCCGGAGAATCTCAGTAATCCGAATGTACTCACCATTCATGTTGACCAGAACGCCAGGCGATGGTTTGGTACAGAAAAAGGCATCAGCCTCAACGATGAAACGAACTGGAAAAAGGAGAATTTCAGGGTCAATACACGTGGTGATCTGTTTGCGATGGTTCTTGAAAATTTTCAGATAAACTCCATTGCGAGCGCAGAGGGTGATTTCTTCTTTGCAACGAGCGGTGCCCGGCTCTACAGGGCCTTTGGCTATGATCCTTCCCTGGACGCATTTTCGGGAGCCACCCAATGGGATCCTCCTTATAACGGACTGAGTGTTACCGATACGATGTTCGTTGTATTTATTGATCGTGAGGGGAAAAAGTGGATGGGTGGCAAGGAGGGGATCCAGGTTCATACAGGCCAGGACCCGAAGCAACAGGATAGCTTTACCTACTATTATGATGAACTTCCCGACTTATATGTTCTTGCTATAAACCAGGCCGAAAATGGAGAAATATGGGTAGGTACGCGAAAAGGAATCGCTGTATTCAACGGTACGGATTGGGAGACAATAACAGCAGGACTGCCCGATCTTTCGGTAACTTCCATTGCATTTGATGCAGACGGAAGTGCCTGGGTAGGCACAAAAAAGGGCCTTGTAAATATAAAAAGTAAGCAACTCATTCAGGTTCAGCCATGAAACGAAGAGACTTTATCAAAACCGGAAGCCTGGCTGCAGGCTCCTTAATGATCACTGCACCACTGTTGGCCCAATCGGACCGGATCAAAATTGCCATCGTGGGAACAGGATGGTGGGCAAACGATTACCTGCTTAAACCCATTCTGAAATCGGGCCAGTTCGAGATAACAGGCCTGTGTGATGTGGATTCCCTGGCCCTCCACAGTACTGCAGAAAAGATAGTCCAGGCAGGAAGAGAAAAACCTAAACTCTTTGCCTCCTACAAGGAGATGTATGAAATGCCCGGGCTTCAGTCTGTGGTTATCGCCACTCCTCCCCACTGGCATGCGCTTCAGTTTGTGGATGCCTGTGAAAAAGGATTGCATGTTTTCCTGGAAAAACCTCTGAGCTGGGACATCCGGGAGGGACAGGCCATGCTGAAGGCCAAACAAAAGGCCGGTACGGTTGTCCAGGTTGATTTTCCCCGGATCCTGACAGATACCAATGACAAGGTCAGGCAGTACATTCAGAGCGGGGATGCCGGAAAGATCATGCAGGTCCAGGCCCAGATTCATTACAAGGAAAGCCCCCTGGTTGAGAAGGAGATACCGGGAACCTTTGATTTTGATACCTATTGCGGTCCGGCTCCGCTGCAGAAATTTTTGTGCCTGGAAGAGGAAAATATACCCCGTTGGAGGTCTCAATATGTGTTTAGTCAGGGGATTATGGTGGATTGGGGCATTCATTACCTCCATAACATCAGGCAGGTACTCGGATTGGGACTGCCCGGGAATGTATCTGCCATCGGCGGCATCACCAGCGATTATCCCCGCGATAATCCTGACTACCTGGATGTGCATTTCGATTTCGACGGATTGCCCGTCTACTGGTCGCACAAAACATGGGGATACAACCATCCGGAGCCAAAACACAGGATCGGGGCATTCTATTATGGAGAGAAAGCAAATATTTTCGAAGGAGACAACAATTGGGAAATTTATCCCCATGATGCAGAGCCCATCATACATGAAGCCACACGGGTAAGCGAGGATACATTCACACAAATGATGCTTGAATTCGCAGAGGGCATCCGGGCCGGGTCCAATGAAGGGATCACAAATACCTTTGAAGAGGCGCTGCTTACCACCGCTATGGTGAATTATGGCGACCTGGCTTACCGGACCGGTTCAGGCCTGAATATCAATGCTTCCACTTTCGATGTGACGAACAATTCCAAAGCAGAATCCATGCTTAAAAGGAAGTACAGAGATCCATACAGGCACCCATACTCTTAACGGGGGACAGTTTATTCTGCAACTTTGACCATTTTCCATTTTCCGGTCACCAGTTGTGAGTGATAGGATCCTGCGGCAAACAGAACAGCGGCTTCCATCTCCCAGGTTCCTTCCATACCGGAATCATTGATTTCTCCATGGTAATGGATTTCAGGATGAGGTTTACTCGCATCCATGATGGTCTCATTCTTTTCATTTCTCAGAAGAAGAAAGGGATATTGTTTGATAAAACTAATCTCTCCATCATCAATAAATCCGGTTAGGGCAGCTACCCTGGGATCCTGATCATGATCCGGCATATCCCGTATTTCTCCCCTTATTTCATCATCATCGTCAACATGCATTGTCAATTCAAAAAAACGTTCCTGGCCCTCACTTTCAAATTCAGGATCAAAGGTGTATGATCCCCTCCATCGTCCATTTAAGTTGTTCATAATAAAAGCTAAATTTAATTGATCCAGTAAGAGAGCTTGACGACAACTCCCCGGTCCTTGGTTTGCAGGTGCTCCGGGAAGGCATTCTCGGTATAGACAATAAACAGATCTGAAACCGGAGCAAATCTCCACTGGAATCGCATGTTCATGTTTACATTGTCGATCTGGTTATTGTACTGGACCAGGGTTGTGAAGAAAAGCTTATCAGTAAAAGTGATATCCAGGCGGGGCCCGACCAGAACCAGGTCTGCGCTGGTATAGGGTTCGGGCAGGAGAATCCGGTTGTAAGATAACTCCATCGAGAGACTTCCGTAGGGCTGAACCCTGTAATTCAGGTCGGTGCTGAGGTTCAGGCGCGTTCCGTTAAAATACCCTCCGTATCGCCCGGAAACCATGTAGGTAAAAAGCTGGCGCTCGTTAGAGTGGTAGCTAAGTGCAGCTTCAGTCCAGGTAAACTCTTCGCCGGCAGGGATCATGGCGCCCCCGGTATTCGTGGGATCAAACGGTTCCAGTAGCCTCACATAACCCTCCTCCAGGGAGAGGGAGATGGAACTTCGGTCAATCCACGACAGGGTGTAGCTCAGATCGATCTCCCTGTCGGTAAGGGAAAGACCGGGATCGAAGAACAGATCTGCCGAAACAGCCGGTCCGTGATAGGCGATATTTTTTGAATGGGGATAAAACTTGTATCCCACCTCCGGATTGGTCTGGTGGTACCCTTTTCGCCTCACAAATCCCATTTCGGCAAGGTAATTGCCTCCCACATAGGTTTGGCCCCAGCCTGCCGAGAATTGCCTGGTTTCATAATGGATGATGGCCGCCGTTGAAAAGCGGTCCCCTTCCGGACCCGGATTAAAAGAGTGATGGTAAAATGCCTTTCCTGTCCAGTTATTGTCTACGCTGGCCAGATTGAATTCAGCCCCCGCCACCCGGTTGTAGAGATCGGAGTGATAAGAGGAATCTGATCCGGTTCCCATCACCTGTTTGTTGGTCATAAACACCCCTACATTGGAGCGTTTCAGAATGCTCCGCTGGAGCACAGCCACACTATAATTACTGGCTGCAATGGTATCTTTCGATGCGGTTTGCATGTCCATGATTCCCACACGAAATTTTTCCCCGGCCTTTCCACTGAGTCTTGCCCCTGCAATAACCGGTGCATCCAGACCGATCCTTCTTGAAAAAAAAGGGCGGACCTGGTTGGATCCCAGGCTGGCAAACAGGTCACTGTTCTCCAGAAAAAATTTTCTTTTCTCGGGGAAATAGAGTTCAAACCGGTCCAGGTTTGTCTGCTGCCTGTCCACCTCCACCTGCGAGAAATCGGGATTGATGGTTACATCCAGGTTCATGGAAGTGGAAAGAATGACCTTGGCGTCCAAACCGGCGTTTCCACTGAAATTGACATCTTCGCCGGCTTCCTTCTGGTGGGTAACCTTTCCTGAAACATAGGGTATCAGTGAGAACCGGACCCCGGAGGGCGGTGGCGGTTCTTCCCAGGTAAGGGTACCCGTATAGGCCAGGTTGGCCGATGCGAACTGTCGGGGAACCGGGGCCCAGCCCGATTTTTCATTGCTTTTCAGATCCATGCGGCTGAAATTGATCCCCCACTCGCTCTCGCCTTCCCGGTAGCGCACGGTCCTGAACGGAATGCTGAATTCGGCCACCCAGAGGTCGGGGTGGTTTCGAACAACCGAATGCCATTTTCCATCCCATTCAAGAGACACATTGCCACCATCGGACTGGATCCCATCCCACTGGGCCCCTAAAGCATTTACCCCGAAAGCAAACCCATTGGTCTGGTCATTGTAGGTATCAATGGCCGCAAAAAAGTTATCGTTGCTCCCAAAATTCCAATCCCGCCGCAGTGATTCCGAAGGCCTTTTACCAGGGAGGGTATCATGACAGATGATACCCAGGTAAAAATGGGTATCATCGTAGGCCATCATCACCTCAGTCTGTGAACGGGCATATCCCGTATCGATGGGCTCTATTCTGTGAAAACGGGAAGCCCTGCCGGCGTTCTGCCAGACTGCATCATCCAGGATGCCGTCTACCTCAACCGGATGATTTGTCCTGATGGCGCCGAGCCGGTAGCCGTCGCGGTTCACAGCAACCGATTGGCCGGATAGGAAACTAAAACAGAATAGCAGGAATAAGGAAGAAGCCGGGAAAAAATATCTCATAAGCTTTTGCAAAGCTGCTAAGATAATCATTACCTAGATTTTTTTCCCGATATAGAATACATAGCCATAATACGCTTTGTATTTAGAGTATAATTGAGCTTCATGCCGTTGGTTTTCAACAAGTTCCTCGGCAGTTTGGTTCCCTTTATATTTCTTCAGGAAAATTTTCTGTGCTTCAACCTGTGGATCATAGAAATGTTCAGTCCAGCAGTTTTCCGGCAGGATAAAGCTCGCAACCGGAATATATCCATTTTTTTGCATCTGGGTAATCTTGTTTGGAATGGTGTCAATCTCAGGATATGCATCCTGCCAAAAAGCATTAATTTCAGCAGGGCGTTCATCTGTAAACCAGGAAATTTCGGTAACTGCAAGAGATCCTCCTGTCTTCAGAAATTTCTTCCACTCGATCAAGCCTCGTTCAAAACCAATATTATAGATTGCACCTTCTGACCAGATTAGATCTAATTCTTCACTTTGAAAAGGAAGATGATTCATAGAACCGATGACACCTTTTACTCTACCTCCGAACTTCAGTTTGACTGCATTCATATTAAACAAATCAATAAAAGTTGGAAACAGGTCAATACCCGTGATAGATCCCTTTGTGTATTCAGCCAACACCATGGTTTGTCCACCGGTTCCGCACCCAATGTCGGCTATTTTAGATTCATTGGTAAGATGATCAATAAAGCTCAATGCTTTAATGGTTACTTCCGGACTACCTGGCCCTTGTCTTTCTATGCTTGAAAAATATTCGCAGATCAGATTAAAGTCGAATTCGTGAATTGATTTATTTTCGCTATTCATGATGTTAAAATTTATAAGGTTGAACCCAAAGTATAAAAAAAGCATTCTATGCCATAGCTCTATTTACTAATATTAGATAGAAATGAAAATAACTCTGACAAGAAATTGCCAGAGTTTTAACTAAGGGATAACCTTTTATATTATATTATTGGGCCTCAATCTATCTTCACATAGTATTTGGGTGCAAAGTCTGCTGTTGCCGCCTGGTTTATTTCACAAAGCTCAGGGTTACCGGGTCTCTTCCTGCTCCCAGGATCCTTATAAAGTAGATCCCTTGTTCAAGGGTCGATACTGACACCTCTATTTCAGAGGAGGATGAGGCATCATCGAACCTTTCGCTGATCAGTTTCTGCCCGATGGAATTGTAAATCTCCACCTGTACGCTTCCCTGCAAGGATTCGCCAGGCAGGAGGTGAATCACATCGACGGCAGGGTTTGGGTAGATTTTCATGGAGGGTGCTTTGGATTCCTTCACGTTTGTGGCCTGGTTCAGGGCAATAACCGATGTATATACCACTTCCCCTGAACGATCCAGTACGTTCAGAGTGACAGATCCGGGTTCATTCCCCATAGTGTAACTCACATTATAACCCGTCAGGATGGTCCCGTCGCTGAATTGCCAGTTGCATACGTACCCGGAATCAGGTGCGGTATAGTTCAGATCGTAAGAGGAGCCGTACCCGTAAATCGTCCAGTAGCCAAATGGCTCCATGGGCTGTGTATAGTCAATGATGGCAAAAGACCCCACGACCTGGCAGCCCTCCGGCCCGGTCATGCTGACGTAATAGGGAATATTTACGCACAGGTTGCCCGCAGTTGGACCGCTTTCACCGTTGGACCAGTATATCATACCGGCTTCCAGCGGGGTCCCTCCGGCGTCCACGAGACTGGCGCTGGCGGTACCGTTACAGAAGTTCCCACCCAGGATGTTCGAGGTGGTCAGTGAGATGAAATAAGGGCAGGGTTGGGGGTATATAGTATCCGTATTCCCACTCATATATACCACATCGCAATAGGTGCTTTTGCAGTTATCGTCGGTTAACACGGTAAGGCAAACCATATAACGGTCTGCAATGGGGGGGCCCAGGTAACCCTGTGCGATAAGGGAGTCATTGATGGTCCAGAATGCGTGTACCGGGTTCTGTTCGTTTGAATAGGTACCATCCCCGAAGTCCCAGGACCAGGCAATGGGGTTGGAGCCCATGGATAGATCCTGGAAGGCAAATTGTTCCGGGTAGCTTTCCATGACCGTATAGGTATAGTATGCCTGGCAGTCGGGCTGGATGATGGTGTCGTGCTGGTTGATGTATACGGGAGCGCAGTAGCTGTTGATGCATCCATCTTCAGTAACAATCTGGAGACATACATTAAATACACCACCCAAAAAATCAAATCCATGGACCGGATTTGCCTCATCGCTGGTGGTCCCATCACCGAAATCCCAGAAATATTCTGAGGTATTTTTAGGTGCGGTCACACTGAAAGAGTAAGGGATCACTTCCGGGATGGTCATAAGGGTGTCGTTACGGTATGGATAAAAATAGAGATAACACTCCGGATCGGGATAGATAATCGTGTCGGAGGTAACTTCAAGGGTTTTGCAAACAGTTGAAAAGCAGCTGTCGAGGGTGGTAATGGTCAGGCAAACCTTTGGTATAAAAACCCCATTTGGATCGGGGGTCATCCCAGTTCCGGCGAGGAATGTGAAAATGTGCATGGGATTCTGCATCTCAGAGAATGAACCATCTCCAAAATCCCACAACCAGTTCACCACCTCCCCTTCGGACCGGTCGGAAAAATTAACGGCCATGCCGGGGGCAAACATCATGATCGAATCATTCACTTTCCAATCATATTCAGCACTGCAGGAAACATCGGTATCCGATTGGGCGTGAACCTGCAAATTTAAGCTCAGCAGAGTGAGCACCGGAAATAATATCTTTTTCATCATGATGCCTTTATTAAATATACATGACTAAGATGCAGAATTTGTAGAAAGGTTGCCTGGATAAACACATTTCAGCTTAAAGGGGTTTACCTTTCAGCCTGCAGAATCATTTTTTTTGTTTCAGTGAACTGATCTGTTTTAATCGTATAAAGGTAGTTTCCAACCGATAGCTTTTCAAGATTAAACTCCAGGGTATGTTTTCCTGAATCAAAAATTTTTCCGGCAAGCCTGGCAACTTCCCTGCCTTGAGTATCGTAAACATCCAGGGAAACAAATGTCGTAATTGGAATTTCGAAAGTAATACTTGTAATCCCGGTAATCGGATTAGGGTAGTTCTGTTCCAGGAAATACCCGGCCTTCTCATATGTATGATCAATACCGGATATATAGATTTCAGGTTCGCAAATGTTGTTTGCTTCTTCACCTGCATCAACAGGAGTAATCTGAGAATTTTTTATTGCGAGTTTATCCAGCGAGGCTCCCTCCTCACCGGCGGCAATACTGATGGTGTGCAGCCCTGCTGCCAAATCGTAGCTTTTTAACTCTAACCACTGCCACCCTGTGGTAGTCAGGTCATCGATGAATTCATATTCCTGGTCATCGATTTTTATCCAGTAGGAATCACCGCTGACGGTTGGATTGTTAAACCGTCCATACAGGTAGTAACTGTTATCAGACTTTAAAGAAAAACTCATTTGTATAATACTTAATGCATCTGTAGCAGTAACATAGCTTCCGTTGGATGCTTTTTCGTCAGCCATTATTCTCCAGCTTTCGCCAACATTACCACATTCACATTCGGAATATGCAGATTCATACCCCATCAATGAAAGCATCTTCACCCCATATCGCCTCCCCAGTATTCTATATCCTTCCGAATCAAAATGTGCATTATCCTGTGAAGTACATCCGTCCGATGAAATCACATATGCGGTTGGGATCGTGTCAGGGAGCCTGTTAATAATTGTATTCATACCTGAACAGCAATTGCCTTCAGCTGACAACACTTCGCCGGCAAGCAGCGGAACTGAATCTGAACCCAGTGAAAGGTCGGTCAACAGGTCATTGTAAATCTTTTTTACATAGGATGGCCACTGGGCATCGCCGGTGTTTGTTTCCCCCTGGTGCAAAAGAATCCCTTTAATCACCCCGTCTTGCTGAGCCAATTGAGCCAGATCGACAAGATATTGGTAAGGATTCCATTCATAGTCTTCTACTTTTTTGGTAAACCAGCTTTCTGTGTAGGTGGAATCATAATCCTGGTAAATATCTTTATCAAATAACCTGATGTCACATCCGCCGACAGCAACATTGATAACCCCTACTTTAATGCTGTCAGGAAGGTTCGCTACCATGGTTCTGCCAAAATAGTCGGCAGGTGAAAGACCTGACCAGCATTGACATAAAGGAGGAACAGCCGTATACCATGCAGCCTTCTTTCTCCCCAGGTTTGAACAGTCGAGTGCCTGCAATACCTGGAAGCGGCTATCAACAGTTTTGTCTTTTGATTGAATTAAACCCTGGCCCTCCATGTTTGACTGTCCGAAACAGAGGTAAATATGAAAATTCGGATCTTGTGAAAAAAGGTTCCCACTTAGTAAAAGTGATCCTATTATGATCAGAATTCTAAAAATCAGTATCCTTTGAGCATTTCTTGCCATTGGAATCAAATTGGTTATTTTATAGAGAATTTTTGTCATTAAGCTAAATTTTTCGATTACTTCGTTTGAAGTAAATCTTTGCTCCTGCTCTTTGTTTAGAAAATTAGTCACGAAATTATCGATAATTTTTGCCCTCAAACACATCAATGTATTTGTTTTACCCGGAATTTTCAGAGTCTTAAAATCGTAGTTTATTTTATCAACAATCTCTACTGCTTTTGCATCAAATAAAATTGGCGATTTCTTAAGGGTCTCCATAGCTTTTCCATATAGAGGGATAAGCAGGGTTTCCTTTCCCTCGTTTAGAGTAATAATTTTGTTGTCCATGATCGAACTGCAGGGGTAGGGTAATTACTTCATTTATATTTTGATTTCAGGAAGCCAATAGTCTCATTCATAAGCTTTTTAAGCACATCCTTGTTGATGTCGGACAGTTTCTTTATATAGATGCAGGCTTTCCCCATTTTGTACTTTCCCAAACCTTCCAACAGATGTTCATGTTCTTCAGCCCCGGTGTAAACATAAAGCGAAATAGCCGCTTTTCTCGGAGAGAAGCCAATTAATGGCCAGTCCCCTTCCTGACGACTTCTCTCTGATTTGTAATGATAACTTCCGAATCCGATCATGGATGGTCCCCACATTTTGGGTTCAAAACCGGTCAGCTCTTTCATCAGATTCACCAGTTCAAAACTATCTTTGCGTTTTTGCTCAGTGTCGGCAAACGAAAGAATAAATTCCTTTACATCTGCACTGGTTTGTTTTGTCTTTAACTCTGCCATAACCCATGTGATTTATCAGAATGGTTTAATTTTCCAGATTTTCTCATCATACTTTAAGTATTCTGGTAATGCTGCCGATCCATACCAATTGTATAGCTCTACCTCAAGCAATTTTTCTTTAATAGCGGGGTCGGTTTGTAAGATCCTTTCGGCTTCTTCAACTGAGGTCAGGTTCAGTATGAAGATTCCCCGATAGGTCTTGATATTATTGCCTACAGGTCCGGCAACAATCATCTTCCCCTCCTTAGCCAATCGATCTATATTGTCGAGGTGCCCCCTGAAACAATTACTTATAAAAGCAGTATCAGTGGTCTGATTCGATCCTGTTTTGAGAATAACCAGAATGTAGCTTTTCATTCCATAATCATCTGCCCCGAGCTTTTTCGCTAATGCAATATCAAAATCCGGGTTTGTAGTGGTTGTATCTTTTTGTGTAGCTTTTTCAACCTGTTTATTCAATACATATGCAAATCCTTCCTGATTACCACCTGATACTTTCACCATTAACTCCGTATCAGTCAGCATTTGATAATCAATCTTTTGGGGGAAGTCATGATCAGGATTTTCAAAGGTAAATGTACCATCTGACCTGGTCTGGATAAAATGAATGCCATTCCCCTGATTCTGTTCCGGCACTGTAGCGGTATAGACAATCTCATCGTCGTTACGTGTTATGTCCAGATACTCTATTATAGTCACAACTTCTCCTGTTAAAATGTATTTCATTGTCCTTAAAATTAGTAAGTGTTGATGAAAGAATGGAGGTCATGACCATAATTCTGTTTTTCAGGGAATGGTAATTGACGTGAGTGTTCCCTGGCGATTCGGGTCTTTTAAGGAGATGTCTTCAAGGGTATAGGTAATTTTGATCCCTTCCAGCTGATGGAAAAGTGCAAGCATTTCATCGACAATCTTCAGGCCTTTTCCAGTACTATGTACTCCAATACCGGTCTTTGAGTTCAGACCGGGGCCATTATCCCGGATCAGGATAAGGTGGGTATTTTTATTGCGCGTTATCCTTACTTCAAGGAGAGCATTTTTTTCTGCAAATCGGACTCCATGCTTGATGGAATTCTCGACGAAACTGTGGATCAGCATCCTTGGGATTCTTCTTGTCAGATCCACTCCATCTTCAATGTATACGGTATAGTCAAACGCATTACCGCATCTGAACTGCTCCAGCTCCACAAAATTATTGACAAAGTCGAGTTCATCTTTGATCGGTATGGAAATTTGATCAGAATTATTAATAGTGAACCTCAGCAGGTTAGAGTATTTTACGAATACATTGTAAGCCAGGCTGGGATTTGAATTCCTGGTGTATAAGGAGCCAATGGAATTAAGGATGTTGAATGTAAAATGGGGATCAATCTGGTTCTTGAGACTCAGAATCTGAAGCTCGTTTAATTTCCTTTTGGTTTGATAATCTCTTTCTGCCCTGAATTTCTGCAACCTGAATATCAGGAAAATTACAAATGAGACGGCAAAGAAATAAACCAATAGCAATGGATATTTCAGAAAATAAAAAGGATCCGGTTTGTATTTAAGAATATAACTACGGTTGCTGAATTCGACATGTAAATATGGGATGCCTTCCTTAAAATATTGCGAGAAATGAGTTGGATGATAACTCTCGTCGAGGTCAACAACGACCGGATTCCTGAGTCCCTCTCTGAAAATTACAAAAGTGCCTGGGTTTCTTCCCATAAAAATGCTTTCATCGACCCCGTCAAAGTCAATATCGAGCTGATCCATTATGACCCCGTTAAGTAACTCGGGTATAGAATAAGTACGTATTTCTTTCAGGTCTTTGTCCCTCAGGCTGATTCTTGAATTGTTTGCATCGAGTACTGAAATCAGGGGACGGCCTTTCAACCGGGTGCCGGATAAATAGTAGCAATTTATTTCAATTTGTTCCATGGGTCTGGATAATAGCTTCCTGCCCGACTGATCAAATAAATACAACGCGGATTGAATGGAGTCAACGCCATTATAATGATGCAGGGCAACAATGTAATTTCTATTGTTTTCCCGGTAGGGTGAAACAACAAGGCTTGCCGGATATCCGGGAAACCCGACTGGTTCAAAAACATACTTAAGATTTCGATCCAGTACCATTAACCAGGAGCTATGATCACTGTAAGGAAAACTTGAATTATAATTACCTGTTGCCCGTGTTGAAATGAAAATTTCAGGAATAGAATCGGCATTCAGATCTCCAAAAAATGGCACGTAGAAACTTGCTCCGCTTAATGGGGATACTTTTAGCTCATCGTCCCTGATGTTATAGCTAAAAATAGTTCTTGGTTGTTTATTGAATCCGGAAAGAAGGGCAAAAACCAAATCATTTTCAGAATTGCTGCCGGAGCCATTCAATCCCAGGAAAAAGCCAACCGGCATGTCATTTTTAAATTGAATGGTATCGTTATAAAAGACCAATCGTTCTTTCACAATAAATCTTTTCTTAACCAAGGGATCTATGATGGACAGAAATATGGAATCATCTCTTTGTGTAAGCAAAATTAGTTCTTTCTGCCCGTCATTATTGCAGTCTGCTGTATTGATATCATCAAGATAGAAAAGCCATGATCTCAGATTATACTGTTCAATGAGCCCTTTGCCTTTGTAGAGCTGGATATTGAATACCCCCTTCGTATTGAAAGATACAATCCTTTCAGAACTCTGATCATTATCCAGGTCTGAATAGAATTCAGATTGGTTATCCAGGATATTTTTGCTTTCTATTATATCAGCTTTATATTTGGGAACCTCAGGCATTAGTGAAAGCATACTGATCAAAGTGATCACCAATCCAAGAAAAAAGGGGTGGGTCAGTACCTTTGCTATCCGTTGCGAATCCATTCAACGAAATTCTATTACCACAGGCAGATGATCCGATAATATCAGGGCTGTGTCTGTGGCGATGATATTGGCTTTGGTAACTTTAGCTGCCAGATTTTTAGATGCAAAAACATAATCAAGTCGTCTTTGATCCCCATTTTCTCCTTCTTTATCTGCCCATGTTGGAAAGCTTCCAAAAAAATGATAGGAGGAAGTTCTCGAGCTGGCCTCAAGGTCAATTAAACCAAAGTCCATTACTTCCTGAATCACTGTATAATCCAACCCGCCGTTGCTCAGGTTTCTTTCTCCGTACAATGAATCACGGTTTTTGAAGAAAGGTTCCAGCCTCCCATGGGAATAATATACCGAATCAAGTGGAGAAAAAGTATTAAAATCACCAGCAAGGACAACCTGTGAACCGGGTGGAAGTTCATCAATGTTCTGCAGGATTTGATTGATTTCATTCTTCCTGAATTCCCAGTTGGAGGGATGTAAATGAATTGCATAAAAAAAAATTTGCTGTATCCTTACCCGCAATAAACCATGATGGAAACCTTCTCTGATTATTTTTATATCTTCAATTGGATATCGTGAAGTGATACCGGTTGGAAATCCTTCCTCTTTTAGTAATACACTATATGTATGGCCGTAACTTTTTGCATCTTCAGCTAATTTTTGATGCGTATATTCATTTAGCTCCTGAAGTAATACAATGTCGGGATGCTGCTCACTCATCCATGAAATCCAGGTCTTTTTTCTTTCGGGCACTTTTGTAAATCCATACCAAACATTGTGGGTTATGATTGTTAAATGATCAGATTCCTGATTGATGTTTTTTTTCTTTGAATTACATGAAAAGAAAACAATAGTGATTAAAGTGATGATGACTGTGATTGTGATGATTTCAGATCGGTTCATGTGAGGTTTGAAGTGCTTAACCAAAACAGGAACAATTTACAAAGAAGAAATCAAATAAACTGCTTACGGAGCGTTTGAGGCCGAGAAGCAAGCTCAACAGCCGGAGCGCACTCCGGCTGTTGAGTCAAACTCTATGAAAGAGAAAAAGATAACTGAAAAAAAAATTCAGCCTTAATTAAAAATTAAGCCTTAAGCCCACATTGCCATAAAAGAGATTATTCCTCGCTCCTGAATTCAGACCTTCCATCTCCTTGAAAACCTTGCTTAAACCTATCTGATAACCGACATCCACAAAGAGGAATTTTATCAGGTTAACGCCAACACCGGCATTCCAGCCAAATATCGCCGATTTGAGGTTTTCAGCCAGGTCTTCCTCTGGTAAATTACCACCCTCATCTCCCACCTTTCCGCTCAGTTTAAATGCAACATTCGGCCCTGTGAATATCCGAAAAGCAAAAACGCCATCTGGTTCACCGAAACGGTATCCGGCCATAACCGGGAATCTCAGGTATGATCTGGATAATTCATAATAAGTGGAATTCGGAGCAGAAGAAGGCAAGAATATTTGGGAGTTCTTCAAAGCCTCAAATTGAACACCTGGTTGAACATACCAGTCATTTCCAATCTGAAAGTCTACTCCGATCTGAAGTCCGAGATCAGACTTGATCTCACCTTCTGTTACGAATTCTTCGGTAAGCTTAGAGCTGTTAAGACCTACATATGGTCGCACAGCAAACTGTGCTGATAAAACCTGGGAAAATAATATAAAGAATGATGCCATTCCAAGTACTAAGGATCCTTTTTTCATTTGATTTATTTTTTGAGTTCGATATAAACAATTAGAATATATAACAATCTGAACGATTTCAATTGATAAAATTACACCATTCAATACAGGTGATTGTTACATTATTTTGAGAATTAATTACATCATTCAGGTACTATTTAAGAAGCAAACGTACCATGTACACCGCACCTGCAGAATTGCCCGGATGAGCCTGGAATTTCACACGTATATGGCTTTTACCCGTTACCAGGAGGTCCGGGATCGGATATTCCACATCCCTGAACATCGACAGGTTCCAGCGGCCGGTATTATTCTCGGTCACCAGTAACTGGTCATCGATGTAAATATCAAATTTCCGTCCTCCGTACTCGGCACCCCAATAGCGCACCTGCAGGCTTAAACCTGTTTCCGACCGGGTTGCCAGATCGTAGCTGAAGTATCCCTCACCCCGGGCATCACGCCAGAATTCATCCAGGTGGTTGCCGGTTTGCGATCTATCCGATTGGATGGCATGGTCGGTTTCGGGCTGCTGTTCGCCTGTAGCCACGAAGTCGATGGTCCTCCTTTCCATGGCAAGCTTTTCCTTTTCAATCGCTGCCAGCGAATCGATATAGGCCTGGTAGCCATTGGTCGTCAGGGTCAGCCAGTAAATCATGTACCTGGAATCGTGAACCTGATTAAACGGCTCCAGCATCAGGCCGGTTTCATTTACCATTTTCACATTGAGTTTGAAGTGAAGGGGCTCACCCTCCATGGGTACCAGCCTTTTGGCGATGTTCGTGAGGTCATCTTCAATCAGGATGGGAGCCTGATCGATGGGCAGGTATTTCCCGCCGGCATATTGTCCCCAGCGCCCATCTCCGGCAATCAGACCCTTCAGATCTTCTGTGCCGGTTTTTGCGGCCAGCAGAATGGGGCCGTGCATGAATGCCATATAATCCGGAACATTGGGAATAGGTTCAACGCTACTGTGCATGGGCAGACTGATCCGGACCTCATCCCCCTTTTGCCATTTTCGGTGAATGGATACATACGAGGAAGGTTGGCCCGGAATGGGTACTTTCTTTCCATTCAGTAATATTTCCATGGCCCCGCTGGCTACCCAGCCCGGATACCTTATCCGCAGGGTAAATTCGGAAGAACCTTCGGTGACAGTCAGCCTGGTTTGTTCGTCGAACGGGAATTCTGTTTCCTGGAGAATCTTCACTCCTTTATCTTTCCAGTTGAGTTCCGAGGGAATAAACAGGTTCAGAAACAAGGTGTCGGCAGCATGGGTATAAATGAACTGGTTGTACTTTCCGTGGTTTTCCATCCCCGTTCCCACGCAACACCACATGGCCTCATTGGGGGCGGAATACACCCGGTAATGCCGGGGACGGGCGGGAGTAAAATATACATACCCGCCATGATCGGGATGTTGGGTCGAACGGATATGGTTATACAGGGTTCTTTCATAATAGTCGGCATACGCAGCAGAAGGGTGCATCCTGAAAAGATCTTCAGTCAGTTTGAGCATGTTGTAGGAATTGCAGGATTCGGGCCCGTCATTTACATTGACAAAGTCGATGCAGGCGGATTTGGCCGGAAAATGCTCCCGCCTGCTGTTCCCCCCAAAGGCAAGTGAACGGTTTGTGGTAACCGTTTCCCAGAAGCAGGAGCCGGCCCTGTCGTAAATTTCGTCATGACTTAGCTCCGCGATTCGCGAGAATCCAACGAATTTTGGGATCTGGGTATTGGCATGCAGGTTATCCAGGTTATCGGTTCCCCCGGACAACGGATCGAGGAGGGCCCTGTGTGAGAACCTTCTGGCAGCTCCCAGGTAAACCTGGTCGCCGGTGATCTGATACGCATCGGCAAATATTTCATTCATCCCTCCGTGTTCCATGTTCAGCATCTCCTGCATCTGGTCATCGGTTAACCCGGAGGTGAGCGCTATGCCCCAGTCGCAGAATTTAAGAAACAGGGTCAAAGCGACCTCATTCTCACCGTACAACCAGGCATCCCTTAATCCGGCATACATTTTATGAAGGTTGTAGAAAGGCGCCCACGATGAAAAGTAAATGCCAAAGTCGCCTTTTTTGAAAGCCGGCCAAAGGGCTTTGCTGTCAGGAAATCCTCCGGTGTATCCAACTCCCCAATCCGGGTGGTTTACAGCATTTGCCTCCTGAACCTCCTTTAGTTCGGCGATCATATACTCCATTCTTTTTTTGCAATCCTTATTGCCGGTAGCTGCGTAATTCATGGCCATGGCGGACAGGTAGTGACCGCCCACATGGCCGTCGAGGCCTTCCCAGTTGGGATAGCATTCCGCTTTTTCGGGCAATCCCGCTTCCTTCCGGTAGGGAGCAAGCAGTCGGTCCGCATCGTATTGCAGAAGGACCCTGATGTTCAGATCGCGTGCATTTTTGAAAGGCCCCTCCATCAGGGTGACATCCCCCAGTGGAAATTCGTTCGGGTATAACTTCTCCTGTCCGTTAAGGATAGTACTACCGAAAGAGATACAGATATATACACCGAGAAGCACATATATTCTCTTCGTTGTCAGCATATCACTCCTCTTTTATTTGGTTACTCTGTGATTACCATTATCTCGGCATACCCCGTTCTGTTGTTCCCTTCTGTATTGCCCAACGCTTTGAATTTGATATAACGGGCACGTACGAAATCAAATCGTCTGGTCTGCCAAAACGGGTTGTTCCTGATATTGGA
This sequence comes from Bacteroidales bacterium, assembly GCA_046485075.1. Lineage (GTDB taxonomy): Bacteria > Bacteroidota > Bacteroidia > Bacteroidales. The sequence goes on from JAWOHR010000108.1 coordinate 32,803, forward strand.
AAATTCACCCTGATCCACCAATTCCCAATTTTCATTATTAACGGATACGAAAAACTGATAACGCGCTATGATGCCAGGATTCCATAAACTCTGGTCAGGCAAGTAACTGAAGCCGGACAGGTTTTGTTCCGTTCCCAAATCAATGACAAGATCCACAGGCATTATTTTTTCTTCGTCCTGGAACCAGGATGAGGAAGGATTCCCGTCGATGATCGCGAGTGCATCTGCATCGTTTGTTCCTAAAATTTTCCACTCTTTACGTGGAAGGTCGAATACCTCCCTGCTCACTGGACTGCTTTTTCCCCTTGCAGGATCAAAGGAAATAGCCTGCACTTCCAGCTTCCCGTCAGTGGGAACCGGTCCGGTATACTTCTTTGACCCGGCCTTGGGCAGGCTTCCATCCAGGGTAAAGTACACCTCCGATTCCATGTCCACCGGGGTGATGATGATGTCTCCGGACTGGTTTCTGATCACAATGGGGGGATCCATGATCTGCGGTGCATTGTACACACCGATATTAGAAATAATTGGGCTGCTTTTCGAATCGGTAATCATCAAACGAAGTTGAGTGGCTTCGACGGTAGGGAACCGGAGGATTCTTTTATACCCGATGGTCGTGGCATCGGCCAGTTCAATCCAGTCTCCCTCCACCAGTGCATCGATGGTAAAAGCCTTCACCCTTTGGCCCAGGCATATATATTCCTGTACTAGGAAACGGTTGAAACTGATCGGTTTACCAAAATCCAGGGTCAGTGAAGCTTTTGTGACGCTATCATCCGTTACCCAGTAAGTTTCACTGTCTTTGTCAATCGCATTCACAGCGCCAAATTTATTTGCATTTCCCCGCGCATTGGATGCTTCCGCTTTTGCATTTTCGGCCAGGTTTACCGCAAAAGCTTCCTGAACGGCGCTGGCAAATCCAAGCACTGCTTTTTCGTCATTTTCATGGATCAGACCGTTGGGCATGACCGGAAGGTTAAGCAGCAGGGTACCGTTTCTTCCGATGGAGTGGTAATAGGTTTCCATCAGTTTGGGAACTGATTTCACCATGGCATCTTCGCCCGGATGATAGAACCATTCCGGCCGGATGGAAGTATTGACCTCGGCCGGCACCCAGGAGTCGCCATTCTCCAGTCCGTGGTGCAGCATATTCCATTCCACAACGTCTTCTGCATTAAGCAGGCTCCAGTTCGTTTCACCGACCAGGCCGGCCTCCGTACCTACCCAACGAAGATCGCCACGGTCGCCCCCGTCATTCCAAATAACGATGTCCGGCTGTAATTTCCGGATGAGCTTATAGGTATTTTTCCAGTCATAATAGGTGGTACGGTCGATGGTCCTGGTTTCATCCGCACCGCCGTACCAGCCCGAACCTCCGTTGGCTCCGTCGAACCACACCTCGAATATGGGACCGTATTGTGTGAGCAGTTCTGTGAGCTGGTTACGGAAGTAAGTAATGTATTCGGGCTTCCCATAGTCGGGGTGGTTCCTGTCCCAGGGTGACAGGTAAACACCCAGTCTGAGGCCATATTCCTTGCAGGCATCGGCCAATTCCCGGACCACGTCCCCCTGGCCGTCCCGCCAGGGTGCGTTTTTTACGGAATATTCCGTGTAATCCGAAGGCCACAGGCAAAACCCGCAGTGGTGCTTGGCGGTGAGAATGATTCCTTTCATCCCGGCCTCCTTGCAGATGCGGGCCCATTGCCGACAATCGAGTTCTGTGGGATTGAACAGACTTACCTCCTCGTTGCCGTACCCCCATGCCTGATTGGTATAGGTATTCAGTGAGAAATGGATAAATGCATAATACTCCATTTCCTGCCACCTTATCTGGTTTTCCGAAGGAACCGGTCCGAAGGGTGCGGGTGGTTCTGTGGGGTTGCAGCCCAGGCATAGAGCGAAGAGTGAAAGGCTCAATCCTCGTACGGTGATATTCCTCATTGGATTCAGTTTGGTTTGGTTCAATGGACGATTTACATTTTCAACGGATCACCGCGAGGGGATTGACTGTATTACCACCGGAGTGTCTGACGGCAACAGAGTAATAGATACAGTCCGGCATCTTTATAAAATCCCGGTGGCTGGTCAAACGTACGCCGGTTGTTCCTACAAGTAAAAGCAGGGTGACTGCCAAAGAAGCAATCTGGTGGTGCAGCATCATGGTGGATTTCCGGGTTGATTCATGCTAAATATAGTGAAAGTAGCTTATTTTTGATCTAATCACGGTCAATCTCCAGGGTTGGACCCGGGGAAAAAGCCTGAAGCAGATTGAACAAAGTCGAACCAAAAAAAAGGAAGAGCAATGCAAAGGATTATTACCATCACAATGATTGCGGTCCTTCTGGGCGGCTGTGATCAGCATGGGACCCCGGGTATCGATCTTTCGGGAGAATGGCAGTTCTGTATGGACCCCGAAGACAAGGGTGAAAGCGACGAATGGTTCAACAGGGAACTGGACGGAATGGTCAGGCTTCCTGGCTCCATGGCCGAAAATGGCAAGGGTTATGATATCGACCTGCAGACACGGTGGACCGGCGGTATCCAGAACACAGAGTGGTCCCTGGATCCTGCTTACGCACCTTTCCATGATCCGGACAATATCCGGTTCCCTTACTGGCTCCAGCCGGTAAAGAAGTATACCGGTGCGGCATGGTACCGAAGAACTTTCGACCTTCCGGACGATTGGACCGGAAAGATGGTGTTCCTGGAGCTGGAGCGTCCCCACTGGGAATCCACCATCTGGGTGAACGGCCAGAGGGCTGGAATGGAAAACAGTCTGGCAACATCGCATGTTTTTGACATTACGCAGTATGTACAAAAAGGGTCCAACACCCTTGCCATACGGATCGATAACCGGACAAAGAGCATTGATGTCGGGGAGAATTCACACAGCATCACCGATCATACACAGTCGAACTGGAACGGCATTGCGGGCAGGCTGGCCATTACAGGTCGCAGCAGGGTATGCTTCACCCGGATTGATGTTTTTCCCGATGTTGCTTCCGGGAAAGTAAGGATCAGGGCTTCCATTCTCAATGCATCACCGGATGGTGTCAGAGTGAAGATTCCCGTTGCTGCGGGTTTGAAGGATTCAGGAAGAAAGTCTGAAAGGAGGGTATTCGGGTATGTCGCCCCGCCGGGAGAATCCGAATTTTCGATGGACTATCACCCGGGGGAGGAAATACGGGCCTGGGATGAATTCGAACCTTTTCTGTACAGGATGGACATTGCACTGCGATCGAAATACGGACCTGATGAGAGGACCGTGGAATACGGATATCGTGAGTTTAAAGCTGAAGGATCCAGGTTCACCATCAACGGCCGGCCCCTGTTCCTGAGGGGCACTCTCGAATGCGCCATTTTCCCAAAGACCGGTTATCCTCCTACCGATGTGGAGGGCTGGTCGAAGATCTTTGATGTGATCAGGGCCCATGGATTGAACCACATGAGGTTCCATTCGTGGTGCCCGCCGGAGGCTGCCTTTACAGCCGCGGACAGGGCCGGGGTATACCTCCAGGTTGAATGCTCCTCCTGGGCCAACCAGACCACGGAGCTGGGCAGCGGTCTGCCCGTTGATGATTATATCAGGAAGGAGAGTGAACGGATCGTCCGTGCCTATGGGAACCATCCCTCATTCGCCCTGATGGCATACGGGAATGAACCCGGAGGACCCGATTATTCCACCTATCTCACTGAATTCGTCCAATACTGGAAGGAGGCCGATTCCCGCCGGGTATATACGGGGGCGGCCGGCTGGCCGGTCATCGAGGCTAATGAATACCATAACATTCCCGAGCCCCGAATCCAGGGGTGGGGAGAGGAACTGCGCAGTATGATCAATGCCCTTCCCCCCTCGACCGATTTCGACTGGCGGGATAGATTACCAGGGGACGGCAAACCGGTGGTGAGCCACGAGATCGGCCAGTGGTGCGTCTACCCGGATTTCGGGGAGATCGAAAAATACACCGGGGTATTGAAGGCGAGGAATTTTGAATTGTTCCGGGAAAGTCTGGAGGCCAACCATATGGGCCACCTGGCCCGGAACTTCCTGATGGCTTCAGGAAAGCTTCAGGCACTATGTTATAAGGCTGACATTGAGGCTGCCCTGCGGACTCCAGGTTTTGCAGGGTTCCAGCTGCTCGACCTGCACGATTTCCCTGGCCAGGGGACCGCCCTGGTGGGGGTGCTGAACCCATTCTGGGAAGAAAAGGGCTATATATCCGCGGAGGAGTACAGCCGGTTCTGTAATGCGGTCGTTCCGCTCGCCCGTTTCCGAAAGCTTGTATTTACAGAGGGTGAGATCGTCGAAGCTTCCATCGAGGTGGCCCATTTCGGACCGGAAGAGGTGATGAGAGCGGAGCCCTTCTGGGAACTAACCCGAAATGGTGATGTTGTGGCGACAGGGAGTCTGGGACTGAAGGAAATCCACCGGGGTAATGTTATTCCGCTCGGGGAGGTGGTATTTCCCCTTGAGGAAGTTGAGCAACCCGCGATGCTCACCCTGGAAGTGAAAATTGGTGAATATGCCAATTCCTGGGATATTTGGGTATACCCGGCAGCGCCGGATATCCGGAGCGAAAAGGTAAGGGTTGTGGAGAAAATGGACCCGGATGTGATGGATCATTTAAAGAAGGGAGGGAATGTACTGCTAAGCCTGGGAAAGGGCAAAGTTTCAAATAGCATGGGAGGGGAAATTGGAGTGGGTTTTTCAAGTATTTTCTGGAACACCGCCTGGACGGGGAACCAGAAACCTCATACCCTGGGGATCCTGTGCAACCCGGATCACCCGGCTCTGAAGGAGTTCCCCTCTGCGTACCATTCGAACTGGCAGTGGTGGGATGCGATGAGTCATGCCGACGCTATCCAGATCGATTCCTTTCCGCCCGATCTGGAGCCTGTTGTGCGGATCATCGACGACTGGGTAACCAACCGCAGGCTCGCATTGATCCTCGAGGCGAAGGTCGGGAAAGGAAAAATCCTCGTCTCGGGTGCCGACCTGGTAAATGGCCTGGAAAACCGTCCCGAGGCCCGGCAGTTGCTTTACAGTTTGCTGAAATACATGGAAGGGGAACAGTTCAATCCCAAGACAGAACTTTCCACCGGTCAGGTGCTTCAGATCCCAAAACAAGCCGCAACAGGACCCCTGTTGTGGAAGAATAGCCCTATTAAATCAGAAAATGAAAAAACCATATCCATGAACATGATCCAACTGATGAAAAAGAGGATTCTCCTTGATTCATCGGCAGTATTGTTTGAAAAAACCCTGGTCAGCGATGACCTTGAAGCACTTTTTACCCTTCACCACAGCCGCTGGGAGATTAAGGAGGGGTGGCTGGAAGGGGAAAACCGCGGCAACTGGCCGGGGATGGCCATCTTAAGACAGGAATTCCCGGGCAATGTGCTGGTGGAATTCGATGCACAAACCATCCTGCCCTCCTCCCATGACATCAATGTGATGTGGAACGGGGAATGGCTGGCTGACAGAGATCAGCGTGGCATAGCCTATGTGGCGGGATTGCAGGGATGGTGGACCGGCAAGGTGGGGATTGAGAAATCCAATGATTACCGGTTCATGGTGGGTACGCCCCTGCTGGATTTTGTGCCGGGTAAAATATACCGGATCCAGGCCGGGAGCATAGACGGCCATTGCTTCATCCTGGCCGACGGCAAGTTGCTGCTGGAGGCCATGGACCCCGATCCGATCGACAGCCGGAAATATGCAAAGGTTGGTTTTGAAGCCTACTGCAGCCATATCAGGATCAGGAATATCAGGATCCGGCAGATCCACTGGGAACCGGCAGAGATGAGCTATGAGGCGGAATTTTAAAAAGAAACGATGTTTAAGTAATGAGTAATAAGCGGCACCTGTCCCCATTAACAGATAAACATAAGACCATGAAAACCATTTGGATGTCCTTGTTGGCTGTAGCAGCCATCCTGTCCTTCAACTGTAAAAGCAACCTGAAAAAGGGAGCCTTTGAAACAGATACGGTACTGATCAGCGACACCATTCAGTACCATGCCGTAAGGATCAGCAAGGCAGACGGATCCATACTTCCCTGGTACTCGTCTGACCTCGGGGCATCCTATGACACGGTTATGCTGCTGGTCTGGAATTTCTGGAGTAATATGGAAACCGATTCCAACGGACTGAAATACTATATGAACCACCAGGTGTGGAAACCGGAGCACGACATGCGCGGGCTGGGCGGTGACCAGATCAGCATGGCCCTGTCATCCTGGGCCCTGTTGTACGCCTATACCGGCGATCGTTCGGTGGTGGAGAATATGAAATACATGGCCGATACTTACCTGGAACGCGCCCTCTCGGCACCAGGCGATAAATGGCCTCATATTCCCTATCCCTATAATACCGTGATCCACTCCGGTATTTTTGACGGCGACATGAGAAACGGGAAAGGCATTACCCAGCCCGACAAGGCCGGAACCTTTGGTTATGAACTCACCAATCTTTATAAAATCACGGGGGAGCTTAAATACCTCGAAGCAGCCAGACGGATCGCCGGAACCCTCATGAAGCACATGCAGAAAGGCGATGAGAATACATCCCCCCTTCCTTTCAGGGTTAGTGCCAAAACGGGGGAAACAGGTTCGTTGTTTGATAACATGGGCAGCGGGAAAACGATGCAGCCCGCTTTGTATACTGCCAACTGGACCGGCACCATCCAACTGTTTGAAGCCCTGATGGTACTGGATGAATCAAATAAAGCCGGTTATGAAAAGTCGTTCAATATGCTGATTGAATGGATGAAAGCCTACCCACTTAAAACCAACAAATGGGGTCCGTTTTTTGAAGATATACCCGGCTGGAGTGATACTCAAACCAATGCCATAACTTTTGCGATGTTCATCCTTCAGCACCCGGACTTGTTCCCCGGTTGGCAAAAAGAGGTTAAAGGGATCATCGAATGGACCTATGCCGAGCTGGGAAACCATGAATATGAGAAATACAAGGTGGTGGTGATGAATGAACAGACCGTTTACAGGGTGCCCGGTAACAGCCATTCCTCACGCCAGGCCTCGGTAGAACTCATGTATGCGCAGCAGTCGGGTGATACTGCTTTCACAACCAATGCCATACGGACCCTCAACTGGGCAACCTACACCGTGGCCGACGACGGCCGGAACCGTTATATCCGCGATGACATCTGGCTTACCGACGGGTACGGCGATTATGTGAGGCATTATATCAGGGCCATGGCCGCCCTTCCCGAACTAGCCCCCGCTGACCGCAACAGGCTGCTGGGCAGCACCTCGGTTATTTCTGAAATAAGTTACAACCCGCAACAGATAAAATATTCAACTTTCGATGCCTCCTCCTCAGAAAAATTGCGGCTTACAAAAAAACCTGCCCGTGTGAGGGTAGAAAGTTCGGAACTTGCTGAAACAACTTCAGCTGATTCTGATGGTTGGTCCTGGTCTCCGCTGAATAAAGGCGGGGTACTGAAGGTTAGAAAAACACAGGGTAACCGGGTTTTTATAGAATTCTAAATCCAGGCGGCTATTCAGAAAAATAAACAACTTTTAAAATGACGAGCTCAGCGAATTCTAATGCGACTAAACGGTAAGTATAAAGGGCGTTTTAATGCCCTTTATACAATGTTGTAGCCAGTTTCAACTTACAAATTAATTGATTTATCTCTTTTTGGAGCATCAATTACCTCCGGGTTTCGTCTCTATCGTTACCGACTTTATTTTACCAGTGAATTTTTCATTGTTTGCGTAAGCAGGATTTACTGGTGTGTTTTCATCGGTTCCAACATCGGCTGATTCATCTATTCCAAACGTATTGCTGTTTGTCTTTGCAATTTTTCCTTCACCAATTATATTTCCATCCAATGTAATGGTTGCAATACCGCCTCCTCCACGACCACCTTCATATTCGAAATCAAGTTTGATGGTATGTATGCCGGCACCTACTTTTTGTGTGGACGTAACGGAATACATTTCAAGTCCTACCCAATTGTAGAAGTAGGTTGGTTTCCCTTCCTGCATATAAAAAGTCCATCCGCCAAAGTCACCACCCTGGCAGAGGATGACTCCGCTGGCATTTGCAGGAACATCCACTTCAGCTGTAATTGTAAGTGAAGTGTTCTTTACATTGATAAAAGCATTTTCAGGGATGCCCTTTGCACCTTCATAGAGTACGAGTTTGGTGCGCCCGTTCATGAGGTCAGGTCTTCCAGCAATCACGGGGTCGAAGCGCTCAATGCTGCGGTCGTCAATGGGCAGCACATTATATTTCACCGCTTCTTCCATGAATTTCTTTTTCAGCTCTTCGAGCTTCTCAGGATTTTTATCAGCGAGGTTATTGGCCAGGCTGAAATCTTCATTGACATTATATAATTCCCAAACATCTTCTTGAAGAGGACGTCTAGGTTGAGCCTCCCAGGGCGCTTTATGAATGGTAGCGGCAAACCAACCGTTATGATAAATTGCACGGTTACCTATCATTTCAAAATATTGAGTGGTGCGGGTGTCAGTTGCTGTTGCATTGTCAAATGAATAATTCATGCTTACGCCTTCAATCGGTCTTTGCTCTATGCCATTAACAATTTTTGGCGCAGGCACTCCTGCTGCTTCATAAATAGTGGGAGCAACATCAACTACATGATGAAACTGAGAGCGTACTTCACCCTTTGATTTTATACCTGCGGGCCAATGCATGACCATGCCATTTCTCGTCCCTCCAAAATTTGAAGCAATTTGCTTCGTCCAGGTAAAAGGTGCATTTCCTGCAACTGCCCACCCTGCAGCAAAGTGATTGTAAGCATGCTCTGAACCAAGATCGTCAATTACATTCATTTGCATATCCAGTGTTTCCTGCACACCATTGAAGTAGGTGTTCTCATTGAACATTCCAATCATTCCGCCTTCAGCACTTGAGCCGTTGTCACCAACAACATAAAAGAATATGGTGTTTTCCAATTCACCCCGTTCTTCAATCGCTTCTACAAGACGGCCTACCTCATGGTCGGTATGCTCGGCAAACCCTGCAAATACTTCCATCTGCTTTTCGAACAGCCTCTTTTCATCGGCAGTAAGTTTGTCCCAATCTTTGATGTCAGCAGGTTTACGGGCAAGTACAGTGTTTTCAGGAACTACACCCAATGCCTTTTGTCTTTCCAATGTTTCTTCGCGAACTTTATCCCAACCTTGAGAAAATTTCCCTTTGTATTTGTCAATGTATTCCTTTGGTGCATGGTGTGGCGCATGAGTGGCTCCTGTGGCGAAATACACAAAAAAAGGTTTATCAGGAGTAAGTGACTGCTGGGTATTCATCCAAGCGATTGTCTGGTCGGTCATGTCATTTGTAAAATGATAATTCGGATCTTCAACGTTAGGATATACGCGAGTCGTACCATCGTAAACCATCGGATGCCATTGGTTGGTTTCGCCTCCGATGAAGCCATAAAACTTATCAAAACCCGAATGCGTAGGCCAACGATCGTATGGACCGGACACGGAACCTTCCCAAGGAGGTGTTTCATGATATTTTCCAAATGCTGCAGTGCTGTAGCCATTCATCCGCAGTACTTCAGCAACTGGGGTAATCGTTTGTGGGCGGATTCCCGTATTGCCGGGGAAAGCTGTAGCCACTTCCATAATAGCGCCCGCATTATTGGAGTGATGATTATATCCTGTGAGGATTGCCGTACGTGTGGGTGAGCACAATGCTGTTGTATGAAAACGGTTGTACTTCAACCCGTTTTCTGCCAGCTTTTCCAATGTCGGCATATTGATTGGGCCTCCGAAAGCACTGGAGTGCCCGAAGCCAATGTCATCAATTAACACCACAACAACGTTGGGTGCTTTTTCAGGAGCCTTTACCTCAAAACGTTCAGGTGCTGTTGCTATGCGCGCATCGAGCTCAGTGATAGCCGGATAAATTGGTTCTTGGATCGGAAGAACGGTACGATCCAAACCATCAGAACTTACCGATTTTGTTTCGCTCTTTTGAGATGTTTTATTGCAACCCACCATTGTTAGAAGGGCAACCGCAATAAAATAAATGCTTGTTTTATTCATAGTTTTCTAATTTAATGTTTCCCAATAATTCTTGTCGTTTATGCTATTTTCTCATATGAACAACTATTAACCCAATTTGATCAAATTGTTACAAAATATTTGTGTTTTATCCTTCCTAATAACACTATTGTACAGAGAGGACACTCATTTGGCTAATTGAAATAAAATGTTGTTGGGGGCTTATAAATACGAAGGATAAAACATTGTTGGACAATGCCGCCACGCTGTGGGTATTCTTTAGTTTGATTTTTGTCTGATAGCCGAAGTATTCCAAATTAAGAGGCCTCTTTTCCAGGGGCGGGACCAAATTACGTTTAGCATTTTGTGCTGTTGCGTTTTGCTCAATGCCTACCATCGGCCGGGCTACGATATGTAAGTTACACAAATTGGTTTATTGGCGTTTCGTTGTTTTCGATTTTGTCGATTAGCTTATCTTTTTTTCTTTAGTCATTTTCTTCGTAGTAATACGAGTAGTCAATTCCTTTCATAAACATTTCGCGGTCGTTGATTTTGTTGGTTAAAGCGTTTTTCAACAGTTTTTTTAGAATGAGGCTGCTTGTTGGGCTTTGCATCATTGCGTTCATATAATCTCTTTTGCCTATTACACTCCAATCTACGCATTTTCTCAGGCGTTTTTTCAAAATCAAATCCAACCATATTCGGGTGCTTCTGCCGTTGCCTTCCATAAACGGGTGTGCAATGTTTATTTCTACATATTTATTTATGATTTCATCAAATGTAGTTTCAGGCATTGCTTCTATTTGCTTTAATGTTTCGCCTAAAAAGCGTGATACAGCAAATTGAAATCCTCCTTTTGAAATGTTTTTTTGCCTGATTTGTCCTGCAAAATCATATAAGCCACCAAACAAATAAGCATGAATTTGTTGCAAGCCTTTTGTTGTGCCAACTTCAATGCTGTTGATAAATGAACTTTCAAACAAGGCATACGCTTTTGTTTTACTTTTTCCGTCTATGCTTTCATCATTGTAAGTAAACCATTCAATAAAACGATTTGCTTGTTTGCTCGGAAACTCTTTGCCCAATGCAATAATACCGTTGTAATCCAACATATCGGCTAAACGCTTTTTACCGTCCGGTGCAGGGAATTTCAACTGGGTAGTAGCACTAACCACTTGGCTGTTTTCTTTCTTCAACTTGGCTTTAAGGCTTTTCCAATAATTGCGAGTTTTGGTATAGTCGTTTTGGTCAGTAAGCATGGCAACAATATCCATTACCGAAATCCACCATTTAGCGTTTTCTTCGTCCCATGGCCCCGGGAACCCCGGCCTTGCGGAAGTACTTTGATATCAAGATATCGCTGGCGAGTTGTGTCCAGTTCTCCGGAATTTCCGCGTTGTCCATGGCGAATACCACGGATCCGTCGCTGTTCATTATCCGGCAGGATCGGTTCTGGTAGCGGATCTCGTCGAAGGGGCTCGTGCCGTCCTTGGAAAAGTGCCGCTGGAGCCGGAAGGGCAAAAACTTCTCCATCTCCAGGCGCGCCTGATTTTCGGATGGCGCCGGTGGGCTCTCCGCCGAGGGTGTCTGCGGTATCTCCCGGGGCTGGAGATCCTTCGTCTCCTCGACGCTTTCGGCGTGCTCGGTATCTTTGGACAATACTTTCTTCGTGGTCATTCCCTCAGTGCCTCCACCCTGTAAATGAACGACTACGGTGCCGCTCAAGTGCCGTTCCTTCAGGGAAATCTAACACAATATATTGTGGATGTCAAGGGAGGGGGTTGGATAGGTTGTGGATATCCGGGTATTTGGGAT
>JAWOHR010000139.1:0-56597 GCA_046485075.1 Bacteroidales bacterium
AAGGGCCCAGCTAAACAACTCTTTATCCGTTGAAATCCTTCCCCCGTTTACGAATACGGTCCACCTTTGATCCTTCCAATGTGCATCAATGGCCACCACCACAAACTGGTTCCCGAATCCGCCGGCAATCTGATCGATCAATTCCGGATTTCTCACTGCAGATGAGTTGATTGAAACTTTATCGGCTCCGGCAGAAAGCAAGACCTCCGCGTCGCTGATATGGTTGATTCCGCCTCCCACGGTAAAGGGAATGTTAAGATGCTGGGCGATACGCCCCACCAGGTCGGCAAATAGCTTTCGCCCTTCATGTGTGGCGGTAATATCCAGGTAGACCAGTTCATCGGCGCCATCCAATGCATATTTAGCTCCCAGTTCCACAGGATCCCCCACATCAACCACATTCTCAAAGTTAATCCCTTTCACCGTCATTCCGTTTCGGATATCAAGGCACGGTATAATCCTTTTGGCCAGCATCCTTAGCTGTTTTTTAAAATATAATTTTCAAGGGTCTTCAGCGAGATCCTGTTCTCATAAATCGCCTTACCCACAATAACGCCATTAATTCCTGCCTCATCCAGTTTTTCAATCTGATCCATGGCCCCGATCCCGCCGCTGGCAATTAGTTCCAACAATTCCAGCTCGCCTTTGATCTCTGCATACTGGTGAAATGAGGGCCCCTCAAGCATTCCATCCAGGGCAATGTCGGTACATATCGCCTTACGGATACCCTGGTCCACATATCCTGACAGGAACTCTATAAGCCCCAGTTCCGTCTCCTGCGCCCATCCCGAAATGGCAATATTTCCATCCCGGAAATCGGCTCCCAATATGATCCTCTCCGGTCCGTACTTCAGGAGCCATCCCATGAAGAGCTCCCTATCCTCAACTGCAACACTACCCCCTGTAACCATATGGGCACCCGATTCAAATACAATATGCAGATCATCATCACTGCGCAATCCGCCACCCGCATCGATCACCAGTGAGGTTCGAGAGGAGATCTTTTCCAGCAGGTGATGGTTAACCACCCGCTTCTCCCTGGCACCATCCAGGTCCACCAGGTGAAGTCTCTTTATTCCGTGATCCTCAAATTGAAGTGCCATTTCCAGTGGATCCCCATACTCCTTCTTTTGAGTGTAATCTCCCTGACTGAGCCTCACACACTTGCCGTTAATCACATCGATGGCAGGAATAATTTCAATCATACCTTCAGAAAATTTGAAAGGATCAATTGTCCGGGTCCGCCACTCTTCTCGGGATGAAACTGGGTGGCATAGAAGTTACCTTTTTGCATGGCTGCACTGAAAGGTACAATGTAGTTGCAAACCGCTGCACTGTCCTGACAGACTGGTACATAATACGAGTGTACAAAATAGACATAGGCACCGGCCAGAGATGGTGGGAAGAGATCTCCGGATACCTGGTCCAGGCTGTTCCAACCCATATGAGGGACCTTCAGTCCTCCGCCAGGAAACTGTTTCACAGGCTGATCAAAGATGCCAATGCATTGTGTATCACCCTCCTCAGACCATTGGCACATCAGCTGCTGACCGAGACAAATTCCAAGCACCGGCTGGGTAAGACCTGCAATCAGTCTATCCAGTTCCCTCTCTTTCAGATAGGCCATGGTTGTGGCGGCCTCACCCACACCCGGAAATATTACCCTGTCGGCCGATCGGATCCGATCGGGGTGATCAGTAATCTCGGCAGTAACGCCCAGTCTTTTCAGGGCATGGTCCACCGAGCGAATATTTCCTGCATTGTATTTAATAATGGCCACTTCCATAAACCTTATTTCCTTTCTCTACAGTTTTCCTTTGGTAGTGGGCAGCGCATTGCTTTCCGGATCCAGTTTCACCGCCATCCGGAGGGCCCTTGCAAACCCCTTGAATATGGCCTCAATCTTGTGATGCTCATTTTCCCCTTCTGCCCTGATATTCAAATTACACCTTGCTCCGTCGGTGAAACTTTTAAAGAAGTGAAAGAACATCTCAGTAGGTACATCTCCAATCATCTCCCTTTTGAAGGTCACATCCCAACCGATCCATGGTCTGCCTCCAAGATCCACTGCCACCGTGACCAGGGCATCGTCCATCGGAAGGGTAAAGGCATACCGTTCGATGCCCCGTTTATCCCCCAGGGCTTCACGGAACGCCTCACCCAGGGTAATGGCAGTATCTTCGATGGTATGGTGCTCATCCACATGCAGGTCCCCTTTTACGGAGACCAACAGATCAAACCCACCATGGCGACCGAGCTGATCAAGCATGTGATCGAAAAAACCAAGCCCGGTGGAAATCCCGGTTTTACCCTCACCGTCAAGGGATAGTTTTACGGTAATATCAGTTTCACCGGTTTTGCGTGAAAGGGTACTCTGCCTTAATCCCGCCCGGATAAACCGGTAGATCTGGTCCCAGTCCTCCGTAACCAGATCCACCCACTGTGCAAGCCCCTTCTCTTCCAGTTCGGCCCGGCCTGTCTCCGGGGCAAAGAGAATCCCCCTTGCCCCAAGGTTGCGCGCAAGCTCCATATCGGTGATCCGGTCTCCGATCACCATCGACTTTGACAGGTCATAATCTCCCTCCATATAACGGTTTAGCATGCCGGTTTTCGGTTTTCGGTTTGGAGAATTCTCCTCCGGCATGGACCGATCAATGTGCTCCGCATCAAATTCAACACCCTCATTCCGGAAGGCGGTCAGGATTTTATGATGAACCGGTATAAAATCCTCCATCGGAAATAAACCGGTACCCAGACCATCCTGGTTGCTTACCAGCACCAATTCATAATCTGTATGGCACCTCAATTTATAGAGATTGCGGAAAACTCCGGGGATAAACTCAAGCTTTTCGAGTGAATCAAGCTGAAGATCGACCGGAGGTTCTACAACCAGGGTACCATCGCGGTCCAGGAAAATGATTCGCTTTTTCATGGGTAGGTTTTTTCCTGTTTTTGCTCATATTTTTGAAGGGTTTCCACAAGGAGAGCATTCTCTTCATGTGTACCCACTGTAATTCTCAGACATCCGGTACATAGCGGAACAGATGAGCGGTCCCTGACAATAATCCCTGATTCCTGAAGGTAGGTATAGATCATCCGGGGGTTCTTCACCTTAACTAACAGAAAGTTAGCATCTGATGGAAAAACCCTTTCTACAAAACCAAATTCAACCAGATCGCGGGAAAGTTTTTCCCGCTCAACCAGGATTTCCTCTATCCACCCCCTCATCTGGTCCCCTTTTCTCATGGATCGTTCCGCCTCTGCCAGGGTCAGGGCATTTATGTTGTAGGGATATTTTACTGCCGACATATACCGGATAAGTTCAGGGTGAGCAAAAGCCATTCCAAGCCTGATCCCCGCAAGTCCCCATGCTTTGGACAGGGTCTGAAGCACCACAAGGTTCTTCCTCTCAGGCACCAGTGACAATAATCCCGGTCCGGTGCTGAAATCTATATATGCTTCATCAACCACCACCATACAGGGCGCTAGATCTATCAATTGAATCAACGATTTCACATCCAGTAAGTTGGAGGTTGGGTTATTGGGGGAACAGAGAAAAATCATCTTTGTCCTTTCATTTGCGGCAGTCAGAACTGCATCGGCATCAAGGCTGAAATCCTCCCTGAGAAGGACGCTTCTGCGCTGCACATTATGAATGGCTGCACATACGCCATACATGCCATAGGTAGGATCTACAGTAATGACATGATCTATTCCAGGTTCACACAACACCCTGAATAAAAGATCGATTGCCTCATCACTACCATTTCCCAGGAACAAATTCTCTCTCTTTTGCCCCCTCATGGATGCAATGATCCCTTTTAGTTGAAACTGTGTAGGATCCGGATATCGGTTCAACGGGGGATTATGGGGATTCTCATTGGCATCCAGGTAAGCTGAGGCTGATCCTGAGAATTCATCCCGTGCCGAAGCATAGGGTATAAGGTTTCGGATGTTCTCCCTTACCAGACTGCCTATGGGTATCTCACTATTCATTTCCGGAAAAATTCAATCTTATGGATACGGCGTTGCTATGTGCCTGAAGCTGCTCTGCCTCAGCCATGCGCATAACGGCATTCCCAATATTATGAAGTCCGTATTTACTGATCTCCTGAAAGGTAATCTTTTTATAAAAACTATCCATATTCACCCCGCTGAAGGCAACGGCCCAACCGTTTGTTGGCAGGGTATGGTTTGTACCCGAGGCATAGTCTCCCGCACTTTCCGGGGTATAATCGCCAAGAAATACCGATCCGGCGTTGACCACCTGTTCAGCCAGTTCTGTATAATTCTTTGTCGCTATAATCAGGTGTTCAGGAGCGTACAGATTGACCATATCAATGATCTCCGACTGATCCCTGAGCAGGATCATCTTACTGTTCTCAATGGCTGCTTCAGCAATCTTTTTTCTTGGGAGATTCTCCATCTGCAAATTCAATTCCTTCTGAACCCGGTCGATCAGGTCGTCCGAGTCTGTTATCAGTAAAACCTGGCTGTCGGGACCATGTTCAGCCTGCGAAAGCAAATCGGATGCAATAAAGGCCGGATTTGAACCAGCGTCAGCCCATACGGCCAGTTCCGAGGGGCCTGCAGGCATATCAATGGCCACGGTTCCCCGGCTTACAATCTGTTTTGCCATGGTAACAAACTGGTTTCCAGGACCAAATATCTTATTTACAGCCGGAATGCTTTCCGTCCCATGCGCCATAGCAGCAATGGCCTGCACCCCCCCAACTCTGAATACCCGGTCGATTCCCAGCAGATCGGCGATATAAAGAATGGTGGGATTGACCTTGCCATCCTTGTTGGGCGGTGAACAGAGAATAACCTCGGGACAACTGGCTATTTTAGCAGGAATCCCAAGCATCAGAACTGTTGAAAGCAGGGCTGCGGAGCCTCCCGGAATATAAAGCCCAACTTTCTGAATGGGCACAGGTTTCTGCCAGCAACGTACCCCGGCAGTGGTAACGATTGTTTCTGCCTGATGTACTTGCTTCTTGTGAAAGGTCAGGATATTCCAGTGTGCCTCTTCAATAGCCATTTTAAGAGAGGGTTCCACCTGGTCACCGGCACTTCTCATCTCCTCCCGCGACACCTCAAGTTCTACCAGGTCCACCTTGTCAAACTCCCGTGTATAAGAGCGGACCGCATCATCCCCATGCTGCGCCACATTGTGAATAATCTGCACCACCTGGTCCTCGAGATTATTGTGGTTCAGTTCCGGACGCCGGAGGATTCCGGTCCAGGACTCACGCTTTGGATATCTGATTATTTTCATGGTATTGGATTTAAAATCAAATAATCATTTTCTCTATGGGAATCACAAGGATTCCCTGGGCACCCTGCGCCTTCAGGCTGTCAATCACCTCCCAGAAGGTGCTCTCTTTCAGGACCGAGTGGACTGAGCTCCAACCCTCTTCTGCCAGCGGCATCACCGTAGGACTCTTCATACCGGGGATCAAACTGATGATCTTCCCTAAATTTTCATTGGGAGCATTCAACAGGATATATTTATTATTGGATGCGGCCATTACACTCCGGATCCTGAACAGAAGGTCGGAAAGAATCGATCGGACCCGATCATCCAGGTTGTGGTTGGCAATGACTACCGCTTCGGATCTCATGACCACCTCTACTTCCTTCAGTCCGTTGCTAATCAGGGTACTTCCCGAACTGACGATATCGAAAATCGCATCGGCAATCCCGATGGAGGGAGCAATCTCAACCGAACCACTCAGAAAATGAATATCGGCCGATACGCCATGTTCTGCCAGGAATTTCTTCAGGATTACCGGGTAGGAAGTGGCAATCTTCTTACCCTGCATATCTTCAATACCCTGGTACTCTTCAGATTTTGGAATGGCAATGGATAGCCTGCAACGGGAGTATCCAAGCCTTTCGACCAGGTCCACATCACACTCCCTCTCGGCAAACTCGTTTTCACCGACGATCCCGATGTGGGCCACACCATCCTCAACATATTTGGGGATATCATCATCCCTCAGGTAGATCACCTCCAGTGGAAATGACTGGGCCACGGATTGAAGTTTCCTGGAACCATTGTTCAAGGATATACCTGCCTCATTCAAAAGACTCAGTGACTTTTCGCTGAGCCGCCCGGATTTCTGTATTGCAATTCTAATCTTCTCCATTTCTTTTCTTAAAATAAAAAAAGGTCTGCAGAATCTGCAAACCTCACCTCAACATTCAGGATTACTTTGATCTGCACAGGGTCCTAACCAATCACATGGTGATGGTAATGATGGACGCTATGCTGCCTGTAAATGGTCATCTGTTATTAATCCACTGCAATATTAACTAATAATCTGTAAACATCAAACGGTTTGGGATATTAAATTATCATAAAATCTCCTGGGAAACCTATCAATTCAACACCTGTTAAAGATCCATTAATAGAATATTTGAGGGTGAATCCCGGATGGAGCTAAGAATATGACCGTGGATCTTAGTTATCTTTTCCAGCTCTAACGATTCGGTTACATAGAGTTGATCCCCTCCCACCTTTTCCATCTGGCTGTATATATACTCCACTGTAATCCTGTGAATATCCATCGCCGGCACATATGAACGATCCTTGGGATTGTCGGCCGCCAGCTCCACCAGTATCCCGGCGTTCACGAGTTCATAAACCAGTTCGTTGAGCAGTCTGAGGGGAATGCCCAGTTCATGACAGAGAAAATCGGTATTCCTGGGCTGGCCTCCTTCCTGAAAATTCTTTATAATATTGTAGGAGATCAGAAGCGTCAGTATCCGCTTGTTATTATTACTCAGTTTTAATGCCGCCTCTTCAAATTCATAATGCTCGATATTCTGATAGGCAAAGGAGAGTTCGGCTCCCATAAGGACAATCAGCCAGGTAAACTGAAGCCATAAAAGGAGAAGGGGGATCATGGCAATACTTCCGTAGAGGGTGTTGAAACGCCAGACCCCGATTTGAAGGTCCTGGTAGAGCGCCTGAAAAATCGCTGCAGCTGTACCGGCGATCACTCCCGCAATCAATGCATTTATAAACTTGACTTTGGTATTAGGCATCAAAATATAAACGATTGTAAAGAGGACCCACATGGAGAGGTAGGGTACCGATTTAATCAGGAGCACAAGGAGGGGTTTGAAAAATACAAGCTCATCCGCCATGGTCTTTATTTTCACCAACATACTACCCGATAGTCCCAGTACAAAAGGGCTAATGATAATCATGGCAAGGTAATCGGAAAATTTTCGAAACGGACTACGCGGTTTTTTGATCTGCCAAATGTCGTTGAAAGCGGTCTCAATGTTATTCAGAACCTGCACCACCGACCAGAAAAGGATGATACCTCCAATACCGGCAATCACTCCTCCCCTTGCGTTTAACAGCAGGTTGTCCACTAAATTGGTCAGCCATTTAATAATCTCCTCCTGTCCGGCTGCAGTACTGTGAATGACCTCATCAAGCCGCTCTTCAAAACCAAAATTCCGGGCGACGGCAAATAATATGGCAAATACCGGGACGATGGAGAGCATGGTGAAGTAGGTCAGCGCAGCAGCTTTGACCGAAGCGCGATCCTCAAAAAAACCTTTAAAGGCCAGAAAGTATATCCTCGACTGCCTGATCACGAAGCTCCGCCTGCGACTTTTGGTGGAGAGATCGTGAGACCAAATTTCCTCCTGAAAGAAGTTTCTTATTTTTTTGAGCATCCGGGACTCTTAGGTTTAACAAATATAATAAACTTGCCGGAAGGATCTTTAGGGAAAAATTAACTTTGTAGAAAACCACTCCGCATGACCACTTTGAAAGAAAGAGTTACAAGATGGAAAGAGAGCCGATCCATTGCTCAGAAAATTGGAGATATCTTCTTCTGGGTCTTGCTCATCCTTCTGATTATTCCCGGACCGAGGAGGGTGATTTCAACTTCCATTAACCGGGTAGCATTGAATTTGAAGAGTCCTTCAATGATCCCGGAAGATAAGCAGATCAGCCTGGAGGAGGGAGATTACAACTGGCTTCTGCACGATGAGGATGGAGCAGTGGTTGACTTTCAGCAATTCAGGGAGAAACCGGTGTTCCTTAATTTCTGGGCCACATGGTGCCCTCCCTGCGTAGCCGAACTTCCCGAAATTCAGAAAGCCTGGGAAAAACATGGTGCTTCGGTGGCGTTTCTGCTGGTCACAAACCAGGAACCTCAGGTGGTGAAAGCATTCATGGAGAAACACGGTTACAAGATTCCAGTCCACTATGCTGCCTCGGCTGCACCCCGGGTTTTTGAGCACAATTCCATCCCCACTACCTATATCATCTCCCCTGATGGAAAAATAGTGGTATTGAAAAAAGGATCCGTGAATTGGGATTCGAGGGGTACAGATCGTGTTTTCGACTTCGTAATCAGGTAGTCTTCCTGTAGTTGCTGATGGCCAGGGTCAGTATCAGTATTGCATAAATGCACAGGCTATAAAACTCCCTGCTGATATCTCTGAATTCTGAACCCTTCAGAAGAATCATCCTGATCACCTTCATGAAATAGGCCACGGGGTTCATCAGGTTAATCTTCTGGGCCCACCGTGGCATGCTGTCGGCCGGCGTAAATACCCCGCTCATCAGGATAAAGGTGATCATGAAGAAGAAGGCCATGAACATCAGCTGTTGTTGCGTATTGGAGATGGTCGAAAGAAAAAGGCCGATCCCCAGCACCACAAAAAGGTATATGACAGTGAAAAGAAAAAGTAACCCAAGGCTTCCCACCATGGGAAGCCCGAAAAGTAACCTGCCGATCACCAGTCCGAATGCCAGCTCAAACAGGGCAATCACCAGGAACGGAATCAGTTTGGCCATGATAAACTGGTATTTGCGGATGGGGGTGACATTGATCTGCTCTGTGGTTCCCATCTCCTTCTCTCTCACAAGGTTAAGTGCCGTAAGAAGCATCCCTATGAGCGTAACGATGATCACCAGGATGCCGGAAAACATATAGATCTTATAGTCAAGTAACGGGTTATACCAGTATACAGGAATTATTTCCAGGGCCGTTGTGCCGCCCGGGCCTGCCAGGCCAAACCAATCGGCCCTTATCTGGGTATTATATTCAGCCAGTATCAATGTGCAATAGGAATTGATAAGTCCGGCTTCCGTGTTATTGATGGCATTCACCACCAGCTGAAGATCAGTCTCCTTTTCGGTGAAGAGCCTTTTCTCAAACCCGTGTTGCATATGAAGGATCACATCGACCTTGTCGCTTTTTAACTCATTGAGGGCCGCCTGATAATCGGTGCCGACCAGCTTGATTTCGAAAAATGGTGATGCTTCAAAGCGGGAAACCAGCAGACGTGATGCCTGTGAGAAATCCTGATCCACTACGGTCATGGTAATCCCCTTCATCTCCAGGCTCGCTGCATAGGTAAGCAGGATCATCTGCACCACCGGAACCACAAAAATAATGGGAAGCAATAACCTGTTCCGGAAGATCTGCCTGAACTCTTTTGCCAGTAATGTGAGTAGTATCCTCATGCTTTTTTGCTAATTCAGCCTGATCTTAAATCTTTTTACCGAAGCCAGGATAAAAAAGAGAGTCATCCCCAGGAGGATCAGGGTCTCCTTCCAAATGAATGCAATGCCTGTCCCCTTCAGCATTATATTTTTCACAATCACTATAAACCAGCGGGCCGGCATGATGGCCGAGAACCATTGTAATACCCTGGGCATATTCTCGATTGGAAATATAAAGCCTGAAAGCAGTATGGTGGGAAGCATCAACCCCAGCATGCTCATGAACATGGCCATCTGTTGGGTCTTTGCGCTTGTGGAGATCAACACACCCAGTGAAAGAGAGAGGGTAATGTAGAGCATACACTCTGCCATCAGCAGCCCTAAACTACCGATCACCGGGACATGAAATACCAAGAAACCCAGCAGTATGATCGTCAGGGCATTCACAAACGATAACAGTACATAGGGTGTTACTTTACCCAGTATGATTTCACGGGGTTTAAGGGGCGATGCAAGCAACAGCTCCATGGTTCCAAACTCCTTTTCCCGTGCAATGGTAACAGAAGTCATCAGCGCTGATATGAGGATGAGGATCAGCGCCATCAGTCCGGGTACAAACATATAGACTCCCTGAAGTTCCTCGTTGTAAAACATTCTTGACTTCATTTCCACGGTCCATGGTACCTTATAACCGGGGTTCATGGATTGAAAATAGAACATCAGCACACCCTGGAGATAAGTGAGTGAAAGCTGGGCAGAATTGGCATCTGAGGCATCAGCAATCAGCTTTATGTCCGCCCGGTTCTCACGCTGAAGACTCCTCTCAAACCCCTCTTCAAAAACTACGACCACCTTTGCTCTGCCACTGCGGAAAAGCTCCCCGATCTCCTCCTCGTGATGCAGGTATCCGGCCGGTATAAAATAGCCTGATGAGAATATTTTCTGAGTGGCACTGATGGATACCTGGTCCATGGAGCGATCCCAAATACCCACCTTAACATCCCTGATTTCGGTGGTCACCACAAACCCGAACAGAATGATCATCACGATGGGCAGTCCAAACAGGATCACCAGGGTCCTCACATCCCTGAAGATGTGCTGGAACTCCTTTTTTACAAATCCAAAAAAACGATTCACCCTCTTGCCAGTTTAAGAAATACTTCGTTCATGTTTTCTGATCCTGAATTTTTTTTCAATGCATCAGGCGTATCCAGTGCATCGATCCTTCCATCGACCATGATTGAAACCCGGTCGCAATATTCCGCTTCATCCATATAGTGTGTGGTTACAAACACGGTGATCCCCTCCTGGGTGGCATCATGAATCATCTCCCAGAACTGGCGGCGGGTAATGGGATCGACTCCGCCGGTGGGCTCATCCAGAAAAACGATATCGGGCTGATGAAAAATGGCCACCGAAAATGCCAGCTTTTGTTTCCATCCCAGAGGGATATCGCCAATCAACCGGTTTCGGATATGGCTGAGGCCCAATCGGTCGAGCAACTGTTCCTCTCTTGAACCGATCTGCTTTCTCCCGAGTCCATAGATACCGGCATAAAGATGTATATTCTCAGAGACGGTGAGATCCTCATAGAGAGAGAACTTTTGCGACATATAGCCAATCTTTCGTTTAATCCTTTCCCTTTCTCTGTAAACATCATATCCAGCCACGCGGATTTCGCCTGAAGTTGGATAGGAGAGTCCGCATAGGATGCGAATGGCTGTGGTCTTCCCTGCCCCGTTGGCTCCAAGGAAACCAAATATCTCACCACGCTCCACATGGAAGGTGAGCCGGTCATTGGCTGTAAATGAGCCAAACTTTTTAACCATCTCCTTCACTTCAATGATATGTTCCCTTTCACCCATCATTCTGAATCCCCGTTAAACCAATTTTCCTCTTTCTCCTGCTCGATTAATCCCATGAAACGATCCTCTATGGAAGGTGTAATGGATCTCCACTCCAGTGTGGGGTCGTCCCATTGATCCAATGCCGATTTAATAACCGGGAGATCCTTCGCTGAATTCAGGGTCACATGCAATCGATCCCCGAATAACCAGGCATGTTTACACCCATCAAGTTTCCTGACCCTTTCGAGATACGCATAAGCCCCCCTGCTGCTGCGAAGTGAATAGAGCAAATTCGTTTCATCAGACACCCTCCCTGATGGGTCCGAAATTCCCAGTACCCTGCCTTTTTGTATCAGAGCCACACGATCGCACATCTCCGCTTCATCCATATAGGGTGTGGAGACCACAATGGTAATTCCCTGGGTTTGTATATGCTTCAGCATATCCCAGAATTCATGACGGCTTACCGCATCCACACCCGTAGTGGGTTCATCCAGAATCAGTATTTCCGGCCTGTGAATAAGTGCACAGGAGAGGGCCAGCTTCTGTTTCATTCCACCTGATAGTTTTCCTGCCAATCGTTTTTTAAAGGGGGCGATCTGTTCATAGACATCACGAATCAGATCGTAGTTCTCTTTCACTGTTGTTCCAAAGACCCGGGCATAGAAGGCCAGGTTCTCCTCTACTGAAAGGTCTAAATAAAGTGAAAAACGACCTGGCATATAGCCAATCATTTTTCTGACCTCCCGGTAGTCGGATACCACATCGTGCCCTTGCATGATGCAGCGTCCCGCATCGGGGATCATCAGAGAAGCCATGATCCGGAACAGGGTCGATTTCCCTGCCCCGTCGGGACCGATGATTCCAAAAAGCTCACCGGTCTGAACCTCAAAATCAACCTGCCTGAGGGCCCTGATGGCATCAAACGACTTGTCGATATGATCAATAATGAGCGGCATGGATTCAGGGTTGTATCAGAATATTACTTCACCCGGCATGCCTATCTTCAGCCTGCCGTCATTTGGAACCATCACTTTTATGGCATAGACCAGGTTCACCCGCTCCTCTCTGGTCTGGATGATTTTGGGGGTAAATTCAGCACGGGGTGAAACCCAGCTCACCATCCCGGAAACCTCCTCCAGGCCCTGGTCAATATCAAACTGAACCCGCACGTGTTCGCCGATCTTCACGGATGATAACTGGCTACCCGATAGGTATGCCCTGAGGATCAACTGATCCAAATTGGCTATTTTGCAGAGTGGTTGTCCCGCTGATGCCATTTCACCCTTCTCCTTGAATTTGGCAAGTATGATACCCTCAACCGGGCTCCTCACCATGCTTCTGCGAATTTTGTCTTCCACCTGGCTGATTTGAATATCAAGGGTTTTTCGTTCTGCATAAACAGAAGCTTTCTGGGATTCAGAGGCCATAATCTGCGCCATCAGGAGTTCAATCTGCCCCTCCAGGTCATCCTTTTGTTTGGAGGTGGCTGCTCCACCCTCCACCAGTTTATCAATCCTTTTTTTCTCACGTTCCAGGTTATCCAGCTGTACCTTGCTGGCGTTGATCTGTGCATCAAGTGTGTTGATTCTGGCCCCAAGGGATAATTTTCCAGACTGAAGTTGTTCTTTCTGAAGAACAATCTGAATGGTATCAATGGTTGCTACAACCTGACCCTCCAGCAGCCTGTCACCCTCCCCTGAAGGAAAATCAACAATGACCCCTGCAGTTTCTGCAGAGAGCATTACTTCAATGGCTTCAAAATTTCCGTATGCATCAACCGGCCCCTTTTCATTCTTACATGAGATGATGGGAATTAATAACAGCATAATAAATGTGCCAATGCGTTTCATGATCTTCATTTTACAGGTTTCCTTGAATGGTTAAATAGTTGGTGATGGACTGGGTAAGTCTGATCTGGTGGATGACCAGGTTGTTCCGGGCCAGGCTCTCCTTGTTCAGCTCTGAAATATAATCGGTGGTTGTAATGGTCCCGTTTGAAAGCCTGGTGGCCGCGTTTTTTGAGATTTCTTCCTGAAGTTTCAAAACCTGCTCTTCAAGTTCCAGTGATTTTTGGTACTGCTCAATCCTGGCCTCCTCCTGAACAAGGTTGGATGAAATCTCCTTATTAAAGGTTGCCCTCTGATTTCTTAACATCATCTGCTGGTTTTCAATCACCTGTTTCTCGTGACCTGTGGCATTCCAGTCCCAGATATTCCACTTCAATCCTGCCCCGACCATATAATAAAAGTCCCACGTTTCACTCATCAGGTTGTAACCCGGTTTCCCGTATCCTGTCTGACCAAATGCATAAAGTAACGGCATCCTTTTCCTTCCGGTCAACTCCTTTCCAGCCTCCAGTGAGGCTTCCTTCAGATCGAATAGTTTGAATTCAGGGCGGTTTATATCTTCCATGGAATAATCCTCCAGCCGGGGAAGCAGCAACACCGCATCACTTCCAAGTGAAGTGCCGCAAAGAACATTGAGCGCATTGACAAGGGCCTGCCTGCGTGACTCGACCTCCAGGACGGCCTGCTGTATCTTCAATACCTCCAGATCCATGACGCTCATATCTGTCTCCAGCAGTATTCCGTTATCAATGGCTGATCTCATGGATTCCTGCCTGGACACCAGTATATCCATGTGAATGTCCAGGTTTTTCCTGTTCGCCTGGAGCTCAAGGATTGCAAAATAGTATTGATTAACCCTCCCCTTCAATCCAAAGAGGTCCACCTCCACCTGTTGCAGATCCGCAGCAGTTCTGGCTTCCTCAAGTTGTTTCATGTGCCTGGTCATACCCCCGTCATAAAGGTTCTGCCTGACATCCAGGTTCAGACCATACTGATCGTGTGGCACCTCGGGAAACGCCACCGGAATGGATGGGTCGGTGAGTGCAACCGTCACCACGTCGGACTGGTAGGAGATTTTACCATTCAGATCGAGTGTGGGATACCAGTTGGTTTGAGCCTGATCCGATTTCAACTCCCCGATTTGTTGCAGCAGTTCCCGGTCTGCCAGTCTGGGCGCATTTTCAATGGCCAGATTGTGGCAATCAAAAAGGGTGATGGTCTCCTGAGCAACGAGTATCATGGATACCGTGAACAGCAGGATAAATGCAATTGCTCTCATGTTATTGCTTTTGATTCATTAATTTCAGAAACATCTTTGGAAGGAACTCCCTTCGCTGCTTCATGGCAGCGATAAATGCATGGTCATCCCCATTAAATAGAATTTCGGTGAGCACAGGACGGGAGGCAAAGGGGAATATGCAAAGACTTAATAAATTAATAATCAATTGTTTAAATTCATTTTCATCCATAGCTCCCGTACCCCCTTCATCCTCAATTTTTCTAAAGGCAACTTCGGGATCGATTCCCATCTCCTTGATGATATGCGGCATCCTGTCGGGGTCTGAGGAGAGTTCCTGAAGTACAAAAATGGGAATCTGGGGATTGTCAAGCATGGTGTCAATCACGGTATGGATCAGATGAGGAATGTATTCTCCAAATGGCATATCGGAGTGGAGCATTGCTGCAAGGGTCGGAACAAAATTACCCAGGGCCTTTCTGAACACCGCCTCAAAAAGCAAATCCTTGCTCCTGAAATAGTAGTTCAGAAGCGTCCGGTTGATCCCTGCATCATCGGCAATATCCTGCATGGAAGTGCCCGCCTTACCCTTCTGGTAAAAGAGTTTCTCGGCCGATGCAATAATCTTCTGCTGAGTTTCTGTATTGAGCGTCATCATTTGACAAAAATGTTTTACAAGATGGTTTGACAATATAGTTTGACTATAACGTCAAACTATTTAGTAAAAATATAATTTAATTCTATTCAAGTCAAGTACTTTCTGAAAAAAGAATAAGTTGTATCTTGCCCTCTTTAGATTTAAAATAAACAATCATGTCAATCAATTGATTAACAAATTTTTACAATGAGATCATCCTTGGTATTATTTTCTTTGTTTCAATTATTCATCTCCTGTCAAAGCAGGTTTGAACCCGAAATCACCACCCCCGAAATCAAGGAACATATTACATACCTGGCATCCGATGAGCTTGCCGGACGCTATCCCGGTAGCAGAGGGGATCTCTTACTGGCCGATTATATAACCAGAAATTATAAGGCTGCAGGATTGAAACTTTTTGAAAGGAGCGGATTGCAACATTTTGACATCGTGACCGATATAGAAGCCGGACCGAATAACAGCGCAGCGTATAATGGAGTGGCTATGGAACCTGGTATTGACTTCAGTCCAATCTCCTTCAGCGACAATGGATCTTTAACCGCCAGTCTGGTATTTGCAGGTTTCGGTTTCAGTGTGAACCAGGATGAATTAAAGTATGATGATTACCAGTCGGTTGATCCATCCGGCAAGTGGGTGATGATACTGAGAGGTGTTCCGGGTAAACAGGAACCCTCCTCCCCTTTTATTAATTACAGCGAGGATCGGGGCAAAGCGCTTCAGGCATCCGATCTGGGGGCTGCAGGAGTTATCCTGGTATCGGGAGAGGGGTTCGATCCCAATGATGCACTGGAGGAGCTGAAGGGAAAACAGCACCCGCTCTCCATCCCCGTAATCCAGGTAACCAGGAACATGGCTGAAAGAATTTTTTCTGCTGCAGGAAAAGATAGCCTGGTAATCCTGGAAAGGCAGATTTCCACCAATGTTGAACCAGCCTCATTCGCTTCTTCAGTTGAACTTTCAATCACAGTCGATTTGCAACCCAAAGTATTGGAGACATCCAACACCATCGCCTTCCTGGAGGGTTCGGATCCGGTTCTGAAAGGGGAATATGTAATCATAGGCGCCCACCATGATCACCTGGGAACTGGAGGTCCCGGATCTTCCTCCAGAGCACCCGACACCATGGCGGTCCACTACGGTGCCGATGATAACGCATCGGGTGTTGCCGGTGTGTTGGAGATCTCTGAATACATGGTTATAAAATCCCCGGCGCGAAGCATGGTCTTCACCACCTTCGGCGCTGAAGAGATGGGCCTCGTAGGATCCAAATACCTGATGGAGAATCCTCCGGTTGATCCTTCTGAGATTCAGGTCATGATCAACCTGGATATGGTGGGCAGACTGAACGAGGAGCGTCAATTACAGATAGGTGGAGTGGGAACCTCCCCCGGATTTGCGGCCCTCCTTGATTCACTGAATCAGAATTATGGTTTCAGTCTGAAATACGCCAACGAGGGCTACGGTCCTTCCGACCATGCTGCCTTCTATGCAAAGGATGTCCCGGTTCTCTTTATTTCCACCGGAGCACATGCAGAATATCATACACCCTCCGACAACGCCTCTTCGATCAACATGGAAGGGGCAAAAGAGGTGATCTCTTTTACGGCGGATATCGCGGAAGCCTTTGCCAATATAAAAGAGCGAATCACTTTTGTTGAAGCAGGACCCAAAGTACCCGGGTCATCCCGTGGTCTACGCGGTGGGATCACCCTGGGACTGATGCCGGACATGAATTACGATGGCAGCGAGGGTATGCCGGTGATGTTTGTTACCGAAGGCAAACCCGCTGCCGTAGGTGGCATTCAGAAAGGTGACGTGATCATCGCCATCGAGGGAAAATCGGTGGGCAATGTATATGACTATATGAGCCGGCTTGGCCAGCTGAAAGCAGGAATGGATATTGTAGTTACTGTTAAACGGGGCGACGATAAAATGGAGATCCTGGTAAGAATTTAAAAACGATGTAGCAATGAATCTGAAATTCAAAAAAGTTCTGTTCTGGGTGCTGGCAGTAGCAGTATCACTGGCATCCATGGTTTACCAGAAAATGACCGGGCCCACCTACCCGAAAAAATATGAAATCAGTTACCAGAATGAGGAATTCCGCTTTAGCCTTCCCCGTTCAAATAATGGGAGACCTGGCGATTACCCGGTGGAAGTGAAGCTTCCCGGGAGTTTTTCAGCGCATCTGATCTGGCGACTCTTCCCCACAGAAAGCCCCTGGGATACCCTGGTAATGGAGAGGCAGGGAGATCTGCTGAGCGCAAAACTCCCCCATCAACCCCCAGCCGGTAAAATTGAGTATCACCTGGAACTGATGGCCGATGGTAGCCCCATTGATCTGCATGATGGTGAAAATGTGGTCATCCGGTTCAGGGGTGATGTTCCTGCATGGGTACTGATCCCACATGTGCTGATGATGGTGCTGACCGTGATCTGGTCCATGGCTACCATCATCTTTGCACTGGCCAACATACCATCGTATAAAAAGTATATGGGATATACCATCATTTTCCTGCTGATTGGAGGATTTATCCTGGGACCAGTGGTTCAGAAATTCTCATTCGGACAGTACTGGACGGGATGGCCTTTCGGGAATGACCTCACAGATAACAAAACCCTGTTTGCGCTGGTAGCCTTTCTGGCAGCCTGGTTCCTCAGGAAGAAATCCTATGCAAGGTGGCTGGCCATCCTGGCTGCAATCGTGATGATGGTGGTGTACCTGATACCACACAGCATGAACGGATCTGAACTGGACATCGAAAGTGGCGAGGTGATTACTGGAAGCCTGAAACCCTGATTTGAGATGCAAAAATACCAATGCACCATCTGTGGATATGTATATGATCCTGAGGAAGGGGATCCTGACAGTGGTATCGCACCTGGGACACCCTTTGAGGAAATACCGGAAAATTGGTATTGTCCTGTTTGCGGCGTTTCAAAAGAGGATTTCGAGCCTGTTCAGTAATCCGATCTATGATACCTGCTCAGGAGCCTTTTCCAGCAACTTCAGCAGAAACTTCCAGAATTTATCCACAGTATCAACCCTGATCCGCTCTTCAGGTGTATGGGCCCCTTTAATGGTTGGCCCGAATGAGATCATATCCAGTTCGGGATACTTCTGAAGAAAGAGTCCGCACTCAAGTCCTGCATGTATTGCTTTTACCTTTGCCTCAGTGTTGAAAATACCCAGGTAGACCTCCCTGGAGATTTTCAGAATCTCCGAATCCATATTGGGTTTCCACCCCGGGTAACCCTCCGAATGTTTCATCGAGGCACCCAGAAGGTTGAAAAGTGCTGCCATCCTGTCGGAAATATCCCTTTTGGCGGATTCAACACTGCTCCTCTGGCTGGTTAGTATTTCGAGATGATCCTGATCCAAACAGCAGATTGATGCCAGGTTTGTAGATGTCTCAACCATGTCAGGAATTTCAGGGCTCATGGCAATGACCCCGTGCGGTGAAGCATATAACGTATTATAAAGTTTTCTCTGTTGTTTTCTCCTTAATATAAAATCGGGCTTCTCAACTTTTTCGATGGTCATGGAAAACCCAGGCTCCACTTTTGCCAGTTCACTGGATACAATCTCGGTAAAAGAGTGGAAATAGACCTGAATCAGTTCCTGTTCATTCTGGGGAACAACAATGACCGCCTCAGCCTCGCGGGGGATGGCATTTCGCGCCTTTCCCCCCTCAAGATGGGCAAGGCCGGTTTTAAATCTCCGGTCGGCATTCCACAGGAAGCGGTTCAGTATCTTGATGGAATTGCCCAAACCCATGTGTATCTCATCTCCCGAATGACCACCTTTCAGGCCACCTACCCTTACCTTCAGAGCGACCTTATTTCTTCCTGTCCGTTTCTTTTTAAGCTTCAGGATCGCGATGGAATCAATCCCTCCGGCGCAGCCTATAAAAATCTCCCCCTCATCCTCTGAATCCAGGTTCAGAAGGATGGATCCTTTGAGAAACCCGGGCTGGAGTCCAAGGGCCCCGGTCATTCCACTCTCCTCGTCAATCGTGAACAGGCATTCAATGGGACCGTGGATAATGGTATCAGATGCAAGGATAGCCATGGCGGCAGCAATCCCAATCCCGTCATCAGCACCAAGGGTGGTCCCCATTGCTTTTACCCAGCCATCCTCCATGACGGGAAGGATGGGGTCACGTGTAAAATCATGATTCACCCCGGCGTGCTTCTCACCCACCATATCAAGATGGGCCTGAAGGATCATCCCCTTTCTCGATTCCATACCGGGAGTGGCCGGTTTGCTGATTAACACATTTCCCACCTGGTCGATCTGGCAGCTCAGGCCTTTTTCGCGGGCAAATTCTTCTAGAAAAGCAACGATCTGCTTCTCCCGTTTGGAGATCCTGGGAATGGCCAGTATCTGATTAAAGTATACCCAGACCTCTTTGGGTTGAAGGGCCGAAATCTCTTGCATGTACGAATTGAATTGTTGGCTTTTATGTTTTGCAATACATTTATTCCAAAACTGATCATTCTCAATATCACTTATGGAATATTCTTCTACATTCGCAAAGATAGTAATTCTTTAAACCCCTATAAAGCTGTTTATGAACATTCAACATTATACCATAGTCGCCCTTCCCGGAGACGGAATCGGAAGGGTCGTTCTGGAAGAAGCCATCCGTGTACTGGATATGGTGGGATTCCCTGCCCATTATGTGGAAGGAGACATAGGTTGGGAGTTCTGGAAACGTGAGGGGAACCCCCTTCCCGACCGCACCATTCATCTTTTGGAAAAGCACAAAGTCGGTCTTTTCGGTGCCATTACCAGTAAACCTAAGGATGCTGCTGCAGCCGAACTGGACCCTTCATTAAAAGATAAAGGATTGGTCTATTCAAGCCCTATTGTTGGTCTCAGACAGCACTTTAACCTGGATATATGTATCAGACCATGCAGGACCTATAAGGGAAATCCGCTGAATTTCATCCGCCGCGGGGCCGGGGATACCATCGAGGAACCTGAAGTGGATGTTGTCATCTTCAGGCAAAATACCGAAGGCCTTTACGGAGGAGTGGAGTGGACCAATCCCCCCGATATCGTCTATAAGGGTCTGGCTTCACACCCGAAATTCATGAAGAATTTCGGGAAAGTCCCGGTGGAGGAACTCTCCATATCCACACGCATCTTCACCAAACGGGCCACTGAAAGGATATTGAGGGCCGCCTTCTCTCATGCTGTTAAATTTGGATACAAAAGTGTTACGGTCTGTGAAAAGCCCAATGTGATCAGGGAGACCTCGGGCATGATGTACAAGATGGCGCAGGAAATGCAGAAAACTGACTTCCCGGGCATTGAGCTGTGGAACACCAATATCGATGCCCAGATGATGTGGCTTACCAAAAACCCTGAAATCTACGGGGTCATAGTAGCCGGAAATATGTTTGGTGATATTGTATCAGACGGGTTTGCCGGATTGATCGGGGGTCTTGGTTTTGCATGCAGTGCAAACCTGGGAGAGGAGGTGTCTGTATTTGAACCCACACACGGATCGGCTCCCAAATATGCCGGCTACCCTGAAAGCATCGTGAATCCCATCGCCATGATCGAATCGGCTTGTATGATGCTGGACCACCTGGGTGAGGGGGAGTTTGCCAGGCGAATCAGGTACGCCATTGCCAGTGTGATCATCGAGGGTAAGGTCAGAACCTACGACATGATGAAAATGTCAGGCCGGGCCGATGTGATCACAAATGGCGCCTCCTCCACAAGGCAATTAACCGATGCAATTATTGCAAAACTTTAATCAGGAAAGATGAAAGATATCAACAAGAAGGTCCTGGATTTGTGGCCCGAGCTTGAATGGATCTCCAATGGAGCGTTAAGGCAAAAAACAGCCATGGTATGGCAAAGGGCACTTGAAAAAAGTGTATTAAGTCCCGAGGATCTGAACAGGATTCCATTCACCCTTCTGTGCGGGCCCGATCTGAAAGTAACCTTCATGGATCACAAGCGGGCAGTGGTTCATATCGCCCGTGATTGCGGCAATCAGATGAACGTGTTCTTCGGAGAAGAGTTACCGGTGGATATGGATATCCTTATTTCAGGTGCGATCCTGGCCGATGTGGGAAAGCTGCTGGAATATGAACTTGATGAAAATGGAAAGGCGGTACAGGGTTCCTATGGAAAGCTGATGAGACACCCCTTCTCAGGAGTCTCCCTGGCTGAGAGCTGCGGAATTCCTGCGGAGGTATGTCACATCATCGCTGCCCATGCGGGTGAGGGAGATATGGTGAGGCGCACCACCGAAGCATACATTGTTCATCATGCTGATTTTATGACCTTTTTACCGTTCAAGTCACGGGGATAAAATAGATTATTATTACGGATGCAGATTATTATTCCATAAATATGGCTACCATTCTCTCACCCTGGGAGTTTCCGTAAGCGCGAAACATCCCGCTGGTGTTGGAAATCATGGCAGGGCGGCCAAAATGGTCCAGGCAGATAACCCCTCCGCTTCCGCCAACCTTAGCCAGCTTCTTTTCAATTACCTCTCTTGCAGCCGTCTCCACATCATAACCTTTATACTCCATCAGTGCAGAAATATCATGTGCCACGACCCAGCGCATGAAGAATTCACCATGACCCGTGGCAGAAACACCACAGGTGGCATTATTTGCATAGGTACCGGCCCCAATGACCGGAGAATCACCAATTCGTCCATATTTTTTATTGGTCATTCCTCCGGTGGAGGTCCCTGCACAAAGGTTCCCCTTGCGGTCAAGAGCCACACATCCCACTGTTCCGCTTTTATCGAACCCCTGGGAACGCTGCAAAGATTCGAACCGTTTCTTTGTAAAAAAGTATGACGGATCCACGATCTCCAGTCCCTCCTCAGATGCAAAAACCTCCGCTCCCCTGCCGGCCAGCATCACATGGTCCGATTTCTCCATCACAGCCCTGGCTGCAGTGATGGGATTTTTGATGTTGGTTACTCCCGCAACCGCGCCTGCATTCAGGTCCCATCCGGTCATAATGGAGGCATCAAGCTCATTTTTTCCTTCACTGGTAAATACTGCTCCCTTTCCGGCATTATAGAGCGGATGATCCTCGAGATACCGGATCACCTTTTCCACCGCGTCGATAGATGAACCGCCTCCTTCCAGGATATCAAGTCCCAATTGCAGGGCACTATCCAGGGAGGCTTTGTAAGCTTCCTGCCCGGGTACCGGAAGGTTCTCGAAATTCATGGAACCTGCACCCCCATGCAACACCAGGGCATAGGCATAGGGTACGGGGTCAGCTGCATCACAGCCACAGGCGAAGATTACAGCCAGGAGAATGACCGCAGGGAATTTTATAATGAATCTCATATTTTGAGGATTTTCGGAATAAATGGTCCGTTAAGCAACAGTCCCGAAATTATGAAAATTCCGGGACTGTTTCGTGCTGTCAGGAGTTATATTTACTCAATATCGATGTTTCCATACCTGACATCAAGTGTGATTGATCCTTTGGGAGCAGATCCAACAGTTCCCCAGATCTTCACCAGGTTATTCTCTTTCGTTTTGCTGAGTTTCCCATCCATAACCAAATTAAAGTTTCCATACCTGGCCTCCCCTTCGATTTTAAATGATGTTCCCTCCTCCATCTTAAGATAGAAATTACCGTAGGAGGAGATGGCATTGATGGTCTTAAAATCCCTGGAGACCAGAAGGACCTTCACGTGTGTGTACTTGGACTCGACATCCATTTTCTTATTCAGGGCTCCAAGTTTTACCCCGGAATAACGCAGGTTTCCAACGAAATTATCTACCTCCTGAAAATCATATTTATCATATGCACCTTCCGTTACAATTCCTCCGGTTTTCTCTCCTGTCAGCTTAGAATATTTGCTTTCACAAAAGATCATGGTCGAATGCACGACTTCCATATCCGAATAGGCCAGTTCCACTTCCATCCAGCCCGCAGTTTCAATGGTTGCATCCGAATAGGCAAGGTCGAGTGTGTTATAGGGTTTTTCATTTCCACGACCCAGCGTTCCTGCTTTCAGGTTTCCATACCGAAGATTCAGTTGAACCAGTCCGTTCAGCTCCTGGACAAACAGGTCTCCATATGAGGAGGACATATCCAGGTTCATGTATTCAGGCGCCTTTACGATGATGTGAATATCAACCTTTGCATTCCTTGACCATCCTTCATCGAGTTCGGTCTTTAAGGTGATAAAATTGCCTGATTTGACAATCCTGACATCGATCATGGACAACTGCTCCTCAGCCCTGCTTTTGGAGGAAGCATCCACCTTTATCTCCACAAAAATGTCCACCAGGTTTTTATCCCAGGTCAACAGTTCCACATCTGTATAACGGGTTTCAGCTGAAAGGGTAATGCCCTCACCCACCTCAAAGGATTCTGAGAAATCCTTTACAGCATCCTGGGCAGAAAGAGAAAAGCTTACTATTGTAATCGGGAGCAACAGGAGCAAACTTCTCAAATTAGATACTTTCATTTTCATTTTTTTTATCTGTTTGGTTTTTTAACTGATTCAATTGAAAAATAATCTGGTCCATGACATCCAGCTTTACCTGGTAATGATTGATCAGGGCATTGATGACCCGCTCATCATCGGGATTTGCTTCCAGATCTTTCATTAACTGGTGCTGATAGGTATCCAGCTCTTCCAGTTCTTCAAGGAGCAATGTTTTCTCCCTATTGTCATGAAATTCGAACTGTTTGATCTGATCAACCCTGTATGCCACCTGTGTGGCGTAGTATTGATCGGCTTCAATAACCGATGCGGGAATTTCATGCACTGCTATTTTATCTCCGCTTTTATTGCTACGGATCAGCATAACCGCCGAGGCAAGGATCACTGCGATGGATGCGGCAATCTGTAACCCATGCCGGAAATTAATTTTCCTAACCGGCTGGTAATGCAACATCCGGCGAAAACGCTCCTCATGACCTTCCCGTGGTCCATCCGCATCCAATTGCAACCTTTGCTGCTTTATATGTTTCTCCAGATCAATCATCCTTTTTCCCATTTTTCTTTAGCATTTCGGCCAACTTCTTTTTTGCCCTGTGATATTGTGTCCTTGAGGTTGCATTGGTGATCCGGAGTATTTCCGAGACCTCCTCATGATCATATCCTTCCAGCAGGATTAGCGAGAGCACTACCCTGTATCCATCCGGTAGTGCAAAAATGGCCCTTCTGATATCATCAGCAGAATAGGCAACCTCTGTGAAGCCGGGATTATCTTCAGGAATCTCTTCAACCTCACTTACCTCCTCAAGGGAGACATGCTCCCTTTGCAATCTGAGGAAATCAAGAGACTTATTCACCACGATCCGCTTCAGCCATGCTCCGAAACTCACCTCTCCCCTGTAGGTTCCTATTCTGGAAAATGCCTTTAAGAACGCCTCCTGCATGACATCTTCAGCATCATCAGGATCCCTGACTATCCTCAGGGTGGTGTTATACATCGCCTTACTGTATTGCCGGTATAACTCAAACTGTGCCTTCCGGTCTCCCTTTTTACAAGCCTCCACCAGCTTCAGGTGCTTCGGGTGATAGGTTCCGGAATTCTCAATCTCTGCCACAATGACGAAGGGTTAATGGGAATGTTGCATGTAAGATATAAAAAAGAGAAATGGAAGCATTATATTAATTTGTACCTTGTTTCCAAATCGACTATATTCGCCGGCTCCAAATCTTCAAATGAATTATTCAATGCTTACCTATCATGAATCTGCATAAAACTTTCATACCCTTATTTGCGATCACAATTCTCCTGGCTACCCTTTCCTGTGAGAAAGCTCCTGAGACCGATTTCAGTTATACACCAGAGGAGAATCCGGAAGCAGGTGATACCATTCATTTTCAAAATATTACCGCGGATGCCAATTCCTATAGCTGGACCTTTGGTGACGGTGGCACCTCAGTGGCAGAACATCCCACACACATCTATACAGAAGCCGGGATCTTTGAAGTAAAACTCACAGCCTCCAACGATGCCGGGGATCAGGCAAAAACCTTATCACTCACCATTCATGATCCAACCAACCTGGGATTCTATATCTATATATCAGACAGCACCGGCTTAATCCTCCAGGAAGGTGCAGAAGTCTGGTTATACGACAACCAATCTGCCTGGAATAACATTGAGGAACCCATGCGGTTCGGTCTTACCGATGATCAGGGGAAAGTGCTCTTTAAGAACCTCGAGCCCACTGTTTACTATATCTGGGCAATCAAAGAGGGTACCGGAGGAATGTGGGTTTCTGGTGGCTGGACTCCGGCCATTGTTCAAAACGAGACCAGCCTGTTTAATGTGGAATGTGTCTGGTTTCCCGATCCGGCTAAATCTACCCTCCGGTACAGTGACCCCACTGAGCTGATCAGGAGGGAAGAGTAACCTGCCGCACTACATCGATCACGGTTCCATCCACCCATTTGATGGCTGCCACCACCCGGTCAGAGACCCTGGCAGGCTCCGGAGAGCCGCAGATCCTGTCAGCTTCTGCTTTCAGCTCCTCTATGCTCTTTATGGGTAGGCCACTGTTTTGGGTTAGCTCTATAAGGTCCCTTCTGAGCGGATTGATGGCGATGCCCCTTTCAGTAACAATTACATCGATCAGCTCGCCCGGACCACAGAGGCTGGTTACCCTATCCCTGATCACAGGTACACGATCCCTGAACAGTGGTACAGGCAGGATAACCGTTTTGGAGAAGAGACAGTCCTGCCATCCTCCCAACCCGTGCAGAAGGTAACCGTCTGAATGGGTGACCACATTCGCGTTGAAATGAAGATCCACTTCGGTAGCGCCCAGGATGACCACATCCACCAACTGGGCAAAATTTCCTTTTCCATGATAGTTATAACTGGTAAAGGGAGAGGTCCACACATGGCCCGGATTCCCGGCCATGGATTTTACCCCCTCCAGGTCAAAAGTCTGACCGTCCAGAATATAATCCACTAATCCCTCCTCCAGCATGGAGACCAGGTATTTGTTACTGCCCCCGCGGGCAAACCTGGCGCGGATCTTTTTCTTCTTCATGATCTCACGGAAGTACTCTCCCACTGCGAGGGAGGTTCCCCCAGCGCCTGACTGGAAGCTGAATCCATCCCGGATGATCCCTGCTGCATCACAGAACCTTGCAGTAAGTTCAGCAAGCAAAAGCCGGTCGGGTGACCGGGTGATCATGGTGGTTCCTGAAACGATCTTGGAGGGATCACCAAGCCGCTCCACTTCAACCACGAAATCCACATAATTTCCCTGGATCTGCCATGGGATGCACGGAAACTTCACCAGGTTATCGGTGGCCACAATCACTTTGTGGGCATACTGGGAGTCGGCAAGGGCAAATCCGAGCAGTCCGCATGCCGAATCCCCCGAGAGGGCATTCCCGTTTCCGAACGGGTCCGCAGCGGGGGCTCCTATCACAGCAATATCGATCTTCACCTCACCGTCCTGAACAGACTGGTAGCGTCCGCCATGGGAACGCAATACGCCGGTGCCCTCCATTCCACCTTCCGATACGAATTTTCCCAAGGGACCATTCATGCTTCCCTCAATTCGTTGGATGGTACCATCCTTCAGGTATTTAACAAGATGCTCATGGCAGGGAAAAGCAGCGGAAGGAAACCACCTCAAACCCTTCACTCCCATCTCTTTGGCTATGTCGAACACCCTATTGGCCAGGAAATCACCATTTCGGAAATGGTGGTGGGTGGAGAGGGTCATACCATCCCGGAGACCGGAACGCTCAAGTGCGGTCCGAAGGTCCCTGACGAGTTTGTTCCCGTCGGCCGGATAATCACTGCAACTGGCTATCGGAGGGGCATGCCTCGTACCCCCCGGTTTATAATTTCCCACACCCATATAGGGTATCGCTTTATCTCCATTGAGGGTTGTAATAACCTCCCTGCCTGCAGCATTGATCACCATTGATAACTATTTTTACTTATTTACTCTCCTTTTTGCCTGATTCCAAACCTGTAGGCCAGCTCCATGATCTGCTCCGCCCTTTTCACCACGGGAGCGTCGATCATTTTATTTCCGATGGAGATTACTCCTGCTCCCCTGGCTTTTGCATCGGCAAAAGCCTTCATGATCTGTTCGGCCTTTTCAATTTCATTTTCAGAAGGAGTAAACCCCTCCTGAATTACCGCAACCTGCCTGGGATGAATGCATCCCATTCCATTAAATCCCAGCGACCTGGATCGCTTCACATTTTCTCTCAATCCCTCCATATCAGCAACATCCGAGAAGACCGAATCGATGGGTTGAATACCGGCAGCCTTACAGGCATTTACCAGTCGGCTCCTTGCATAAAACGACTCCTCACCTCCGGGAGTCCGGGCCACTCCAAGATCGGCCGTAAAATCTTCAAGTCCTATGGCCAGTGCCACCACCCGCTCAGAGGCGCAAGCCATTTCAAATGCATTTTCAATGCCCAGGCAACTTTCAATGATGGGCATCAGGAAAATTTCACGATCCTGTTTCTCTCTCTTTAAAATGGATTGGATCCTTTTATCCACCTCCCTCACCTGATTGGCAGTTTCACATTTTGGAATCAGTACCAGGTGAAGGTAATGGGGAACCACATACTCCAGATCCTCCAGTCCGGCCGGTAGCTGGTTGATTCGTACCATCCGCTCCGCACCGTAAAAATCCACCTGGCAAAGGGCGTTCCTGACCAGCAGCCTGGCTTCGGCCTTCTTTGCCGGGGCAACTGAATCTTCAAGGTCAAGGATGATTCCATCGGGCTGATGAATACCAGCATTCAGCATCATGGCCGGGGTGTTCCCCGGAAGGTAGAGCCTTGAAAACCGGGGCCTCTCTTTCACCGATTCCGAAATGTTCTGTTGAAGGATCTCCGGGATATGAGATTTAGAATCCTTCCTTACCTTCTTCACAGCAGCCTCCAGGCGTGCAGCGATCACAAAAGGGAGGGCCCCGGAATCTTTCATCTCTACCCTGGCATGCTCCACATCAAGGCTTTGAAGCACTTCTGACACCTGTCTGCGGATTTCGGTCCCAAACATCCGGTCCACCTTGCTCTCCAACTGAAGCCCGATCCCGCCACTCTCCCTGATCTCCAGCCATACTGCACAGTCGGAACGGATCTTCTCTCCAAAATTGCCAGTGAATTCTATATCTTTCATCTGATAGGTTTTAAATATATCCTTGTTACTTCAGCAGGAAACTCAACAGGATCCCTGCTGCAACAGCCGATCCGATGACACCTGCCACATTGGGGGCCATGGCGTGCATGAGCAGGTGATTGGTGGGATCCTCCTTCAGCCCCATGCTCTGTACTACCCTGGCGCTGTCAGGCACAGCCGATACACCCGCAGCACCTATGAGGGGATTCAACTTATTCTCCTCACTGGAGAACAGATTCATAACCTT
The DNA here is from genome assembly GCA_046485075.1 of Bacteroidales bacterium. Taxonomy (GTDB): domain Bacteria; phylum Bacteroidota; class Bacteroidia; order Bacteroidales. Next base: position 28,458 of record JAWOHR010000139.1, read on the forward strand.
GGCAAAAACGACTCCTCCGGCTGTGGCTACCATAAACGAGATGGCACCCAATCCGAATATCACCAGTGAATCGGTGGTAAGAAACCGGTCAGCCTGGGTGGAGGCACCCACTGTAAGCCCCAGCATGATTGTGATAATATCGATCAGACTGGTTCGGGCGGTTTCGGCGAGCCGTTTGGTTACTCCCGACTCCTTGAGCAGGTTGCCAAAAAAGAGCATCCCCAGCAAAGGAAGAGAGTTGGGTGAAATAAAGGTGGTCACCAGCAGTCCGATAAGCGGGAAAAGTATCTTCTCAAGTTTTGAAACCGCTCTGGGAGGCTTCATTCGGATCAACCGCTCCCTGCGGGTGGTAAGCAAGCGCATGATCGGTGGCTGAATCACAGGAACCAGGGCCATGTAAGAGTAGGCTGCAATGGCAATCGGACCGATCAGGTTCTTTACATAAACAGGATCGCCGTTGGCTGCAGTTCCGATGATATCCACCCCGTTGGCCAGTCTCGATGACAGAAAAATAGCGGTGGGTCCGTCGGCTCCTCCAATGATCCCTATGGCACCGGCCTCCTGAGGATGGAATCCAAGGGCAAGCGCTCCCAAAAACGTCAGAAAGATCCCCACCTGGGCCGCCGCCCCCAGTAACATCAGTTTTGGCTTGCTGATCAGGGAGGAAAAATCGGTCATGGCCCCGATCCCCAGGAAAATAAGGGGAGGATAGACTCCTTTTAATACCCCAAAATAGAGGTAATTGAGAACGCTTCCCTCCTGGTAGATACCGATCTGCATATTTACACCTTCTTCCTGGAAAAAAGGAATATTTCCAAAAATAATCCCAATGCCGATTGGGATCAGCAGTAACGGTTCATAATTATACCTGATTGCCAGGAAGATAAAGAAAAGTCCTACCCCAATCATGATCAGGTGACCGGGTGTGGCGTTCCTGAATCCTGAGTACCTGATAAATTTCCTGATCCCCTTTCCTGCCAGCTCCATGACACCTTCCACACCGCCATCCGCCTGATCATTAACCTGCTGTTCCCTTGAATGCTCCGCGGGAGGAGTCACAATCATCCCGGAAACGGATGCCCGTTCCACCATTGAACCTGTTGCCCTCTCGGGAAATGCCACCCACCGGGCCAGTACAATCATCAAAAAAACAGCAGTAAGCGTCAGGGCTTTTTTCATTTCAGACAATCTCCATAATTACATCGCCCTGTAAAACCACATCTCCCTGATTTACCCTGATATTCTCCACCACCCCTGCCCTGTCGGCCAGAACACGATTCTCCATCTTCATTGCCTCCATAATCAGCAGCAGCTGTCCCTTCTTCACGATATCCCCTTTCCCGACTTCCAGTTTTGTAATGGCGCCGGGCAACGGGGCCAGGACGGGATGGGATGATCCACCCTCCCGTTTCTGTATATCCGGAATGGACTGCTGTTTGATGGCCGAGCGGATGAGGGTGGGCGTTTTGGAGGTCTTTATCTTTCGGTGAAGCTCCACATTGTAAGGGGTTCCATTGACCTCCAGGTGAGCCAGGTTCTCATCGATGCCGTGAATGTCGACCGAATATTGATTGCCGTTTATGGTAAATTCAAACTTCTTCATGGTTATTCTTCTACAAACGGTTAAACTGATTTCTTACCGCGTAAATCTTTGAGCTCCAGGGAGAATAGTTTTTGGAAATTCTTTTGATGGTCAGCACCCCGCTCTCCATGTCGTGTATCTCATCCAGGTAAAGGTGGAGTGCCATCGCTATGGCTGCTGTGGTCTCCCCTGTAATCACCTCCCCCGTTCCCTTTGCATGCGGTTTTCCCTGCAAGACCGTTTTATTGACCTTGAGCAGCGCAATGAGCCTGGGTACAACGCTGAAAAACCAGAACAGAAGCACCAGGGCTATGAACACGATCAGGTATCCGGCCACTGCAATCACAATGGATTCAAGGTCAATGTTGTTTTTGAGGAAAATAATGATCGGTGTCATCAGAGCGGGATATTGGCATGTTTCTTTGGCGGATTCATCTCCTTCTTGGTTGAAAGGGTCTGCATGGCTCTGATGATGCGAAACCGGGTATTCCGGGGTTCAATTACATCGTCGATATAGCCATACCTGGCAGCTTCGTATGGATTGGCAAACTTATCTTTATACTCCTGTTCCTTCTCCTCGATAAAGCGTTTTGCCTCCTCCCGCTCTTCGATACTTTTCAGAGCCTTTCCCTCAAGGATCTCAATGGCTCCCTTGGGACCCATCACTGCAATTTCTGCAGTGGGCCAGGCATAATTAATATCACCTCTAAGCTGCTTGGAGCTCATCACATCGTGTGCGCCTCCGTATGATTTACGCAGCGTAATGGTGATTTTGGGAACGGTCGCCTCACCATAGGCAAACATCAGCTTGGCTCCATGCAGTATTATCCCTCCATGCTCCTGGGCACTGCCTGGCAGAAATCCGGGGACATCCACAAGAGTCACGATGGGAATGTTAAAACAATCGCAGAAACGAACAAACCGGGCGGCCTTTCGGGAAGCCTCAATATCCAGTACCCCGGCCATATGGTTGGGCTGATTGGCCACAATACCCACCGGTGTGCCATTGAATTTGGCAAAACCGACCACGATATTCATGGCATATTGCCTGTGGATCTCAAAAAATTCATGGTTATCCACCAGGGTGAATATCACATCCTTCATATCGTAGGGTTCATTTGCCTGATCGGGAATAATCTCGTTGAGAAGGTCGTCAAGCCTGTCGATGGGATCATTACACTCGGTTGCCGGCGGATCCTCCAGGTTGTTCTGGGGCATATAACTGAGTAGTTTCCGGATCATTAATAATCCCTCCTCTTCATCCTCAGCCACCAGGTGGGCAACCCCTGAACGGCTGGAGTGCATCTGGGCACCACCAAGGGCCTCTGTGGAGATGGTCTCCCCGGTTACCGTTTTAGTCACACGCGGGCCGGTTACAAACATATAGGAGGTCTGGTCGCTCATGATGATGATATCGGTAAGTGCCGGAGAGTAAACCGCGCCACCGGCGCAGGGACCGAATATGGCCGATATCTGCGGGATTACCCCCGAAGCAAGGATGTTGCGCTCGAAAATTTCCGCATATCCTGCCAGGCTCCTGACCCCCTCCTGGATACGGGCACCCCCGCTGTCGTTGATGCCGATTACAGGGGCTCCCACTTTCATGGCCTGGTCCATGATCTTACATATTTTGGCTGCGTGGGTCTCAGAAAGGGATCCTCCAAATACCGTAAAATCCTGTGCATAAACATAAACCACCCGTCCATCAATGGTACCATGCCCGGTAATCACGCCATCACCCAGATATTGATGTTCCTCCAAACCGAAATCGTGGGAGCGGTGGGTCACAAACATATCATATTCCTCGAAGCTACCCTCGTCAAGAAGGATACTGATCCGCTCGCGTGCAGTATGTTTTCCCTTGGAATGCTGTATATCGATCCGATCTTCGCCTCCGCCCTTTCGAGCTCTTTCACGCAGATCAATCAGTTTTTTAACTTTATCCCGGCTATTCATGACCGCAAAACTCTGTTAAAACGCCAAATGTCGATTTCGGGTGAAGGAACCCGATTTTCAATCCTTCAGCACCCTTCCGGGGTAGTTCATCGATGAGTTTAACCCCCATCTTCCGGGCATGGTTTAAGGATTCACCCACATTATCCATGGCAAAAGCCAGGTGGTGAAAACCGGGACCCTTCTTCTCGATAAACTTTCCAATGGGTCCTTCGGGATCGGTACTTTCCAGCAACTCAATCTTGGTATCTCCAACCCTGAAAAAAGCGGTTCTCACTTTCTGGTCAGCCACCTCTTCGATGGCATAACACTCCAGTCCCAGAACTTTTTCATAATAGCGGATCGATTCATCCAAATTGGCCACTGCAATACCGATGTGTTCAATGCGCGTCGGTTTCATGATAAATGAGGTAAGTGGGTAAATGACTCATTAAAATTAGTCATTCGGATGACCATCGGGCATGACAAAACTCAAATCTAACTTACAATAATGTGTGTTATGTAGCAGTTATTGGAGAATGGCATCATAAATGATCTGCTGGAGCCTGGTCCTCAGATTGGCATCAGTGAGTTTTGTATTCCCCTGGTCGGGGTGGATGCGGTTGGAGAGAAATATATAGACAAGGTCATTATCCGGGTCCACCCAGGCCACTGTCCCGGTGAATCCAGAATGACCATAACTTCGCGGTGAAGCATCATTACAGGCCGGACCCTTATCGGGCTGATCGGTGACAGGCCGGTCGAATCCAAGCCCTCTCCGGTTCTCATTCTCACAATTGTAGCATGATGTATAGGTGGCCAGTGTAGATGAATCGATAAAGCGGTCCTCTCCGTACCACCCATTATTCAGGTACATCTGCATGATCTTTGCCAGGTCATTGGCACAACCAAAAAGACCGGCATGACCGGCCACCCCACCCATCATGGCTGCTCCCGGATCATGTACATGACCGTGGACCAGCTGTCGGCGAAAAAAAAGGTCATTTTCAGTGGGAACAATTCTCTCCCTTGGAAAGCGGCTCAGTGGCAGGTATCCCAGTGTACCGGCACCCATAGGTGCATAGAAGTGATACCAGCAGTAAGGATAGAGCATGGTATCTGTCTCCTGTTCAATAATCTGTTGAAGCATATAGTACCCCAGGTCACTGTAAAGATAGTCGGGCTCCAGCAGGGGCGATTCATAAATCATGCGGAAAATCGAATCCCTGATATCGCTTCTGAGATAAAGATCCTCAGCCACCTGGACAGGATATGAAGGAGAGTATGATTTTTCATAAACATCGTCCACATACTTCACGTTCCGGTTGGCATAATTGGAGGGTCCGATCTTAAGCGCGTAGGTGGGAGACCAGTTGCAACTTACCAGGGACTGTGAGGTGTCCAGGGGTTCAAGGGTAGTCTGGTAGAAAGGAATCCAGGAGGCAAGTCCCGCCTGATGCGAAAGGATATCGGAAATAAGTAATCCGGCCTTGTTGCTGGTATCAGGAACATTATGGTAGGCCCCTAACAGGGAGTCCTCCGAGAACCTTCCCTGGTCGCGAAGGGTCATCAATGAAGGAATTGTGGCCGCGATTTTGGTAATTGATGCCAGGTCGTAAAGATCGGTAGTCTTTACCGGACGCCTGTTCTGGTAAGTATGGTATCCATAAGCCCTGTTCCAAATCACCTGTCCGTGACGAGCCACCAGCAGCTGGCAACCGGGCATGGTCTTTTCCCTGATTGCATTTTCAATCAGAGTCTCCATCTTCATCAGGGTATCCGGATCAAGACCTGCATCCATGGGTTCCCCATAGCCCAGACGTACTGGCCGGCCGGTATCCTCCCCATCCCCTGCTTTTGCAGCCGGGCCACCTGATACCGGAAGTTTTCCGCTAAAGGAGCGCCCTCCGAAAATGGCCTGCAAAGCATAACCCTGGGCAATGGGGTCGTCGCTATAGGAGAGCACTACAGCCTTGATATGTTTTAGGCTCCGGAACCTGTCCAGGGTGTAAGGAATTCCTGCCACATTCAGAATCACCCGTTGCCGGGGATCAAGCGCTTCAATAAATCTCACGGTTTCATCAGTGATCCCAAAATTTCTGGAAGCATATGAGCTGGTATTCAGTACACTAACGATAATGGTGTTGTATTTCACCAGCTCCGAGAGTAATCCGGATACGATGGTATGATCTGCCGTAAGGGAGAGGGCAAAGTGGTCTGCTCCTGTATAAAGATCGGCTGTGGATCCATAGGAAACAGATCCGCCCCGACTAAAGGTTACCGTTGCAAGACTCAGCTTTTCCAGCTCCCTTAATGGTAACAATGTATCCTGGTTTTTAACAAGGGTAAGGCTATGGGCCAACAGCTCCCGGCGCCTGTGTTCAAAGACCGGCTGGTTCAGATCCTTCAGGAGTGAGGCTGTCTCCACCTGCCTGTAACTGCCCAATCCAGCCCAGTACTTGGCCAGCAGGATCTTCTTGCAGCTCTCATTGATCCGCTCTTCGGTGATCTCACCCCTTCTAACTGCCTTTTTTATTTCGGAGATTGCCAACCCCGCATCGGAGGGCATCAGCAAGATATCATTACCTGCTTTTACTGCTTCCACTTCCCTGAGACCCGGCTCAAAATAGTAGCTCAATCCCTTCATGTTCAAAGCATCGGTTATCACCAGTCCCCTGAAGTCCATCTCTCCCTTCAGTAGCCTGGTTACCACCCGGTCCGATACAGTCGCCGGTCTGTTATCCCTTTCATCGAGTCCGGGCACCTGCAGGTGGGCAACCATTACCCCTGTAAGTCCGTTCAATATGGCCTCACGGAATGGAAAGAGTTCCATTGTATCGAGTCTCTCCCTGCCATAAGGAACCACCGGGAGGGATTTGTGCGAATCGGTATCGGTATCACCATGACCCGGAAAATGTTTGGCCGCCACCAATAATCCACCCTCCTGCATACCCTTCATTACTGCAATCACTTTTTTAGCCACATTTTCCGGATCTTCTCCAAATGAACGTGTATTGATCACCGGATTTAAAGGGTTGTTATTTACATCTGCCACGGGTGCAAAATTGAAATGTACACCCAATCGCCTCATCTGCCATGCAATATCTTTTCCCATCTGGTGTAGAAGGGCATGATCGGTAATGGCCCCCAGTGCCATCTGTTGCGGATAACTGATGGTGTTTTTCAGCCTCATGCCCAATCCGTTCTCCCCGTCAATGGCCACCAGCAATGGGATTCGGGACTCCTGCTGATAAAGGTTGGTTAAGTTAGCCTGCGATAACGGATCCCCCTGAAAAAAAGCCACTCCCCCCACATGATTCCTGGAGATCATCCTGTTGACGGACTTCACGTGTGCTTCATCCATGTTGGAGTATGCCTGAACCATGATCATCTGGGCGATCCGGTCCTCCAGGGAAAGCCCGTCCATAATGGAATCGGCCCAGGAATGGTCTACCTGAAGAAAAGGTGGATACTCGGGATACTTTGGAAGGAATGGGACCTGTTCCTGTCCGGAGGGTCCCGACATCCCGGAAACCATCAGGATTACAGCCGAAACAGCAATCTGTAACAGGTTGTTCTTCATAAAACCGCAAGTAATTCTTTGTTCCTGCATGTTATACGTGGAACTAAGAATAACGTTGCGATGAAATCCCTTCCCTGGAGACAGGGATATGTGCCTGAGCAGATTTATAAACCCATTTTACCTGCCAAAACCTCCGGGATTGCGTCTTTATGAACCATAAAAAAGATGGTTTTCGCCCTCATATAGCTTTCAGAAGCATAAAGATAACCCTCATAGATATGATTAGCTGTCCCCCAGGAGTTCTTTACCTTATAAAACCTTTTCCCGTCCTGATCGGATGCAATGGCGGTGATATGCATCAGGTGATCATCGGTGGTCTGGTAGTTATCGAACCAGGTCTGTCTCAACTCCTGGGTGATTACCTTCTCCTTTTTGGGGGTGGAAAAATCATAAAAAAGTGCTTGCTGTTCCTTTTCCGAAAGCTCGTCCCAACGGCCGCGCTCCAGCCCGCTCAGATCCCCGATCTCAGTAGACGGGATCAGCGCCACACCCGACTTCCATGCAAAGCCCTTCTCCCCCACATCAGCATCCCAGCACACCGAATATCCGGTTTTAATGGCATGATCGAGCAGTTCCATCAATTCATCAATGGGAACATTCTGAATCGATCCCCAGATCCAGTTGTCCGGGATCTCCAGGATGAAGGGCTTATAAAAAGGGTGATGGGTAAATGAACCAACGGCAACGTAGTCGTCGGGATTTAGTCCAAGTCCGTCGGCAAATGACCGGGGAGTAAAATTCTCACCATTGTATTCAAAGCTGGAGGGAACCTCCCCCACATAAGCATCCAGGATACCGTTAAAGCCTGCTTTCCAGACAGGGGTCAAGCTCTTGTTGGGATTTTTGATCACCTGGTCGCTATAGCCTTTGAGCACGGCATCAAGCTCCCCGTGGACCGGAAGAGAGTCTCCCTGAGCCATACCAGGATAAGCCTCCTGGGGTACCAATCCATTCTCTTTCCAAATGTGGATCAGATCATGCGCCAACCCCCCGGCCGAAAAATTGGTATTTCCGTGCATCCTGACATATTTCTCTGCCTTCAGCTCATATGCCTTGCGAACCGCATACATTTCAGATAGATCATAAATTCCTTTCCCGGTCCTGAGCAACTCGGCTTCAATAAAACTGGTGGAGGCGAAACACCAGCAAGTGCCGGATCGGTGCTGATCCTTCACCGGGGTTACTGGAATGCTGCACTCAATGGTGAAACTGTAACCATCCGAAGATTCTTTTTGTTTTTTCTTCTGGGCTGATAGGTTGAAAGGAACAAAAAGCAGCATGGCTGACAACAGCATCATACTGCGCGCGAACTGGTTCATCATGTTGGGGATTTAAAGGAAAAACCGAAATTAATCATATTTGCTCAAGGCCCAATAAAAGCTGCTGTAAAAAACATCCAGGCTTACAGGGATACACGGTTCAGAAACTCATGAACATGCTCGGCATATGATTTTGATACCGGTAATCGAATTTCATGGGGAAAATCCATGTAGATGTAGAGGTTTGTGCTGATCAGTTTTACCTGTTTTATTTTCTCAAAATTGACCATATATGACCTGTGGCAACGCTGAATCAGAGTCCCTTCCAGTTCCTTTTCCAGTCTTTTCATTGTATTGCGCAACATCACCTTTTTCAATTTACCATCATCATGGATGTGAATCGTTACATAATTATCGGTCGACTCCACGAAAAGAATATCGCTTGATTTAATGGAGAATCTCATCTTCTCGGTCTCATCCCTGAATGTGATCATCTGCCTCTCTATGAACTCCCTGGATATGTTCCGGGTAAGACTTTCCAGCTTGGAACGCTTATCCTTCAAAGAGAGCCATAACCAGGAGAGAGAATATGGAATGGCCAGTACCATCAGGGTGATGAACAGCAGGCTGATGAACCTTTCCACCAGTTCAGCACCCGAATCCAGGAGCAAAAGATCCACCACCAGGTAGGCAACTGCAAGAAGGACCACCTCCATCAGGTTCCAAATCCCGAACAGCAGGTAGGAAAATCGGATTTTTCCGGCCAGCCGTACAAAAATCATTTTACTGAAAACAATTACAAGCATTCCCGAGAGGATCAGTGCACTTGAATAAAAGAAGAATTCCAGCCGGCCACCCTCGAACCAGGATGATGCATTAAATGGAGAGTAAATATTGATGAAAATCAAAGCAAAGACAGAAACCCACATCACCTGTGTGATGATGGTATTCTTATCCTTTAAATAGTCAGGTATTTCCTTGAGCACCATTTTCATTACCTGATCTCAATAATGGTCAGTTCGGTTCTTCTGTTCAAAGCGCGGCCCTGATCCGTATCATTTGGGGCCACCGGTTTCCGGTCTCCATACCCTGCAGAAAACAGCCGCCCTGTTTCAATCCCTTTCTCCCTGAGGTACTCCACAACCTCCTTCGCTCTTTTGGAGGATAATTCCTGGTTATGCGCCACTGACCCGGTACTGTCGGTGTGTCCTGCAATCTCAACAGAAACTCCCGGATTCTCCTTCATAAATATAATCATTCTGTTCAACTCGGCCAGCGAACCAGGAAGCAGTTGGTGGGAATCAGAATCAAAAAAGATGTTGTTCAGAACCACACTGCTTCCAACCACCACCCTCTCAAGGGGAATGTCCCGCCGCAAAGGGTCCCATTGGCTGTGTTCACCCCTGAAGGCAAAATGATCTGAAAAAAAGAGGTATCCCTCGGCAGACACATTCAGGGCATAATCCCGGTCGGTGGGAAGAGTCACAAGATAATCACCCTCAGTGGGGAAAGAGGGCGACTCAACCACAACCTCTTCGGTCTCAAGATCGATGAGCTGAATAAGGGCCCTGACCCCTTTCATGTTTCCGGAATCATAAACCCTGCCCGTGAGGTAAGATACCATCACAGGTCTGATCTCCACGGGAAGTTCAAAAGTAAAGATATCTGTATTGTTTCTTCCCTCCCTGTCTGATGCAAAGTAGGCCCTGTCTCCTCTGGCGTTGATGCTTAGCCCGATTTCATCGCTGTATGTATTGATCGGGTAACCCAGGTTCAAAGGCTGACTCCAGTCATCCTTGCCCCTTCGACGCGTCATAAAGAGATCTCCCTGCCCCATTCCAGGCCATCCGGCAGAGGAGAAATAGAGTGAGCGCTGATCGGGGTGTAAAAAAGGGGATTGCTCAATCCCAGAGGTGTTCACCGAATCGAGGTTTTCAGGGATGCTCCAGCCGGTCCCGTTCCACTGCGATCTCCAGATGTCGAAAGATCCCTTTCCACCCGGACGGTTGGAGGTGAAGTAGAGCATCCTGCCGTCGGCCGATACCGATGGGTGTTTTTCACTGTACCTGGAATTCACAGGAGACCCCAGGTTCACCGGCCTGATCCAGTTCCCATTCTCCAGATGGGTGACATAGATGTCACATTGTCCCATCCCATCCCTCCGGTTACAGGCCGTAAAAAACAACATCCGGCCGTCGGCAGTTACCGAGTGAGCCCCTTCGTTGTCAGGCGTGTTCAGAGGCGGACCGGCATTCTCTCTTTGGGTCCAGTGGTTGCCCGATCGTTTTGACAGGTAAAAATCCTCCTGCAGCGACGGCGAGTCCAGACCGGATTGGATGGGGAGCATTACAGTGAACATCAGCTGCTGCTCATCCACAGAGAGACAGGGCCAGTATTCATTCAATTCAGAGTTCACTGAATCGCCCAGGTTCTCTGGTTCAAAAGGAACCGGGTTATTCATGGCCTCGAGGGCAAAGAGGCAGCTGGCTTTCATGGAAAGAGCCAACTCCCGGTTACTCACATCCTCAAGGGGAAAGGAGAGGAACTTATCAAGCAGTTCCAGGGCGCGCTGATAATCACCGGTCCGCAGAACAAGCCCTCCAAGAAGCCTGTACCCGTCCGGGTTGCCTTCAGGATCGATTTCAATGGTTCTGCTGTAATATTCAATAGCTTCATCCACACGTCCCGATTCGTAACAGATCTGGGAGAGTAACCCATAGGCTTCCGTAAACCTGTCATCAACCTTTATAGCCTTCTCCAGGGCTGCTTCAGCATTAAGCAGGTCTCCTCCCTTGTACAGTTCCACCGCCTCTTCAAATTGCTTTATGGCCTTTTTGGAATTGGAATCATAGCTTTGCCCCTGGATGATCCCGGTGGTCAGGAGAATGATAAATATGACCCGGGCCCGTTTCATCATTATGGAATTCTCATGTATTTATGCGACTGAAGGGAGATCATCCACCGGGGATGCTCCTTGGCAAATTCGATGATAACAGGCAGGATGGACTCCCGCCTGCTCCATTCCGGTTGCAGGTATAACTTGCATTGGGAACTTACCTTGCGTCCATTCTCCACAGCCCATTCCAGGTCCTCCGGTGTGGCTATGATCATTTTCAGTTCATGGGCTACGTTGAAAAAAATCTCCTGAGGCGGATAATTCTTTTTGGGTGAGAAGCAGATCCAGTCCCAGACACCGCTGAGCGGATAAGCTCCACTGGTTTCCAGGAAAGTCTCTATTCCCTCATCCTTCAGCAACCCGGTCAGATAATCCATATTCACCATCAGCGGTTCACCACCGGTAACCACAACCGCTGCAGCCGGGTGAGAACGCACATGAGAGACAATTTGTTCAGCCGGAACAACCGGATGCAACCCGGGATTCCATGAAAATTTCGTATCGCACCAGCTGCATCCCACATCGCATCCCCCGATTCTTATAAAGTAAGCCGCTTTCCCAGTGTGATATCCCTCTCCCTGAATGGTATAAAACTCCTCCACCAAAGGAAGCTTTCTTCCTCCTTCAAATGTATCCTTCTCTTTTCCCATGATCTATTTCCGGCTCCAGATCCGGGAGACCAGGTAATAAAGTGCCCTGAGGATCAAAACCATCCCATAGAGTAACAGGGACACGATCAGAACCACGTGCAGCTGGGTAACCAGTTCCTTTGCCGGGGAGGAATTCTGAATAATCCCGATCACATTCAATAGATTGGCCCCGATGAAGCAGGAGAGGAAGATCATCAGCTCCTTTCTCTTGGAAGCGGCGGTTATGGTGGTATCTCTGAACATACTGATCATCCTTTTATATGGCCAGTCCCTCCGGCCAGGTTTCAATTCGGTGGTTCATCATTGCTTCAAATCCCATAAGGGTGGCAATGGAGGCGTAAAATCCCTGCCGGGTGATCCATGGATCCACCCTGTTGTTTCTCACATCCGATACAAAGGACTCCATCTGGATATCCGATCCGTCGGTTTCCAGCAAACGATCAAGCAGGTAGGTACCTTTATCATTTACGGGACCTTCCGGTACCCAGCTGGATCCCCCAATGGGAATGCCATTAAAAATATCATTTTCAATGTTCTTAATCAGCTGGATAATTCCGGGAGCCGGGGTGGGCTGTTCCGAATACCTGTAACCTTTCTCCATCTCGATGGTGCCCAGCGGCCCCTGCGCCTGAATCTCCATCCCAAATTTCCTGTTACTGACCAGGGAATCATAGATCACATGTGCACCGGAAGGGTAATGATAGACCAGGTTTACATTGTCAAAAACCTCCCGGCCATCTTTCCAATGGTTAATGCTGCCTGAACCCATCACATAATCAGGTTTATCCTTCAGTACCCAGTTGGTTACCTGCAGGTGGTGACAGGCCAGCTCTGTCATCAATCCCCGGGAGTACTCGTGGTAAAGGCGCCAGTTGATCTTTCTCTCCAGATGGGGTGAAGGCACAGGCCTTCTCCAGTCGTTGTTACGGTGCCAGTAAGCCCTGATCTGAGTCACCTCACCAACCCCCCCCTCTTCGATCTCTTTCACAGCCTGCAGGATCCTGGTATTGAAAATCCTCTGGTGGCCTATGTACAGGATCCTGCCTGTCCGCTCCCGGGCCAGGATCATTTGGTTGCACTGCTCGTAATCCATGGCCATCGCCTTTTCACAGAATACATGGTTTCCTGCATCCAGTGCATCCACAGTCATTCTCATGTGTTCATGAAGGGGAGCCGCGATGATGATGGCATCTACCTGCTCGGCGGAGAGCATCTCCCTGTAATCGATGTACCCCCTTGCACCGGGACCAATCACCTGTTGAGCTTTCTCAAAATTGGGCTGGTAATTATCACAGAAACAGGTGATCCTGGCACCTTCGATCATTAATAGCTGCTGAACCTGGTAAAGACCGCGTGAACCTACTCCGATCACCCCGATTTTTACCTCGCTAAGGTTTCCCTGTGCACTGATCTCTTTCAACCAGGGCAGTCCAGAGGCAAACATGCCGGCAGCAGCCATGGTAGAAAACACTTTTATAAATTCTCTTCTGTTATGATCCATTTGAAAAATGTTGGCTTCGAAGTTAAGGTTTTTCGCTAATTTTACGAAAGAAATTCTCATCATGAATGTGATAAACACGGCCCTTTGCTCCTATGGAATGTCAGGTTTAATCTTTCACGGTCCCCTGCTCCAGTCGCACCCCGGATTTAAAATTGTAAAGATTTTGGAAAGAAGTAAAGAGGATTCTAAGGGGAGGCACCCCGGGGCCGGGATTGTGACCTCCTATGATGCCATCCTGGAAGATCCTCAAGTGGAACTGGTGATTGTGAACACTCCCGACCACCTTCATTTTGAGATGGCAGCCAGGGCCCTGAATGCAGGAAAACATGTGGTGGTGGAGAAACCCTTTACCCTCAAGGTGGAACATGCAGACCAGCTGATCACCCTGGCAAGGGAAAAAGGGGTCCTGCTCACGGTGTTTCAAAACCGGAGGTGGGATGGCGATTTTTTAACTGTTAAGGAGATCATACAGACCGGGAAGCTGGGCAGACTGGTGGATTTCGAATCTCACTTTGACCGCTACAGGACCGAAATACAGGCGTCCTGGAAAGATCGCTCCACCGGTTCAGGAACCCTCTTCAACCTTGGTTCACACCTGGTGGACCAGGCACTGCAACTTTTCGGAATGCCTGAGCACCTTTATTGCGAAAGCCGGATGTTGCGGGACGGAGCCATCACCGACGACAGTTATGACCTGTTTTTGCACTACCCCGGGTTTAAGTGTATGGTCAGAAGCAGCTACCTTGTTCGCGAACCCGGACCCAGGTTCATCCTTCACGGCACAGACGGAAGCTATCTCAAATGGGGTCTCGATCCCCAGGAGGAGGCATTAAAAAGCGGCGCCATTCCCGGATCGGAAGGATGGGGCGAGGAACCGGAATCAGACTGGGGTAAAATGAATGCCCGTGAGGGTGCATTCTTTGTACAAGGAAAATACCCCACGATTGCAGGAAACTACCTGGAATTTTACGACAATCTATACCAGGCCGTCAGGAAGCAGGATTCCCTGGCGGTTCTTCCGGAAGAGGCAAGGAATGTGATCCGCATTATCGAGGCCGCCTACCGGAGCAGCAGGGAAAAAAGGGTGGTGGAGATTGTAAAAGCGGATTAGTTTGTCAGGGCACGTTTAACCGTGAACACGTATCCATCCTTCTCAAGGATAATCTCCAGTTGCGGATATCTCTCAAGAAGTACCTCTTTCTTATTCTTCTGGATCACAAAATAGGCATCCCTGTCCAGTTCATTCTCCATCATCTGATCCACGGTCAGCCGGGTTTCACCAGGCTGTTTATCAAAATAGAAAAGATGGGCATAGCTTTTGAAACCCAATGGCCTCACATATACCTGCTGACCCTTAAGTCCTTTGTAGAATTTAACAGCTACCCGCTGGGTGTAATCTTCGATTCTCCCGGTAAAAATATAGAGTGAGGCTGTTACATAAATCAAGACAACCATATGAAGAATTACCATCCCATTCGTATTCCGACGAAGGATCTGGATCAGTGAAAACATCACCCCCAGGATCAGAAAGATCCCTACCATCCATTCATAACCACTCCAGTGAACATCCCTCTGAAGGGCTGCCCTGGTAAATTCGTTGATAAAAGAGAGCTCCTTCCTTGAAAGCCAATCCGGGTGATTTGCCAGGAGAGGAATGACAATGACCAGGCTGGAATATAAGATGGAAATGATGAAGATCATGATCACCTGATAGGTCCCGATTTCGATTTTCCGGTCCACCCACTTATCCCAAACCCAGGCGGCCAGAAAGGTCAGTGGAAAATAGGCCAGGGAAGAGTAGTTTAAAAGCTTTGTCCGTGCGATGGAATAGAGTACAATGATCACCAGGATCATAATATACATCCATTGCTTAAAGAGCCGTTGTATTTCCGTTTTTTCAGACTTCTTGGTAATACTCTTCATGGCGATAACCGAAGCGGGGAATACACCCAGGAGCAGAATCACCATGTAATATCCAAAAAAACCACCATGGCCTGATCTCTCCTGGGAAAAAATATCGATACTGTACTGGATGAATTCACGCAGTACATAGCCGTTCCCGCTCACAAACTGGTATAAATACCAGGACCCGCCGATCAACAGGAGAATGGATAGAAAGAGCACCGTCTCCTGGAGGGTGACCCTGAGGTTAAATCGCCTCAGAAACAGGAATATGATCAGACAAATAAAGAAAATCAAAACGGCAACAGGCCCTTTGGTCAGCACGGCCAATCCCAAAAAGAGAGCCGCGAGCACCACATTCCACATCCTGGTCCGTCTCCTTTCACTATCCATATAGAGTATGAAAAAGGCTACTCCCGAAAAGAAAAACAGATTGTACCAGGGGTCAATTATTCCCGATTTAAAGAAAAAGAAGGGAAGAATCGCAGAACCGAAGGAAAGAACCCAGAAAATGCCGAAACGGTGTCCATAAATTCTTTTGCCAAAGGAATAGAGGATCATCAGCGTTAAGATGCCACAAATGAAATTGGGAAACCTTGCCGCAAATTCATTGATGCCAAAAATTTTCATTGAAGCCACCTGCAGCCAGAAGAAAAGTGGTGGTTTTTCCACGAAGGGCAGAAAATCAATCTGCACATTTAAATAGTCGCCCGTCAAAATCATCTCTCTGGACGATTCCGCATAGTTTATCTCATTGCTGTCGAATAGGTTTACCGAACCAAGATAGGGCAGTATAAAAAGCGAGGAGAGTAAAATTATCCCCAAAAATACAAGGAGAGTTCTCAATTTCCGGTGCGGGAGGGAAGCATTCATGTCAGGCCAAATGTACAAATATTTGATGGATGCATCCTAAAGGTTACCGGACCAGCAATGATGCCTGGATGAGATGACTATCATCCGAAGAGGAGCCTACCCATATTTCATAAATGCCTTTTTCGACCTGGTAATCGCCCGTTTCAGGATCATAATTTTCAAGCTCATCCGGACCAAGGGAGATGGAAACCACCCTGGTCTGCCCTTTGTTGATAAATACCCTGTCAAATCCCCTTAGATCTTTCAACGGTCTCACCACCACAGATCCTGGTTTGCTGACATACAGTTGAACAACCTCTTCCCCGTCGAACTGCCCCGTATTGGTCACCTCCACGCTGACCGTCAGCTCCTCATCCTGTGCAATCTCATCCTTTTCCAGGATCAGGTTATCATAGCTGAAAGATGTATAACTGAGACCGTATCCAAAAGGATAAAGAACTTCGCCCCCGAAATAACGGTAAGTTCTTCCCTCCATATTATAGTTCTCAAAATCGGGAAGGTCATCGACCGATCTGTAGAAAGTGACCGGCAATCTGCCTGCAGGGTTATAATCTCCGAAAAGTACGTCGGCCACGGCACTTCCTGCCGATTCACCGCCATACCAGGCTTGCAGGATGGATGAGATGTGCTCATCCTCCCAGTTTATGGAAACTGCCGATCCGGTCATCAGTACAAGGGTAACCGGTTTCCCGGTGGCAACGATCTGCCGGATCAATCTGCTCTGGGTTTCAGGTAAATCGAGTGAGGTTCGGTCGCCCCGGTAAAATCCGTCCAGCTCAAGGCCATGCATCTCCTCTCCTTCAAGCCGCGCTGTCAAACCCATCACCAGCACCACATGGTCGGCCCACCTGGCCAGCTGAACCGCCTCACCGGCACGGCCCGCATTGGGTTCATCCCAATGAATGACAATGGGTGCATCACCATGCTCATCTTTCATCACCAGCTTCAGCCGGTAGGCCTTCCCGGCCTCCAGATCAAGCCATTGGTAACTTTTATTGGGATGGTGAATATTTTGCATACGAAGGAGCGTATCGCCCTCAAAAATGAAATTGAAATACTTTCCCTCCACCCCGAGGGCATGTTTTCCACTGGTGCGGGGAACCAGGTATCCCGTCCAGGCCACAGAATAGTTGTCATCCTCAAGACCCTGCACAGGTGGCTCTCCATCCCACCAGTAGTAATCCACCCTTGTATCGGTGCGCTCCAGAACCGGATCTCCCTTGGCTTCCAGATTGGTATAAAAGGAGGTTTTCAAGCCGGGCTGGCTTCCATTTCGGTCAGTAAAAAAAAGCCCTTCCGGCACTGAAACCAGGTAGGGCAACCCATCATGATGGGCCGTTCCAAGCGCATATTTCACCTGCGCCTGGTCTCCCAGCTTCTCTTTTATTCCTTCCAGTACACTCACCGGATTCACAGGCGAACCATTGTAATTACCGTACTGGACATCCACATTGTCTGCATTCGGACCAATCACAGCCACTTTCTTAATATCCTTTTTCAATGGAAGTGCTCCATGATCATTTTTCAGGAGGACCATGGTTTTCATGGCCATCTCTGAGGCAACCTTTTTGTGGGCCTCTCCTGCCACCTCATCCAGCGCAGTGGAGGACCACGGAACCAACTCATCCGGGTCGAACATACCCAGTTTCATCCTGGCCAACATCAGTCTTTCCACTGCCACATCGATTTCAGATTCAAGAATGAGACCCTGTTCCACTGCTTTGACCAGCGAGGGATACTGATCGCCGCAATTCAGATCGGTCCCGGAAAGCACCCCCTTGGCAGCAGCTTCCTCGGAACTCTTTACTACTTTGTGACCTGTATGGAAATCACTGATGGCACCACAATCGGAGACAATATATCCCTTAAATCCCAGTTCTCCCCTGAGAAGCTCCTGCTCCAGGGGAATGCTTCCACAGCATGGTTCACCCATGTACCTGTTGTAGGCACACATCACCGAATAGACCTGACCCACCTCCACGGTCTTTTTAAACGCGGGCAGGTAGGTATCCCTGAAATCCCTCTCATTAATCACTGCATCAAAATGGTGGCGAAGGGACTCCGGACCACTGTGCACAACATAGTGTTTGGAGGTGGCCACCACCTTCAGGTACCGGGGATCGTCTCCCTGGAGTCCCTTTACAAACTGGACCCCCATTTCGCCTGCAAGGTAAGGATCCTCGCCATAAGTCTCGTGTCCCCGGCCCCACCTTGGATCCCTGAAAATATTGATATTGGGAGACCAGAAGGTCAGTCCCTGGTAAATCCCCCGCTTCTCCCGGGACTCAAAATCATGATACTTGGCCCTGGCTTCGTCAGAGGTCACCTCAGCCATCCTGAACATCATCTCCCGGTCGAAGGTTGCAGCCATACCGATGGCCTGTGGAAAAACGGTGGCTTTCCCTGCCCTGGCCACACCATGAAGGCACTCATTCCACCAGTTGTATTGTGGAATACCAAGGTGCTCAACTGCTCCGGCATCGTTTGTAAGCTGACTTACCTTCTCCTCCAGGGTCATTCTTGAAACCAGGTCTTCGGCCCGTTCTTCAAAACTGAGACTGGTGTCCTGGTAAGGGTATTTGGGATTGTTGCCACACGAGACCATAAGTACCAGAAATCCAAGGATGGAGAGAAATTTTGTTTTCATGTTTCAACAGGTTAAAATTCAATGTTATAAAATCCTGATCAGTTGGCGGATACCTTTACGATCCTTTCCTGGAAGGTACCGTGACTGTTGGTAAATTCCAGGAGATAGGCGCCATCGGAGAGTGAGGATAGGTCTACGGTAGCAGGATTTTCCAGGTTTCCCAACAACAGTATCTCCTGAGCGGCCATGTTTGTAATTCGTACCTTTTCAAAGGGTCCGGCATTTGGGAACTGCAGAAAAAGATCACCCCATACCGGGTTGGGCCCAACCCGATAGGCCTTCTCCACCGGGAGTTCCTGGATCACCCCTGAGGTCTTAAGCAAATGATTATCCGGATCAAAAATCAAATCCTCCACCCTTCCTTCGGTAGGGATCGAATACTCCTCAAAGTTTTTATTCTGCAACAGCCTGACCCTTTCCCTCCTGCCACCGGCCATAAGCAGTTCCACTTCAAAGGGCAACTGAAAAAAGGGGGTTACCTCCGGTGCAGAGGTGGTCTGTTCGCTTCGCACCCGAAGGGTGTCGCCATTTTGTTGCCAGGATACCCTGAACCTGGGGAATCCCTCTCCGAAATACCACTGCTGGAAAAAGGTGTTGAAATCTTTACCACTTAATGTTTCCAGGATTGCCTGGAAATCAGAACCAAGAGCCAACCCGTTCCCGTATTTTTCCAGGAAAGACTGAAGTACATGAAAAAAGAGGGGGTCATCTTCAAGGATATACCTGATCATGTGAAGCAATATGGCACCCTTCTTATAGGTGAGCCCTATGTCAAAAAGCCGGTAGGTATCCTCCACCTGCTCCTCAGGCACATAAACCGACCCGGTGGTCTCCCTGAGGGCAATGGACATGGCACTGTTCATCCAGTCATCTGCCTCACCCTGCCCAAGCAACTCCTGAGCAGCAATATACTCCATATAGGAAGCAAACCCCTCGTTGATCCAGATATCCTGCCAGTTCCCACAGGTGATATGGTCCCCGAACCACTGGTGTGCCAGTTCGTGGGCCACCAGGAAAAAATCAAAATCCTGCAGGGTGGTCATGGTCTGGTGCTCCATTCCACCTCCCATGGGCGCCATGCAGTGCCCATACTTCTCTTTTGCAAAAGGATAGGGAACCAGGAGCTTTGAAAATGTGCTGATCAGAGGGGCAGTCATCCTGATCTCCTCCTCCCAGAGTGAAAAGACCTCATCCGAATCATAGATAAAGTTCTGCACAAGTACAGAGTCCCCTTCATCCGGCAGAGGCGCATAAAAAGAGAAATTCCTGTATTCGGCCACCGCAAACGAAAGGAGGTAATAAGCCATCGGATAACTGGTTTTCCAGGTGAAAGTGCGAATTTTGTTCTCCTCGGTAACATCCAGAAGGATTCCGTTTGAACCGGCCATCAGCTTCCGGTCACAACTGATTCGAAAGGTCACTGAATCGATCTTATCTTCCAGCACCTGTTTGACAGGGAACCAATCGCTGGCGTTCATGGGTTCCGAGAGGGTGTAAGTGACATCAAAACCGGAGTTGTGATCTGTCCTGGAGGAGATTCCGGCAAAGAAACCCCTCTCCTGCCCTGCATCACCGCCGTAACTGATCCCAACCTGAATCAGTTCCCCCCTGATATAAGAGCGATCCAGTGCAATGTAGACCGCACCGCCCTTGTGTTCAAAACCAAATGGGAGATTACCCGACTTTACACTGCTGACGGTCAGACTATCCTGCAATTCGAATACCAGGGTATCCAGGGGGCGGGTGGCCTCCACTAGGATCAGGGCCGTACCTTCGATGACTGTATTTTTGTTGGAAACGGAGAGTGCCAGGTCATACCCTTTCACATCATAGGCTGATAACCAATTTTCATGGAGGGGATTCTCATAGCCGGATACGATATGATGCGGATGGGTACATAGATTTGATACCTGTCCCGAAGCCAGTGGCAATCCCAGAACAAGTAAAAGCATTGCGTGAAGTAACCTCACGCTACCTGCTAAACCTGTAGATTGTAACTTCATCAAAAGTTTCTCCCGGTCTTAAAACAGTAGATGGAAATGAGTGGTGATTGGCACTGTCGGGGTAGTACTGGGTTTCCAGGCACACAGCGCAATGCTTTTCATAGAGCAATCCTCCCTTGCCTTTAATATTTTTCACATGATTGGAGGTATAAAGCTGAACCCCGGGAAGGGTGGTCAGCACCTCCATAGTCCTCCCGGAATCAGGGTCGTGCATGGCAGCCACCCGGGTCAGCTCACGCGACGGATTGTCCAGCACGTAGTTGATATCGTAACCCATGCCGGTCTTCGCAATACGATCTCCAATGGGTAAGGATAACCTGAAGTCATAAGGGGTTCCCTCTGCTTTTATAATTTTCCCTGTGGGGATGCTCTCCTGGTCAAGTTCACAAACTGCTTCACTGTCAATGAAGAGTTCATAATCATATATATTTCCCCGGCAATTATTCAGGTTGAAATAGCTGTGATTGGTCAGGTTCACATGGGTGGGCTTATCAGTTTTAGCCCTGAACCGGATACCCAGCTCATTGTCATCATTGAGGGAGTACTCAATCTCCACAAGCAGGTTCCCGGGAAATCCCTCCTCGCCGTCCCGGCTTTCATAACCCATGACCAGGCTGACCTGTTCCAGGGTCCTGGAGGTGGATGCCGTCCAAACTTGCTTGTCAAATCCCCTTTTACCTCCATGCAGCTGATTGGCTCCCTCGTTGGCGGTAAGGGTGAAAATCTTCCCGTCCAGCTCAAACCGGGCCTTCCCAATACGGTTACATACCCTGCCTATAACGGCACCAAAATAGGGATGGCCGGTCAGGTACTCCTCCAGGGTATCGAAACCAAGCACCACATCACCAGGCTCATTATTTTTGCCGGGAACCCTGATGGCAGTAACAATTGCACCATAGGTAATCACATCCACCTCCATACCCTTGTCGTTCTTCAGGGTATAGCGGTGTACCTCCTTCCCTTCGGGAAGAGTACCAAATAGCTCTTTTTCAATGTTCATCTTTTTGCGGTTATATTTGGAGCGTCTAAAGATAGAAATTATTCCAGCAGTTAATCCTATCTTTATAAGATGAGAAAGCGCTGATAAATGAAATTTCATTTCCCCACCCTTTTGATGCTGATCATCCTCTCCTGCCCTGAAAGCACCCTGAAGGCACAGGAGAACAGGGAACCTGACCACTCTTGTTTCAGGCTGGATGCAGAAAGGATCATCCCTCTTGAAATGGATGTTCAACCCAAAGACCCAAATCTCTTCCGGTCCCAATTTATGTTTATGAAGGAGTGGTCCGGAAAACAGGTTTTTGTGAAAATTCCCGGCTGGGTTGTCCCCTATTCCATCCGCATAAACGGGTTCCGGTTTGGCAGTGACCCCGGCAGCGGAGTTTATTCGGAGTACAATATTACCCCATTTCTGAATAAGCAATCCAATATTCTGGATTTACATGCAGAGTTAATAAAGGGACCAATTGACCCTGCCCATCTTAAACTGGGAACTCTGATGATCCGGGATGCGATCCACGTCCGGGACCTGGTCATTGAAACACATCCCGGTACTGAAGAGAATGAAATTCTTGTAAGGTTTCACCTTTTTCTGAAGAGTTACCTGGAGGAGAAGAACCAGGGATGTAACATTCAACTTACGGTAACCGGTCCGGGTAATGCATTCATTTTCCAGGAAATCCGGGAACTGAACGCTCCCCTTTCATTTGGACAGGAGACAGAGATGATCATCGACCATACCCTGACAGAACCTCTGTTCTGGTTACCGGGTGCTCCTGCATATTACGAGGTAAAACTCACTATGGGTGAAAAGCCAGATGAGAGCCTTGAATCCATTTTCACACAATTTGTAATCCGATCCAGCCCGATCAATGATTCACTCTATATCCAGCATGGGGATAGTGTGCGACTGGTGTACGCCTCCGGCGAGCTGGCCAGAAACCTGACACAGCTTCCCGAAACGAAGGTCAGTGAGATCGTCTCTGAACTGGGCATCAATGCCATCCGAAGTGAGAATCCCCTGCCCTGCCGCCAGGAGGAGCTTTTTATAAGGACCGGAATCCTGGTTATAACAGGATCAGAGTAAGCCATTCCAACTTTTCCCGTCACCTGACCGATAATTGTACGCCTGTCACATTAACAGGAAAAGAACGTACGCGCACCGTTCGGGCGGAAGCCGAAAAGCCCTCTGAACAGAGTAGGCATCCTTAAAACTTCATAAAAATGAAAACTGAATTATCGCTGGATGGTTTCAGCGAAATTCCGCAGCCGGAACAACAGGAGATCAACGGAGGTATTTTACCAATTGTTGCCCGGTTCCTGGTAAGCGTGGCAGTTGCTGCAGCTTCGGAGATTATTAACGACTGGGACAACTTTAAAAACGGCCTTATGGGACTGCCGGAACAAAAATAGTCCGATAACCAAAACTAAAAATCATGAAAACGAACATTGAATTCTTCACTCCCATGGGCAGCCAGGAGCTCCTTGAAACCAACGGGGGCGGATTTGCCTTCGATGTGGGCCGTGTCTTACGGTTCATAGCCATGGTCCTTCCCCACGATCCCATTTCTGTTGCCAATGCAATTACCGACTGGCAGATCAACGCTGCAGAGGTTTAATACATCCGGAACCATGAAACTAAAGAAACCTGACTGGAAAGGGATCCTGATCATGATTGAAACCTTCATCCTCTTCCTGCTTCTGTTCCATTACTGGGATGAGGTGAAGGCTTTCATTTCCCGAATCCTTTCCTGATGGACCCTCTCGAGGGGACGACACTGGAGCTGATCCACCGGCGACGTGTCTCCACCTTCTACCCGGGGTACACAATCATCCTCCTGGTATTGGGGATCATTGTGGCCCTGCCCCTGGTTAAGGTGGATGTGGTCTCCACCTCCGGCGGTATGATCAGGCCCTGCCAGGAGCCTGTGGAACTGTTCTCATCCATAACCGGGATTGTGGACCGTACCCTGATCATGGACAACCTGGAGGTAACCACAGGTGACACACTGGTCTGGTTGCGGAAAAACCTGCCCGATACCCGTATGGAGGAGCTGCTCCTGCAAATCAAAAGAAACAGGCGCTATATCAAGGATATTGAGGCAATTCTCCGGGGAGAGATACCGGAGGAAACCTCCATGTACATGCAATCAAACCGGAACCACATCGCTTCCTGCAGGCGGTTGATCCTTCAGAAAGAATTCCTCCGGGACGAATACAACGCTGCCCGGATTTTACATGATCAGCAGGTAATCCCGCTGCGGGAGTTTGAGCGGGCCAGAAGTGAATACCAGGTATCCTGCGCGCAGCTGGACGATCAACTGGAGAGCTACAAAAACCACCTGGAGGATGAATTGAACCGCCTTTGGATGGAAAACGGGAAGTATGAGGGTGAGGCCAAGGAGATACGGGCCACACTTCAGAATTACTACCTGCTTGCCCCTTCTACAGGTACCCTTAACCAGTGCCGGGGAATCAGCCCCGGTTCTGTAATCCAGGCAGGAATCAGCCTGGGGAGCATCTCTTCCCATGAATCGCTTGCAGCAGATTGTTATGTTGAAACCAGGGATATCAGGGAGATCCGGACCGGGATGACCGTTAGGCTTCGAATGGACGGGAAAAGCCAGCGAACATTGGACCATCTGGAGACCAGGGTAAGCCAGATCGATCCCGATGTGATGCTCCTCAACGGACGACCTGTTTACCGGGTAAGGTGTATGATCGGAAATCCGGAAGGGCTCATTCCTGGCATGACTTTCAGTGCCAGCATGATGCTTTACCGGACAAGCGTTGCTTCGCTGATGATCGGGAGACTGAACCGGCATTTCAATCCTTCACTGGCCCAAAAGCCAATGCCAATCCACTGAAATGCCATCTGCCATCCGAATCAGGCAAAGGGACACCTCCGACTGCGGACCTGCGTGTATCGCATCCGTCGCCGGCCACTATGGCAAACGAATACCGGTATCCCGAATCAGGCAGGAGGCAAGGACAGACCGCAGCGGAACCTCCATGATGGGGATGGTGAAAACCCTGGAAAAGCTGAATTTTGAGGCCCGGGGCATAAGGGGAAGTGCACAAGACCTGGGGAGGTTTCCCTGCCCCTTTATCGCGCATTTGGTTCAGACTGGCGGATTGCATCATTATGTGACTGTATACAGGGTTGGGAAACGATCTCTGAGGATCATGGACCCCGCCCTGGGTAAGATGAATCATTGGAAAAACGAACTTTTTACCGGGCAATGGAGCGGAGCGGCTATTGTCCTGGTACCCAAAGGACCAGAACCTGAAAGCGGACCGGATAGCAGCAATGGTATACGACTGCTCGCTCTTCTTCAACCGGTGTGGAGACCGGTTGTTCAGGCCATTATTTCAGCCATTCTCTATACATTGCTGGGACTCTCCACCTCCATCTACCTCGGCAAATTAACCGACCATGTTTTTATCACCCGAAACGAAGGGCTCCTCAACCTTATGAGCCTTTTCATGTTGGGAATTACAGGATTGATGATTTTCCTTTCAACCCTGAAAAATGTACTTATGCTAAAGAGCGGACAGGTGATCGATAACCAGCTTATCATATCCTATTACCGCCACCTGTTCAGCCTGCCCCAGCGGTTTTTTGATTCCATGAAAAGCGGGGAGATTCTTTCAAGGATCAACGATGCAGTCAAGATCCGGGTTTTCATCAACGACACTGCCGTTGGAATCATGGTCAACCTGCTGATCCTGCTCTTCTCCTTCTCCACCATGCTCCTGTTGCACACCAGACTCTCCCTGATCATGCTGACCATGATTCCGTTTTACACCGTTCTCTACCTCTTCTTTAACCACCAGAACAGGCGGATCGAAAGAAGGGTGATGGAACAGGCAGCCACACTGGAGGATCAGTTTGTGGAGTCGCTGCGTGCATCACGGCACATCCGCCAGTATAATCTGGCAGAGAGGGTACGCGAAAAAACGGAACGCAGGCTGAACAGGCTGCTCGATTCCATATTCAAATCGGGAATAAATGCCATCACCGCATCTTCCGGTAGCGAAGTGATCAACCGCATCTTCACCATCATCCTGCTTTGGACGGGATCGTTCTTTGTCATCAGAGAGTCGATAACTCCGGGAAACCTGCTCACCTTTTACGCCCTGCTGAGCTACCTGACCGGCCCGGTGAGCAGCCTGGTGGGTGCCAATAAAAGCTATCAGAATGCCATGATTGCTGGTGATCGCCTCTTTGAAATCTTCCACCTTTCCCCCGAAGAGAAACCCGGCCTGCAGCCATTCAAACCCGGGGAATTCGGGACCATCCGGCTAAACGGGGTCACCTTTGCATACGGCTCACGGGGAAATCAGCTGGAAAATGTGGATTTAACCATCGGGGCAGGGATGATCACCGTACTCACCGGCAAAAGTGGTTCGGGGAAATCGACCGTCTCCAGCCTGGTGCAACACCTCTACTCTCCCGATGTGGGCCGGATCACCATCAATGGGAGTGACACCCGGTATTACACCAGGGAGAGCATCCGCTCTTTGATGGGGGTGGTTCACCAGCAGGTCACATTCCTTTCGGGCACCCTCCTGGAAAATATGGCTCCCGGTGAGCAGGAACCCGACCTGGCAAAGTTAACCTTACTGCTCCGGGAGGTTGGGCTCCTCCCCATGGTGGAATCTCTCCCCGAAGGACTGGGCACCATGCTCACCGATAACGGAACCAATTTTTCCGGGGGTGAAAGGCAGAGACTGGCATTGGTAAGGGCCCTCTACAGGAATCCCAGGTTGCTGATTATGGACGAGGCCACTTCATCGCTGGATCACGATTCCGAGATCTATATCCACAGGTTGCTCCTTGCACTGAAGGCACAGCAGCGGACCATCCTGCTGATCACCCACAAGCCACACCTGGCGGCCTTGGCCGACCAACTTTACGTAATGGATAAGGGGCGGGTCCTTGAATCCTCCACCGGGCAGATATTTGCATGAATCATTTGTGATGTCAATACAATTGGTTAGATTCACTGTTGACAATTTCTAAATCAATTTTCAACAGAAGATTGCAACATGAATGTACTGATGTTCTTAGGTGACTAAAGAACCCGCAATCCGCAGAAAACTATGATCCATGAGCTGGTCATCGCTGTCATACTGGGCCTGATCGGGGGTGTGATCCCGGGACCTGTAATCACCACTGTATTCACTGAAATACTCCAGTCAGGTTTTCCAAAAAGCCTGAGGATCATATTAATAGCGATGGTGACCGAGACCCTGGTGGCGCTCATCAGCCTGCTGCTCTTTTCCGCCCTGGGACTACCCGAATCCTTCTTCAGGGGGCTTTCGCTGGCGGGAGCTGTAATCCTGATCTGGATCGCAACAGGTATTTGGAGGGTAAGGTCGCTGGATTCGGGTAAAACAGTGCAATTCAGCATCTGGAAAATCATCCTCATGATCCTCTCCAACGGGGTGTTGTGGAGCTACTGGATTACCATCTGCATCCCCAAAGCAATCCTTTTGAATGATCAGATTGCACTGGGAGCCTACCTATTCATGGGACTGGTGCAGCTGGGATGGCTGGTTTCCACCCTTCTGATGGCTTTCATATTCTCCCGGTTCCGTAAGCTCCTGTCACGTCCACGGATCATACCGTTCATATTTAAGTTATTTGCGCTGGCTTTTGTCTATTTTGCTGCCGACATGGCCATTAAAAGCATTCTCTTCTTTACCCGGTCATCATGAAAAAATACCTGAACCGCGACTTCGATGTAACCATTCTCACCGACCACCGGTACGTGAATCCCCAAAAGGATGACCCCTATATTCAAAATATCTTTAAGGAAGAGTTTCTGGTCCGGGAGCAACTGGAAAAACGGGGACTAAGGGTTGAGAGGCGCGCTTGGGATGATCCTGAATTTGAGTGGTCCCGGACAGCCTTCGTACTGTTCCGGAGCACTTGGGACTATTTCGACCGTTTCGCAGAATTTTCCGCATGGCTGGAACGGGTGAAGAGGCTTACCGGAATGATTAACCCATACGATATCATCCGGTGGAACATGGATAAACACTACCTGAAGGAGCTCTCGGACTCGGGAATCAATATTCCACCCACCCTGTTCCTGGCAAAGGGAGAAACAGGGACCCTGGCACAAAAAGTGGCCCTGACCCAATGGAAAGAGGTGATCCTTAAACCGGTGATATCGGGGGTTGCCAGGCATACCTACAGGTTCCTCCCGGACGAGGCACAAAAGTACGAGCAACCTTACCAGGCGCTGATCAAAGCGGAATCTATGATGATCCAGGAGTTCCAGGTGCAGGTTCCCGTTCGCGG
>JAWOHR010000054.1:0-7067 GCA_046485075.1 Bacteroidales bacterium
CGGCAATCCTATCATCAGCTATCCCAATCTCCCCAAACCCGCCTTCCGGTCGGTAAGTCTGGCCTGCAGACCGGTGATGGCCAGTGCAAGAAATTTCAGGTTTATCTGGAAGGAGGGGGAGATCTTCAGCACAGAACTATGGTTGCTGAATGACTCTTTCCATGAACTGGAGGCCGGGGTGATCAGAGCGCGACTGGTGACCGGAAAGGAAATTGTAGAGCTGGGAAACTGGGGCTTTCAGTCCGTGGACGGGAATACCAACCTGAGGGGACCCGGGTTAAGTGCGGTATTGCCTGCCTCGGATTCGGATCGGTTTACCCTTGAGTTGGAGGTGGATGGAATCCCCGGATACAATTCTTCCTACACCTTCATCCTCCGGCACTCCCCATGAGATTTGCAGTGGTCATACTGATTGGGTTTCTCTCCTTTTCCCTGTCTGCTCAAAAATGGGAAAAGCTCGATCAGAAATTCCGGAAACATTACGATGCGCAGGAATACCCGGTGGCAGGGAAGTTCGCTGAAAAGGAGATTCATTACTCGTTGAAAAGACTGGATTCTACGGATATCCGTTACATGCGCTCCTACCACAACTTGGCAAAGGTATATTTCTCAATGGATGAGCCTGATCTTGCCAGGAGATACGTTGGAATTGCCTACAGACTGATGGTTCCTTTTTATGATTACGGGGCTGATCTGGGAGAGGTGTATGAACTTTCCGGCAGGATTGAATTGCAACTGGGCTATCATGAAAGGGCCGCTTCCTTTCTTACCTACGCCAGGGATGTGAATGCCGAGGTATTTGGAGTCGGGAGCCGTGAGTATCTGCAATCGCTTTATTATATCGCTGAACTGGAGATGGCCAGGTCGCAATGGCAGGAGATGGCAGCTGTTCTGGAGGAGGCGCTTGTGATCCACCTGCAGCACTTTCCCAAAGACCATGATTATGTCCGCTATGCCAACTACCTGGGCCTGATCTACCTGAATAACGGGGTTAATGACCAGGCTGAAGCCTTTTTCAGAAGTGCCGTTTCAGCCTATGATGAGACCGGCATCGAAAAGGACTTACCCTTCGGCCATGTCAATAATAACCTGGCCCTTGCCTGTTATTACCAGTCGGACTTCGAAAATGCTTCCATTCATTTCCAAAGGGCCGATTCCATCTACCGAATCCTGGTAACGGGGTACTCGGAAAACTACATGATGCTTCTAAATAACCTTGCGTCGCTCTATTACAGCTGGGACAAACCGGAGCTTGCAGGAATAGCCTACCGGGAGTTGGAGCAATACCTGGAAAAATATCCCGGTTATGAGGACCTGAATTATATCCAGGGGGTTGAGAATGCGGCCCACTATTATGCCGAGGCTGGCGATCCGGGGAAGGCTGAGATATACTACCGGAAAGCCATCGGGCTCCGTCGTTCGGTGATCCCTGCCGACCAGGAGGGACTTGCAGGGGGACTGATCCATCTGGCCTATTTCTACAGGGAGGAGTCAAAGATCCAGCTGGCAGCTGAGACGGCCACCGAAGCATACAACATACTGCTGAAGATTCGTCCGCCGGCGGATCCGCTCCTGGTAGGGGTGCTCACCTTCCTGGGTGAATCATATGATGAGCTTCACCAGGATCAAAAGTCACTCGATTATTACCTGCTGGCACGTGAGCAGATCGAACTGGCCCCGGGGGTGGAATTTCCGGAAGCCTGGTCTGTGTATAACCATCTGGGTATCTTATACCTTCGGCAGAACAACCTTGTGGAGGCCTTGCAATCTTTTATAAAAGCTCATCAACTGGATCCGCCGGGAGAGGGGGATTGATTCATTGAGTACAACAATGTCCGGCTGCATGACTCCATTGCCCAGATGAGAAAACTCAGGTTGATGAGCTTCCAGGCTAAGCATCAGAAAAACAATAAAAAAACCGTTCTATATAAAACCCCATAAATTAGAACTATGAGAAAACTCGCACTTATCTTTATATTAAGTTTATCCACCCAAATTGTTATAATTGGTCAAAATATATATACCCAAATAGAGATATACCAGGGTTTTTCCTCTTTTATACCTAATCACGGAACTTTCCTGCCAAAATATGCCTATCAATACGCTATTACGACGGGGATGGATATTTCAAAGCATCTCGGCGCTAGTTTTGGAATTGTCTACCAAAATGCCGGAGCGGCACAAAATATTTGGGAAGCAAATTCACCAGATGGAGCGAGTCCTGATGTGCGTCAGACATTTGTTTCTACATTTCTTAAAATTCCCATGGATATAATTTTGAATTTTGGGAAACGGAATACCTTCTCGATTGGTCTCGGCGCTTACTACAGTTTCAACCTGATGGCATCCTATGGGACAGAATCTCCTATTGGTACTCTCTTTCCTATGATTAACCCAGAAGAACTTGGTCAAAATGACCTTGGATTGAGATTCAAACCAAGTATTATAATTCCACTTAACGAAAGATTCCTTGTTCAATTGGGAATCCTGCAGGAATTTGGACTAAATGTATTTTGGAGTGATGTAGTCCATTATAGTACTTGCGCTTTTGCGGCTTTGAGATTTAAATATTAGTATAGAACATTACTACATGTTTCTATTTCCGCAAGAGCTGTACAATTTAGGATATGAGATAAGGCATTATAATTATATTCTAGAAAGAATTGACTCATTATCGCAAATTCATGGAAATACTTTGATATTTCCAGAGTTAGAACCTAATTCAAATTAGTACAAACTATTTGTTTTCGTTCTTAACCTTTTGCATAACTGACTGATAAGTAACAGTGTTGGATATGCCTATTAGGCAAATTGCCCAGTTTCGATTTCTCTTATAGCCTGGTCAAAAGGAATGATCTCATCGTCTTCAGCTTTGGCAGAATCGTATGCCTTTAAAGTATCCGCTTCCTCCTGAATCTCCTGAGAAGTTTTAGAGTTTTCGCCATTTGGTATATCATCTGAAAGCCTCATTTTTATTTGATTCCAGCCATTTTAATCAGTTCATCCAGTTCTTTATCGGAGATAGTTTCTTTTACGGATTTGTCGTATATGGATAGCAGGAACACCGATTCTGCGACGATTTTCACGCAGGAAATAACCCGGCTGCCACCTGATTTGCCTCGCCCCTTTGAAGCAATGGCCATACGAATTTTATAACAATCTTTTCCCAGGGCATCACCCTGTTTGGGGTTCTTGATAAGCGAATCTACCAGTGCCTTATAATCGTTTTTGATGGATGGATACTTCTTGGCGAGTTTTTTCAACTCCTTCTCAAATGGGTCAGAGGCGTAAATTTTAAAGCTCATCAAGTAGCCGGTCTGCAGATTTCAACTTAATGTCTCCTTTTAGATGCTGTTCCACCTGTTCGAGAGACTTTTTGGTATCGTCCACGAACTTTTGCTGTTTTTTGCTCAATTTGGGTTCGCTCGACACTTTAACAAATCCCAAGCTTTTAACCAGCTCCATAAAGAACGGGTATTTATTATCGGGGATATTTAAAACTACCTGCTTCATAATCCTGCTACTTGTTTTTTTCATTTTTCATAATGCAAAGGTATTAAATCATATGGCTTACTATCAGGATCCGGAGATTTTGCTCAGCTGTGCATGGGGTAACTGAAGAGCGGGGTTGTTTTCATTGCCTTCTCTTTGATCGCGTTAATCTCCTTCTCATCCATGGGCTGGAAATCTTTGGCCAGCTCCAGGGCCATGGAGAAAAGATCCTCATGTCCCGGTGGGATGGCGGCTGTAACCGGGTGTGAAAGGGTGAATCTCAGCCCCTGGCCGGCCTCCTCCCTGGTGGGCAGAGGCTTATACCAGGTCTTTTCATTACTTCTCTCTTCTCCCTCTTCCCAGGGTCGCCATGCCATTGCTTTCAATGCCAGGATTCCCATCTCCTTCTCTTTGGCCCTGGCCATCACCTGCGGACCGAAGTTTCCCGCATACCAGGTGGCAAAGTTGAATGGGAAAAGGATGGTGTCAAAATCGAAGCCATCCATCAGGGCGAGGGCTGCTTCCACTGAATGAGCCGAAAATCCGATATAGCGTATCTTCCCCTCTTCCCTGGCCTCCAGGAAAGTCTCCATGGCTCCGCCGGGACCCAGGATGGTCTCCACATCTTCCAGGGAGGTGACTGCATGAAACTGGTAGAGATCAAAGTGATCGGTCTCCAGGTGTTTCAGTGATTGTTCCAGCTCCCTGCGGGCCCCCTCTTTTTCCCGTTCACCGGTTTTGCATGCAAGGAAAACCTCTTTCCGGTATGGTTTCAGTGCCGGTCCCAGCATCTCTTCCGCGTTTCCGTACGAGGGTGCAACATCAAAATAGTTAATGCCATGGTCGATGGCTTCCTTAACCCTGGATGCAGCCTCTTCCGCGGTGGCTTTGTCAACGACAATCCCCCCGAACCCGATCATGGATAGTTTCTCCCCGGTTTTCCCAAGGGCACGTTTTTCAATTTTTTGCTTCATCTGTTCGCGTTCTATGGAGGTAAGAGAGGCCGGGAAGATGCCGATCATGGGCAGTGTCAAGGCCGATACACTTATGAATTTTCTTCTTTTCATAACAGGATTTATTCAAAGGTTTTATAAAAATCTGTGATAATCTCTTCCCTGAGGAAGTATTCCCATACCAGGATTTTCCTGGAGTTGCCGGGCTGTTCCAGCCACTTTTCATCCTGGTAGGCCGGACAGGGGATTTCGGTTGCCGTTGCCCAGGAGGCATTCTTTACAATGGCCACAGCCGCCATGTCGAAGAGGGACCTGGATTTGTGTTCATCATGAAAATCGATATGTCTGAAGAGATCAACGGAGTAGTCACCAAACCTGGTGAAGCTTCCTCCATGCCGGCCGGTAACCGCTTCTTCTGCTTCTGGACCCAGCCCCGGCATCTTTTCAAAAACCTCCTCCTGGGTGACGGTGACCGCGGATGTACCTGAAGGTAAACCATATCGCACAGTCACAATCTCGAAGGGGACCTCTGTCTCCAGAATATAATTCATGGAGGCAATGTCATTATCCAGGTTGTACTCGCCCGGATCGGGATAGTTGGAACCAAGCCAGACCACCCTGACCTTTTCTGCAATGGCCGGTTCTTTTTCCAGGGCCAGTGCAATATTGGTGAGTTTACCTACAGGGATCAGTACCAGTTTCTCTTTCCGTTTCTTCATGGCCTCCCTGATGATGAAATCGACTGCCTCCTGGCCGTCGAATCCCTCCTCATTCAGTTGGGTCCTGATTTCGGAGAAGCTTTTGTTTGCCCCTGCGAACAATGGAACATCTTCAGTGCGGTTGCACAGGCTGAGCACCCTTTGGGCCTCCTTTACATGTTCACCGATTTCACCCCCACTGCGGGTTGCGTTCACTGTAATCCCGATCGTGTTGAATACCTCATCATTGAGCAACAGGTATGCAATGGCGTGCTGGTCGTCAAGTTCATTATTGGCATCGGTGTCAAGGATTACAGGGATGCGGTTATCACCATGGATACCGGAGCCGGGAGACGAGCTGCATGCACTCCATGTGAGCAGGATGAACAGGATTCCGTAAAAGCAGATAGGTTTTCTTTTCATGTCTAGTTTTGATGGAATGTTTCAGATACAAATGAGAGGACTTCGGGCAAGGAGTTCCGCCAGTATGTCCAGGAATGAATTCCGTCCCGGATGCGGAACTCATGGGGGATCTCCTTTTTACGCATGGCGATATGAACCAGGGAATTGCCTTCGAAGAGAAAGTCATCATCCCCGCAGTCGATATACCACTTGATTGCTTCCCTCTGATCATCGGGCAGGTTTTTGATCAGTTCGAGGGCGCTGTGTTGCTGGTACCACGCTTCCATTTGCTCCTTGCTTCCGGATTTCTGGCCCCTTCTTTCCATCTGCTCAATCATTTCTTCCAGGCTCAGGGGTCCGCAGCTGGCACTCAGCGGGCACGCCGAGGAGAAGAGTTCAGGGTGGTGCAATGCGTACATGAAAGTGCCTCCTCCTCCCATGGACAGACCTGCAATGGCACGGTATCTTTTTTCTCCCCTTATCCGGTAGCTGGACTCCACGAAGGGAAGGAACTCCTGGAAGAAAAAATCTTCATACCTCCATTCATTTTTAGGATCGTTGAAATAACCGCGCTGACCGGTATTGGCATCGGGCATTACGATGATCATTGGAGTGGCGGTTCCCTCCCTGATGGCTTTGTCGGCTATGTGCATCACCTCCCCAAACTGCACCCATCCGGTCTGGTCATCTCCGCCTCCGTGCAACAGGTAGAGGACCGGGTAGCTCCGCTGGGAAGATTCATAATCGGGGGGAAGGTAAATTGCAAATTTGCGTTCCATTTTCAGGATCTCACTTTTCATGGAAAGGTTGTCGAACACTTTCCCGTACTGGGCTGTCACCACGGGGGAGGAGATCCACAATAACAGAAGGGTCACCAGGGTTAATGATTTTGTTTTACTCATTGGGGTTTGGTTTGAGGATTATACAATTTCATATAAAGGTAAAAGCAAATTCCGTTTTTTCACAGGCTGAAAATGGATTATTTAACCGGTGCCCGTCATTTCCAGTCGAATGGTGTGACCTGGTATACATAATAGTTCAGCCAGTTGGAGAAGAGAAGGCTGGCATGTGCCCTCCACCTGATGATGGGCTCTGTGGTGGGATCATCACCGGGAAAGTAGTTTTGAGGAATAGCAGTCTCCAGTCCCCTGGCGCGGTCCCGCTCATACTCATTCCGGAGTGTGTGCGGATTGTATTCCAGGTGACCGGAAATGAAAATCTGCCGGTTGTCCTTGGAAAGGACGATGTTGGATCCAACCTGTTCGGACCATGCCAGGGGAACCAGTTCCGGATGATTTCTGATATCCTCCAGGCGGTTCTCGGTATACCTGGAGTGTGGGGCCGGGAAGAGGTCGTCAAAGCCGCGGACCAGGGGATGTTTCCGATCGGTGATCCGGTGATCGAAAATGCCAAATGCCTTGGAAGGCAAAGGGTACTTCTGAATGCCGTAATGATAGTACAATCCGGCCTGTGCCCCCCAGCAGATATGCATGGTGCTGCTGACAAAGGTTTTGCTCCACTC
>JAWOHR010000096.1:0-4045 GCA_046485075.1 Bacteroidales bacterium
CCTACTTTGTGACCGATACAGAAAAAATGGAGGCCGTTCTGGATAATCCTTTTGTGCTGATACATGACAAGAAGATTTCAACCATGAAAGACCTGCTCCCCGTCCTGGAAGCAACTGCACAGAATGGTCGTCCCTTAATGATCATCGCAGAAGACGTGGATGCCGAAGCTCTGGCCACCCTGGTTGTGAACAAGCTTCGCGGATCACTGAAAATCGCTGCTGTTAAAGCTCCTGGTTTTGGTGACCGGAGAAAAGAGATGCTGGAAGACATTGCCATCCTGACCGGAGGTACTGTAATTTCGGAAGAGAAGGGTTTGAAGCTGGACGGCACCGAGTTGTCGATGCTGGGACAAGCCGAGAAGATCTCCATCGACAAGGAGAGCACCACCATTGTCAATGGTGCCGGGGAGAAAGCAATGATCAGTGCAAGGGTAGGCCAGATCAAAAAGCAGATCGAAAACACCACTTCAGATTATGACCGTGAGAAACTGCAGGAACGCCTGGCTAAACTGGCTGGTGGTGTTGCTGTTATCTATGTGGGTGCTGCATCTGAAGTGGAGATGAAATCCAAGAAAGACATGTTCGACGACGCCCTCAGTGCCACACGCGCTGCGGTTGAAGAGGGAATTATTCCGGGTGGTGGTGTCGCATACATTCGTGCTCTTGACAAACTGGTTAAATTCAAAGGTTCCAATGACGATGAGAACACGGGTATTTCCATCGTGAGAAGGGCACTTGAAGAGCCTCTTCGCCAGATTGTTGAAAACGCCGGACTGGAAGGTTCAGTAGTTGTCAGGGAGATCATGGACGGGAAAGGTGATTACGGTTACAATGCTCACACCGAGAAGTATGAGAACCTCTATGCAGCCGGTGTAATTGATCCAACCAAGGTTGCCAGGATTGCTCTGGAAAATGCCGCATCCATTGCCGGTATGTTCCTGACCACCGAGTGTGCTATTGTTGAAATTCCCAAGCCCGAGCCCCCGATGCCAGGTGGCGGTGGCGGTATGGGAATGATGTAGACAGATCCTTCAATATATATCAAAAGGCCGTTTCGTATCATGCGAAACGGCCTTTTTCATATCCGAATAATAACTATCTTTGTGGGCGCAAAAAACGGCGCATTTTTGATGGATCATATTCGCAACTTTTGTATCATAGCCCATATCGATCATGGGAAAAGTACCCTTGCAGACAGGCTGCTGATGAAAACCGGAACACTCCATGAGAGGGACTTCCAGAACCAGGTATTGGACGATATGGACCTGGAGCGTGAAAGGGGGATCACCATCAAGAGCCACGCCATCCAGATGGAGTATTCACGGAATGGGAAAAAATATCTGCTAAACCTGATTGATACTCCCGGGCATGTGGACTTCTCCTATGAGGTGAGCCGGTCCATAGCTGCCTGTGAAGGTGCCCTCCTTATCGTGGATGCCACACAGGGGATTCAGGCTCAAACCATCTCCGTTCTCTATCAGGCCATTGATCATAACCTGGAAATTATTCCTGTGCTGAATAAGATGGACATGGACAGTGCCATGCCCGATGAAGTGAAGGATCAGATTGTGGATCTGATTGGATGTGATCGTGATGATATCATCGAAGCCAGCGGGAAGACCGGACTGGGTGTGGAGGTGATCCTTGAAGCCATTATTGAAAAGATACCTGCCCCGGGAGGAGATCCTGAGGCCCCGTTGCAGGCCCTGATCTTTGACTCGGTATTCAATTCATTTCGTGGTATTTTTGCCTACTTCAGGATCATGAACGGAACCATCCGGAAAGGCGATCTGGTTAAGTTTGTTGCTACTCAGAAGGAGTATAACGCCGATGAGGTTGGAATCTTAAAACTTGGTCCCGAACCAAGGAGTTTTCTTGCAGCCGGAGATGTGGGCTACATCATTTCGGGTATTAAATCCTCCAAAGAGGTGAAGGTGGGTGATACCATTACCCATGTGGCCAGGCCCTGTAAAGAAAAAGTGGAAGGATTCGAGGATGTAAAACCCATGGTGTTTGCAGGGATGTACCCGGTGGATGCCGACGAATATGAAGATCTGAGGGCATCCATCGAGAAGCTGCAGCTTAATGATGCATCACTTACATTTATTCCCGAATCATCGGCTGCACTGGGTTTTGGATTCCGATGCGGATTTCTGGGACTTTTGCATATGGAGATTGTTCAGGAGCGACTCGACCGCGAATTTGATATGGATGTGATCACCACGGTTCCCAATGTTTCTTTCAACGTGATCACCACAAAGGGTGATTTGGTGGAGGTGCACAACCCTTCAGGATTGCCGGTTGCAACGGTAATCGACCGTATTGAGGAACCGTTTATCTGGGCCCAGGTAATCTCAAAGGCCGAATATGTGGGTTCCATTATGAAGCTTTGCCTGGATAAGAGGGGAATCCTTAAGAACCAGGTATATCTCACCAGCAACCGGGTGGAACTATCATTCGAAATGCCACTTGCAGAGATCGTATTTGACTTCTATGATAAGCTAAAGAGCATATCCAAGGGATATGCCTCTTTTGATTACCATCCGCATGGTTACCGGAAAGCCGACCTGGTCAAACTGGATATCCTGCTTAACGGGGAGATGGTAGATGCACTTTCCACATTGATTCACCGCGATAATGCCTACGATTTCGGAAGGAGAATTTGCGGGAAGCTGAAGGAGCTTATACCCCGTCAGCAATACGAAGTTGCCATACAGGCGGCCATTGGCGCCAAGGTGATTTCCCGGGAGACTGTTAAGGCTGTTCGCAAGGATGTGACTGCCAAGTGTTATGGCGGGGATATAACCCGGAAGAGAAAGCTGCTTGAAAAGCAGAAAAAGGGGAAGAAACGGATGCGTCAGGTTGGGAACATCGAAGTGCCTCAGTCGGCATTCCTGGCAGTCCTGAAACTTGATTAGCCTTCCTTAGTCTTTATCCACCACCAATTTATATCCTTTTCCGTGCACATTGATGATCTGAACATTGGGATCGGCCTTCAGGTATTTGCGCAGTTTCGTGATATAAACATCCATGCTCCTGGCATTAAAGTAGTTGTCGTCGATCCAGATCGCCTTCAGGGTAAAGTTTCTATCCAGAACCTGGTTGATGTTGTTACAGAGAAGGATAAGCAACTCCGACTCTTTGGTGGTCAGTTTTTGTTCGGTTCCCGTTCCCGACAGCTTCTGTTTATTGGCATCGAAAGTAAAGGACCCGATCTTCCATACATTCGATTCACTGCTCCTGGTTCCTTTGGTTCTTCTCAGGATCGCCTCAATTCTGAAGAGTAGCTCCTCCATGCTGAAGGGCTTGGTAAGATAGTCATCTGCTCCCAGTGAAAACCCTTCCAGCACATCCTCCTTCATGGATTTGGCGGTCAGAAAAATTATTGGAATCTCCCGGTTCAGGATGCGAATCTCCGAAGCCAGGGTAAAGCCATCCTTTACCGGCATCATCACATCAAGCAGGCAAAGGTCATAGTGAAATTGTTCAAAATGACGGAACGCCTTCTCACCATTCGTAACCCAGTCGGCCTCATAATTTTTAGCCTGGAGGTACTCCTGGAGAAGAGACCCCAGGTTTTCGTCATCTTCTGCCAGTAAAATCCTGTTCTTGATTTCGTTCATCGCTAATGATTTTCTTCTGCGTTTAGTAAAGGTAGGTGAATATCGAACCTGGAACCTTTATCCAGTTCACTTTTTATTTTAATAGAGCCATGGTGCTGTTCAACAAGCAGTTTCACATAGCTGAGACCGAGCCCAAACCCTTTGACATTGTGGATATTCCCGGTGGGAACCCTGTAAAACTTATCGAAGATCCTTTTCTGTTCTTCCTTGCTGATCCCGATTCCGTTATCAATTACTGAAATGATAATACCTCCAGGTTCGTTTTTTGTGATAATGGTGATCAGAGGAGTCTGCTTGGTATATTTCAGTGCATTCTCCATGAGGTTGGAGATCAAATTGGTGATGTGCATTACATCTCCCATGATCACCGGATCATCTGCTTCCGGAAGGAACTCCAGCCGGCCTGCCCGCTTATCGATCTG
>JAWOHR010000167.1:0-25181 GCA_046485075.1 Bacteroidales bacterium
ACTTCTTCACGTCCGCTGCCCGCACTGCATAGCCGTCCATGGCGGAGGCGGGGAAGGGCGGCTGGGCGCGCCTTGCCGGTTTCCAGCAATACTTCGCCCTGGTTATTCTGGTAAGGGTAAATACCCATATGGTCCCACGGGAACGCTTCAAATGCAACACCCCTGGTAATATAATGTTCTTTCGGCAGGGACCATCCCGACAGATCAAGCTGATCGGGCCATGACCATATTTCGCTGTCTTTTATTTCGTTCTGTGCTTTTCCGGCCTCTGTGCTTTTTAAAGGAGAGATATCCCAGAGGTCGGAATTGTCCTTGTCGCTTATTGGAAAGAGTAAAAGCAATCCGGTACCACTTTTCACCCTCTTAAAGATCGCATCTCTTATGGGTTGGGGATAGGAATCCCACTTATGTAATCCCGGCCATATGATAACATCAAATTCCGGACTGTAAAGCAGGTCTTCAGCAATATAACTGTGTGCAAGATTGAAAGTGGTGCTATCCCCTTCATATCCGGGACTACGGCGCATATAAAAATCCCCGTATCCATATTTCTCTGCTCCACTGCTTCGCCCGATGGTTGTAACCTTCATATCCAAGTCCAGCCTTTCAACCAATTCAATAATTCCCCGCCCGTCAAAAACCGGGGATATGGAATAAGATTTTATGGGTCCGCTTACCAGTTCAGAACCCCAGTCGTAATGAGAGGATTGTATATCGGTACTGTATTCGACGTCCCAGCGTCCAAGTTTAGCCAAAACAGGTTGATACTGATCCAAAGCAACATAATCCAAATAAAAAACATGCTTTTCATTTGTGCGGATACCAATCGATTTTAGTCGCTTCAAATCAAAGGTTTTTGCTTCAGACAAAAGTAACTGAACGTGGTTAGCGCCTTGCTTAAGAGCGTATTGCTTTGTAAAAGTTTGGTATAACGAATCTTCAAGAATCAGACTGATTTGGGCCATCTCGTTTGTCCAGATATAATAGAGGAGCGCTTCACTTTGGTTCAAGGCGCTATTCTCAATGTTTCTCAGGTAAGATGTCTGTATGTTGTTCAGGCTGAACGTTCCTCCGTTTTCAGGAAAAACAGCTTTACAGGAATAAGCCCCCAGTGCAGGAAAGTCGGCAGAAAGAGAAATATCTACTCCTTTTGTATAATAGGTATTTTGCAATTCCTCCTGCTTTTCAAATGAAGCAATGATGGTCTGTGAAAAGCTTTTCAAAGGCAGGAACAGAGCA
Organism: Bacteroidales bacterium; assembly: GCA_046485075.1. GTDB lineage: Bacteria > Bacteroidota > Bacteroidia > Bacteroidales. The sequence continues at coordinate 1,240 of JAWOHR010000167.1, forward strand.
CATAGTAAAAATAAATGTTTTAGTTTCTTCATATTTGGTTTATTTTATCAGTTTTATCGCCCTTGCCAGAACACCAAACTTACTTTTGGGTTGATTTTCCATGATTTCCTCTTCAAGTTTCCTGGCCTTCTCTTCTTCATGATTGTATTTTGCTAGAACCCATTGAACTTCAGGGGATGATGAACCTTTCCCTAACTTCCAGTCTCTTAAATAATTCTGCTCTTCTTCCCAATTCATCATATATGCAGCCGCCTCTTCTGATTTCCCTTGCGCAATAAGTGTTGCAGTGGTAAGATAGTTATTGAAAAGATCGCTTTTGGCGTTCGAATGAGTTCGTGAGTAATCAATGATTTGCTGATGGAATTGATCTGCTGCCTCATGATTTCCCAATTCAGAATCACAATATGCCGACAGGTAATCCTGTAAACGGTTATCTGGCTCGTAAGGCTCTCCTGAACCAAGGTTTTCAGGCCATTTTTTCGAATGATTGATATGCTCTTTGGCCTGCTTAATTTTCCCCCCTTCCAGCATCTCCATAGCGATATAGAGATGAGCCCTTTCAAAAATACCACGGCCTGCATTGGCAAATTCAGCAGGAAGTATATTCACATCTGAAAGCACTTTCAGGCATTCCTTGTTCATCCCTGAATTCAGAAGGGACTGTGAATGAGATATACCAACAACCGGGTTATCCGGGAAATCTGCATACATCTGTTCTGAAATTTCAAGCTGTTTGTCAAAAGCTCCTCTCCTTTGATACCAGGTACTTAGATAATACCAGGTTCTCCACTCATCAGGATCCAGTTCAAGGGCTTTTCTGAAGTCAGAACCTGCCCTGTCATCTCCAAATTTATTGTTTTGAAACAGAAGCGCTCTGGAAATATAAAAAGGTGCATAATCTGGAGAATTTTCACACCGTTCGAATTGCTCTTTTGCCTTTTCTGTGCGCAGGATATTCCAATATATTAATCCCAGATAATAATTGGTTTTCCATGATGGGAGTTGCTCCTGTGCCCAGGTGAGGACAGGAATGGTTTCTAATCTGAATGGGAATACCATCCGGGGCGACATTTCCACAGCCTTCATCAGGTATTGTTCGCTTTGCTCCGGAGTTTTCGTCCGGTACAGGTAGGCGAGCCAGTAATATACTGTTGGATACTCAGGCGATTGCTCCAATACCTGTATGGCTTCAGATGTAAGTCCCCGGGTTGCATATTCAATTGCAAGTTCCAGATAGGTTTCAAATGGCAATTCATTTCTAATTGCTGAGCAAAAGGCCGATAAAGATTCCGGCACAGGGTTTAACAGGTAGTGCTCAAAACGGGCATAATGGTTAAGCGGATCTATTTCTAAAAGAGATTCAAGATTTTTCCCGGCTTCAGAAAGCTTGTTTTGCCTCCGGAGAGCTGTTGTCAGATATTCGTAGGCTGTTACATTATACCTGTTATAATCCAATGCCTTCACTGCGTATACTTCTGCATTTCTAAAATCCTGCTTCTGTAAGTGCAATCCGGCGATCTGCACGTATGCCGCCGATCGAAATTCCATGGACCTTACAGCGACGCTGAAAGCCTCCTCTGCCAAAGTCAGGTTTCCCAAAGCAGACTGAATAACCCCGTAGATAAAATTGGCTTCCGGATCATAGGTATTATTTTCCAATACCCTGCCGGCATAGGCCAGTCCTTCACTGAATTGAGCTTTCCGGTAAGAAAGCTCTGCCACCTTTGATAAAGCCCTGCTATGAGTGGGTTCCTTTTCTAAACAGCTTAGGTAGGTTCTAAATGCATCATGATAACTCCTCATGCTGTACATATCTTCTGCCTGTCTGAAAAGATGCTCCGCAGAATGATAATCCTGGCCCGGTGGAGTCGCAACTGGTCTGGTAATCCTGTTTTCAGTGTCATTGGCAGTGTAGCTTAACAGGCCTTGTCCGATCGTTACTTTAAGATCCTTGGCAGCACCTTCAGGCAAAGGAATGGATTTTTGAAACACCTGCATCGGGTTCAACTGAATCAGTTCACTATATATAATGGTGTGATCCCAGCTCACGATGATGCTATCCTGTATTGGAACGTTTGGACAAAATGTTATCTCCATCTCCTCTTTTGATGATTTCAGATTTAGCGTTCCAACAGGAGAAGCTTCAACCATCCCCCCGGTTTCTTTCACGGGAAACCAGTATTCAGATTTTGTTTCTGAATAAAGGGGGCGCATAAACAACTGATTAAAAGGGGTGTTAAATCCACTTTGCGGTGATGCCTGGTTAAATTTTACCCCGGACTGTGCTTCAATATATTGTCCGTCCGTATCGGTTAATAATCCTTCCCAGATAGCCCCCGAACGCGCCAGTGACCAGATCCAGATTTTTTTCCCGGGGGCATCACTGTATGGGGCCCAATGTCCGGTTCCAAAATCAGTGTCGTGGTAATATCCGCCATACCAATTCGGGTAATAACCAAATACATGGTATGATTTATTGTCTCCGAAATCATTCTCCTTATAAATAGAGAGGTTGCGACCCTCTTTATCAATGGGCCACGGACTGATATCTCCATCATGTCCAATATGGTGAGTGCCTGGAAAATAAAATTGCAGATCCTCTGTTGCCTTATAGGCAGCATTTTCCCAGGAGAGATAGGAACCATTCAAAGGAGTCGGATTATACCACAAGCTTCGCGTTTCGAAGAAGGCTTTATCCTTTGGCAGGCGAATGTTTACCCTCCACTGTGTGCGGGAAGCCAGGTCAAGTCCGCCCACTATGCAACTCACACTGCCATCTGGATTTTCTTTCAACACATAATCGACTTCCGAGGCGGTCCATGGAGCGTGCCCCAGGTCTAATCCAAAGTTATGTTCTATTCCCCCGCTGGTCCACGGACCACGGATTCCGATGGCACGGAATTTCAGGACATGATTCAGATAAATGAATTCCTCTCCTGTGGATTTCTCAATGGCCCCCATTACTTTTCCACCCACCTCAGGCAGCACGGTCACCTCTATATAATCATTCTCCAGTGTGACCACTTTCCAATCTTTATTTATACCCTTATCAGTGTAGTTATCAAAAGTAAAATAGGGATAGAAAACAGAAGACTGAGCATCAGTTGCCAAGGATGGAACCGGATTGGGATCGGAATATGGATATGTTTTTATGGTTTTAAGCTCCTCTGTAACAGAAATATTCTGTCCTGAAACCAAATCTGAGAAAAGGAAACCGGAAAGGATGAAAATTACTTCCGGAAGAGCTTTTTGTATGAATGTGTGCATTGCTGAAATTTATTTTATGGTAATCTTTTCCTTCTGTTGCTAAGATATGAAAGATCGAATTAAATAAAGGTAACGAAAGAATGATTATGTTTTATTATCATTCTTTTATGAACTTTTGATGATTTCTAAAATAATATATACATTTAAGGGTTCTATGAAATTGAAAGTGCATTGACCATGTAGTGAAAATGTTTGTTAAACTAATTAAACTAACCCAAATCCAACTGCAATGATGGAAAATTACTTCCCAGAAAATCTATTGAAATTTTCGAGGTTCAACTTTCTTTTTATTGGCATCCTCATGTTAATCAGTGGGACGCTGATTGCAAGTGATGATAAGGATCAGCTTGCCCGCCTTGATAAAAATTCAAACCTGCTTCTTCAGGAGATCGTGGTCTCCGGTGTGGTAACCGATGAAAGTAACATGGCTATGCCTGGGGTAAACATTCTTGTGAAAGGCACTTTGACAGGAGTAATTACCGATGTTGAAGGTGCATATAGGATCAATGTGCCGAATTCTGCGGCTTTACTGGTCTTTAGCTATATCGGTTATGCTCCCCAGGAAATTGTTGTAGGAAACCAGACAACAATTAACGTCACTCTTGTTCCTGATTTGACCGCCCTTGATGAAGTGGTGGTTATCGGATATGGGGAGACCTCCAGAAAGGTTGTTACAGGTGCCATCACCACATTAAAGTCAGATGAAATGACCCAGGGAGCCTCCACAAGCTCGATCTCATCCATGCTGCAAGGGCGTGCAGCGGGCGTTGAAGTATCAAGCAATGATGGATTGCCCGGTCAGGCTTTGAACATCGTAATCAGGGGTAGCACCTCAATTTCCAACAGCAACGAACCCCTCTATGTAATTGATGGTTTTCCAGTCCCTGCAGGGGTTTCAATTTCACCTGATGATATTGAATCCATCGATATATTGAAGGATGCCGCCTCGGCAGCCATCTACGGATCAAGAGCTTCGTCCGGTGTTGTTTTAATCACTACCAAAAGGGGAAGTGCCGGAAAAAGCGAGATCAGTCTGGATGGTTATTACGGTGTGCAATCAATGATCGGAGAAGTAGAACGTTTGGATTGGAAGGAAGTTGCAAGGATTACAAATGAACAATATGCCATGGGGGTGAATGACGGAAATCCATGGTATAATGCAGCGGACATTGCTTTGCCATATAATACAGACTGGCTGGAGGAGGCTACCAGGCAAGCCCCGGTTCAAAATTATACACTGCGGGCATCCGGCGGAGATAATGTATCCCATTTCGCACTGTCTGGTAACTATTTTAATCAACAAGGTATTTTCCTTAAAAGTGACTTTGAGCGTTTATCATTTCGTTTGAACGCGGACCGTAAAATTGGGAAGAAGGCCAAAGTAGGGATGAATGTTTATTCATCCAGGATTACTTCCGATGGCACGGACAGAAGGCCCGGTTCCCGCACCGATAATCCTTTGTACGCCATTTTGCGTACAGCTCCCGGAAGGGCAGCTTATAATGAAGACGGCACTTTGGCCACAACTGCTTTTTCAAGAGATACACAACCTTTTAAGAACCCGATTGGAATGTTTACAGAGCGTGAGAATGATGTTCTCACCTGGAGAAACTATGGAAATGTATTTATCGATTACAACATGCTGGATAATTTTGTGGCAAGGCTGAATGCAGGATTTGACCACAATACGGGTACTCATTCTCAATATCAGACACCTCAATATTCAATTTATGGGTCGAATATGGACTGGGGTAGCATAGCGGAATCTAAAAGCACAAACTACCTGCTGGAAGGTACCCTTAACTACAGGTTTAAGCTTTTACCGGATGCTCATTCATTGAGTATACTGGCAGGTGGATCCATGCAGTATGATAATTCATATGGGTTCAGCCTGGATGGCTGGAGTTTTCCAACAACCAAAACCCTGTATTATAATATGGGTTCTGCAGGAGTCAAGGATATCAGCAGTTACAGGTCGGATCAAACCATTATCTCTTTCTTCGGAAGGGTCAGTTACGATTACCAGCAAAAAATATTGTTGAACCTGACCTTGCGGTCAGACGGGGCATCCCAATTCGGAGAAAATGAAAAATGGGGTACCTTCCCGTCTGTTTCAGCAGCATGGAGGATTTCAGAAGAGGATTTTATGCAGGGTGCTGGTTTCCTGAATGATCTGAAATTAAGGGTATCATACGGGGTAACCGGTAACAATGGTTTTTCACCCTATACCTCACTGGCAAGGGTTGGTGCAACGGGAACCTATACCTTTGATGGATCGACATCTACAGCAGGTCTGGGATCTGATGGTGTATTTGCTCCCAATCCTGATCTTAAATGGGAATCCACAAAGATGTTCAATATTGGATTGGATTTTGGAATGTTCCAGGGCAGGTTATTTGGAGCTGTCGAGGTATATAATTCAAATACCGAAGACCTGATCATCGATAAGCCCATTTCCGGCCCTTCAACAGGCTTTTCCAAGATTCGGGCCAATGTGGGTTCAATGAACAACAAAGGTATTGAAATCACTCTGGGAGGCAACATTGTTACGGGAGAGAATTTCAGGTGGACCATCAATGGTAATTTTTCAACAAATGAGAATGAGATTACAAAGCTTGATGGTGACAATCCCATTATGGTATATGTTGCAAGACAACCTTATGGTGAAATTGGTGAACAACCTTACCGGCAGTTGATCGAAGGCGGAAGTATGGGAGACTTTTATGGATACACCTATAGAGGTGTTTTGCAACCGGGAGAGGTTTATTCACCCCAGCCAAATACAACCAAAGCAGGAAGTGCATTGTATGAGGATATCAGTGGCCCGGATGGAGTTCCCGACGGTATCATTAATGGTGAGGACAGAGGCATCATAGGCAATGCAAATCCCGATTTTATTTGGGGTATTAACAACCATTTTGAATTTCATGGATTATACCTCGATATGTTCTGGCAGGGGGTTGTTGGCAACGATCTTTTCAATTTTAAAGCCATTGCACATGACCAGGCCCTTACTACAAGGGCACTTGACCGGTACAGCCCGACCAACCCTACTGGTACCAGGCCGGGTGTCGACTGGTTTGCCAACGAGTATGGCTCCTATGTAAATACCGAATTCATCGAGGATGCTACCTATTTAAAACTTAGAAATCTAACTTTGGGTTATAATTTTAACCTGAAGAAAGCCTCATGGATCAAAAACCTGAACATTTATGTACAGGGTCAAAACCTCATAACGATTACAGATTATACGGGTTATGATCCTGATGCAAGTTATAACTACGGTGAGGGAATGTGGAATGATGGCTCGCAGAATAGTGTGAACAGGGGAGTTGATGATTTTGGCTACCCTACATACAAAACCTATACGGCCGGTATTAAGGTAACATTTTAACGACACTTATAAATTATAATCATATGAAAAGAATAAATATCGTTTTATTGTCATTTTTAGTACTGGTCGCATCGATGCTATCTTGCAGCAAGCAGCTTGAAGAAACTGTCTATTCCGAACTGCTTGCCAGTAACGCTTACGAGACAGAAGAGGATGCTGAAGTACTGATCATAGCTGCATATGCAGCAATGGCAGGAACCGACTGGGGGACATACTATAATTACGATTACCTGATGATCAGTGAATCGGGCACGGATATTTACGGACAGGATAACTGGGAGCCGGGAACCTCGGATGCTGAAATGGGGACCTGGGATAACAACTATGATTTCATTGTTAATCTATGGGATGGTGCCTATAAGGTTATTGCAGCTGCCAATTTTGCCATCGATGTTTTAGAAGATATGTCGATTGATGAAGGAAAGAAAGCAGCCTATATAGGAGAAGCCAAATTCCTGAGAGGTCTGGCATATTATGACCTCGGATTTAACTTTGGGGATGTCATTTTGAATACGGGCGGAAGTACAGGAGATTTACCCCTGAGCCCCCAGTCCGAAGTGATTGCCCAGGTGATTGCCGATTTTACGGATGCCGCTGCAGTATTGGGACCTGCAACCACCCCCGGCAGAGCTTGCAAAGGTTCTGCACTGGGAATGAGGGCAAAAACCCATCTGAATGCAAAAAACTGGCAGGCGGCTGCAGACGATGCACTGGCCGTAATGCAGCTTGGTGACTATGAGTTATTGCCAAGTGTACAGGAGTTATTTGATGTTGCGAACAAGGGCGCCAATGAATGGATTTTCTGCTATATGTCTGCACAGGATGGAGAAGGGACCAATTCAAATATCCCCTGGTTTGCACTGTTGGGCAGTTATTTGAACGGAGGATGGGGAAGGCTGACCATTGCCGAGGATTTCTATAATTCATTTGAATTGACTGATGAAAGAAGAAGTTTAATTGGGAATGGTTATCAGGAAGGAGGTCAGGGCATGGAAGGCGATCTATACAGATATTATGCGGTACCCGGCACACCTGAATATGAAACTCTTTCTGCCGATGCTACCGTATTTCTTGAAGATCTGGGACCCAGCGAAATAGGTGCCATTAAATACGGGATTGGGAATGACCGGTTCGTATATACGGATGTCTCCTATTATGGAGTTAATTATCCCATACTTCGGTATGCCGACATATTACTGACCAGGGCAGAAGCATTGAATGAACTTGGTTCAGGGGATCCTCTTGCTTTGGTGAATGAAGTACGGGCAAGATCGAATGCCACGCCTCTGGGAGCCATGAACCAGGCCGAAATGCGCGATGCCATTTTGAGAGAGAGGGCCCTGGAGTTATACCAGGAAGGACACAGAAGGCTGGATCTGATCAGAAGCGGAAAATATGTTGAATTGTGGAAAGCCAATCTGGAGCGTAAATATCCAGGTGAAAGTTTCAATTACCTGGATCAGAAGATCTATTTCCCGATTCCGCAAAAGGAGATTGATGCCAATGATCTGATTGATTAGTGTTTTCGCAATCATTTAAGACTGTGAAAAAGGCAGTTAGGATTTTCATTTCTAATTGCCTTTTTTCTTTTATACCTTCATTGTCACAGCAAATGAAGATCTCAATTCGCCATACAGGCTTTGGTCATGTCCCGGTGTTTGCCGGCCTGGTACTTCTGTTAACAGCATGTACACCCGGGGATAAAGGGAAGATCCCCATGCTTGAGCTGATGAGTCCGGAATATACGGGGATCGATTTCAGAAACGATGTGGAGGAGAGCCTGAATCATAATATTTATCTTTTTACAAATTTTTACAATGGTGCCGGTGTGGCTGTAGGGGATATTAACAATGACGGACTGACAGACATCTATTTGAGTGCAAATGCGATTACAGGTAAACTTTATCTCAACCTGGGGGATTTTAAATTCAGGGATATTACCACAGGTTCGGGTTTGGATACCATACCGGGTTGGAAAACAGGGGTAACCATGGTTGATATTAACCAGGATGGATTTCTCGATATCTATATTTGCCGTTCGGGCCAGGAGAGGCCCAGGTTAAGGAGCAACTTACTGTTCGTGAACAACGGAGACCTGACCTTTACTGAGCAGGGTGCAGTTTATGGCCTGGATGACTGGGGCATATCCGTTCAGGCAGCATTTTTTGATTATGATCTGGACGGCGACCTGGATATGTACCTGATGAATAACTCTTCCAATCCGGAAAGAAAGATATTTAAGAACTTTCATGATCAGGATATCAGCCGCTATACGGGTGATAAAATCTTCAATAACGTGGATGGCTATTTTACAGCGGTTGAAGAATTTATCGGGATCAACAGGTCCAAACTCGGGGATGGCCTCGGTATTGCTGTCGTTGATTTAAATAACGACCTCTATCCGGATATCTATATCTCGAACGATTTTGCAGGACGGGATTATCTCTATTTCAACAATGGGGACGGCACGTTCCGTGAAAGTGCACTTCAATCCATGGAACACATATCCTATTCATCCATGGGCAATAATGCCGCCGATATCGATAACGACGGGTGGCAGGACCTGTTTGAACTGGATATGCGCAATTCAACCCATTATGGCCGGAAAACAAATATGACAGCCATAAATCCCGGGGCATTTAACCTGTTGATCGAATATGATGCACATTACCAGTATATGCGTAATACCCTGCAATTGAACAATGGCAATGAAACATTTTCAGATATAGCTCCCATGGCCGGAGTTACCGAAACGGACTGGAGCTGGTCACCCCTCCTGGCAGATCTGGACAACGACGGGTACAAGGATCTTTTCATTGCAAATGGCATGCGTAAAAACACCAATAACAATGACTACATCGCATATAAGGATAACCGCATTGAGGAGGAAGCAAAGAAAACAAATCCGGATGTTGAATCCCTGGTTTGGGATATTTTGAATTCGCTGCCTACGGAAAAAGCAGTTAACCTGGTCTTTAAGAATACGAATGGCCTTATTTTCGAGAATTACAATCAGATTTGGGGGGTGACTGAAGCCTCCTATTCCAATGGAGCGGCCTATGCTGATTTTGACAATGACGGGAATATGGATTTTATTTTTAACAACATTGACCAGGAAGCTCATCTTTACCGGAATCATGCATCCCGGATCAATGGAAATCACTTCCTGAGGGTGAAACTAACGGGCAGTTCCACCAATCTGGATGGGATCGGTGCCAAAGTGATGGTACAGACAGGAGATGAAAAACAATATCTGGAACAACACGTAAGCAGGGGTTACCAATCCAGTGTGGACTATGTTTTACACTTTGGCCTGGGTCAGCGGGAGGTGATCGACCTGATTCAGGTGACCTGGCCAGACGGTAGGGTAAGTGAGCTGACCGGCGTTGCTGCGGATCAATTATTAAACATGGATTATGGCAGTGCGGTGAATCCTTCACCTGCGGGGGAGAACCGGCAGAAGCTTTTTTCCGACGGCACTTCGGTGTACGGATTAAACCACAGACATGTCGAGAACGGGTTTGATGACTTTAAAAGGGAAGTCCTGTTACCTCACAAAATGTCCACATTGGGGCCGGCCCTTGCGGTAGGAGATATCAATCAGGACGGACTGGATGATTTTTATATCGGCGGGGCAATGGGTTTTGAAGGGGCGGTATATACCCAGCAACCAGGCGGGTTTTTCACCAAAACTCAGCAGAAGGCTTTTACATCCGACAGGTGGCACGAAGATACGGATGCCCAGTTTTTTGATGCGGACCGGGACGGGGACCTGGATTTATATGTGGTAAGCGGTGGGAATGAATTCCCGGAAGGGGACGATTTTTACCAGGACCGGCTGTACTTCAATAACGGGGAAGGAGACTTTTTTAAGTCAGCGGATGTCTTGCCCATGATCAAATCAAGCGGGGGTGTGGTCCGTTCAGGGGACTTTGACGGAGATGGAGATCCGGATCTGTTTATTGGCGGCAGACAGTTGCCCGGTCAATATCCCAAACCCGGCCGGAGTTACCTGCTGGAAAATATAAATGGGATGTTTAAGGATGTGACAGCTGATCACTCAAGGGAGCTTGAATACCCCGGCATGGTAACGGATGCCCTTTGGTCAGATTATGATGGAGATGGATTAAAGGACCTGGTCCTGGTTGGGGAATGGATGCCGGTGGTCATATTCAGGAACAATATGGGTAAGCTGACAAAATCCGGAGGTGACTCCACGTTAGACAAAAGCAATGGATGGTGGTTCAGTATTGCTGAAGGGGACGTAAACAGGGATGGAAGGATAGATTATATCCTTGGTAATCTGGGTGAAAATTATCAGTATAAAGCAATTCCCGGAGCCCCGTTCAGTCTGTTTTCAAATGACTTTGACAACAATGGGTCCCTGGATTTAGTACTCGGTTACTATGAGAATGACACCCTTTACCCGGTCCATAACAGGGAGAACACTTTAAAGCAGATCCCCGGTCTCGGGAACAGGTTTAAGGATTACAATTCATTTGGCCTGGCAACCTTAGAGGAAATATATGGTGCTGACAATTTGAAAGCATCTGATTTATCAGAGGCTAAAACATTTTCCAACAGCATTCTGATCAATACGGAAGAGGGTTTTAAGCTTGTAAAACTTCCCCAGTTTGCCCAGATATCAGCTGTTTTTGGAATTTTATATGATGATTTTGACAGGGACGGACTGGATGACCTGATCATCGCAGGAAACCTGTACAATACAGAAATGGAGACTCCCCGTAATGATGCCGGTAAGGGACTGTTTCTGAAGGGAGACGGAGCGGGTGAATTTCAGGTTGTTCGCGGGTATGATTCAGGTTTATTTATTCCCGGGGATGTCAAAAAACTTAAAGCCATCCGACTGGGTGAGGGGCCCTCTGCAAGAAAAGGTGTTATTGCCGGGTTAAATGACAATTTTTTAAGGTTGATTATAACTCAATGAAACGATGAATTTGCGAGATAAATTTCCAATGGTTGTGGTTGTTACCATTGCAGTTTTTGTAGTATCCTGTAATACGGGCTCAAACAATCAATCAGATGTAAGCCTGGATACCATTGCAAATCCGAATGGCAGAAACGATGCATGGGATTTCCTGGGTCCGGGCGGTGGAGGTGCCATGCCATTTATACCTGCGATAAACCCTTCTGATCCGGAAAACATCTTTGTAAGTTGCGATATGACAGGTTCATATGTGACCTACGACGGCGGGGAGAAATGGCGGATGTTTAACCTCAGGGGGGTAACTAAATTCTATGCTTTTGATAGAAATGACTCTGCTGTTGTTTATGCGGGAACCTCCAATATGTTATTTAAAAGCACGGATAAGGGGGTAAGCTGGGCCACGATCTACCCGGTACCATCCGGTATTGTGGCCATACACGCACAGGGAGATCACGCAGAGGAAATAATTGTTACACTTGATAGTACAGTATCAGAGATTGAAAAATTAGCGGTGGATCCAATTCTCCCGCAAAGGTTATTCTTACTTGTGCGACAGAGAAAAGTTGATTTTTGGCCTCCTGCCGGAGGTAAGAATTCAAGGTTTTACATGGCTGTTATGATTTCTGAAGATGGTGGCGGTAATTGGGAATTACTCGATAAATTAAGGTTTGATCTGGATGATATTTTTATTGATCCGACTTCACCTGTTGACAACCGCACGATTTATGTGTCTGGCAAAGATGGATTGGGAGCAAAGGAAAATGGCATTTGGCGTAAGGTAAATGTCCCTTATAAAGCTGAACCTTTTCTTCAGTTTGTGGATGGCGTTGATACCACTGCAGATCAGCATATTATTTATGCCATGTCGGGTACCTTTCCATACGGGGCAGAGGATCGGAGAAATGTTTCCAGGATCTATAAGACCGATAACGGGGGACGAACCTGGGAAAGTGTGGCTACCGGATTGCTTAATAAAAAAACTGATGGAGCAGATGATCCTGAGTTTGCAAGTATTGCCACCTCCTATTATCACCCTGAAAACATCTATGTATCTTATTCAGAACTTCATTTTCACAATGATTCCGTAGGTTTTGGAGTGGCTAAAAGTTCTGATTATGGGACCAACTGGGAACTTTCATGGAACGACAGGCAGAATACAAGGGAAAAATATTCAAAGACTGAGGCATCACCCAACAGGGAATCTGCCTGGATCGATGAACGATTCGGACCAAGCTGGGGAGAAAATCCTTTTTACATCAAGGTGTCAGATCAGGATCCGGATATTTGTTACGCAACGGATTGGGGCCGGGTGTTTAAAACGTCCGATGGGGGAGAGACCTGGCAGCAGGTTTATACCCACAAGGTTTCTGAGGGTTTCTGGAAATCCAGGGGGATTCAGGTGACTACTGGATATATGGTGGCTGATGACCCATTCGATTCACTGGTACTATTTATAGCGGAGACCGACATCGGTTTGTTGAAAAGCCTGGATGGGGGGAATAGCTGGACCAGTACCACCAAAAATAACGGTATTCCACCACGTTGGGATCACAATACCTATTGCATCGTGTTTGACAAAGCCATAAAAGGTAAAATGTGGGCAGCCATGAGTGAAATTCATGACCTGCCGAGACCAAAAATGTGGCGAAATGCTGATATGGCAGAATATACCGGTGGTATAGTGGTGAGTGAAAACGGAGGATTGACCTGGAAATCAATCAGTCAGGATATGGGAGAAACAGCAGTAACGCACATACTTTTGGATCCTGATAGCAAGGCGAATAACCGCACTCTCTATGTATGTGCTTTTGGAAAGGGTGTATATAAGTCAATTGATGATGGTGCTTCATGGCAACAGAAAAACAGGGGTATTGAGGAGAATCATCCGGCAGCCTGGCGGATCACACGCAGAAGCGATGGTGAATTATTTTTGGTTGTTTCCAGAAAAAGTGATGATGGTTCCATTGGTAATGATCAGGATGGTGCATTATACCGCTCTTCCAATGGAGCAGAATCATGGGAAAGAATGAAAATGCCCGAAGGTGTGAACGGCCCAACCAGTTTACTTGTTGATCCCAATAATACCAGCCGTTTGTTTCTTTCTGCCTGGGGCAGGTACGGAGAGACTGAATTTTCACCCAACCGGGGCGGAGGAATCTACCTTTCTGAAGACGATGGGGTATCCTGGAGGGCGATATTGACGCGTGACCAGCATATCTATGATCTTACAGTTGATGAAAGAAATGGTGTGTTTTATGCCGCGGGATTCAATTCTTCTGTTTACCGCTCTGAAGACAATGGTCTGAACTGGGACCGCATAAAAGGATTTAATTTTAAATGGGCCAAGACTGTGATTCCCGATCCTTTGACTCCTGACAAAGTCTATATCATCACTTTTGGAGGAGGTGTGTGGCATGGTCCTGCCCAGGGCGACAAAAATGCATTGGAAGATATCATTACAGAGCAAACATCTTACAGGTAATTTCTTATGCTTAACATCATAACCAGTAAATGTATATATATGAAACTCACTAAATACCTCCTGATCACCTGCCTTATATCTTTTCTGTCCCCCGGGTCATTATCAGCTCAAAACACAGTTGGTTTGCTGTTAAATAAAGGAAATGCCATCGATGGATATACGCTCTTTAGCGTACACAATAAGACCTACCTGATCAACAATGATGGTAAAATTGTAAACCAATGGAGAAGCGACTACAGTGTAGGGCAATCCGTTTACCTTTTAGAAAACGGAAATTTATTAAGAGCAGCAGAAGTCCCTACCAAGAGTCGTTTTACTATGCCGAGTGTCGGGGGAAGAGCCGAGCTATTTGACTGGGAAGGAAATCTAATCTGGGAATACAATTATTCATCAACTACTGCAACACAACACCATGATGTCTATCCCATGCCCAATGGGAATATTCTGATCCTGGCCATAGAAGTGATCAATGGAGCCGAAGCCACTCAAATGGGAAGAAAACTTTTAACCCCCCCGTTTAAGCAATTGTATAATGAACAAATACTGGAACTAAAACCCAAAAATTCAAAAGATGCCGAAATCGTTTGGGAATGGAATGTGAAAGATCATCTGATTCAGGATTATGACAAAACGAAAGATCATTTCGGAGTGATCAGAGATCATCCACAGCGTCTGGATATCAATTATTTAGGATCTTCCCCAGGAGGAGCTAACTGGATCCATTTTAATGCTGTGCAATACAATGCAGAATTGGATCAAATTGTGTTAACCAGCAAACATATGGGTGAGATTTATATCATTGATCATTCAACAACAACCAAAGAAGCTGCAACAAGTGCCGGAGGAATCTATAAGAAAGGGGGTGATTTCCTGTACAGATGGGGAAATCCTGCTGCTTATAAGCAAGGGGAAATTGAGGATCAGCAGCTGTTCGGAGCGCACTACGCGCATTGGATCGGGCAAGGATTGGAAGGGGCTGGTGGAATTATTATATTTAATAATGGGGAGCATAGAGATCCGGAATATTCTGAAGTTTTCATCATTACACCTCCCGCCGTTTCGCCTGGAGTCTATCGCTACGAAGCTAATTCTGCTTATGGTCCGGCAAAACCTGATTATATCTATACTGCACCGGTAATTACCGATTTTTATTCTCCTTTCAAATCAAGTGCGCAGAGATTGCCTCAGGGACATATGTTTATTTGTGAAGGGGAATCGGGTCATATCTTTGAATTGGATGAGAATGAAAATATCGTTTGGGAATATGTCAGCCCGCTAGGGAAATCAAGAGTGTTGAATCAGGGTGACGATCCGGCAAACGAAAGCAATATTGTATACAGGGCAATTAAATATATGGCAGATTATAAGGCATTTGACGGCAAGGATTTAAAACCCGGACTTCCCATTGAAAATCCCCGTCAATAGGTGATGGAACCCATTCTTAACAATGAAATTTATTCAATTCATAGGCACACAACGCTCGGGATCAAACCTTCTGAGGATCATGTTGAACCAATTGCCGGAAATAACGGCACCACATCCACCACATATCCTGGAGACATTCGAACCCATTCTGCCAATATATAACGACCTGAATGACAATGCCAATTTTGAATCACTGGTGCATGATGTTTGTTTATGGGTTGAATTGAATCCTGTGAAGTGGCAAATCCCAAAATTTGACAGGGTCACCATCAGGGATCGTTGTGAAGAAAACACGCTGATTACGCTTTTTTATGAGATATACTCCTATTATGCCGAGTTACAAAACTGCGAATTCACCTGTTGCAAAAGCATGGGCAATGTACATCGGTACAGGGATCTGGAAGCTGCGGGTCTGAATCCCTGGTATATCTATTTACACAGGGATGGCCGTGATGTTGCCTGCTCCTTTAAGAAGGCCATCGTTGGAGAAAAGCATGTATATCATATTGCCAGGCAATGGAAGATTGACCAGGAAAAATCGCTGGAAGTAGAACAAAACATTCCTTCCGACCGGGTTATCAATGTAAAATACCGTGACCTGATCACTGATCCTGAAACGGTACTGAAAAAAATTTGTTACTTTTTGAAGGTTCCATTTAACCATGCTATGTTGGATTATTTCCATGCAAAAGAGTCCCTCGAGACAGCAAGGAGCGGAAAAATGTGGCAAAATCTGAGTCAGCCGATCATGGCTGGAAATTATAATAAATACCTGAAAGAACTCACACCGGAGGAGATCAGAATATTTGAAAAAGTTGCAGGGGACACCCTGGAGAAATTAGGCTACGCTGTTACTTCAGATTACACAAACGGGGCAGAAATAGAGGCGCATGCCATAAAAGAATACGCTTTACAAAACAGCAAAATGAAAAAGGAGGCTGTTTTAATGGCCGACCAACATGATATCGAGGCCAGGTATCCTCAAAAAGAGATGTTAGACAGGCTTCATCGAAGATTATGGGTAAAGGGAATGTGAACATATCAAAATACCTGGCAATCAATTTTTTAAAAATTGGTGCAACCTCTTTTGGAGGGTTTCTCGCAATGGTTTCGGTGGTTCAGGACCAAATGGTCACCAGAGACAAAACCATAAGGAATGAACTCATGCTTGACGGAATAAGCCTGGCATCAGTCATGCCTGGTCCACTGGCAGTAAATGTAGTAACCTATATCGGGTATCATCTGAATGGAATAAGGGGGGCCCTGATAAGCATGATGGCGGTTATTCTGCCTTCATTTCTCCTGGTGCTTGCTTTATCCTGGTCATACTTCGAATACGGGACCCTGCCACTTGTTGATCATATTTTTGCGGGTATCATGCCTGCTGTAGTTGCCATCATCATCATTGTTGCCATCAGAATGGCAAAAAAATCTGTAACCGACTATAAACAATGGGGCATCTGTTTATTATCGGGTCTGTTGTTAATTTGGGTAGGAGGTTTTTTTATGACCCTTGGCTTGATTATTACCGGAGGTTTGACAGGTTTTATACTTTACTATAAATTCCTCTCTCCAAAGGAATTTACAGAAATTTTGCCCGCTAAAAAGAAGATAAATATCCCGTATTTATTCATATCCGTTCTGGGCACTGTTACCCTCATTATTTTAATTCTTCCCCACTTCTCTTCACCCGGAATGCAAGCGTTTTTTACAGACATGCGAAAACTCATGGTGGTATTCAGCGGAATGAGTTTAACCTTATTTGGAGGCGGGTATGTCTTTATCCCTGCCATTCAGGAAACAGTCGTTGAAAATCTGCATTGGCTCAGTGTCAAAGAGTTTACAGATGGCATCGCCATTGGTCAGATTACACCGGGCCCCATTCTGATAAGTGCAACTTTTATTGGATACAAAGTTGCCGGTTTCTGGGGCGCTTTCATCGCAACCATTGCCATATTCTTACCTTCTGGAGTATTGATGATTGCAGGGGCTCATTTTCTGGAGAAATTCAAGAGGTCCAATCTTGTAACCTCAATTTTCATGGGATTGAGGCCGGCAGTGATTGGGATGATTTTTGCAGCTTCTTTTACAATCGGCCGAAACATTGAAATCAACTGGCAGGCCATCTTCATTTTCTTAGTTATCTTTATCATTCACTTTAAATATAAAGTGAATGCCGCCATTCTAATCCCTGTTTCCGGCATATTGGGGATCATATTGTATCATATTTAAATTTAATCCTTCAGCAGATGAAATCTACTTTGAAATTATCAGGCACATTAAAATTTGGTTTTTTCCTTCTTCTTGTTCTGAGTTCTCTTAAAATGGATGCCCAGATCGTTAATGCTTGGGCTGTGGGCGATGGTGAAAAAATTTTCAGATACGATACAGATCACATGGCCGAAGCGGGAAACAGCATTTGGGATGGCCAGGGGATCAATCTTCGGGGGCTGTATAATGAGGTCCTTGGATTCCAGGTTATCATAGAGGTAGACAGCACAGGTGCCAGTGGACTGGAAATATCCATGACCCCGCCTGTTCATACGAAATCAGGTATTGTTTTCGGGGGAAGCGGGGCAATCAGGTATGGTGAACAGGGATATATTGAATTTTTCAGCCAGCATTATCTCCAGGTCAAAAATCCCACACTACCGAACTGGTTCTATGGTTCGGAAAACAGCGCGCCAACCAGAATGACCGGATGGATCCCGGATGCACTGATACCCTCGGATGCCCTTCAGGGGAAGGGCGGCTTTCCGCTGACCATACCCCCCACACAGGAGCAGGTATACAGACATCAGAATATAGTGGAAATATTACCCAGAAAAGCAAGTCAGAACCAGGGTTTTTGGGTAGACCTTTACCTGCCCAGAGACAGAAAATATCCTGCAGGTACCTATACATCTGCTGTTTTTATTTGGGTTAATGGCAAAGTATTCTCAAAAATTCCTGTACAGATCGAAATTGTCAATGCCTATCTGCCAGATGAAAATCACTCCAATGTCTGGGTATATAGTTCAGGCATGGATGAACTTGGTGCTTACTTTCCCGGGTTGAATCAGAAGGAGATCCGGCATATCATCAAGGGTGAGGCACACCGCCACAGGATAGAACTGGTTGGGGGGTTTAATGCACATCAATCCGTCTTTAATGAAGCCATTTTAGAGGATTACAAACCCTATCTGGATGGGTCGGCTTACACCCCTGCATTCGGGTATCATGGACCGGGAGAGGGGATGAAAGAAAAACTATTTCCCATCGGAATGTATGGAAGTGAGGTTCTCGGGACTACGAAAGAGGAGATTCAGGAGGAATCCGATAAATGGGCGCTGTGGTTCGAGAAAAATGCCCCTGGTGTCAATTATTTCAAATATATGATCGATGAGCCCGGACCTTCACAATACGCATTTATCAATGAACAGGCGGGATGGATTAAATCCAATCCGGGTCCGGGCAAAAAGATGAAAATACAGGTGACTACCGGTTATGTGGAAGATCTTAAAGATGCAGTGGATATCTGGGATGCCTATGACGGTGTGGAATTAGGCAGGATGGAGGAATTGAAAAAGGAAGGCAAGGATTACTGGTTCTATAATGGCAACAGGCCCAGGTATGGATCAATGATCCTGGAGGGAGCTGCCGTAGATTTAAGGGTAAACGGATGGATCAAATACCTTTACGGCATCAATACATGGTTTGTCTGGCACAGTACGCACTGGACCCATAATTCTCAAGGGCCAAAAGGCAGATTGCAGCAAAGGATCTTTAATGAACCCCTTACTTTCATAAATGAACATCTGGATTGGGGGAACGGGGACGGGGTAATCTTCTATCCCGGCAGGATGCCATTCCAGAGTGAAGAAGATCGTGGTCTCAACCGGATTATGCCTTCCATCAGGTTGAAGAATATTCGCCGCGGGCAGCAGGATTTTGAATTGCTTTGGCTCGCGGAAAACAAAGCGGGACGCGATAAAATAGAGGCATTGGCCCGGGAACTGGTGGTGAAAGCGATGGATGAAGTTGATATGAATGATAAGGTATACTGGCCCCAGAACGGGGATGCGTATGATGGGATGCGGGATAGACTATTGGATATCATAGGGGGATCAGAATAGTCGAAGTGTATCCTGAATGAGGAATTCTCTGACCATACGATCCATGGCATTTGTTGTTTCTCTGATGCTGATCCCTGTTTCAGCATTCCCTTTTACCGATGAAAGTCACTTTAGCACAACTTTTGGCATCGAAAGATTTTTCAGGGTTTTTACACCCCCGGGTTACGATGCTTGTGACTCTGTGAAAAGATATCCGGTCATATACTACTTTCATGGATGCGGAGGAAGTTACAGGAGCAGTGGTACTTACAGTTATGCTGACCATGGGTTAACTGCACCTGTAGCAATGAACCGGGACTATGACCCGGACTACGAATATCCAAATAATGCTGATTTTGAAAATATTGCGTACCACAGGGAGGTCATTATTGTCTGCGTTGACGGAAAAATAGCTGATCTTCCGGGATGTGGTGTTTATTTTCCTTCACAATCTGTTTCCTGGAACAGTGGCTATTATGATTTCTCCACCTATATAAGGGAGCTGATTGAAGTAGTCGATTCGAGGTACAACACCAGGAGAGGCCCGCAATACAGAGCTGTCTCCGGCCTTTCCATGGGAGGACATACGGCCGTCTGGGTGGCTGCTGCAAATCCTCATCTTTTCAGCAGCGCTTCTGAGTTTTGCCATTCACCTCAATATTATGATGTCGGGGAACCCTCCTACATGACCACCATAGATGTACTGCAACTGTGGAGAAATTTAAGGGGGCTCCCTTTCAGACATTCAACAACTGACAGGGATTATCTTAAGTATTATACAAACCAGATGTATCTAACCTTTTCAGGAGCGGGCTTTGAAAACGAATACTACCTGGCTGATTTTTGCAAGCACGGGGCAGCAAGGGCTGATCTGCAATTTGATTTTCATATAAAACAGTTTGATTCAGCCAAAGAAGCTGTGGCGTGTTTCTCCTATATGAACCTCTATCCCTCTTTTGAGATCCGGGGTTACGACCTGTCGAGCCTGAAAAAGGGAAATGGCTGGATCTATCTCCGTGATGTGACCAGAAATGGATTTGGAATCTATACGAGGGAACGGCTTCCATGGGGAAAACCACTGTCGAATTTTGATATCGCAATGACCACACCCCCTGTGTATGTTCCAAACGAAACGTATACTGTTTCCCGGTACTCATACCGGAACAACTCTTTTGACAGTCAGCACATCATTGCAGATTCAACAGGCAGGTTAACGATTGCCTCTTCCGGTGGAATGGGTGAGGAAATAGGTATTTCCGGCATAGAACTTCAACCCCCGGTTATTGTTCTGGTTGACACCCTCAATGAAAATATATACCTGGATCACAATACTGAAACCGCCCTTTCTTTTGATGTAGTTAATCTGTCTGCATCAGACCAAACCATAGATTTTACAGTTTCGGCGGAGGATAGTGAGAACCTTTTAATCACAGGTGGATCCAGAAGGGTGACCGTACCCCCGCAAAGTAAAATCAGCGTTGATTCACTGGTTGTATGCAAAGGAATTTTTTTGCCTTTGTTTAAGAACACTGGCTATATCAGAATTACATCCTCCATCAATGGAATTATGATGGAAAAGGAGCATATTATTCAGGTTACTGTTAAAGATCAGGTCCAATACCCGGATCCATCGGTAATAAAAATCTTTGACGGAAGATCGGAAGAACTCTTACTATTTAAATATGATTGGAACCAGTGGAATGACCCGCTTTCTTCAGGTGTCATTTCTGAGGGATCAGGGAATGGCAACGGAAAGGCTGAAATGGGAGAGACTTTTTCGATCTGGGTAAATCCTCCCTCTGCATTTGATTCCCTGGATACACGGACCTGGCATCCTACGATCCCGGCTATGGAAAGAGGCAATAATGATATTGTTGTGGATAAGGTAACCGGCCATTCATTTAATACGGGAAGGCCCCTTCTTTCTGCTCAAATCAGACTCAACAGAAAACCTGAAAAAAACAACCCTGTAAGAATTCAAATGCAGTCAGAATTCCTGAAAGTCCAGCCTCTTGTGAATGATTGCCACAGGAATACAGCTGATAACTTTGAATATTCCTATTATGAGATTCTTCTTTGCGAAGATGGGTCTGTGAAGATATCCAACCAAAACTAAGAAGCGATGACTAAAACAATGAAGACAACCAAAGAACATCCTGTGAACCTTTTAAGAACAGGATTAACTGTAATCCGTGTATTGGTTGGGTGGCACTTTCTATATGAGGGGCTATCAAAACTCGCCTCACCCGGTTGGTCCAGCGCTTCCTATTTAATGGAATCCAAATGGCTTTTATCAGGATTCTTTCATTGGATTATTTCCAGTTCTACAGCTCTGGCCATAACTGATTTCATAAATATATGGGGATTAATATTGATTGGATTAGGCTTGTTTATAGGCCTGTTTACAAGACTGGCCAGTATCTCTGGAATCCTGATCCTGCTTTTATATTATATCGCGAATCCTCCTTTTGCAGAATCATCCATGCCCGGCTATGGACACTTTTTCATTGTCAACATCAACATCATAGAGGCTGTCATATTGCTGGTATTTGTTTTTTTGAGGAGAGATTACCTTTGGAGCATTGACCGGCTCGTCGTGGGTATACTCCAACGCAGGAAAGAGGAGATGTTTCCTCCAAATGAGAACCTTTCGCCGGAAACAAATACACGGAGAGAGCTGATTAAAAACCTGGCTTCCCTGCCTGTATTGGGGATTGTTTTTTTCGGAATGGCAAAAAACAGCCGATGGTTAAGCTTTGAGGAGAACAATTTGGAAAAGCCGGATGCCACAACCAGCGCCACGCAAATGCAAGCGAAATTGTGGAATATCAGTGAACTGAAAGAGAAAGTTCCAATGGGTAAAATCAAACACGTGGAAATGAGCAGAATTCTGCCTGGCGGGAACCTGGTGGCCGGTTTTGCCCATGCCCGTGACCTGATCTATGTATCCGACATGATCAAGAATTACTTTACAGATGAAAAAGTGATTGAAACCCTTTGGCTGTATGAAGCATGTGGTATAAACACCATCGTTTTCAGAACGGATGAACAAACCCTTAGAATACTGGAAAAGTACAGGAAAAGAGGTGGAAAAATTCAGTGGCTGGCACAGACCTATCCGAAAGATGATGACTTTACCAACATTCAGATGGCGATTGATGCCGGAGCTGTCGGAGCTTTTGTAATGGGTGGCATAGCAGATAAACTGGTTTATGAAAATCGTCTGGAGTTACTCGCAAAGCCTATCGAATTTATCAGAAGTCAGGGTTTAATAGCCGGAACAGCGGGACATGCAATCCAGGTCCCGATGGCTTGTGTCGAAAACGGGATTGAAGCTGATTTTTTCATGAAAACTTTTCATCACGACAAATATTGGTCAGCCCATCCATCTGAAAACAGAAATGAATTTATGCACGACCTGAATTCTGACAGTCTGGATCGAAATCAGTTTCATGATAATATCTGGTGCCCGTCACCGGGGGAAGTGACTGCCTTTTTTAAAAAATGCAAGACACCCTGGATTGGCTACAAAGTGCTGGCCGCAGGAGCCATCAATCCTGAAGATGGATTTAAATATGCCTTTGAAAACGGTGCAGACTTCATTTGTGTAGGAATGTTTGATTTTCAGATCATTCCTAATGCCAATATAGTCAGTAGCTTATTAAAATCCAACCTGAACAGGGAAAGGAGCTGGTATGCTTAAGTTTCAATTGAGCCGCCTATTGATCATCGCCGCATTATTTTTATCCATCCTTCTCCCTGCGACGGCTCAGGATGATATTTCACAATTTAATTACTGGCAATATTATTCGGATATTGAAAACTCACTATACAAACATTTCTATTCAGTTGCTCACGATCAGCTGGAATCAAGGAAAACAGAGGTCGGCAGTTTAGTTACAAGATCGGACTGGCTGGAAAGGCAATCGCTGGTCCGGGAGAAATTGTCCCGGATCATTGGGCCGTTTACTGATAGGCCAGCTACATGACCGGCCAGAGAATCCAGGCCCTCACTTCAGGCTTCCGAGCCGTGAGGGCGAATAAGTTTCGCGAGTTCCTGTATCTCTTGCCGAACGGCTTTTCTTACCCGACAACGATTACAATGAATTTTTTCAGGTCGGGGTATCCGGTGGCGTACGTTCCGATCATCGCCAGCCGGCGGGTCGGCAAAAGCCACATCAGCCCCGTGAAGGATGGGCTACGGTTCCTCGTGATCATTTTCAAGATTGGGTCGCTGTACTCTCCGCTGAAGTTGTTTGCACCGATGGCCCTGGCACACGCGCTCCTCGGCATCGGTTACTACGGCTACACATATTTCAGTGCGGCGCGCCT
>JAWOHR010000007.1:0-56266 GCA_046485075.1 Bacteroidales bacterium
TGATGC
The DNA here is from genome assembly GCA_046485075.1 of Bacteroidales bacterium. Taxonomy (GTDB): domain Bacteria; phylum Bacteroidota; class Bacteroidia; order Bacteroidales. The sequence goes on from JAWOHR010000007.1 coordinate 7, forward strand.
CTTCCATCACTTTTCTGCTGGTTGCAGCGCCTGACGTGGCAATGACTGAAGCCGCCATTGGCTCGCGGTTTTCAAGAAATTGCGATTGAATATCAGGAGTAACACCATCAAAGTATGTGCGGGTACTAAATTCATTTGTATTCACTCTTTTTCTCACCATTCCGTCACTTTGAAGAAAAATATTCACCTTTTTCGCTCTATAATTAATTGACAGATTGGGTGATAATTTAGGTGTGAAACTATATTTATCCATTATTGCTGGTAAATTTTCTTTTCGGGTGGTCATTTCACCCACACCTGCCGATAAGCCAATTTCACCATTAAAGCCGTACTTTTGCTCTTTCTTATAAATAATATTAACAATTCCAGCCATGCCTTTTGCATCATATTTTGCTGATGGGTTATTAATTATTTCTATACGTTCGATATTTGAAGCTGGAATATTGTCTAAGCCTTTCTGGTTTTCATACCCAGTTAGGCTTGATTGTTTATTGTCAATCAATACTGTCACTTTATCGCTTCCTCTCAGATATATTTTACCTTCAGTGTCAACTGTAATCCCGGGGAGATTTTGAATGGCTTTCAACAAAGACCCGCCAGTTTGCGAAATATTGTTATCAATATTGAATGATTTTTTCTCAAGCGTTGCAGAAACAGTTACTCTTTCCCCTGTGACCTGCACTTCTCCCAACTGGCTGACAGATGGTTCAAGTTCAATTTTACCAATATCATAATTATTGTTAAGTGTTCCTATTAAAATTTCTTTAGTAAATGACTGGAAACCAACAAAAGTTACAGTTATCAAATAATTACCAGAATTAAGTTGTTTCAAAATAAAAATACCCTTTTCATCAGTAATTGTACCAGAAACAAAACTGTTGTCAGTTTTATTGGTCAGCGATACACTTGAAAACGGAAGTACTTCACTTGTGGACTTATCAACAACTTTCCCTGAAATATTTGCGGTATTTTGACCGCATAAGATAGTATTACAGAAAATGAAAATAGTAAAGAGTGTATTTTTCATATAATTGGGGTAAAGAATAATGTTGCTAAAGATACAGATGATATAGAAAAATAACTCCTATAAAACTTTTATAATCTTTGGTTGATTTTACAAGACTCACAGTCTATGCATCACGGTTTAAAGAAGCAGACCTGCATGAACATCTGATACTAATAATCTCTGCAACACTGGCAGCAGTATTTGGAGCATTTATTGGAAATAAATTGGTAAAAAAAGTGACGTTACGATTCGTTCAGGTATTAGTGGCAATTATGTTATTTTTGATTGCTATTGCCTTAAGGACGGGAATTATATAAAATTACCAGACCATGAAGAAAATCCAAAGCATTGTCTTTAAATCAGTTGATGATTATAGGACCATCCTGCCCAGATTGATTGTTGGTTTGGTTTTTCTTTCTGAAGGAATCCAGAAATTTCTATTCCCTGAACTTGTCGGTGCAGGGCGTTTTGAAAAAATCGGATTTATGAACCCGGAATTTCTGGCATCCTTTGTTGCATTCTTTGAAATAACCAGTGGTATTTTAATATTACTTGGTCTTACAGTCAGGATTTCTGCAATTCCTCTGTTAATCATAATGATAACAGCAATCGTTACTACCAAGATTCCAATTTTGCTGGAAAAAGGTTTCTGGCAGATGGCCCATGATGCAAGAACCGACTTTGCCATGACCATGCTTCTGATTTTTCTTCTTGGATATGGGGCAGGGAAACTTTCTGTTGATTACCTGATCAAACGAAAACTTAAACAGGGACTCAGCAACAATAAGTGCTAAGTCCCTGATTTTGAAGAGCGGGAAACGGGGATCGAACCCGCGACCCTCAGCTTGGGAAGCTGATGCTCTACCACTGAGCTACTCCCGCAACAGGCACAAATTTACATTTATTTATCTAATTTTGGAATCCCGGATAAAAATTGGGAAGAAGGATGCGTAGTGCACTAATAACCATAGGTGATGAGATTTTAATCGGACAGGTGACCGACACAAATGTGGTATGGATTGCAAAGGAGTTGAACATGATTGGAGTGTCGGTTGAGGAGATGGTGACCGTATCGGATGATCCGGACCAAATCACGGAGACGCTGGATCGGTATATTGGAGCGTATGATCTGTTGATTATGACAGGCGGCCTTGGTCCAACCCGGGATGATCTGACAAAGCAAACGCTTGCAAACTACTTTAAGAGCCCGATGGTATTGGTACCAGAGGTCCTGGAGAAGATCATCGCCTTTTTTAAGGAGCGTGGCAGGATCATGATAGATTCCAATGTCAGGCAGGCCGAATTGCCTGAGGTGTGCCAGGTTTTAATGAACAACCATGGAACAGCTCCGGGCATGTGGTTTGAGAAGGGTGGGAGTATAGTTATTTCGCTTCCAGGTGTTCCTTACGAGATGATAGGTCTGATGCAGGATGAGGTTCTCCCCAGGATCAGGAGCCTGGTAACTGTTCCGGAGGTGGTACATCAAACCATCATGACCCAGGGTGTTCCGGAATCCTACCTGGCGGTTCTGCTCAAGGATTGGGAATTAAGTCTTCCTGATTGCGTTAAACTGGCCTATCTGCCACGGCCCGGTATCGTAAGGCTACGCCTGACCGTATCCGGTAGGTGTGCGACAGATGCTTCTCAAATACTTAAAAAACTGGTTGATAAGCTTGAGAAGACCATACCGCAACATATTTTCGGATTTGATGATATCTCTCTGGAGAAGGCGCTGGGGGATACGCTGAAACAAAAAGGTCTCACTGTGGCCACGGCCGAAAGTTGTACAGGTGGGAATATCGCACGCCTGCTTACCTCGGTCCCGGGAAGTTCGGGATATTATTCAGGATCTGTGATTGCCTATCAGAACGACATAAAAACATCGATTCTCAAAGTTGAAAAAGGAGTTATCAACAGCCATGGGGCAGTGAGTAAACAGGTGGTCGAGCAGATGGTAACAGGGGTGATGGAGGTACTTGGAAGTGACACCGCAATAGCCACTTCAGGGATTGCCGGGCCAGATGGGGGGACTGACGAAAAACCAGTGGGAACCACTTGGATATCTGTATTATACAAAGATAAAATCGTTACAAAGAAGTATCAATTTGGCGGCACAAGGGAACGTATCATCGACCAGGCTTCTTTCACGGCCATGCAGCTTTTAAGAAGGTTGCTACTCGATTTATTATAACAGGGTGTAATTGAGAGCTTTTTTGCAGGAAAAGTTTGATTATTACATAAAAAATTGCGTAATTTGCGCCTCGTTAGAAGAAATGATCTGAAATTTAAAGGAAAAATGTCAAAAATTTGTCAGATAACAGGTAAGAAAATGATGGTGGGAAATAATGTATCTCACTCAAAACGAAGGACTAAAAGGACTTTTCAGCCCAACCTATTCGATAAAAAGTTCTATCTTGAAGAAGAGAACAGGTTTGTCAACCTTCGCGTATCAGCCCAGGCAATTCGCACCATCAATAAGAACGGACTGAAGGTAACACTGGATAATGCCGTTAAAAAAGGATTTCTTAAATCTTATTAATTAAAGTAGGAAATGGCTAAAAAAGGTAAAGGAAACAGGGTACAGGTTATTCTTGAGTGCACAGAGCACAAAGAGAGCGGAATGCCTGGAACTTCTCGCTATATATCAACAAAGAACAGGAAGAATACTCCTGACAGGCTTGAACTGAAGAAGTACAATCCCGTATTGAAAAAAGTAACTGTACACCGCGAAATAAAATAAGGATCTGAAAAATGGCTAAGAAAGTTGTTGCAAGTTTGCAGAGTGGAGAGGGAAGGACTTTTACAAAGTGCATCAAAATGGTGCGTTCCCCCAAATCCGGAGCATATATGTTCGAGGAGGAGATGGTACACAATGATCATATCAAAGATTTCTTTGCTAATTAATCATTGTTTCCCCTATCATATCGAGAGCTTTCTTAACCCTAAGAAAGCTCTTTTTATATCTATGCCAAGCACCAAGCACTGAGCACCAAGCACCAAGCACTGAGCACCAAGCACTGAACACTGAGCACTGAGCACTGAACACTGAGCACTGAACACTGAGCACTAAATTATGGGACTGTTTTCCTCAGACAAGAAAAAAAACCTTGAAGCAGGTCTTGAAAAAACCAGGGAAAGCGTATTTAAAAAGCTCTCCAGGGCAGTGGTTGGTAAATCAAGGGTGGATGATGAGGTTCTCGACAACCTGGAAGAGGTATTGATAACTTCTGATGTGGGGGTGGAGACAACACTTCGGATCATTAAAAGAATCGAGGACCGGGTAAGCAGAGATAAGTACTTAAATACAAGTGAATTAAATTCAATTCTCAAAGAGGAAATTGTCGCACTTCTGGAGGAGAACAACTCCGGCCTGGTGACTGCTTTCGACGGACCCCTTCCCTCAAAACCCTATGTGATCATGGTAGTCGGAGTGAACGGTGTTGGAAAAACCACCACCATAGGCAAGCTTGCATACCAGTTCAGGAAGGGTGGCAAAAAAGTAATTCTGGGAGCTGCTGATACCTTCAGGGCTGCTGCAGTGGATCAGCTATCGATCTGGGCAGATCGTGTTGGTGTGGATATTGTAAAACAGGAAATGGGATCGGACCCTGCATCGGTGGCATATGATACGCTTTCCTCAGCAGTAGCATCTAAGGCCGACGTGGTCATTATTGATACCGCCGGACGACTTCACAATAAACTCAACCTGATGAATGAGCTCAGCAAGATCAACAGGGTGATGCAAAAGGTTATACCTGAAGCACCTCATGAAATATTGCTTATCCTGGATGGTTCCACAGGGCAGAATGCATTTGAGCAGGCCAGGCAATTTACCCTGGCTACACAGGTAAATGCATTGGCTCTTACCAAATTAGACGGTACGGCCAAAGGTGGTGTCGTTTTGGGCATTTCCGATCAGTTCAGGATTCCTGTTAAGTACATCGGCATCGGGGAGAAAATGGATGATCTCCAGATCTTCGACCGTGTGGAATTTGTGGACAGTTTATTCAGTTAATACCACTTAAACAGTTACCATGACTGTCAACATTATTACGCTGGGCTGTTCCAAAAACCTGGTGGATTCAGAACATTTGCTTTCACAGTTCAGGGCAGCAGGGTACAGGGTCCTGCATGATGAGCAGGATACAGGAGCCGACCTTGTAATCATCAACACCTGCGGATTCATCCTCGATGCCAAAGAGGAGTCAATCGGGACCATCATGCATTATATTGGTGAAAAGAGAGATGGTAATCTTGAAAAACTATTTGTAATGGGCTGTCTTTCCGAGCGATACAGGGAAGAATTGAAATCTGAATTGCCTGAGGTGGATGGTTTTTTTGGAGTTTGGGAAATGGCCCGGATCCTGGAGGAGGCAGGGACCAGTCTCGATCGCAAACTCCTTACCGAAAGGATAGTTACCACCCCTTCACACTATGCTTACCTGAAGGTTTCAGAAGGGTGTAACCGCACCTGTGCATTCTGTTCCATACCAGGAATTAGGGGAAAACAGCAATCCATTTCCATCGATCAACTTGTGACTGAAAGCAGGAGTCTTGTTCAGGGAGGGGTGAAGGAGTTAATCCTGATTGCCCAGGACCTGACCAATTATGGAATCGATATTTACCAGTACAGGGCTTTGGCCGATTTACTCCGGGAACTGGTAAAGATCGATGGGCTGGAGTGGATTCGCCTCCATTACGCTTATCCAACCGGGTTTCCTGAAGAGGTGATTGAACTGATGGCCTCCGAGGAAAAGATTTGCAACTATATGGATATACCCATACAGCATATCAATGACCAGGTTCTGTCTGATATGGGCAGGGGGCACGACCGGGAAAAACTGGAGAAGCTGCTTTATCAATTCAGAAAAAGAGTCCCCGATGTGGCTCTTAGAACCACAATTTTAACTGGGTTCCCCGGTGAAACTGAAGAGGCATTCAAAGAGCTCCTGGAATTCCTCTCAGAATTCAGGTTTGACAGGCTGGGAGTCTTTCCTTATTCACATGAGGAGGATACCCCGTCACATCTTCGGTTTAAGGATGATATTCCTGAGAAGCTCAAACATAAAAGGGCTGAGGCTGTCATGGAATTGCAGCAGGGCATCTCACTTCAACTGAACGAATCAAGGATCGGAAAAACGTTTAAAGTTCTGATCGACAGGAATGAAGGAAATTACTATATCGGCCGTACACAATACGATTCACCTGAAGTAGACAATGAAGTAATGATTCCCAACGACCAGAAACTGGTGATCGGTAATTTTTACCAGGTGACCATTACAGAAGCTGCAGAGTTCGACCTCTTTGGCAGGATAGAATAACCCTATTCCTGTGCGTTACTCTTTTCCGGTCAGATCCTCATCCAATCTCTCCTCCAAAGCCGGTGGCTCATTGGAATTAATCTCCTGATCGGTGGAAGGCAACTCCTTTTTTGCTTTCGGTAAGACCCCCTTTTTCTTTTGAATGCCCACTGTGATCTCCTCCTTCTCCTTATCAAAGTCCACAAGCATTGTGTCGCCCTCTGCCAAAGAGGATTTGATGATGGCTTCAGCCATTGGATCTTCAAGGTATTTCTGGATGGCTCGTTTCAGTGGTCTGGCTCCAAACTGGATGTCATATCCTTTTTCCAGAACATAATCTTTGGCCTCATCCGAGAGCTTAACCTCGAATCCAAGGGAATTTACCCTGTTATAAAGCCCCTTCAGTTCTATATCGATGATCTTGTGTATATCATCCCTGGAAAGGGTATTAAACAGAACAACATCATCAATCCGGTTCAGGAATTCGGGAGCAAAAGCCCTCTTTAATGCCTTCTGAATCACTCCTTTGGAATAGTCATTAGAGGCATCCTGCCTTGATTTAGTTGCAAATCCCACTCCCTGACCAAAATCTTTCAGCTCGCGGGTACCAATATTGGAGGTCATGATCACAATCGTGTTCCTGAAATCGACCCTTCTTCCGAGGCTGTCGGTTAGCTGCCCCTCATCCAATACCTGGAGGAGGATGTTGAACACATCGGGGTGTGCTTTTTCAATTTCATCCAGCAGCACAACGGCGTATGGCCTGCGGCGTACCTTTTCAGTCAGCTGGCCGCCCTCTTCATAACCCACATATCCCGGAGGCGCACCAACAAGTCTGGATATGGAGAATTTCTCCATATATTCACTCATATCGATACGGATCAGGTTGTCAGTGGATTCAAAGAGGTACTGGGCAAGCACTTTGGCCATCTGTGTTTTTCCTACACCGGTAGGACCCAGGAAAACAAAGGTGCCGATGGGTTTATTGGGATCTTTCAATCCGGCCCTGTTACGCTGGATTGATTTAACCACTTTGCTGATGGCTTCATCCTGACCGATTACACTTCCCCTGAGTTCATCTGCCATTTTAAGTAACCGTGTTCCTTCAGCCTGGGCAATTCTCTGGACCGGTACCCCTGTCATCATGGCTACCACTTCAGCAACTTTATGCTCATCGACCGTTTCACGGTTTTGAGAAAGTTCCTTTTCCCATCTCTTTTTCTCTGAGTCGAGCCTGTCCAGCAACTCTTTCTCCTTATCGCGATAACTGGCCGCTTTTTCAAAATTCTGATTCTTAACCGCCTGAATCTTCTCCTGCTTGGTTCTTTCGATCTCTTTCTCGAGGTTCACAATCTGATCCGGAACGATGATATTGGAGATGTGAACCCTTGATCCGGACTCATCCAGCGCATCAATGGCTTTATCCGGAAGGTGTCTGTCACTGATGTAACGCTGGGTAAGCTTTACACATGCTTCGATGGCATCATCGGTATAAAATACATTGTGGTGATCTTCGTACCTCTCCTTGATATTCTTAAGGATTTCAATAGTCTCCTCGGGTGAGGTGGGATCTATCAGGACTTTCTGGAACCTTCTCTCCAGGGCACCGTCCTTTTCAATATGCTGTCTGTACTCATCCAGGGTTGTAGCGCCAATGCACTGTATCTCACCCCTGGCTAGTGCTGGTTTCAGCATATTTGCAGCGTCAAGAGATCCGGTGGCACCTCCGGCGCCGACTATGGTGTGTATTTCGTCTATAAAAAGTATGATGGATGGGTTCTTGATCAGTTCGTTAAGAATCGCCTTCATCCTCTCCTCAAACTGTCCTCTGTATTTTGTACCGGCAACGATGGAGGCGAGATCCAGGGTGACTACACGTTTGTCAAAAAGCACCCGACTTACCTTTCTCTGTATAATCCTCAGTGCAAGACCCTCTGCAATGGCTGATTTACCTACACCGGGTTCACCAATCAGGATTGGATTGTTCTTCTTTCTCCTGCTCAGGATCTGCGCCAGTCGCTGGATTTCGATCTCCCTGCCAACAACCGGGTCAAGGCGGTCCTCTTCTGCAGCTTTGGTCAGGTCAATCCCAAAATTATCAAGAACCGGGGTTTCCGAACTGGACTTGGAAGCAGAACCCGAACTTCCCTTTCCGCTGCCCTGACCACTGCCACCACCCCCAAAAGGGCCTTTGGCCTCTTCATCCTCATCTCCTGGGAAATCGGCACGGCTTTCAGGCAGCGAGTCAGAAATCTCCTGCTTTACTTTGTTATAGGTAATTCCATTTTCGACCAGGTACCTGGTTGCATAGTTATTCTCGTCCTTTAGAATAGCCAGCAGGAGGTGGTTTGTATCAATGGTTTTTTCCTTCATTGAACGGGCTTCCAGGTGAGTCAGCTTCAGAATTCTCTCTGCACTCTTTAGCAGGGGGAGGCTTTCCGGATCTGTAACCGTGGAGGGCTGTTCGTTGCGTATGCTTTTCTCGATAGACATTCTCAGGTCATAAAGTTCCACGCCCAGTACAACCAGTACATCGATGGCAAGTCCCTCTCCATCCCTTAGTATTCCAAGAAACAGGTGTTCAATACCGATGTGTGAATTCCCCAGTCTGACCGCCTCCTCCTTGCTGTATCCAAGTACATCTTTTATCCTCTGTGAAAACTGTGCATCCATCTGATGATTCCCTTCTTTTTTGTGTAGAAACAAAGTAACTAATAAGGCATGAATATATCAATAAAACAATTATCTAATATAAACAGTTCAATGTTAATAAAAGCCCTTTTAAACCGAGGTTTTTAGGTTTGAAATAACTATTTTCGTATGTCTGAATAATTGACCGAAAAATCAACTTTAAGATATTGATAATTAACGATATAGAAATAAATGGCAGAAGGTGAGAAAATACTGAGAATTAACATTGAGGAGGAAATGAAATCTGCCTACATCGATTACTCGATGTCGGTTATTGTTTCGCGTGCACTGCCTGATGTGAGGGATGGATTAAAACCGGTACACCGCAGGGTGCTTTTCGGAATGAGGGAACTGGGTGTATATTCCAACAGATCCTATAAGAAGTCTGCCAGGATCGTGGGGGAGGTACTGGGTAAATATCATCCGCATGGTGATACCTCTGTATATGATGCAATGGTAAGGATGGCCCAGGAGTGGTCATTGCGATATCCTTTGGTTCAGGGGCAGGGAAACTTCGGTTCGGTGGATGGGGACAGCCCCGCGGCCATGAGGTATACGGAAGCCCGGCTTCAAAAAATTGCTGAGGAGACCATGGCAGATCTGGAAAAAAATACTGTGGATTTTCAGCTCAATTTTGACGATACGCTGGAGGAACCGACAGTAATGCCTACCCGGATTCCTACTTTGCTGGTTAACGGGACTTCAGGAATTGCGGTGGGTATGGCCACCAATATGCCTCCACATAACCTGAGTGACAGTATCGATGCTATCGTTGCCTATATTGATAACAGGGACATAGAGATCAGTGAACTCACCGGGATTTTAAAAGCCCCTGATTTTCCCACCGGAGGCATCATTTATGGATACAACGGGGTAGTGGAAGCCTATGAGACAGGAAGGGGTAAAATCGTTGTTCGTGCCAAGAGCGAGATTGAAATGACCGATACTGGCAGAGAGAAGATTATCATTACCGAGATTCCTTACATGGTCAACAAGGCTGAACTGATTCGAAAGACCGCCGACCTGATCAATGAGAAGAAGATTGAAGGGATCTCCTACATCAATGATGAATCGGACCGGCAGGGAATGCGAATTGTGATTATCATCAAAAGGGATGCCAGTGCTCATGTGGTTCTGAACAACCTGTTGAAATACACCCAGCTGCAAACATCATTCAATGTGAATAACATTGCACTGGTGAAGGGCAGGCCGAGAACACTTAACCTGAAACAGATCATTACATATTTTGTAGAACACAGGCATGAGGTGGTTGTACGCAGGACACAATATGATCTGGATCAGGCGGAAAAGCGTGCGCATATCCTGGAAGGTCTGTTAAAGGCCCTTGATCATATAGATGAGGTGATCGCACTAATCAGGGCTTCCAGGACACCAGAAGAGGCCAGGGACGGGCTGATTGAGAAGTTTGGTTTTTCAGAGATCCAGGCTAAAGCGATCCTGGAAATGCGTCTCCAGCGCCTGGTCGGTCTCGAACGTGAAAAACTGCGTGCAGAGTACGAGGAGCTGATGAAGATGATCGAGTTCTACAAGAGTGTTCTTTCAGATGAGGGACTCAGAATGAAGATCATCAAAGAGGAGTTGCTTGAAATTAAAGCCAATTATGGTGATGCGCGCAGGACCGAGATGGTTCCCGATGAAGGTGAATTCGATCCCGAGGATTTCTACAAAGATGATGATATGGTAATCACCATCTCCAAACTGGGATATATCAAACGTACCCCCCTTCATGAATTCCGAACCCAGAACAGGGGAGGAGTGGGTTCCAAAGGGAGTACAACAAGGGAAGAGGATTTCATGGTGAATATGTTTGTGGCGACCATGCACAACACCATTCTTTTCTTTACAGAAAATGGTAAATGCTACTGGCTCAAGGTATATAAGATCCCGGAAGGGGCAAGGGCAAGCAAGGGAAGAGCCATTCAGAACCTGATCAATATTGATAAGGAAGACACGGTCAAAACATTTGTGAACGTGATGAACCTGAAGGATGAGGTTTACATAAAGAATAACTTCCTTGTTCTGGCAACAAAGAAAGGCGTGATCAAGAAAACCAGGCTCGACGCCTACTCCCGGCCCCGGCAGAACGGGATCAATGCCATTATTATCCGGGAAGGCGATATGCTTTTGGATGCAAGGCTTACAGACGGGGATATGGAACTGATGCTTGCCGTTAAATCGGGGAAAGCCATCCGTTTCCATGAAAACACAGTCAGGGCAGTGGGAAGGACATCCTCAGGGGTGAAAGGTGTAACCCTGGGAGGGCCAAAGGATGAAGTTGTTGGTATTGTAACTGCAAAACCCGGAGAACAGGATATCCTGGTGATCTCCGAACACGGGTTTGGAAAACGATCCTTTCTGGATGATTACCGTTTCACCAACCGGGGCGGAAAGGGTGTTAAAACCATTAACATAACCGATAAGACCGGGAATTTGATTGCGATTAAGGCGGTTACTGATGACGATGATCTGATGATCATTACTGCGAGCGGAATTGCCATCAGACTTGCAGTGAAGGGGGTTAGGGTAATGGGGCGTAACACACAGGGTGTCAGGCTTATTAACCTCAGAGACGGGGACCAGATTGCAGCGGCTACCAAGGTTCCCTCCAATGGGGATAATATCGGCCAGGAGAGTGTCAGTTCTGAGGATCAAACAGAAGAGGCTGCTGAAAGTGATGCAGAAGAATAGTTTGTTTTGGCATCTTATTTGAAGGTTATTGGTAAAGTTTATATTTTTGCATCAAACTTAAATTCACAATCGAAATGAAAAAGTTAATTATTACTCTGCTGGTGGCTTTGATGGCAATTCCAGTAATTCATGCTCAGGAACCCTCCACAGTGGTTCTGCTGAACTACAACACAGTTAAGAAAAAGGTTGAAAAGAGCGACCTGGAAATACAGGACCCGAAGAAGAACATTAAAGCAGCCACATGGGTAAAAAGGGGAGAGGTTTACCAGGAGGTGTTTATGCTGGGACTTGAACAAATCCAGGAAGGTACACCCACACAGACCCTGAAGCTTTTTTATAAAGATCCGCTGAACATTGAAACCGAAACGAAGGATGGAGCACTGGTGGAGAGGTACATTTATGAGCATATGAAATACACCTTCATAGATGGTGCTTTGCAGGATTATGAGAGGATAAACCCAATCCATGAAGATCCCTTAAGGGTGGCCATTGATGCCTATTTCAAAGCGCTGGAGCTGGATGAAGGCGGAAAGTTGGAGGAGAAGGTGAAAGGGTATCTTAATGATATCAAGGATCAATTGAAAAGAGATGGTGTAAATAGTTATTATAGAGGTGATTATAAAAATGCATTATATTCCTTCGAAAATGTTCTTGATGTAAATAACCAGCCAGTTTTCGCAGGTGAATTCGACACCATTATGGTGCAGTATTCAGGAATTATTTCCCGGGAGATCGCTGGAAAGACAGATGATAAGGAGCTCTATAAAAAAGCTATCAAGTACTATGAGGAACTTGCAAAAGTCAATTACGGCGGACCAAATACCTACCTGCAAATCAAGATGGATTACTTTGCAATCGGAGATACGTTGGCAGGACTTGAAATATTGAAAGAAGGATTTGAAAAATACCCCGATTCTGTGAGTGTAATCGCTAATATTGCTGATACTTACATTTTACTGAAGCAATTTGATGAAGGAATTGTGTTCATGGATAAGGCCATTGCAAATAATCCTGATATCTCCGAAACCTATTACTGGAAAGGGCGACTGCTCATTAACAAGGAGGATGTGGAATTCATTGACAGGGCTATTGAATCCTATAAAAAAGCCGGGGAACTGGATCCTTCCATATATTATATCTGGTATGATATGGGTTACATATACTACCTCCAGGGAGCAGATTTCTATGACAGAGCCAATATAGAAGAGCATATTCCAACCAGGGATCAGTTGCTGATTCTGGGTAATGAAAAATATCAGGAAGCTATACCGGTTCTTGAGAGGGCTTATGAGTTGAATACAGATAATGCTCCCGTTAAATTTGAAACCCTGGATATTCTTCAGCGGATCTATTATAAGGAGCAAATGATGGATCAGTATAACAGGGTAAAGGAGCTAAAGGATACTTTATAGAGATTCGGATTTTAAAGATTCATGAAGGGGAGGTAGTTTAAATGATCTCCCTTTCTTTCAATTTATTCTATTTAACATAATATTAATTCTAGGTCAACTGGGATTTTCTTGCTCTGTTGCCAGGTTGTTGCTCTGACACTAGAATAAGGCATTATGTTAAATAGCCGCTGAAGCCATCCCGCAAATGCTTTTCCTAGTACGATGCTGCTGGTTAAGGCTTGTTTCTACTGCATTCTTTCTTAAAACCAATTCTTGGGCGGTCGTTGAAATCGATTTCATCCTGTTTCTGCTTTTCAAGCTCCTTCAGGTATTCCAGAACAGTCAATATCTGGCTATCGTGTTCTGTGAGTTTTAATTTTACCTGTTCCAGTTGAAAAGCCATATCTTTATGTAAAAACATTAGCTCTCGGATTCGAACGAATGTATCGATAATTAGCATGTTGACTTTTTCAGCCCGACTACTCCTCAGAATACTTGAAAGCATTAGGATTCCATGCTCAGTAAAGGCAAATGGCAGATACTTTTGATGATGACCTCGCTTTAAGGTCACATTTTGTGACCTTAAAGCATCGTATTCATTTTGAGATAGTTGAAACATGTACCTCTCAGGAAATCTCCTGATATTCCTTTTTACTTGTTGGTTAAGAACCTTTGTTTCCACCAGGTAAAGCTCAGCAAGATCATGAGAAAGCATTACCTGCTTGCCCCGTATAGTATGGATCTTATTGATAATTACACCTTCATCAATAGATAAACGATTATTCTTTGTATTCATATTCCAGTTACCTTTTACAATGTAACATAGCTATCTATGTCTTGATGTTACATAATGCCAATTATCAGCGTAAATGCAAACACCCTTTCCCCGTTGCCTTGCAACGCAAAAAGAGTGTATCCATCATTCTCCAGGAAAAGCAAAAGCCTCTCCCCGCTCGAAATGTCATTATTTGGTTTCAGGCAAATGCTACAACTGAGTGTATGGCAATGATAACCAAAGCTATATTAACATAATGCAAGTACATTCTAGTGCAAAAGAAGCAAATCATGCTCGCGCTGATTTTATGTTAGAGGGATTTGTGACCTTCTCACGGGCATATTCCTTAAAGAATTCTCTATTAACAAAACAATGTCCTGGAATGCAATATTATGTCTGCGCTGCGCTTGCCTTCGCCAGGCACTCAGTTAAATAGATCGCACAGGCCCACTTAGTAAAAGAACGATGTTTTGCCCTAGAATTGGCTTCGCCGAGCTCCGCTTCGCTCCGGTTTTTAGTCATTATGCAAAATTGCTGCTCCGGCCAGCCCGTGTATTGCTCTTCATCGGGTTCTGTTTTGAAAAACTACAGAACCCTCTTCACACGCAATGCCGGCCTCCCGGCCCCCGCTTCAGTTCAACCACTCCCCTCGCGCAAAAGCTTTTTAGTTTATCGGTTAGAAAAGCGTATAAGAAAATTCGCTCCGCAAAGCTGCGCTCAGTTTTCTATACACTTTATTACTGCTCATTTGGAATGAAATCCTTAACTAGTTCAGAATAAGCTTCTTTATTTGAAGCCCACTCCCAAACCAATTGTTCGTTTAGCCAGACTTTCCTTTTAAGAATACCCATATTCGTATCATTATACAAGGTTACAATTGTGTCTGTATCGACGTTATCCCATTGAATATAGGTTATGGTTTTTTCGGATATTCCGGAATGATTTAATGTAAGTGAAAGTCGATAATTATCAGAGTGTTTATAGACTTTAAAAAATCTTGGTGAACATAGATGGGGCTCATAGGGCTCAAATAATTCTCCATTTATTTCCCAAAACAATCTAATGTTTGTGGAATCGAAATGGTATGTAGCCAAAGGATCTAATAGATCTTTGCCATGGGGGCTCCTAACGGAGAACTCATACCCTACTTCTAAATCAGAATATGAGGGGATATCATCTATTTTGCTACATGAAAATAAAAAAAATACTGAAATAATTACAAAAAATCTTTCCATTACAATTATGGTATTATATTGTATATCATCGTTTTATTGTTATTATATGAGTAGACACCAGGATTAAAATTACCTTCAGAATACCAACCATTGTTGGCTGCGTTTTCATATCCCCAATACATATAAAAGTGAAGACTACTTGTGGCAGTACAATCAGCATTATAATAAGTGTACCATCGATATCCAGAACATACCCAAGAGTGTTTTCCATAAGTAGGATCTTCCCCTGTCAAAATAACCGGTCTATCATATGCAATGTTGTTTACTACAGTTTGATAATTGTAATTTGCGAGAATCGCATTTGAATAATCGAAATTATTCTTTAGAACCCAGGACATATCACCGCCAACACCAGTACCAGTACAAGTATATACAGGAAGTGCTGGGTACTCAGAATTTATTTCATCATGAATATCAGCAATAATCGCTTCAGTAGTACTAGTACTATATCCATAGTACATTTGTGACCAATTGTATGATGTTGGGTGCTCGTGATATCTCATTACCGCGGCCATAGCCAATGGCATACAACCTACTTTTACCTGAAACTGTGAGCCATTACAATTTATATAGGGAAGGTCACCCTTATAGGGGGCGTTTTGATGCCAAGTTGGGATTCCAAGTGGTCCACAAGTATATATTTCGGTATGGTCATAGCAATCGTCCGGAGGAACAGCCTTGTGAGATGTAACCTCATCAATAATAGACTGTTGTACATGGTTCCAAAGGATTTCTGCTTCTGGCGACTGCTCACTATTCGATAATTGGATTTTCAATATCTGTTCTTTTGCATCATTCAACCAAAATCCTAAGCCACCGTATAGATTTCTTCATTAACAATAAAACTATTGTCTTTGTAAAAACCTAAAATGGGAATAGATCTCCTATCAGCAGACAATAGGATATAGCCACCACCTTCATAATTTATGATATAAAAGGAGGTTAATCCGTTACTGTTTGTTACTTCATCAATACTTAAGACAGATTTCGTCAATGGACCAGAGCTTTTTAGTACAACATCGCCATCATTTGGAAACTGAATACCTCGGGTAATTTCTTCTACTTCTGACAATTACACGAAATAGTTACTGGTACACAAAACTTCCTTTTCTTGTATTTTTTCTTAGGTGCAAGAAATGGCGAAAACCATCATTAGCATGATTGGCAGAAATGATTTCAATTTCATGAGTTGGGGTTTTTAAGATTAAACTTAAATAATGATTTTAACAAATTGAATAACCATGGCGTGGTTAAAAATAAAATTAGCAAAAAAAAAACTGAAAAACGTTTAATCTTGGCAAGATAGTTATCAAAAAAAGTTGATAGCGAAATATTCTCAGTTATACTTGGATCTGATCGCAATTAGCGGTACTTCAGTCAAATATCATACGATAGGAATTTTTCATAACACCCTTTTCTCGTTGCTACACAACGCAAAAAGAGTGTATCCCTGATCCATCCCCTAAGCTTTTTACCCCTCCCCTTCTGAGATCCCGGATTTCAGACTAGATCAAACGAAATTGGAGAAGTATATTGCTCAGAATACCATAGCAATGATTGACATAATGCAGTCTATTCTAGAGAAAATGAAATAAATCCAGTGCGCTGATTTTTGGTCACTTTCAAGCCCGGGCAGCGAGGTTTTACTAACTCACAATCTTTTAGTAGTCTGCATATCTTAAATATTCAATATATTTGAATCATGATTAACAAGGATGAGATATTAAATAAGCTCAGAGATTTAAAACCAATCCTCAATGAAGAATATTCAGTAAAGGAGATCGGCGTTTTTGGATCTTTTGCAAATAATGAAGCCTCTGACGAAAGTGATATCGATATACTGGTGGAATTGCACAAGCCCATTGGATGGGGTTTTTTCACTCTACAGATGTATTTGGAGGGAGTATTTGGAAGAAAAGTTGATCTAGTCACCAAAAATGCTCTAAAAGTGCAGATTAGGGACAGTATTCTAAAGCAAGTTAACTACGCATAAGTGAAAAAAGACAAACGTGATTTCTTGATGTATCTACAAGATTTGCTGGTCGCTATGACCAGAATTGCAGAATACATTGAAGGATATGACTTTGATCGTTTCAAGAATGACTATAAGACCGTTGATGCAGTAATCCGAAATTTTGAGATTATTGGAGAAGCTGCAAAGAACCTTCCTGATTCAATTAAGTAAAACAATCCAAATATTCCATGGGATGAAATGTACCTACTCAGGAATAAGGTAAGTCACGAGTACTTCGGAGTTGATTATGAGATCATATGGGATGTATGTGTAAATCACCTTCCAGGAAACAGGATGCAGATCCTGTCAGTTATCGATTCTCTTTAGATTTCCAGTCATTTATTATTACCCTTTTTACAATGCTGCACAATGCAAAAAGAGTATTTCTTTGCTTCTTCTGAAAAGACAATGCCTCTCCCCTCTCTAAATTAAATATTTGGTTTGGGATTCTACACAGAAAGGTGTGAGCCTGCATTGCCCTAGAATTGGCTGCGCCGAGCTCCGCTTCGCTCCGGCTAGTGATTATGCCAAATTGCCCTTTCGGCCAGCCTGGGTATTGCTGTTCATCTGGTTATGTTTTAAAGCTCCCGGGTTACTGTATGGAAAATATCCTTTAAATCTCAACAGGCCAATGAGAAATCGATAAAAAATGACCCCTGGTCTCAGTTTACAATCCAGCTGACCAGCGCTTCATTGTCCGGTTTTGTTTTGGGCGAAAAATGGCCCACCAGCTGTCCCTTCTCATCGATCATGTACTTCTGAAAATTCCAGGAAACTTTGCTGTTCTCCACCCCGTTTTCACTCTTTGAAGTCAACCACCTGTAGAGCGGGTCCTGATCCTTTCCCTTTACCGAGACCTTGCTCATCATCGGGAAAGTTACCCCATAATTGATAGTGCAGAATGATGCGATTTCTTCATCTGTCCCCGGTTCCTGCCTCATGAAATTATTTGCAGGGAAGCCTATGATCACAAAATCATCAGCTCCATATTTTTCGTATAGTTCCTGTAAGCCTTCATACTGTGGCGTAAAACCGCACTTTGAGGCAGTATTCACCACAAGTACCTTCTTCCCCTTCAGCTGTGAAAGGGCATAATCATTCCCATTGATATCTTTTACCGTAAAGTGGTAAAAAGTAGTCTGTGCATTTGAGGCTCCCATGACAAAAGTTATAATTACCGTTAATATTATGTTTTTAACCATCGATTATGTTTAAATAATTTCTTTTTATGTTAAACAAACATCTGCAATGAAAGTTCAAGCCCTTGTTCAGAATACCCATTCATGAGCACCTAAAGATTTGAAATTTAGCTATATAAAAAATTGTAAAGAACCATTGGAACATTTGATGGTTAAATATCTTTATAATGTCATTGCGCTATATGAAAAAACGAGCCACCTGGATCAGCAGGTTTTTAAATATTACAGAGAAAGTGGGAAATGCGCTTCCCCATCCTGCAACACTGTTTGCAATTTTTGCCCTGATGACCATCCTCTTTAGTGGATTAGCCTATTGGGTCGGGTGGTCGGCCACCCACCCGGGAACAGGTGAAGCGGTCACCGTGGTAAACCTGCTCTCCAACGATGGCTTTCACAGGATACTGCTTGAGCTGGTTGATAATTTCACAGGTTTTGCTCCCCTGGGCATTGTGCTGGTTGCGATGCTTGGAATTGGTGTCGCCGAGGGAAGCGGGCTGATCGGTGCGGTGATCCGCCTGCTGGTATTATCGGCACCAAAAAAGATGCTCACCTTCGTGATTGTATTCAGTGGTATTGTTTCCAATACGGCAGCAGATGTAGGCTATGTATTGCTGATACCCCTTGCCGGGATTATTTTTAAGGCGATTGGCCGCCACCCTGTTACCGGTATGGCAGCGGCTTTTGCAGGCGTATCAGGGGGATTTTCGGCAAATCTTCTGCTTGGCACCGTCGATCCCCTGCTCGCCGGCCTGTCCCAGGAGGCCGCACAGATTGTGGATCCCTCTTACCTGGTCAATCCCACAGCCAACTTCTACTTCATGGTGGTTTCTACCTTTATGATTGCCATTGTCGGGACCGTTGTAACGGAACGCATTGTGGCCCCGCGCCTGGGGGATTATGCTGGCGGCAGCAATGAAGAGAATATCGAGCCCCTCAGCAGGAAGGAGAAGAAGGGTCTGCTCCGGGCAACGATCTCAACCTTGTTGCTTACTGCTCTGATCCTGGCCGGGCTTTTACCAGAGGATGGATTCCTGCTTGGACCTGATGGTACTGTGCTTCAGTCGCCCGTCATCAGGGGCGTGGTGGCGTGGCTCTTCATCTTCGCTTTTGCCGGTGGGGTGGTGTACGGGATGGCAACAGGAAAGTTCAAAAACGACTCTGATGTGGCAAACAGCATGGCCGAAAGCATGAAAACATTGGCGATCTATTTGGTCCTGGTCTTCTTTGCCGCACAATTCGTGGCCTACTTTAAATGGAGTAACCTAGGACTGATTATGGCCATCAAAGGGGCCGGGTTTATGACCTCCCTGAATGTCGGGTTGATCCCGCTTGCGATCCTGTTCATCCTGTTTGCAGCAACCATGAACATGTTTATGGGAAGTTCCTCGGCGAAATGGGCATTGCTGGCCCCGATTTTTGTTCCGATTTTTATGCTGATGGGTTACTCTCCGGAGCTGGCACAGGTGGTTTACCGGATCGGGGACAGTGTGACCAATATTATTTCTCCCATGATGAGCTTCTTTGCACTGATAATTGCTTTTGTACAGAAATACGATAAAAATGCAGGGATTGGAACGGTCATCGCCACCATGCTCCCCTACTCCATTGCCTTCTTTATTTTCTGGACCCTCCTCCTGGTGGCATGGATCCTTCTTGGATTGCCGCTTGGACCCGACGCGGGCTTATACTATAGCCCTATTGATCCTTCTTTGTCGGAATAATATAAAGGGGAATGGTGCTCTCCTTCATTACTTTTTCAGTAACACTTCCCATGAGTATATTTTCCAGCCATTTCTGACTGTGCGAACCGATCACAATCATGTCTGCATGCCCTTCTTCCGCGCATTTTAGAATGGTCTCAGCATAGTCACCTTCTTCTACCAGGGTTTGTATTGTCAAATCTCCCAGGTGTTGCCTTATATGATCAAGGTATTCCAAAGAAGCTTTTCTTAATCCTTCCGCACTTTCCAGGACGATGGGACTCACGTCAACGTATCCCGCGTAGCCCATGATTGGAAAATGCCCGGGTGTGGAATAATCCGTTGAAGCTTTTATGACATGTAATAATATCACTTCAGCATTTAAGGATTTTGCCATGGAAAAGCCTTTTTCCGCTACTTTTTGCGCGGTTGGATCATAGTCCAGCGCTATCAGTACCTTTTTCATTTGATCTGCAGTTGGTTTACATAAAGATACGCAATTTTAAATCACCCTTCGCCTGCATTCCAGATACCAGAGTTTCAATGCAGGGAGAAGAAACTAAACGATTGAGTCAATCTTTTGATTTATCAACATTCTCATGTAAATTGTTAAACAAAGCCCAAGGAATTGAACTTACTTCAACAATCATCACCCACCTATAGTGTGGTGTCCTATCTAATCCTTACAATTAGTTTGTGTATAATATTTACTAGTTGTCATGAGGACTCAACTATTCGTGGTCTCGAATACTCAGAATTGCTAACGACCGTATATAAGACAAACAATGACTATTTTGATTATGTCAATACCTGGGGTGGATTTACAGCTGCACCCAGTGGTTTATCATCCGGGGATAGTTCTAAGATCCTTATCACCGAAGAAGATACTATCTACCTTCTGAGATGGAAATTAGATGATGGTTATGTTATGGACTTAGTTATCACTGTAGATGATTACTTCACGGATATGACATTTAAAGAATTAGTCGCCAAAAATGACGCTTGTAATAGTTGTGTTACTACAGAAGATATATTTGATAGAGTCATAGACAAAAATCCATTTCGAGAATTCTATATAGACAGAGACACATTATTTCGACATAGAGACCAAAATGATATTCGACGGTTAAACGAAATTATCGGCAACGGTGAACTTGACAATTATTTACTCCAACTAAAATAATTTTATAAAGCTGCCTCATTGTTCTAGTGAAATCAACGCAAATTCATTTCAGTGCCCACACGTGAATCCACTAACCATCGGGAAAAGCCAAAGCCTCTCCCCTCTCGAAAATTCAATGTTATCGTCAATGTTGCCATGTATTGTACATGAAAAAAAAATATCTAAATTCCATTTTTATTAGTCCACTTTGCTTTTAGTATGTTTTCTGGGGTAAAAAATAAATTAAAGGTTCTGGTACTAAAACCTTTCATTCTGGCTTTATTTCCATCAATAATTTT
Organism: Bacteroidales bacterium; assembly: GCA_046485075.1. Taxonomy (GTDB): domain Bacteria; phylum Bacteroidota; class Bacteroidia; order Bacteroidales. The sequence goes on from JAWOHR010000007.1 coordinate 21,488, forward strand.
AATTCTACTGATTCCTCTCGATTTAAATAAATATATAATTAGAATTGAGAGTAATACCCGGCTAAAAGAGAAATCTTATGTCTGGTTCGATGATCTTGATCATGACGGTTCATCTGAACAAATAATGGCATTTGATTATATGAATAGCGCGGGAATAAGTGTAAACAATGATTTAAATAAGATTGACCAGTGGAATGTGAAAGGCACATTTAATTTTTCCATTAAGGACAATTTATTTATCACAGGTGACTGCAACAATGATGGAATCAAAGAGATATACCTGTTTTCCATACAATCGGACTCAATTCTCCTTCATTGTATATCCCCTTTGCAAGAACCTTCTGTAGTTATCTCAAACAGATTCATAGCTAAGACCGGTCCGGGGATAAAAAATCCTGACCCGTTTATTATACGTGCGGAACCTGACGACCTCGACGGTGATGGATTTAAGGAAATAATTTTTGGTATTACAACAGGATTTTCAAAATTTCCGAGGAGTATATACGCATACTATGTGTCTAAAGATTCTCTTGTGGTCTCACCCGAATCCTCTTGCTTTCTGGAAAATATTCTGCAAGAAGATATCAATGGTGATGGGAAACGGGAAATCATACCATTTGGTTATTCCACCCGAAACATCTCCCCTGAAGAAGCAAAGTACCATGATTATTCCAGCTGGTTTATGGTATTGGATCATAACCTTAAATTTCAATTCGAACCTATAGAGTTTAATGGGAATTTCAATCGTTTAACTCCAATTGTATTTACCAATAAAAGTGACACCATAATTACAGCCCTTTCCTATTCACCCGAGAAGGATAAAGCTTCTATTCTTTATACAATTAATAAATCAGGGGAAATATGTTCCGAAATTATAATGGATCCAAAAGTTATAAAAGGTTTTATTACCCTTAACAATAAAGCTGAACCTGCAATTGTCCTGATGGATCCCGGGAAAGATTTTTACATTTTTGATAAGAATTTAAAATTGATTAAAACCGATGAAATGCCGGGATCGGCAAATTTTTATCAGATCGATATTGATCATGACAGTAAAAAGGAAATAATTCTTCGGGCATACGAAATTGATAAACTTTTCATATACAGAGAAGGTCTTACAGATCCTGCGGAATTGGATTTCCAATGGGAAGACTTTGGAAATGAATTAATATCAGTTAAAAATACCGTTGGCGGTGATCCGGTTTTGTCAGTCCAGGTTGGCAATAAGCTTTATTTTATTCAATATGGAAAAAATCCGAGATATTACTGGAATTTTGGGATATACCTGTCAGTTTATCTTGCAGTGTTGGCTTTTGTGTCAATTATTATGAATTTACAAAAGAAAACCCTGATGAGAAAATACGAAACAGAGAAGCAAATATCAGAGCTTCAGCTTAGTCTCCTCAGAAACCAGCTCGATCCTCACTTTATGTTAAATGCAATAAACTCAGTTATTTATTCAGTAAAGCATAATCAGTCGGAAAAAGCAGCTGAAAACCTCCACCGGTTTGCAAATCTTTACAGAAGTCTTTTATTATCAGGATCTTCGACCAGAAGGACTTTAATGGAGGAAATTAAATTTACGGAGGACTATCTCATGCTTGAAAAAATGCGTTTCAAGGATAGATTTGATTTTGAAATCAGTATTTCAAATGAAGTTGAACCAGAATTGCTTGTACCCAAGATGTTGATTCAGGTTTATACTGAAAATGCGGTTAAACATGGTCTCAATACTATTAAGGGAAACGGTAGAATTTCAATTTCTGTTTATAGAGAAAATGAATATCTGGTTATCAAAGTTGAAGATAATGGAGTAGGAAGAGTGTACTCAGCAAATCACAATTCTGGTTCTACCGGCAAAGGATTAATGCTAATGGAAGAATATTTCAGAGTGTTCAGTCAACACTTTAATCAACATATAAGCGCTCAAATAGATGATCTATTACATGAAAACGGTTCAGCAATTGGGACTTTAGTAATAATCAGAATAGAAAATGCAAAGAATTAATGACCCAAGCCTATCAATGATTTTCAGTTTGAATCATTTTTCTTGTTTGAGAAAATCCTTCAGCTTGAATTCTGTAGAAATAGATTTCAGAAGATGGATGGTGGTTAATGGATGATGGAATAAATTCAATCTCGTAAATCCCTGCTTCTCTATATTCATCAACCAAAGTTGCAATTTCATTTCCAAGTACATCATAAATTTTTAAAGTCTGCCAACTGGCTACTGGTGACTGCCAACCAATTTTTGTACTCGAATTAAACGGATTAGGGTAATTTTGATATAAACCAAATTCATTTGGCAACATATTTTCTATTTGTTTTACACCAACCGTTGATGCAACGACGAATTCAACAGCTTCCGAATAGCTACTTTTATTTAGAAGACCATTTATTGCACGCACGCGAATTCTATGTATTCCTAACTCAAAATCATTAAGTTCTATTTCTGTTGTTGTTTCGCTGGTAATGTTTCCGTCAATCTCCAATTCGTAGATATTAATGCCGGATAAATGCGAAACATTGGTCCAGGAGATGGATACTGGATTAAAAACAGTATCTCCATAAACCGGTGAAATGATATCCGGAATGGGCGGCTGTGATTGACTCGCAAAATCCGGCATCGAATCTGGCATTTCGACCGAACCATTAATAATGCTCGTTCCAAAACCGGTCATCAGCAAGTAAAAATCAGATGGGAGGCCTTCGAGAGTAAGAAAATAATGGTTGACAGGTATATCATTGGTCACTTTGAAAATCGCTGTGCCTTCATCAATTTCATCAAACATTCCTACATAGACCGATTCTGCATTAATATTGTTGGCTTCCACAAATTGTTGCCACATGAACGCACCTTTGAGTCTTGGTACAGTGGATGTCCCGGGAGGCAGGTTCAGCATATTATCCCAGCCAAATCCCGGATGAATCATCGCCATGTATAAAACACCTGACGAAGTCATCTCATTCTTATCTTCGAGCCAGGAACTGGTTTCAGCTTGCCAGGGAATCCAAGCATCCATCCTTCTGAATAATTCCGGCCAACCTGGTGCAGTTTCCTTACGCCAAGAATCTTGACCTGAACCAACAACATAGCCTTCATATTGACCGCCTTTTTGGAAGATGTCCAATACTTGGTTGCCGAAAGCTGCTTCGAATCGATCTGCAAAAAAACCAAATATTCCGACAACCGGTTTTCCATCATGGTGCAAGTAACGGTCGTCAGAAGTAATTTTCATAATATCCACCAGGTAGTGCCAATCAGCAATAATTTTTTCCAAATCCTCACCCCCCGACATATCATACATGATAAAATAAGTACGTCCTGTCCTGTTCGCAGCTTCTCTTGCATAACTGGCTATTCGGAAATTCTTATCCGGACTACGCGTATCTAGACCACCCACAAAACGTTGAATCGCAACACCGTCAATACCATATGTTTCCATCCATTGAAAATGACGAATGACGGTTTTCTTGTTAGCAGAGCTGAACAGAAAGGCCTGGTTTCCATTTGCGTGTGTCCATTCCGGCACTGCATATTTTTCTTCCACGGTATATTCACTCATATCTGGCCACAATTCAATGCCAGGCTCGTTAAAGTTATTATTCCTGAATTGTGTCCAGCCCTCACCAGTCCCATCGTCAACTGCTCTGAACCAGCCCTGATAACCGCAAATTACTTTGCCGGTTAAGCTTGTAGCATCCACGAGATGATCACCAATATATTCGGGACCTTCGTAAGGACTGATCCAGTCTTCCTGGTAGTTTAGAAACGATTGGGGGGGTTCGAGGAAAACGAAAGCAGAGATGATATGCTTTTGCAGAGAAGTTTCTGAATAAAGTCGTAAATCTGAACTTAAATTCTGGGCATTCCGGAAGTTGGCGTTCTTTAATTCAAAAACTGCAGTTCGCTTGCCGTTTGTATTTTGCACATAGTTACCATACTTCACAGTAGCATCATAGTAATCTTCCGTTGTTGAATTGTACTCCAATCCGAACGGTCCGTAACCAATATCTTTATAGGTTACCTCTACGTAAACTGTGGAAGATTGAATTTCCAGGTTACATTGAAAGTACATAAAAGATGAGTAAGTATCACCATTGCCGGTAGAGCGATTTACAATGTCTCCTTCGATAATAACAATCTCAAACACACCATCTGCACCGGATACCGGAGTTAAAGGATAGCCTGTTTGCCCGTATGAATTTTGAATGGTTATTAGCAAAGTCAAAACACAAAATAAAACAGTTGAAAGAGAATTGGATTTTCTATTGCAGTTCATACAACCTCCTGTTTAGTGATTTAACATATGCTTGCAGGTGACAAGTTCATCTACCTCACGTTGTATGTTGAAACTCCCCTGCAAAGTTTTCCATCGGATGTAACGCCTTCAACAACAATCCGGTTTTCACCAGTTTCATCGCTGTTATAAAAGGCAACTTGCGTAAATCCGGTGGAATCAGTTCTTACCAAAGGATTCCAATAGATTGTATTCCTATAATCCTTTTCCTTTTTGGCTGCTTCAGTTGATTCATATACAGGGGAATAATACTTACGCGAAACGGAATATCCTATTACCCTTGCACTTGTCATTCCATATGCCTCTCGGGGAGTGCTTACAAATTGACCTCCTCGTTTGGCGTAGAAAAACAGGATTCCCCCTTTATAATTAATACCAGCCGACATGCCTGATTTTACATACTCTACTTTATCAAACATTTGGCTCGGCAGTGACCCAACTACACCATTTTTGTCTTCCATACCATCCATATAGATTTTCAATAGATCTCCCCTGGCATAAAAACCACCATTTTGGTAAATAACTCCGGGAAACCTACCCTCTATGGATTCAAAAACGTTACCTAACACATCATCTTGTTTACCCATGTCTACTACGTAGTCTGCTTTTAAATAAACCCTGGGGTGTCCGTCATCTTTCTCCTTTTTGCGTGCCAAAACATAAACATCATCGAAAAGAATTGTATCACTTAAGGTCCATTTCCTTTTTATGAGATCGTTTTTTTCTTGGCTATTATCTAAAGAATGAATTGACTCATACCGATGATGCTCAATGGGATATGGAAGTAATTTTGATTTGGGAGAAGTCCAGGAACTGCTGTCAATGATGATGGAAGTAACATTTTTCCCCGTTCTATTCAGTGCTTTTATGGCTATATATAAAGTATCGTAGAAATAAAGATCAGAAAATACGAATTGACCCAGGGAATCGGTTACTTGTTCGTATACGCCAAGCAGACTTTTTAAGGTCATCATGGTAACCTTCCCATTTACAACAGGCTTTCCCAAACCGGTTGAAACAACTTGTCCTTTTATTTCTATGGAGGGCTCAGGCTGGAATTGAATTTCCGGGTATTCGTTTTCCAGAATTTCCTTCCATGTAAATTCTCTGTAACCATGTGTCAGCATCAAATTGTCAAGAGCCAACAGAGTGCTTAAACTATCGTCCTTAAAATAGAATGCCGGATCCTCGATATTCCCCTTTAGCTCCGAATTGATTAAAAATTGAGTGAAAATATTATTGGGATATTGTTTCTCCTCCAGCTGGGCAGAAGCATTAAAGACAGACATTGAAAGATTCGTTTTACAAGCCTCTCCCCGATTTGTGTAAGCCCCTACTCCAATCATCACTTTTTCGCGCGGGATATAGTCTGATTTTTCGGTTTTAATCATCAGGTTAACAACACTTACATGATTATTAAAAACCAATCTTTCACATACAGGAATAAGGTTTGAATCGAACAGGGTGAATCTTATAATACCTCCGGGCAATGTATGTTTCTCAATCTCAATAGTATTGATTTCATCATTTGCGATCACCGGTGACTGATAGCAGATTTCACCCCCGCTTTGTCCAAGAACCAGGTATTCTGTTTTTTTTGTTCTATCGGAATCCAATGATATCTCTGTGAGCTTAATCCCGATTATTGCAGGATCGATAGAGTTAATAGATAAAACGACCCCCTCATTTTTATGTTTTGGAAGATCAATACCCTTCACGACATGATCTGCAAAACTAACTACAGCCGAATACTTTACACCCTCTTCCGGCTGAATAACAAAACTTCCTATTCCTTTATAGTCACTTTTCAGATCAACAATTTTGTTCCCGGAATTATCTATAATGACCCCTTCAAAATCTCTCCCTTTGCCTCGGTTATCGACGGCCTTGAACGCAATTCTATTTTTTATCCCGGTAATAAAAGTTCCGCCTTCAGGAAAAAATTGTAAATCCATACTTTTCTGATCCAGGCTATTTGATTCTGCATCAAATTCTTTATCCCGTAAATTCCAAATAAGCAAATCCTGACGAAAAAACCATACTTCATCAAAGTTTCGCATCCAATTGGTGTAGGCTCTTATTTGGTATAGCCCGCTGGAAAGAGTATCTTCCAGATGAATATCGCCATATGCTAAACCATTTTGTACCCATGCAGTATTTTTATATACAACCGATCCCGAAGAATTAATTAATTCAACATATAAGTTACACTCGTTAATTGGAGACTCTTTTACATAAGCCTTAAACCAAATATCATCGTTGGCCCAATAGGAAGGCCGATCCAGATGAAGATAAATCTTTTCCTGCGGGAATCGCAAATTATAAATGTTCGATTTCGCGATGATCTTCTGTATCTCCTTATCGGAAGATGAAGAAATTGCAAACCCCAGGAACAGACAGGCAACCGCTGAAGAAAATATCAATCTTATTATTTTCAAGGAGAATATTTTAATATATCTTACTCGCACCCTTTCGAAAGCGATGCGAATGCTGCCAGCGTTTTCCTGGCAAGCAGAACATCATCAATGTAAATGAAGAAATCATCTACAAAATCTCCTGCTTCCCCGTTTTTGTGCGGTTTAATAAGCTTCTCATTTCCATTGGTTATCAGGTTCACTGCAACAATTTCTCCTTTGATGGAGAATTTTGAATTCCCGGGATGAATATCGGAAACATTGAACTCGAAGGTGTATTCAACGTTTGCACCTTTTTTATCTGTTTCCGTACGTGTAAAGCTCATTTGGCATTTCCCCTCTTCCTTGAACTCCAATTTTTGCTCGTACTTATCATCCGTTAATTCAATGTTTTGAATATTTTCCAGAAGGAAAGCCCTGGCTTCTTCCGGGCTCATAGCTGTTCTTTCATCGGCTACCGTATTTTCTTTCAGAAAACGGATGGCTGCCATGAAATTTTTCGCTACCAGCGGATCCAAAAATAAAATCTCCGTAGCACCTGTAAAATTCTGAAGCTTGCCATTCTCAAAATTTTTGATGTACTTGCCCTGATCTGTAACCAGGGGGACGCTTAATTTTTTGCCGCTGACTTTTATTCCAAGATCATCCAGACTGATATCTTCAGTGTAAAGTATGAAACTTGTTTCGGTACTGGCCTGATCCGCACCGGTCAGTTTTTTTTCTATAAGCAGTTGATTTTCATTCTCCCTGATGATGCTTATGTTTTGCTCAAATTTATCCCCATCCGTTTCTATTAAAACTACATTCTCTGAAATCCATGAGGCAGTTTCGCTGAGATTACTGAATTCCCTGATTTCTTCTTTGCTCTGGCTGACCGCGTATTCCAGTGCATTGAGAATATCCCTGGCCCTGTCAATGTCAGCCATTTGTAAACCAACCGTCGAGGAGTAATCGGTAACTTTGTTTTCCTTGCTTACACGAATGAATTCCTGTTTGTTTTTTGTTTCCAGCCGGATGGTGATGCTGCTCTTCGAAACTTCAAGTTTTAATTTTTCCTCTATATCCGAGAGATAGAATGCGTATGTTTCACTCTCAGCAGTACCTTTGGAATCTGATTTCCCTATTGTGAATTCTACCAAACCGGCTGGTGAAGGATTAAAGTTGAACCTGTTGGTATACAGTTCTTCAACAACTTTGACCTCTCCCAGATTTTCTTGTACAAATTCCAGGGAAGATACATACGAATCCCATTGTTGTCTTTCGGATGTAGTATTGGTGACCAAATATGAGAGGGCATTGACTATTTGCCTGGCCAGCTCAATTCCGTTTGCGTAAATCTGCAGTACATCAGTAAATACTGTCCCTGTTGGAGATTCAACTTTTACATATTTATTGCTTTCCTTCACAGGTACTTCCACAAGCAGGGATTTTCCGGAAATTTTCAGTTGAATAGCCAAAGGATTAATATCGTTGAGATCCAAAGTATAACCGAATAATTTCTGATCACCCTTTTCATTCACAGAATTGGCCTGAAAATCAACGAGGTAATTCCGCTTGCCCGGTTTAAATTGCTGATCCCATTCAGTTCCATCATAGGTGGCCTTCACAATATTGTTCACAAGCCACGTAAATGCCTGATCCCGGTTCTCCCATGATACCTGGGTTTCCTTACAATGTGAAACGTTTTCTTTAAAGGTTTCCAGGAATGTCCTTGTCTGATCGACCTCATTCATGGAGATTCTTATTATTTCTGTGTACCCGTCGATTGCTCCTTCTTCATAATAAGTAATGAATTTCTGGGATTGGTGAGTCTCCATAACGATTTCAAGGGATTTACCCTTTGCTTTAAAACTGAGCGAAGAAGGATTAATATCAGAAAGGTAAAAGACCCAGGAATGAGTTTTAAGAGACCCTTTCTTATCGGTAACCTGTTCATCAATTTTAATTTTACAATCGTTGCCATCAACGTTGGTGAAATGATATCGATAAGTATCTGTACCTATCAGCATTTCACCCGTATAATCATCCAGCCAGGCCAATTTCTCCTGTGCATGGATTGGTTGAAAGCTGAGTACAATTATGACAGCAGACAAGATTGAAATGAATTTTGTATTTGGCGCCATATGAATTGAGTTTTTGGGTTGGAAGCATAAAAATATGGAATTTTATCAGACCACGGTACCACTCACATCATTGTCAATGCACTTCAATTGCCTTTGGCTAGTAAATTCCAGCGCAATATGGATAAAGAAAAACGAGGCTGTATCTTTTGATACGGCCTCGTCCTGATTTATTAAACCTGCGCGGAATCTATTCAGACTTTTTAAAAGTCAGGAACCATGCGGCCTGGTAGTAACCTGAGTCCGGACTGCTCAAATTATTTTTTTCGGATTGAGACAGAACCGGGACAATCACGTCGTCACCTGATTGCCAGTTGGCAGGTGTAACCACTGTTTTGTCGCTATAATGTGTTTGCAGTGCCAGGACAGTCCTTTTCAACTCTTCAACGTTCCTTCCAACTTCATTGGGATAGAACATGATGGCCCCGATCACATTATCAGGATTAATGATGTAAACTCCCCTGATATTCTGACTTACACTTGCAGGAGAGTGAATCATACCGTAAAGGGTTGATACTTTCAACTCATTGTCTGCGACCAGGGGAAAATTGATCTTTACAGGATCCCGGTCTTTATAAGAAATCTCCTCAAGGGCACTTTTCCATGAATTGTGCTGCTCAAGAATATCGGTGGAAAGCACCAATAATTTTACACCCATTTCTTCGAAACTTTTCTGGGCATAGGCCAGTTCCAGTATTTCAGAGGAGCAAACCGGGGTAAAATCCTTGGGGTGTGAAAACATGATCTTCCAGCTCTTACCATAATCTTCAGGAAAACTAATCTTCCCGTTTGTGGAATTGGCAGTGAAAGACGGAGCTTTGGATCCGATCAGAGGAATGGAGGTCTCCTGTGCAGATAACTGGCTCACGGAAAACAGGATGAATGCTGATGCTAAAAAGAACTTTTTCATGATTGTAAGGAATTGGTTAAAATGTTAATTATGTTATTATGTTATGTTTCAAGAAAGTTACAATGCTTATTTGGACAAATTCTAAATAGGGAAAGAATTAACCTATTATTTAACAAATGCATTGATGGAAAAATAGTTGGTTGAAGTCGCTATTTTCTATTAATTTGCACCAAATATTAAATATCCACCAAATGACTTACTCCCCCATTCGTTCAGCCCTTCGCAAATTCAGAGTGAGCGTAGTTATTCTATTAACTTCATCGATCCTCTTAAACTCCTGCAAGGAAGAGCCCCAGTTGTGGAAGGTGGATTCCGAGCAGCAGGTTATTGGCGATTATATAGCCAGCAATCCTGATCAGTATTCCGAGTTTGAAAAATTAATTGAACTCGCCGGGATGAAATCATTGTTGAGAATCAGGGGACCATTTACCGTGTTTCTACCCACCAACGAAGCGATGATGAATTATTATACCCTCAAAGGTGTAAGTGGATTGGAGGGCTTTAGTGCCTCCGTTTTGGAAGATATCTGCCGGAATCATTTTATTGACAATTTCATAGGAACCGGCGATATTGGTTTGGGTGCACTTAAGGAGACAAACGGTATTGGCGATTACCTGGCCAGTGAATTTGAGGGGTCTGATATCATTATTTCTAAGTCCTCTAAAATAATAAAAAGGGATATTTTTTGTTCCAATGGGGTTATTCATGTCCTGGACAAAGTATTGGATCCGGTTACTCAGGATATTTTCAGTGTAGTATCCTCGGATCCCTCCTATTCGATCTTTTCCGAAGGGCTACGCCGGACCCTTCTTATGGATACCCTTCAGATCATTAGTTTTCCCTATGGAAACAGGCAGGCGAGAACCCGGTTTACTATACTTGCAGTTGCGGATACCATCTATCAGCGTTATGGAATCAACGGTATTGAAGATTTGATCCAATGGTGCGGCGCCAACCCCGATAGTATTACTTATCTCGATAATCCTTTTTACCGGTATATGGAATACCATTGCCTGAATGGCAGCTATTACCTTTCGGACCTGATTACCGGGGTTTATCCAATCCTGTCCAGGGACAATAATATAGCATTTACAATTGATACGGATTATAAAATAAATTTTGATCGTGATTCCAAGGAGTATACAGGTTTCAATATTCCGGCATCAAATATTCCTGCAAAAAATGGGGCTTTGCACTCTGTAGATGATATATTGCCGGCAATTGATCCCGAACCCGCTACAGTCCAGTTTGAAACGACCGATTTCTTTGACCTGCAACAGGGGGATTACTATCAGAAGTACTACATGAGATTCTTTGATGGGGAAAACGACCTCGAGAAAATCAAGTGGAGGGGTAATTACCTGCAATACTATTTTCAGCAGAATAACACATCAATTTTGAGTCGCGATTGCCTTGCCATACAGGGTGGCTGGTGGGAGATATCCATCACCTTCCCCAAAGTGATGAAAGGCAAGTATGAGGTTTACCTTTTCCAACCAAATTGGAATGATGTGACCGATTGTGTTGTATCTCTGGATGGAGTTCCGACTCCTTACACCTATACCGGAAACTATGGTACCGGTGTTGGAGGCCTGCAAAAGGTTGCTGACGCCGTTTTTGAAACAACCGCCGAGCACACCATAACAATCAGAAATATCATGGCTGGTATGGTGTTCTGGGATTATGTGGTGTTTGAACCTGTCAAATAGCAACCCATATAAATTTCTTCATGCATTTGCAGACAACAGGGATGGTGGTTTTTTTTCAATTGTCTCTGTTTTCCTTACTGAACGCCCAGGCCGGTCATCCCTATTCATTCATTGCAGCCGGTCACGCCTATGGTGCCCATGAGGGGCTAAACACCGGATTGCATCCTGCCCTGCTTGAGAGTCTCTCTGCAGGGTTTGATACCACGGCAAAATTTATTGTATTTACAGGCGATATTGTCAACTACAGTACAGAGGAGAGCTGGCAGCAGGTAGAAAAAGAAATGGATCGTTTTTCACTGCCCTATTATTTTGTGATGGGCAATCATGATAATAACGAGGCCGGCAGGGAGGTCTTCTTCAATATGTTCGGGGACACTCATTATTCCTTTTACTTCCGGAATGATCTTTATATTGTTTTAAACAGTATTGAGGCAGACCGGGCTATTTCCGATAACCAGCTTGTTTTTTTACAGGATCAAATCAACAGGGCCGGTGACTCCACAAGTAATATCTTCATTTTCTTTCATGAGATCCTTTGGAACAGTCATGAAAAATACATCGGGGTGAAGAGTAACAGCCGGTCGAGGTACGACCAGGTGGTGAACTATTCCAACTACTGGGAAAAGGTTCATCCCATGCTTATGGAAAAATCAGATATAGACTTTTTCCTGATTGCCGGAGATGTGGGAGGAAATCCGGATGCCATATCTGCATTTTATGACAGGTGGGATCACATTACTTTGCTGGCATCGGGCATGGGCGAAGTGGCCGATGAGAACTACCTGTTGGTTCACGTATTTGATGAGGATTCTGTTGAATTTGAGCTTGTACCTTTAAACAGTGGAATCACTCTTTCGGAGATCGGGTATTATAGCGTTCCTCCGGCACCAGGAGAAATTTTGGGGCCTGATTTCGTGTACCAGGGAAGCAACTCAAATGTCTATTCAGTTCCAAAGGTATTAAATGCAGACTCATATAGTTGGGAAATACCCTCTGGGGCGACGGGTACCAGCTCGGCGAACCAAATCGAGGTAGATTTTGATTCAGATTTCCTGGAAGGCCAACTTTCCGTTCGGGCTGTGAGAGATGGATTTGGTTCAGGTGCTGCAACCCTGAAATTGATCCAGGCAGATTTTAGCGCGGTTGATTTTCCTGAAGGAAGTCCCGGTTCACTGCAAATCAAATGCACAGATATCCATAACTACCTCTCGATCGAGGTGATGGGATTAGATGGAAAGGCGCTAACCCTCCGAATTTTTGATCCTACAGGAAGAGTATTGAAGACGGAACGGTTGCTTACGAATGGTGATGATGCTGAAATTCAGATGGATACCAATGATCTTCCAAAAGGAGTTATTTTCATCTCTGTTTCAACCGAAACCCGATGCAGGACTGGTAAATTTGTGGTCAGGTAAAATATTTCCTTGCCAGCTGTTAATTCAGAACAGCTTTTCGGTTGCCTTTATGTACACTTTCTCCCTTGCCATTAATGATACTCATGATACTGCTCTCCTGATTGCCATTTAGCCAGAATGTGAATTTATGGTGGATGCTGTCCTCCAGAGCAACAGGGGTTTCTATGGCATTATGAACGACCACAGGGGCATTATAAAATACACAATAAATCCCCACTCCCCAGGCCTGGTGAGATTTCACATGATCGGCCACCTTGAAGGAGGCATAACCGCCCACTGGTCCATGTTTCCAGGATTCTACCGAAGGCGGATCATAGGGCATCTCGCTCTGGTATAAATAAACCCTGCCTCTCTCTCCATTCCAAAGGGTCTGGTACTCCTGGTGATGCTCGTTGAACAAACCATAAATGGTGACATCATCTCCATTCACAATGAGCCCGTTGGCGCATTTATTCAGGTCCCATCCCACACCATTGCCATGATCGGCCCTCCATAACCAGATATGGTCGATGAACAGATCATGGCTGTTCACTTCCACACAACTGGTAGCGGATCCTTCGCCCGGGCCCCCTACCCTGCAAAACAGATCAAACAGCCAGATTGAATTTTCAACGTGACTGTTGGCTGAACCGGCTTCGCCTATCCGCACCAGGGTCTGGGAAGGTATTATGGATGCATCGAATAATAAACCAGAAATAATCAGGCCACTAACATCATCTGTTTCGAGGGCTGCATTCCCGTTTACCGGCACCAGGGAGGGCATCCCCAATCCGGTAATAATTGTTCCGGGAAAAGTGACCTTCAGGCTCTGCTCCAGCTGATAGATCCCGGGTGTGAAGAGTAGATTTTTGCCCTGCTTCAAAGCAAGGTTAAGGGATTCTGAGTTGTCAATCCTGGGCTTTGCGATATAGAATTCAGCAATGGGTAATCCAACTGGATCAATGTAATGATTGAGCCAGGAAGGTCCTGAAGAATTACTCCTGGAAGCAGGGATTTTCAACACCCATTCATCGTTCGTAAATACCAGGTAGGGTTTTTCACGGCTGACGGGACTCTCTTTAATTGAAGTATAGGGTCCGTCCGGCCAGTTGGTTTCCGGTGCATTGGGAACACCCATTGAAAATATATTCCAGGCCCCGTTTTGCCATTGATCCCAGTCAGAATTCCTGGAAAACCATTGCTGCTGGCCTCCTGCCAGTATTGTACCTTCAATTTTCGAGTCGGCCAGAAAACCACCGCTGGCGTATCCATTGTCGTGTAACTGCAGGTTGCCCTTCACACAAACCCTTCGCATGGGAGCTGCCTGGGAAACGCCCCACACATTGGTGGAATCCTCTCCTGGAATAATCGTGAGATTTTCCACTGATCTCCAGAAATTCGTAAGAACATGTGCCCCATCGCTCTCCTGGCCCCTCCGGCGGCGTGCGTTGGATCTCACTGCCCCAATAATGGTCACATCTTCGGGCGACTGACCCAATCCCATCACCTGCATATAATACCCTACCCTGATATCAAGATGGTATATTCCCGGTTTGAATAACAGGGCATAGCGGTTTATACTAAATTCAGATCCACGGGTGGATTGTCTCATGAAAATGGTATCGATCATGGTCTGGACTTCTGCCATATCCATCTCAGGATCAAATATGTATACATTCTCACCCAGTAAGTCCTGATGGTAAGTTTCTTGAGGAGAAACACGCGTTTCTGCAGATTCGGACTGGCCATGAGCCCATTCGCATTGGAAAACCAATAAAAAAAGCAACCATAACATACTTTTGGGACAGCGATGATGCCGGCTTCTGACAGGGATATTAAAAATTTCCATCCTAAACCCTTAAGAAGATGCCTTTTTTATAGAGGAAGTAAAGCAGGGCCCATTCAAGCAACAGTGCACCGGTGGCGATTAAGACAGCACCCCAGTTTTCACTGACATGAATAGAGAACCAATTCAGAAAGAAATGGCTGATATCTCCAAAATCAATGATTCGGGAAGCCATGTAAATGGTGATGGAGTTCATTCCAAAAACCCTGAAGAAAAGGGTCCAGCTTTTACTCCCTTTTACATCAATGATATAGTAGAAAAGGGAGAGTAAAAGTGCGCTTATCCCGGCTGCAAGCAATACGTATGGCACTGTCCACATCTTCTTGATAATGGGATAAAACAGACTGATACCAATGGCAATAGCCGACAGTGCGATCCCTGCTGTTGCAATGTAGAGGGCTTTTTTTGATGGTTTTGGTGATTTACTTCTAATGAGAAAACCCGCCAGTGTTCCAAGTAAAGTGATGGAAACTGCCGATACGATGCATAGAATACCTTCGGGATCAAATACTTTATCATAGAGCATTCCGGGAAGCAGCTTCTGGTCCAGCCATGCATTGATCGTGGATGCCGGTTCGAAGTGCCAGCCCCGTAGCCAGGCACCGGAACAAAGAGCTGCAATGAAGCTACGCCGGCTAAAATACCCAGCAGCCAATATATATTTCCTTTAATGCTTTTGGAATAAAGCGTGATAAGTGCTGCAAAAAAGTAACCAAATCCAATTTGGGCCAGAACACTGGCAACCCTCATATTTACAAAACCCGATTCTGTTGCCCCATTATATAGAATTCCCAGCGCTACCAGTGCTACCAACCTGATCAGGATTTTCTTAAGCAGAAGTATTTTGGCTACACCTTTTTCCAGTTTTGATTTTATTGCCAGCGGGATGGCAACCCCACTTATAAACATAAACAGGGGGAAAATCAGATCGTAAAATCGAAATCCTTTCCAATCCACATGTTCCTGCTGAACGGCAAGGGCTTCAAGCCAGTTCCAACCTGTGGCCTGTGCAAGAGTAATGATGATCCAACCCCCTCCCATCAGCATGACCATGTCAAAACCACGCAGGGTGTCCAGGGATTGCAATCTCTCTTTGGTTTGGGTTCTCAGGGAATCTTTTTTCTGGTCAGGGTCCATCACAAATATTTTTCAAGGGTTAAATTTAGTTTTACCGACTTCCCAAATTAGTAAAAAAGCAGGTTTTATAATAACTACTTCCTGCCTAATATTTAACTTGTAATAAATATAATCCTGGCTCGTCTTTGAAGAAAAACTCCTGTTTTCCCACTCAAACCCTTTCAGGCTATGCTTAGAAATTACTTAATGATCACGTTGCGGAACCTGTTAAAGAACCGGATTTCCTCCTTCGTGAATATCCTGGGACTGGCAATGGGTATGGCCGCCTTTGTTTTGATCATCCAGTATGTGCGCTTTGAGCTCAGCTATGATAATTTCCATGAAAAACAGGATGTTATCTATCGTGTACAGCAGGACCGGTACAATAAAGGTGAGATTACCACCCAGTGGGCAGCCGGATGTTCAGCAGTGGGCCAGGCGCTATTCGAAAACTTCGAAGAGGTGGAGAATTTCACGCGTTTTCAAAAGATGGATGGTGTTTTCAGTTATGGGGAAAAGAAATTCAGGGAGGAGGAGATCTACCTGGCAGACACCTCCTTCTTCGAGGTATTCTCATTCAGGATTCTGCAGGGAGACCCGGATATTGCCCTGTTGAATCCTATGGAGATGCTTGTATCCGGGTCTACTGCAAAGAAATATTTCGGGAATGGGAATCCCATCGGGGAGAGTCTGCGGTTCAACGGTGGTCCGGAATTCAAAATTACCGGGGTTTTCGAAGATGCGCCCGAAAACTCCCACCTGAAACCCGATATCCTGGCTTCCTGGGCTACCCTTGTTCGTTTCCGTGGTAAGGGGATTAATACGGCCTGGCAGTGGGATGGCTTTTATAATTACATCCAGCTTCATCCTGAAACAGATTACAGGGAATTTGAAGCTAAAATTCCCGCCTTCGTGGAGGAACTAATTGGAAATGAAATGGATAGCTTTGGAGCAGGGGTTGTATTTAATTTGCAGCCTCTTCGAAGCATTCACCTGAACTCAGATTTTATGTTTGAAGCAGAACCCAATGGCAATGCCCGTTCTGTGTATGCCCTGATTGCCATATCTATTTTCCTGGTGATCATCGCCTGGATCAATTTCATTAATCTTTCCAGTGCCCGCTCCCTGGAACGTGCCCGTGAAGTGGGGATGAGGAAAGTGAATGGAGCCCTGAGATCCCAGGTGCTGGGGCAGTTTTTAATGGAGTCCTTTCTCATGAATATCATTGCCATTTTCATTGCCTTTTTTCTGGTAATGGCTCTGGGTCCTGCCTTTAGCCGCCTGACAGGTCAGATGTTGGATTACTCCGTTGGTATGAACCCGGGTTTCTGGGCCCTGGTCCTTCTGGGATTTATTGTGGGAGCCTTTCTTTCCGGCCTCTACCCTGCCCTTTTCCTTTCGTCGTTTAAGCCTGCCACTGTATTTAAAGGGGTATCCGAATTGAAAGTAGGAGGCCTGGGCATCCGCCGGGTATTGGTGATTTTCCAATTTACCACCTCCCTCCTGCTGGTTGCTGGAACCCTGACTGTTTACACCCAAATCTCATATATGAGGAAAAGTGACTTGGGTGTAAATATTGATAACGTATTGGTAATCAGAGGTCCTGCTGTGAACGATTCCACCTATTCGGAGAAATTCAGTGCTTTTGAGGACGAGCTACTTCGCAACCCGGATGTGGAAATGGTAACGGCTTCCACTGCCGTTCCGGGAAGACAACCTTTATGGAACGCCGGAGGAATCAGAAGGCTCACTGATGCTGAAGAGGATGGAAATCAGTATCGGATTATAGGTTTCGATTTTGATTTTGTTGAATTCTACGGACTCAACGTACTGGAGGGCAGGAATTTTATGGCTGATTTCGGTCAGAACAGTGAAACAGTCCTGCTCAATGAGTCTGCCGTGGAGTTGATGGGATTTAAGGACAATGCTTCAGCCCTGAATGTGCCCATTTCCTTCTGGGGAGATACCTTCAACATTGTGGGGGTAATGAAGAATTATCACCAGGAAGGATTAAAAGAAAATCAGGAACCTCTTATATTCAGATACTTCCGGGATGCCAACACTTACTATTCCATCAAAGTAAATCCAATGAAAAACCAGGAGGTCATGGGTTTTGTGGAGCAGCAGTGGCAGCAGTTCTTTCCCCAGAATCCTTATGAATACTTTTTCCTGGAGGACTATTATAATGAACAATACAGGAATGAAATTCGCTTTGGAACGGTATTCGGTTTATTCGCCTTCCTGGCAATTTTCATTGCGGGCCTGGGACTATTCGGACTATCATCCTATACCACCCTGCAACGAAACCGGGAAATTGGTTTGCGAAAGGTACTGGGCTCTTCAGCCGGCAATGCAATACTTCTCCTGCTGCGTTACTTTATGATCCAGGTGGCCATTGCCATTCCACTGGGTCTTGGTCTTGGATATTACATCATGGCAGGTTGGCTTAACAATTTTGCCTACAGGATCGGTATCGGCTGGTGGTTCTTTGTTATTCCAGCTCTCATGATCCTGATCATTACAATTCTGACGGTAATCTCCCAGGTATTAAAAACAGCCCAGGTAAATCCGGCTATTTCCATGAGGTGCGAGTAGGGATTCTCTACTGATGAGATTTTGAGCAGCGAATCAGATCCATAACCATGCAGGAAGATTCCTGATGGCAGTGCTTATGAATCCAATTCATGATCAGAGAACCGGATTTTTGACCCAGGAAAAATGCACCGACAAGGAGAAGGTAGGTGTACCAGGCAAATCCAATTCCGGACAGGAGCCTCAAGGCAATAATAAAAGGAACCGGTATATGAATGGCCAGGAACCATTGGGTGGAAAATTTTCTGACATTTGCCCTCCAGTAACCGAAAGGGATATTAAGTACAAAGACAAGCATGGCAATTTCCAGTAACATGATCATCTTCCTGATTTTTTATTTTTCTTCTTAACACCCTTTTGAAAAGCCTCATCCTGGTCCAGCAGGGATTGCCAGTCGGTTTCTTCGTTCTCAATTGAATCCTGAATGGTATCGCGATAAAAGCCTTTGGAGATTTCGGTTCTGTATATGGGCTTTCCAAGCTGCTCTTCTATGATGCCCAGCATCTCCCTCTCCTCTTTACTGCAAAAGGAGATGGCCTGT
The DNA here is from genome assembly GCA_046485075.1 of Bacteroidales bacterium. GTDB lineage: Bacteria > Bacteroidota > Bacteroidia > Bacteroidales. Next base: position 40,431 of record JAWOHR010000007.1, read on the forward strand.
CCCTTACTGGTTCCCCGGCCTGTACGGCCTACCCTGTGTATATAGTATTCAGGGGATTCGGGAAGATCGTAATTTACCACCAGGCCCACATCAGGTATGTCAATTCCCCTTGCACTTACGTCTGTTGCAATCAGCACCTTTAGATTTCCGGACCTGAATTGCTGCATGGTTCGTTCACGCTGCTGCTGCTGCTTGTCGCCATGGATGGCTTCTGATGCGATATTGACTCTTTCAAGGGCCTTCTTCACCCGTTCAGCCCTGATTTTTGTCCTCACAAATACAAGGATTTTCTGATCCGGGTTGTTTGAAATCACATTCTCAAGAAAGAAGCGTTTGTCATCCATCTCTATGTATGCCACGGCATGCTCGATGTTTCTGGCTACCGGATCTTTGGGCGAGATCTGGATGCGGATGGCATTGGTGACCAGCGAGTAAGCAATTTTTTTAATCTGTTCGTTGATGGTAGCTGAGAAGAAAAGAGTCTGCCGCTTTCTGGGAAGGTGTTTCATCAGGTCGCGGATATCTTTTATAAAGCCAAGGTCGAGCATGTGATCGGCCTCATCCAATACAAGGATCTCCACCCGTTGCAATTGAAGCGCTCCCTGGCTCACCAGGTCAAACATCCGGCCTGGTGTGGCGATCAGCACATCGACCCCCTTGTCCAGCTGTTCAATCTGGGGATCCTGGTCCACCCCGCCATGTATGGCAAAGGCCTTGACACGGGTGTGCTTTCCCAGAACCCGGAAAACATTTTCTGTTTGCAGGGCCAGTTCATGGGTGGGTACCATTACCAGGCACTTCACCCCATCGGGACGACCTTTCATCTTGCGTTCCTGAAGTGTATGTAAAACCGGAATCGCAAAGGCTGCCGTCTTGCCGGTGCCGGTCTGGGCAATGGCAAGGACATCCTCCCCTCTCAGGATAGGAGGAATCGATTTAAACTGAATATCTGTGGGTTTTTTAAAACCAAGTTTGGAAATACTTGTCTTGATTCCCGCATCAATATTGTACTCTTCAAACTTCATTAAAACTAATTTAATGCAAAGGTCTCAATATTACTGAGAATATTTGATTAGCTTTGTCGAAATTTCTTAGCCGACATTTCAAATAGGCAGTTTTCCCGCAATTCAGGGACCCCTCTCTTTTTTTTCTGATTCAGCTAAGGCGGCGAGCTCTTTGAAGCGCGTCATTTTAACAATAAAGCAGCCCTGTAAAGGCTGTTCAAAATCTATTTTATGAGTTATACAACAGTAAACAACAGAAAAGGTAATTCTTCTAATCCCGGACGGGATAGATTTCATGGTTCAAATAACAGGAATCGAAACAATGCACCATCGGCCAAAAAGGTCTCAACCCTTGATCCCTCACTCCTGGTAAAGGAAGCGGATCACACGGCAGTGGGAAATGTATTTCGCTCCGACCGGCTGGTTAAAGATCTGCCCATTGATATCAAATTAAGAGAGGCCCTTGCTTCAAAGGGATATGTTACTCCGACAGAAATTCAGGACAGAACCCTGGAGACCTTGCTGGAAGGCCGGGATATCCTGGGAATTGCACAAACAGGGACCGGGAAAACTGCAGCTTTCCTGATACCCATCATCCAGCAATTGCTTCATAAAAGGGTAAATCCTTATGCACTGGTTGTTGTGCCCACACGAGAGCTGGCTCTGCAGGTTGAAGAGGAGTTCAAAAGCATGGCAAAGGGACTGGGACTTTTCAGTGCCTGTTTCATCGGCGGTACAAATATCAACCGTGACCTGCAAACCCTTCGCAGAAGCGCCCATGTGGTGATTGCCACGCCCGGCCGCCTGCTCGATCTGACCGATCGCGGCGCCATTGATCTTGGTAAATTCAGGACACTGGTTCTGGATGAGTTCGACAGAATGCTGGATATGGGTTTCATCCGTGATGTGAACCGTATTCTTGACGGGATGAAACAGCGCAATCACACCATGCTCTTTTCAGCCACGCTGGACAGGAGCCAGCAATCGATGATCAATGCCATCCTTAAAAATCATGTGACCGTGAAGGTGAGTACCGGGAACATTTCTGCCGATGGCATTGACCAGGAGATCATCAGGCTGAAGCCGGGTGAAGATAAGTTTAAGGTCCTGCAAATGATGTTGGCACAGGAAGAGTTTAAAAAAGTACTGCTTTTTGAAGAGACAAAACACAAGGTAAGCAGGTTGTGTATAAAGTTAATCAATGCCGGTATTAAGGCAGATCAGATTCATGGGAATAAAAGCCAGAATGCCCGTCAGAATGCATTGCAGTCTTTCAAGCAGGGTCGTGTCCAGGTACTGGTTGCAACAGATGTGGCCTCTCGTGGACTTGATGTAGCCGATATTTCACATGTGATCAACTACCAGGTTCCGCAGACCCATGACAGCTACATCCACCGAATCGGCCGTACAGGTCGTGTCGGTAAGGTTGGCAAGGCTTATACCTTTGTGGCCTGATGGTTGGATTTTTCGGTGAAAACACCAGTTAAATGAATACATCGGGACTCTGGGCACTGGTAACGGGGGCATCTTCCGGGATTGGGTGGCAATTTTCCGAGCTTCTGGCTGCAAAAGGGTGTAATATAATCGCAGTAAGCAACCAGTCTACCCGGCTGGAATCATTAAAGCGCCACCTGGAGCAATCGCATGCCGTTCAGGTGGTAACCATAAGTCAGGATCTGGCCCGTGAGGATGCTGCTCAGTCCCTTTTTGCTATCTGTCAGGATCAAAAGCTGACTGTTGATATCCTGGTCAACAATGCAGGAATGCTGATGTTTGGCGAAATGGTTGATTCTGAATACGATACGATGAGGTCCATTCTTCAGCTGCATGTGACCACACCGGCCTTACTATGCCGTCTTTTTGGAAAAGTGATGAAGGAGAAGCGTTCAGGCTATATCCTCAATGTCTCTTCCATCTCAGCTGTTATGCCCTACCCCACCATTTCGACGTATGGTCCTACAAAAGCCTTCCTTCGTTATTTCACCCGCGCCATCAGGACTGAATTGAAGCCATACGGGGTCCATGTGAGTTGCATGATACCCGGAGCTACGGATACTCCGCTGAATAACCCCTTTGAGGCCAGCCTGGATTTTTGGAGAAAGATCGGGATTGTGAAGGAAGCAGCCTTTGTTGCCCGGGCAGGAATCCGGGCCATGTTCAGGAACCGTGCCCTTTGTATTCCGGGAGTAATTAATAAATTGATTATTTTGCTATTCCCGCTGATTCCTGCATTCCTTATATCGATGGTAAACATGCACAGGATCAGGAAGGTAAAAAATTCAAAGGGACGAAAGCATCGACCGCACCCGGTGTAACCGCTGTAACCGATGTGTGGTGGAAATGGATCGCGGGGGTGTTAAATGTGTCCTGCCTCCTGATTCAAAGTAATTTTTATCTTTGAAATCCAAATCCATAAGGCATCCAAAACCATGAATAGAATCATCCCCTTTTTGCTTTTAGTCTTTCTCTTCTCCTGCACCTCAAGAGAACCAAATATTGTGGAGTGGAGAAGTGAACACCGCAATGGCATTTACCATGAGACAAATCTCCTGAAAGAGTGGCCCGAAGAGGGTCCGGCAGAACTGTGGTTCCGGGACGGGATTGGGAGTGGTTACGGTTCACCTGTGGTTGAAGCCGGACTGATCTATATTACAGGTGCCATTGACAGCACTGCCTGGATACATTGCCTCAATACAGAAGGAAAGATGATCTGGCAGTCGAAATTCGGGAAGGAATGGGTGGTCAATTTCCCGGGATCGCGCTCGGCACCTACGATTGTGGATGACCTGATCTATGTAGGTTCAGGGATGGGAAATCTCTATTGCCTGGAGAAGGCAACGGGAAATGTGCTTTGGTCAAAGGATTTGGCTAATGATTTCCAGGGTCTCCTTCCCCGTTTCGGCCATTCTGAATCGGCCGTTGTCGATGGTGACAGGGTATTCTGGACTGCAGGGGGAAAGGAGCATAACGTGGTTGCTCTTGACCGCTTTACAGGCGAATTACTCTGGAGCAATCCCGGTTTTAGTGAGCGTTCGGCCTATCATCCGCCCAGGGTAATTACCCTAAGGGAGAGAAAAATACTGGTTACATGCTCAGCCTATCACCTGATGGGTCTGGACGTGGAAAACGGGCAATTGCTCTGGTCCCAGGAAATGGAGGGCATGGAACCCGGGGAAAGAAAACCCGGGATGGGAGACACCCATGCCAATACAGTCCTGTTTGAGGAGGGCGCAATTTACTATGCCACCGGCGACGATGGAAATTTTGGTGTGAAACTGGAGCTTTCTGAAGAAGGGACCGCCATCAGGGAAGTTTGGAGAAATAAGGAATTTGACAGCTATATGGGAGGAATCGTTAAGTTGGGTTCTTATCTCTATGGCGGAGGCACAAAAAAGCCCCGGTTAAATTCCATTGATGCCACCACGGGGATACTTGTCGATTCGCTGCAGATTGGGCGGGGTGTAGTGATCGAAGCCGACCAGATGCTCTATTATTATAATTTTCAGGGTGATCTGAACCTTGTATCTTACATGGATGGAAAAATGAACAAGGTCAGTTCATTCAGGATCGAACGTGGAGACCGGGAGCATTTTTCCCATCCGGTGATCCACAATGGTGTACTCTACCTCAGACATGGAGATGTTTTAATGGCATTTGATATCTCAGAACCCGCTTAAGGATTCTCTCTTTCAGACTGATTAGATGATTGAACCAGCTGCATATACTGCTCCAGGTATTGTTCATAAATATCCCTGGGCATGCATTGGTTCTCTATACACAAGGCTGCGGCATATCCCACTGCTGCCCCCATCTGTCCTGTGGTGCGCATGACCCTTGGTCCCCCCAGGCCAATGTGGGTGCAACTGAAACACCTTCCTGCCATAAACAGGTTGGAAATGTCCCTGGAATAAAGTGATCTGTATGGAATATAGTAGCGTTCAGTATTGTAGAACATCGCTTCCGAAAGAAAATCGGGTTTTTCTTCCATCATCTCATCCTGGCGGAAGTGCACATCCACGGCTCTATCTTCCATTACCACTGCATCCGGGAATGTATGTAAATTCCTGACATCATTAAAGGTGAATATATAGTCTCCCACCAGTCGCCTGGATTCTCTTTTACCAAGCAGGTAGGAAACCCATTCCAGTTTGAGATTTTCATTTCCCGGAAGTTGTTTCTCATTATAGAAAGAGCCATATATAGCCTTCAGCATATGATCCCTGATTTGTTCGGCATGGTCCACCTGGTGCCACCTGTCGCTGATCATTTCCCAGTTCCAGGTTCCCGTATTTGCTGAAAATTTCCCAACCACGCTATTTGCCCAGGGGACTTCAGGGAACTGGTATGCCGAGTCCGATTCATAGGTTCTCCATAGCAGGGAAGCGCCCATTACCTTATGGTCTGCACTGTCGGGACTCCAAAGGGCACCATACTCATCCCAGCCCTCACCATACTCACTGGCAGCTTCCCTTCCATAGAGGTATTCGGCTCCTGCCCAGTAACCGATCCATCCGTCCCCGGTACAATCGACAAAGTAAGGTGCTGAAAACCGTACCTGCTCTCCAGTGTGGGTATGTCTTGCATCCACGCTTTGAATGGTCATGTCCACTGTATTGGCAGCATAGGCCCTGTACTCCAGAAAGAGAGATATATTTGGGTATGAGGCCATATTCTTGTGCCGCTTTTGTTCATCCAGCAGCGCATCGGGAGATCCGTTCGGGTAGTGCTCCGTATCGAGCATCCTGAGGATTCGTTCAAAGTATCCATAAATTCCAAGGGTGTGAACCCTGATTTCATTGCTTGCATTTCCCCCCAGAACTGGCCTGTCATGTACCAGGGCCACTTTCAAACCCTGCTCTGCCGCTGCAATGGAAGCTGCACACCCGGCGATGCCTCCACCCACGACCACCAGGTCAAATTCCAGGGTTTTATCGGGGATCTCTTTTCTTCCTGTAAGTTGCAACCTGAAGTCAGGAAGGTAGTCATCCTGGTTGGTGGGAGTTCTGTACCGGTCACACATGTACACTGCATCACACCTGGCATTAAATCCTGTAAGGTCCTCCAGCTCAAGGAAAGCCGGGCCTGATTTCACTTTTACTTTACCAGCATAATTCCATCCCCAGCCTTTAAAACTTCCCATGGTCTTTTCCAGTTTTTTTCCATCCACCCACAGGTTGAATCTACCGGGGGCATCCCCGTTACCTGAAGCCCAATTGGTTGTTCTGGCCCAAACATGGTAGGTGCCTCCCCTGGGGAACTCAATGCTTGTGGAGGCGTTTTCCACCAATTCACCCATCCCGTGAGCCATCAGGTAAGGTGAACCCATCTGTTCCACAAATTGGGGATCAACCACCCAACCGCCGGGGTGGTCAAAAGATTCGCACTCCACCAACATTTCATTTTTACATCCGGCGATCAGGAGTGCTGCAAGGAGCAAAATACAGATCTGTATTGAATTTCTCACAGTTTCAATTAATAAAATCAAATATAAAGTAATCCTCTTTCAATTGGAATACAGAGTTATATTTATATGTTATAAACAATATAATTTATAATTATGATCTGTTTTGAGATAAATTGTTTCAATTTGAAATATGCATCTAAAGTAAAAAACCTTCTCGTTCAATGCAAATCGTTAACTATCTTACAAGACATAACCAACTTATCACAAAATGATCAGAACAACCATCCTTTTGCTGTTGGCACTGATGGGTTGCCAATCAGGAGCTGAATTGGTAAAACCCAATGTGGTAATCATTTTTCTGGACGATTCGGGATGGGCCGATTTTGAACCCTTTGGGAATGGGGCATTGGAAACCCCCAATGTGGCTCAGCTGGCATCGGAAGGATGCGCCTTCCATAACTTTTATGTTCCGCAGGCCATATGTTCCGCTTCCCGATCGGCCCTGTTGAGTGGCTGTTACCCGGGGCGTACAAAAGTTTTTGGGGCACATGGTCCAAATGAGTGGGGCCTGGATACCACCTTTGCCACCATGGGTGAAGTTTTTAAGAAGGCAGGCTATGCCACGGCTGCCTTTGGAAAATGGCATTGTGGTGACCAACCTGAAACCCGTTCCCATGCCAGGGGTTTTGATGAGACATGCGGATTGATGTACTCTAACGATATGTGGAAATACCATCCGGACAACCCTGATTACTGGGGAGAGTGGCCACTGAAATACTGGGAGATGGGTGAGGTCAGGATTGAGGAGGTGGAGAAACCCGATCAAAAGAACCTGACAAGGTGGTATACCGAACATGCAGTTGATTTCATCAGCCGCCATAAGCAGGAACCCTTCCTCCTCTATGTTCCTCACAGTATGCCCCATGTACCCCTTTTTTGCAGTGAGGAATTCGAAGGCATGTCAGGAGTGGGGCTTTATGGGGATGTAATTCTCGAGCTCGACTGGAGCGTAGGACAGATCAACCAGGCGTTAAAGGATGCCGGGGTAGAACAACATACCATCGTGATCATGACTTCCGATAACGGGCCCTGGATCGTATATGGACACCATGCAGGAAAAACTCCATTCAGGGAGGCCAAGGGAACAAGCTTTGACGGGGGTATCCGGTCGGCCTGTATCATGAAATTCCCTGGGAGAATTGAGTCAGGCTTGGTATCTGGCCGTACTTTTGGCTCCATTGATCTTCTTCCAACCCTCTGTCACCTGGCAGGAATTCCCCTACCCGAAAACGAGATTGACGGGGAGAATGTTTGGGAGTTGATTTCGGGGAAAGAGGGTGCTGTGAATCCTCACGCTTACTATGCATTTTCAAACCATATCAATTTTGAGGGTGTCATTTCCGGAGACGGCAGATGGAAACTTCACCTGCCCCACCCCTACCGTACGCTGGATTCGGCTGGCAGAGATGGTCGTCCGGGAAAATATTCCATGGCCGTGATTGATACGGCACTTTTTGATATGGTGGAGGACCCCATGGAAAGCATCAATGTGCGGTCCGATCACCCCGATGTGGCCAATGAGATGGTCCGGATGGCAAATCAGCACAGGGAAAAATTTTACAGCCCGAATAACCAACCTCTCCAATAAGGGAGATAGGCCTTATACAGGCTATGCCAGATGAATGCCATCCAGATAACCGGCATTCATCCAAGCCAGGTGGTCGCCCCGATAGAAAGGTTGGAGGGCAAGCCGGATCTCATTCATTCTCTCCTTTTCAAGGGGCATAAAATCTTTCACAAGCTGGATGTTTGATTTCAACACCTCCATGTTGTCGATTCCTACATTGATCATATGGAACTGGTTCAGGCTCAAAGCATAATAAATTAAATCGCTGGCGTCAAGACCTTCAATATTCTCCCTGGGCCGGATCACCTTCATGGCTATGACCCCCATTCCTTTACCGAAGGCAAAAGTGGCAGGGTTTTCTTCAAATTCCTGGGAGCCATCAGACAACTGGTGATTTAGTGCCATCATCATGGCATCGAAGTCGTACAGTTCAGCTGCCCGTTTCATTCCATCGGCAGAGGTGTGGCCGGTAAATCCCATATTTCTGATAATGCCCTCTTTTTTATACTGTTCCAGAACCTCCAGGACTTTTCCCTTCCCCCCCAGTTGTTCGGCATCCTCAACTGAATTTATGGAGTGCACATGGAGCAGGTCGATGTGGTCCGTTTGAAGCCTGGTCAGGCTCTTCTCGATACTCTCTTTCACCTTTTCACCGTCACGTTCACCAGTTTTGGAAACCAGGAATACATGCTTCCTGTGGTGCTTAAGGATCTTTCCAATACGCTCTTCACTGGATATGAGGTCATTCCCGTATGAAGCTGCAGTATCCCAATAATAGAGCCCCTGCTGAAGTGCATATTCAAGTAATTCCAGGGCCGTGTCATCATTGGCTATGGTCATCCACCTGCTGCCGCATCCAAAGCCCAATCTGGGCACCTCCACCCCGGTCTTGCCCAGGGTTACAGTTGGAAAGCCTTTGGCGTCATAAGGAGCGCTTTTTAAGGAACAACCTGTGGCGGGCAGAAAGGAGACCGCCGCAGCTGCAGCTGCACCGGTTTGCACAAATTCTCTCCTGGTGATTTTTCTTTTCATAAGTATTGGTTTAAATTTTTAGTCGTATTCCCAATTTACCCATAAATCCGGTAAGTTGTATGATCATGAGGGCAAAAAGCAGGGATTTAAGGAGGCCAATCATTCCGGTATTCAAAAGATCTGGCACCCGGATCCCGCTGATGGTCCAGAGTGCATAGATAAAATAAGGAAGCAGGTAGCAGGTAAGGGTGCTGGTTCCGGCAGCCTTGATTAACCCGGACCATCGATAAATGCCCAGCTTATCGCTCAAAAGATAGAGTACACCAAAAGCAAATACAGTAATACCAGAACAAATGGCGGTCCACGAAGGGGTTGCCATGATTTTGGAGATTCCCCATACGGGTCGGGTCAGGAAACCAGAAAGAATAAGCAAAACGGCAAACCCTACGAGAAAGGGAACCAGGTAGTTTGCTTTATTTTTTTCCTGAAGTTGTATCAATACAGCTGTGGTGAGGACTCCTCCCATCACCAGGGTATAATTGGAGGCACTCACAATTAGTTTAAGTGTAACATTAAATGGCGTAATAAACTCATTGATATTCAATAAATAAAAAACTATTAGAATTAGAAACAGCCAACCAGGCCTGTTACCCATGAAGAGATAAATAACAGCGCTAAACAGGTAACCCCAGCCTATGAGTCCCAGGATACCCCACCAGTGAAAATGCATCCAGGTGCCTTCCCCCTGATCGGGAGCCCGGTAAATGATTGCCAGAACCAACAGGATGGTCCACCCCGTTGCCTTCATTAAAACAGGTGAGATTCTGTGCAATATCCTGCCCTGGTAGAGATTCCAGATAAGGAAAAAAGCCAGGGTCATGAGGATTTGCCAGATGGGCTTACTCACGGGCAGGGTGGCCTGGTCGATGTATTCCAGGTTGACCATGAAGACTCCCATAACCAAAAGGGCCAGGGTTCGCTCACCAATATGCCTTAGAACCTGAAACCGGGAATCTCCCCTGCTCAACCTCGTTTTGATGGCATAGGGGACCGACAACCCTACGATAAACAGGAAAGCTGGAAATACCACATCGGCCAGACCCATGCCATCTATATCTGCCGGTTTGTGTTCAAGCCATGCCGGAATACCTGACAGGGACCAGAGGTCGTTTACAAAAATCATCAGCAGCATGGTGACTGCCCTGAGGATATCTATCGATTTAAGCCGTGTATGATTCATAGAGGTTTGGAATAGTATTCCATAATGGCCCTCAGACTTGCCACCTGCCCATCACTTTCAAAATTTTGATCGCCTGAATAGTACTGTTTCAGAAAACTTTCAGCCGGACTCCATACGGTCTGCATAAAACCATAATAACGATCCCTCACCTTCTCCACACTGTTCTTTCTGAACGCATCTGTCATTTCCAGCTGGGCGAGGGTTACTTCCGGTTCTCTCCATGGACAGGTAATTACCCGGAACCCATGGAGTGCAAAGAGTGCAGCGGTGGGATCAGCCCTTTCGTAGTGCCAGTCGCAGATCACTACATCCTTTTCAATCATATCTATGGCTCCATGCGTATCATTTTCACTGGCCTCCCACATCCCCAGTCCGGTCGTTTTTCCATCGATCAGCCTGTCACCCCATATCCAGAGTTCCCTCCCCTTTTTGTGAAGGTGATCAGCAATCAGGTTCACCTCATCGGCAAACAGAATGGATTTTGCTTTACCTGCACAACGGGGACACTCATCCATCCCGATATAGAAAACCTCATCCATACCCGCATGGAAAGCATCAGCCTCAAATGCATCCATAACTTCATCCATTAAGGAAAATACCACCTGGTGTACCTGCGGGTGAAGGGGGCAATAGCTTTTACAGTAGAGTCCATCTTCATTGGGCCATTCATAGGACACAGGGAGCTCCACAGAGGGGGTTTCATCAAATTCCGGATAGACCTCAAGCAGTTTCCCCACCCTACTGTGCCAGGACTGGTGACCCAGCAGGTTGATCTGGGGAATGATCCGCATTCCCTGATTTCGGGCAGCTCCCAGCAGACTTTTCACCTGTTCAGTGGTCAATGGATCTTCATCCCGGAGTTCGGGATGGGTTGTAAATGCAAAATTGTAGTCCACTCTTAAAACAAGTGTATTAATTCCACCAGGACCCAGTTCCTCCTCTATGAAGGTGATGAATTGATCAACTCCACTGCTTCGGGGGGCGGCAATACAGAGTCCGACCACCGGTGGCGGATCTGCAGCCATGAGATTCACCAGGGTAAATATGGAGAACAGGAACAGGAGCGTGACCGGCGGTAAAAGGCGTATTTTCATCGCGATAGATTTTGAAGCAGAAGATAGAAAAAAATTGTTTGATGACAAGTGATGCACCTATCGTAGAAATTTCTCCCTTCGCTGAAGATTCAAAAGTCCCAGCAGGATCAGTACGATGCTGCCAATCCCCATGATCATCCGGTTTTGCCTGATGATCTCCCGCCACACGATCTCATTGAGGTCGTTCGGAATCCTGAATGGATTGAGGAATAAATTCCATTTGGAGCCCTCCAATGCATCCGACAGGATCAGAAGGGCCAGTCCGATCACCACGATGATGACCGCAGTGGCATTGCCGTTCCTCACCATGGTGGATATGGAGAATCCCATGGAAGAGACAAAAAGGACAAGCATCATCAGATGCAGGATCATCTTTAATACCGGGAAGCTGATCAGGGCATAGTAAGCCAGACCGGCAAAGGGAAAGAGCAATAAAAATACGAGGAGCAGGATCATCACATAGCGAACCAGCCAGACCTTGTAGCGGTAATCGGGGATGCCAAAAATGATCTCCAGGGTGCGCTGATCGGCATCGTTCTGGATCCCGAATACCGAAGGAAAGAAGACCAGAAGGATCGCCGGGAAGGCAAGTAATCCATAGACATCTTCCAGGCTCATATCCTCACTATCGAGCGCGCTAATGGTTCCAAATAAAAGAAAAAATATAAAAGCTGCCAGGATAAAATAGATAAACTTTCCCCCGAAGATAATCCGCATATTATACCTGGCAAGGCTGAATGTGTTTACGATGAATGACCGGTTTTGTCCCATGATTTATGGTTTTTCCATCTTTTCCTTATCCGAACGTAACAACCATAGGTAGGCGTCCTCCAGGAGTGGTAGTTCCCCGACTGCATCGTCAAAAGGTTTCTGAGCAGCAATGCATCTGAACCTGATTTTCTCTCCGTCTCTCATGTGATGTACCACCAGTAGCTTTTCGGTCTGTTTTTCAAATTGCACTGCCGGAAGTGTGGCTTTCCATACCCGGCCCCTGGCAATTCCGGTCAATTCGGTCGGCGTGCCGTTGAACAGGACCTTTCCATGGTTGATCACCGCCATGGTGTTGCATGAACTGGATATATCCTCAATAATGTGTGTGGAAAAAATTACCACGCGAGTAGCACTTAACTCTACCAGCAGGTTCCGGAACCGGATTCTCTCCCTGGGGTCGAGTCCGGCCGTGGGCTCATCCACCACAAGGATTCTGGGCAGGTGCAGAAGTACCTGGGCAATACCGATCCGCTGCTTCATTCCTCCTGAGTATGCCCCGATTTTTTTCTGTCGCTGCTCCCACATGTGAACTGATTCCAGGACCTCCTTGATTCTTTTCGCCCTTGCACTGCGGTCTTTGAGTCCTTTCAAAATAGCCTGGTAGTCAAGGTAGGCATAGGCCGACATGTTCTCGTACATGCCAAACTCCTGTGGCAGGTAACCGATGAGCCCCTGCAGTTCTTCACGTTTCTCCTGGGTATCGATCCCGTTGATCCAGATCTTCCCGTAGCTCTGTTCAAGGATCCCGCATATGATGCGTATGAGGGTAGACTTCCCCGCCCCATTTGGTCCCAGGAGTCCAAACATCCCGGTACCGATCTCAAGTGAGACTCCCCTGAGGGCTTTGAATTGGTCGGAACTCTGTCCAAGACCAGGGAGGACCGACACGAACCAGGCAAACCTGCGGTAGAGATTACGGACTTTTTTCAATTCAAAATCTTTTTGCTTCACAAGTTTGGAAACGTTCCTTATGGCAAGGGATAGATACCATAAACCACCTGCAAGAATGGTTAACGGCAGGTTATCCCACCTGGTTTGAAAAATGACCAGCACTCCCAAAGGCATTCCATACCGGACCACCCGGTGTATCAGCCCAAGCCACTTTTTACCGGTGAGTCTGCTAAAATCACCAAGGATCGCAGCAAGGTAAGACCAGGCTACAACCGAAGAGACCAGTTGCCAGAAACCACTAACCAGATAGAACCAGGAAAAATAGATCAGGAATCCAAGCAGGGGGAGTTGCCAGATTAATGATTCCAGTCTTGGTTTAATGGCGATGTTGAGGCCTCGTGACATTTTTGCCATCCTGCCGCCTGCCCTGAACTCACGAACCACTTTTGATTCACGGCCATATATTTTGACCAGGTTGGAGACCTTTATATGAATGGGCCTCTGCTCGTCAATGATGCGTTCAGAAGCTTTTCTGAGGCTGTTTGAAATAAACCACCAGGCCACAGGGATACTTACAATGACCAGAAGTCCGGCTGCCATTTTCCATACAAACGACTCCAGGAAGAGCACAACCAGGAGCATGCCGGTAATTTCAAGGATCAGCAAGGAGATCCTGACCGTCAGTTTCAGCCCTTTTAACCATTCCAGAGCCATTTCCATTCCGTTATATAGCATGGGAATGTAGATCAGGGTTAGCATCGTACTCATGCTAAGTCCGCCGATTACAGTGATTGCAAAGGGAGGACCGATTGCTTTCACGTATTCTGCGTTGCCTAATGCCAGGGGAATCATGGCTGCACAGGTGGTCACTGCTGTGATCAGGATGGGGCGTACCCTGGCGAGTCCGCCAAGAAGGATCGCCCTTGTTTTCCTGTTTCCGTTCTTCCTGAGTACATTGATGTAATCGATCAGAATGATCCCATTGTTGACCACAATGCCCAGCAGGATCAGGAATCCCATGATGGTGTTGGCATTAAAAAGAGATTCACCGGTTACCGTAAGCAGGAAGAAAGATCCGATGGCGGCCAGGGGAATGGAAAACAGCAGCACAAATGGGGTCACGAATGACTCGAATATAGCCGCCATGATCATGAAGTTCAGAAGCAGGGCAACGAGGAACATATTTTTATACTCATCCAGTCCTGAATCCTCCTGAACCAGTTCCACAGCCACCCCGGAGGGGATGTTTGCATTCTCAATGGTCGCCGCAATTTCATTTCTTGCATACTTCAGGAGCTCCCTGGAGTCATAAACATCTTCATTGTAACTGTATCTGAGTTCCACCTGTTTTTCCTGGTTGACACGGGATATATCGCGCAGACCTGATGCATAATAGATCTCTGAAATCTCCTGAAGTTCAAACAGGTTCTCATCTTCATTATCAGGAATATTCAGGGTACGCAGCTCCTCCATTCTCTTATCCGGATTTTCCTCATTTAATGCATCATTGTACTTGATGATGATCTCATATGCTTCGTTTCCCTGGCTGAAATTGACCCCGGAACTGATCTCGCTGGTAAAGGTGTTCAGTTCGCCCATTACCCCGCTTCGTGTGACGTTGTTCCTGTTCATGATCAGTGCATTGAAGTCCAGATGGACCTCCGGTTGATTTTCACGAACCGACAACCGGGCCTGGCTGATGTTATCCAGTTCATCGAGGTATGATTGCAGGTCCTCTCCCACTTCCACCAGAAGGTTGAAATCCTGTCCCTTTAAAACAATGTACTCCTCGTCTTCACCAATCCCCAGCATCTTTTCGAATCCGGCATCACCTCCCGGATTTTCTCCTCCGCTTCCGCCACGCAGGTTCCCCGCACCTGATGAGGAGGTCAGGCTGATATCTGAGGCCGGCAGATCTTTGACCATTTCATAAGCCTCCGACTGGATCTGTCCGAAAGACCGGTTTGCTATTTTTCGATAGTCCTCCTGCAACAGGACAGTTACAGTGGCCTCTTCTTCCTCGATCCTGGAGATTACCTCCTTCTGTTCCTCAATTTTCATAAGTGCTTCCTCCATACCTGCCACCAATGCATCGGTGGCCTCAAGGGTGGAACCTGTGGGCATGGTTACATAGAGGGTGACCTGCTTACTCTCCAGTTCATTAAGTTTGTTAACCGAAACCGACAGGGTAGTCAGAATGGTCCCGAAGAAGAGGATCAATACCCCGATGATGGTGGGGGCCGGATTGCGCAGGGCTGTTTTCAGAAGGGAAAGGTAGATCCGCACAAGCCGGTTATCCAATGATACCTCCTGGTATACTTCCCTTTTTCCCTGTCTCCTGCGCGAAAGAATCACATGAACTGCCATCGGGATCAGCAGAAGCGAAACAAACAGCGATACCGAAAGCGTGGAGATAATGGATACCCCGATGTGCCTGGCCAGCAATTTGACCAGAAAATCAGAAGAGAAAATAAAGGGGATGAATACCGCAATGGTTGTAGCTGTGGACGCTGCACACCAACAGCGCCAGCAAGACGGTTGACCGGATTGTGGACGTGTTCCCGGCGCAGGAACAGGCGCGTATCCGCACCATGCTGGCCGGCTCGTTGCGCGGCGTGGTGGCGCAGCAGTTGCTGCGCCGCAGCGACAAGCCCGGCCGTATCGCCTCTTTCGAGATCCTGGTCGCCTCGCCGGCCTTGGGCTCCCTCATTCGCTCGGGACAGACTGCCAAGATCGAGTCCTACATCCAGTCCGGCCGCGGCATGGGCATGCAAACGATGGACTCGCACATTATGCAGCTCTTCCAGCGCGGCATCATCAACGGCGAAGAAGC
>JAWOHR010000078.1:0-18939 GCA_046485075.1 Bacteroidales bacterium
GGGCAGCGCCTATTTCAGGACCTTGCGCACGGCCCAGACGTAGCCGACCTCGTCGCTTTTTTTCGCAAGATACTGGCCCTCGGGGAGTTTCAGCACCCAGGCCGTGCGCGGCTGGTGTACCCTCGATTGATCCGACTGGTATCAATCTGACCAACGATGATGAGTGTGTCGGAGTAAGTAAAACGCTGACGGTTCAGGGAGGCAGCCTGGGTGACGGCGCCAGCTGGGAGTGGTACACCGATGCAGGGTTTACAACCTCAGCGGGTAGCGGAATATCGATTACGGTTGATCCGCTTGTAAGCACGACCTACTATGTAAGGGCCGAGGGTGATTGCAATAATACCAATGCAGTGAGCCAGCTGGTTACGGTTCGTGTACCCTCGATTGCTCCTACGGGCATCAATCTTACCAATGACAACACCTGTCCGGGAACATCCAAAGTACTGACCGTAGTGGGCGGCAGTCTTGGTGATGGTGCTGACTGGTACTGGTACTCCGATGCAGGTCTGACTACACTTGTAGGAACCGGGGCATCTATTACGGTTGATCCGCTTATAAGCAGGACCTATTATGTAAGGGCACAGGGCGATTGTAATACGACCAATGCAGTAAGCCAGCTGGTCACGGTTCGTGTGCCCTCGACCAATCCTACGGGCATCAATCTTACCAATGATAACACTTGTTCAGGTACATCCAAGTCATTGACGGTTCAGGGTGGCAGTTTAGGTGATGGTGCGAACTGGTACTGGTACACCGATGCAGGGTTCTCCACACTGGCAGGAACCGGGGCATCGATTACGGTTGATCCGCTGGTAAGCACAACCTATTATGTAAGGGCCGAGGGTGATTGCAATAATACCAATGCAGTGAGCCAGCTGGTTACGGTTCGTGTACCCTCGATTGCTCCTACGGGCATCAATCTTACCAATGACAACACCTGTTCAGGAACATCCAAAGTACTGACCGTATTGGGTGGCAGTCTTGGTGACGGTGCCAGCTGGGAGTGGTACAGCGATGCAGGGTTTACCGCATCAGCGGGCAGCGGAATATCAATTACGGTTGATCCGCTGGTAAGTACGACCTATTATGTAAGGGCTGAGGGTGACTGCAATAATACCAATGCAGTAAGCCGGCTTGTTACGGTTCTAGTACCCTCGACTGATCCTACAGGCATTAATCTTACCAATGACAACACTTGTTCAGGTACATCCAAAGTACTGACCGTATTGGGTGGCAGTCTTGGTGACGGTGCCAGCTGGGAGTGGTACACCGATGCAGGGTTTACCGCATCAGCGGGCAGCGGAATATCAATTACGGTTGATCCGCTTGTAAGCACGACCTATTATGTAAGGGCGGAAGGTGACTGCAAGAATACCAATGCAGTAAGCCGGCTTGTTACGGTTCTAGTACCCTCGACTGATCCTACAGGCATCACAATAGTTGGAGATAACACTTGTTCGGGAACATCCAAAGTACTGACCGTAGTGGGTGGCAGCCTGGGTGACGGCGCCAGCTGGGAGTGGTACACCGATGCAGGGTTTACAACCTCAGCGGGCAGCGGAATATCAATTACGGTTGATCCGCTTGTAAGCACGACCTATTATGTAAGAGCGGAGGGTGACTGTAATACGACCAATGCAGTAAGCCGTCTGGTTACGGTTCTAGTACCCTCGACCGATCCTACGGGCATCAATCTGACCAATGACAACACCTGTTCAGGAACATCCAAAGTACTGACCGTAGTGGGTGGCAACCTGGGTGACGGCGCCAGCTGGGAGTGGTACACCGATGCAGGGTTTACCGCATCAGCGGGCAGCGGAATATCAATTACGGTTGATCCGCTTGTAAGTACAACCTATTATGTAAGGGCGGAGGGTGACTGCAATACCACTACAGGTATCAGTGTTCTTGTGACTGTGAGTATATCATCTGTTGATCCGACCGGTGTGACCGTCCTTAATGATGGCACCTGTGTTGGAACAGGAAAGATCCTGACCATTGTAGACGGTATTCTGGGTGACAATGCCAGCTGGGAGTGGTACAGCGATGCCGGATTCACTGCATCAGTGGGAAGTGGCCCATCGATAACAATAGATCCTGATACCTCCGCCACCTACTATGTTCGGGCCGAAGGTGACTGTAATACTACCACCGGTATCAGTGTAGATGTGATGGTGAGCACATCATCAACGGATCCGACCGGCGTGACTGTTCTCAATGATAATACCTGCTTTGGTACCGGCAAGGAGCTAACTGTGATTGGAGGTATTCTTGGTGTGAATGCAACCTGGGAGTGGTACAGTGATGCCACATTCAGCACCCCGGCAGGTAGTGGTTCATCGATAATTGTCGATCCGGTGTCAACATCAACATACTTTGTGAGAGCAGAGGGGACCTGTAATACAACCAATTCCATCGAACAACAGGTTACAGTGAAACTACCCTCCATTGCTCCCGATGAAGCATCAGTGAATATAGGGGAATTCTGCGAGGGGGAGGTTGATGAGATTATCCTGACCTACACCGGAGGACTTCTCGGTGATGGTGCTGTCGCTAATTGGTATACTGATTCAAACTTAACCGGACCCGTAGTTGCGACCGGGAATAATATCACTATTACAGCTCCAATTGATTCAACCATTTACTATGTAAGATTCGAAGGAGATTGTAACACAACTGAGGCGGTTAGTGTTCAGATCATTGTGAATCCCATGGCAATGCCTGTAATAACTGGTCAATCTGAGGTTTGTGAGCCCGATGAGGTTAATTATATGGTAACCGGGTTTGAAGGTTCTCTTTATAGCTGGAGTGTTACCGGAGGAACAATTATAGGGGACGCGTTTGGTGAGAGTATTACTGTGATCTGGACTGGAGAGGGAGCCGGAACAGTAAATGTAACTGAGACAACCGCGGGTGGTTGTATCGGTACATTCAATTCGGATGTGGCTAAGTACCTATCACCTGTTGCCTTCGAAATTGAGAGCAAGGGTGGAGTGATTTGCAAAGGTGAGGAAGGTGTGGCATACCACATTAATGGTTTGGATAATTCGGTGTTTGAGTGGATAGTGGAAGAGGGAACAATTGCCGACGACTTTGGTGATTCAATCCTTGTAGATTGGGATGTGCCCAAGGGCAGCTACCATGTATGGGTAGTGGAGACTACTGAGCATGGTTGTTCAGGAGATACCCTAAGCCTGATGGTCCAGGTGGAAGCGCCTGATCTGGAAATGGGTGAGGACCAATACATTTGTGAGGGTGATATGTATACCATTGATTTCTCCGGAGAGTTCAATTCATACCTTTGGAGCGACGGAAGCACTGATGAATCATACAGCACCTCGGAGGAGGGCTGGATAGGCCTTACGGCAGGAGATATTCACAACTGTTTGGTTTCCGATAGCATATACCTGTCGGTTCATGCTCTTCCGGTGGTAGATCTCGGAGCCGATATCTATTTGTGTGGCGATGCCGGTATGATCCTTGATGCAGGTGATGATGGAACCGTATACAGCTGGTCGACCGGGGACAGGAGCCAGGAAATTACAATTTACCAGGGTGACCGTCAGGTGATAAGTGTCATTGTCGAGGATGAATACGGTTGTATTTCCATGGATACTATAGTGGTGGATGAGTGCAATGCGGAGTACTATTTCAGAGATATTCCTACAGCCATAACTCCAAATGGCGATGGAGTCAATGATTTCTGGAATATAGAGAAACTTGCTTCATATACACAAGCTGAAGTTGAGATTTACGACCGGTGGGGAACCCTGGTGTGGAAATCGGAACCAGGTTATTCAGAGCCTTGGAATGGAAAGAATAAGCGTGGGGACGAGGTTCCCATGGACTCATACCATTTTGTCATTACACTGAATATTGGAACCAAGGACAGAATTACTGGAATAATAACGGTTATCAAGTAGGAAAGGGAGATTATGAAAAGAATATTCTATTTGGTGATTCTGCTGATGATCTTCGCCTCGGAAGGCATGGCCCAGCAGGTACCTCTTTACAGCCAGTATATGCTCAATGGGTTTCTGCTAAACCCAGCCGTTGCCGGATCAGAGGGCTATACTGCAGTAAACCTTACAGTCAGGGAACAGTGGATAGGATTTGCAAATTCACCGGGTACCTATGCATTGAGCTTCCAGACAAGGCTCATGAAGAATAGTTATATCTCCAGAGGATCATCGGTAAAAAGGAGACATACTACAGGCTCAAGAAGTGGTAAAGTAGGTCTTGGGGGCTATTTATTTAATGACCGAAACGGTGCAGTTTCAAGGATCGGATTTAAGGGGTCATATGCCTATCATATTAACTTCCCTCAGTCTCAGCTCTCCTTCGGACTTTCGCTGATAGCATATCAGTTCCGACTGGATGAGGAGTTGATTAAACTGGAAAATCCCGGGGATGATCTTTGGCTCGGAGCCAATAAGGCAGTATTCATTCCGGATGCCGATGCAGGGGTATATTATTCGGCCAGGAATTATTGGGCGGGATTTTCTGTAGACCAATTATTTGAATCCACTTTGAAAATAGGAGATTCAGGCTATGACCGATATAAGATGGAGCGTAACTATTACCTGATGGGTGGATACGATTTCGAAGTGAGAAGGGACATTATACTCTCTCCGACAACTTTGATTAAATTTTCGGAAAGCGGGAAATTGCAGGCTGAAATTAACACGAAATTTTTCTATCAGCAATCTTACTGGGCCGGATTGGGCTACAGGACCGGTCAGGCGATTGTTGTTATGGCCGGAGTTAGTGTCGATAAGTTGGTTTTCGGGTATGCTTTTGATATTGGACTGAACAGCATTATGAAGCATAGTTACGGTACCCATGAATTCACTTTCATCGCAAAATTTGGGGACAATGCCCGACGGTATCGCTGGCTGAATCGTTTCTAATTTCAAGAGTTATAAAACCAGTTGTTGAACCGCTATTATTCCTGTTCACTTACCGATAAAAGGAGTCCGTTCGCCGATTTTCAGTTTCCATTTTAATATCCCGGGATTACATTTGAGATAAATTAACAACGAAATATGATGGAGAGAGAATCACAAAACTTTAAGAGATCTGGAAGGGCACATTTGTTACTGGGAATTGTGCTGATGTTTCTTGGTTTATTCCTGATCGCCGATATGGCTGACATTATTCCCTGGAGAATGAGGGATTTTATTTTTACCTGGCAGGCCCTGTTGATTTTACTTGGAATCATCTTTATTTCAAATAAGGAGAGCAAAGGAACGGGGGTTATCCTGATTGCTATTGGCGGGTTCTTCCTCCTCCCCAGGTTTTTTGAGTTACCACACTACTGGCGTTCACTTTTTTGGCCCGGTATGTTGATTATCCTTGGACTGGTGGTAATTTTCGGGGGAAGGTCACATGGTGGGAAGAAAGCCATCTTCGGTAGTAACAGTCGATCTTCTGCTGAGGACTATCTGGATGATGTTGCTGTTTTTGGCGGAGGTGACCGGACCGTTACCTCACAGAAATTCCAGGGGGGAAAGATTACACATATTTTTGGTGGATCCAAGTATGATTTCTCCCGGGCCAGGCTTGCTCCGGGTGAGAATCATCTCGAATTGGTTCTGGCTTTTGGGGGTACAAAGCTAATTGTTCCTGAAGAGTGGGATATAAGAATTGAGATTACCTCAGTTTTTGGTGGCTTTTCCGATAAACGGGTAAGATCAATTATTGAGAAGGACCGTGATAAAACATTGGTTATCACTGGTGTGAATGTATTTGGGGGTGGAGAAATCGTAAATTATATCTAAGCATGAGCCATCCCATAACCGGACGGCGAAAGTCGCTCCTGATCTATGGAATCATATGGTTGGTGATCTCTGCGGTACATGGATTATCATTCTGGTATTTTCAGAGATTTTCAATTTCCGTCATTGTTACAGATGCCCTGATCTCCGAATTAGTGTTCTCATTTCTGGGATTATTGGCGTGGTACCCCACGAGGTATATCCCGTTCCAGCGCAGCACTCCAATTTACTCTGTCCTGGCCCATGTAGTTGCCGGATTGCTGGTGCTCGCTACCTGGATGTTTGTATCGGTTGGGGTTCTTAATATTTTATTTAGCCAGGATTTTGAATATTTGGAGTTTCTTGACAATTCACTGGTCTGGAGGGGAATGTTGGGCGGGTTGATTTACCTGGTGCTGGTACTGGTCTATTACCTGTCATCATCGGCCGAAAAGTTACAGGAGAGAACCCGTCAGGAGGAGCAATTGAAAAACCTGGTACGGGAGACCGAATTAAACATGCTCAAATCTCAAATCAATCCGCATTTTCTCTTTAACTCACTTAATTCAATCGCCTCTCTGACGATGTCAAGTCCGGCCGAAGCCCGTGATATGATCATTCGTCTTTCCGATTTCCTGCGCTATTCGCTGAAACACAGGAAGAACGAATTTGTTCCACTTTCTGAAGAGCTGGGACGTATGAAAGATTACCTTGCCATCGAAAAAGTGAGGTTTGGTGACAAACTCAGGTATGAGTTTATAATTGACCCTGCATGCGAACAGTTTCCGGTACCAACCATGATTTTCCAGCCTCTTTTTGAAAATGCCATTCGCCATAGTGTATATGAGAGCACTGAACCTGTAAACGTAAGATTTGAATGTGCTCCGGAAGCAAATGTAATGAGAACCGTTGTTATAAATGATTATGATCCGGAGGTCCCCACCCGGAGAGGTACTGGAGTCGGACTGCAAAATGTGCGGCAACGAATCGAGCTGGCCTATGAGGGTAAGGGTTCTGTCCGCTGGAAGGGAGAGGATGGAAAATTTTCTGTCAGCATTATATTTCCACGTATATTGGCAAAAAGATGAAAAAGTATAGAACCCTCATCATTGAAGATGAGAAACCCGCACGGGATCTGCTTAAAGTTTACCTGGAAGAGTTTGACCAAGTCGAACTCCTGGGAGAATATGACAATGGTTTTGATGGCCTGAAGGCGGTCAATGAATTGAAGCCCGATGTGATTTTTTTGGATGTGCAGATGCCCAAGCTCACTGGATTTGAGATGCTTGAGGTGTTGGAGCACAATCCGGAGGTGATCTTCACCACTGCATATGACCAATACGCTATCCAGGCTTTTGAACAAAACGCAGTTGACTATTTGTTAAAACCCTTTTCCAGGGAGCGTTTCAGGGAAGCAATAGAGAGGCTCGACGCAAGGGAGAGAGGCAGTATAGAAAAGATAAAGATTCACCTGGCCGAAGGGGATGAGAAGTTACACCGGGTGGTTATTAAGAAGTCAGGCAGGATCCATGTTTTCTCTACAGGTGAAATAAACTTCCTTGAGGCACAGGATGACTATGTGATGATCTATACCGGTGAGGGGAAGTACCTTAAACAGCAGACCATGAAGTATTTTGAGAAGCACCTGGATCCAGACCAGTTTATCAGGGTGCACAGGTCCTATATCGTTAACATCAGCAGAATTGAGCGCATAGAGCCCTATGAAAAGAGCAACTTCATCCTGATATTAAAGGATGGAAATAAGATACCTGTCAGCAGGAGTGGTATGCAACAGTTGAAAGAGAATCTTGATTTTTAAAAGAGATGATGATGAGCCTACAAATTGATGAGAAGAACCTTGACAAGTTTATCGTAGTGGGCGACAGGGTCCTGATCAAGCCCAAGAACCAGCAGGACAGAACCAAGTCAGGACTCTATCTTCCTCCGGGTGTTCATGAACGGGAAAAGATTCATAGTGGTTATGTGTTGAGAGTGGGGCCCGGATATCCCATCCCGGCTCTTCAGGATGCCGAGGAACCCTGGAAGAACCAGGGCGATGCGGTGAAGTATGTACCCCTGCAGCCTAAGGAGGGGGACCTGGCCATTTATCTTCAGAAGAGTGGTTATGAAATAGAGTTCAATAATGAAAAATATGTGATCATCCCGCATTCGGCAATCCTGATGCTGATCAGGGATGAGGATCTGTTTAAGTAGCTTGTTTCTCTCGCTGTAAATCAGTGCATGGGGAGTGGCGAAAGCAGGAGGTGAGGTGATCATTTACCAGACCGGTTGCCTGAAGGTGTGCATAAATAATGGTGGACCCCAGGAATTTAAAACCCTTCTTTTTCAGGTCTTTAGAGATGGTGTTTGAAAGGGGTGTGGAAGCAGGAATTTGTGACTGATCCTGGAAGTGATTGACCACCTGTTTGCCATCCACAAATCCCCAGAGATAGTTGCAAAAGCTCCCGTGTTCTGCACAAATTTCCAAAAATCTCTGAGCATTATTTATGGAGGATTCTATCTTCTTACGATTCCTGATGATCCCGGAATCTGCGAGCATTATCTCGATTTTCATCTCATCGTATCCTGCCACCCGTTGGGCATCAAATCCATCGTAAAGTCTGCGATACCCCTCCCTGCGCTTAAGGATTGTCAACCAACTTAGTCCGGCCTGTGCAGATTCTAATACGAGAAATTCAAATTGTTTCTGATCGTCATGAACAGGCACTCCCCATTCGGAATCGTGATATTCCATATAGATGGGGTCGGAAAGGCACCAGTCGCATCGGATCATTTTTTCTCCTTTGAGTTGGTCTGACATTCTGAGTTTAATTTATTTGGATCAAATATACATTAAGACTCCTCTAAATATTCTGGATATGGGGAATAAAGTTTATTGTATCTTTGTATCACAATTCACATATATTTTTTATTATTGATTGTGAAAGGAATAACAGAAAGAAGGCTTTAAATTGTTGAACAGCGAATGAACATCTATCGCGCCGATTTGCATATTCACTCAGTTCTTTCTCCCTGTGGTGACCTTGAGATGAGCCCCGGTAATATTGTGGAGCAGGCTGCGCGCAAAGGATTGGATATTATTGCTGTGACCGACCATAATCATATGGGTCATGCAAAGCTTACCAGGGAGCTGGGTGCTAGAAAAGGAATCTGGGTAGTATATGGTGCCGAGGTTTGTACACAGGAGGAAGTTCATTGCCTGACTTTATTTGATACCAACGATCAATTGGATGCATTCCAGAAACTACTTGATGAGAGTATACTGAAAATTCCAAACGATGCAGTAAAATTGGGATGCCAGCTGATCGTTGATGAGGCGGAGCAGATTCTTGAAGAGATCACTCATTCACTCTATCCGGGTGTGGGATGGGAGATCGGAGAGACGGCAAGAATCGTGCACGACCTGGGCGGACTTTTTATTCCAGCCCATGTGGACCGGTCTATGAACGGGCTTTATGCCCAGCTCGGTATGTGGCCCGAAGGTCTTGATGTTGACGGAGTGGAGATCTACCGGTATACTTCAAAAGAGAAAGCTGTAAAGGATCATCAGGAGCTTTCATCCCTTACCCTGATTCATAATTCGGATGCACATTTTCTGGCAGATATCGGACGTTGTTACAACCGTATTGTGATGAAAAACAAGGATTTCAGTGAGCTCCGGATGGCCTTGAAGGGTGAACATGGAAGGGGTGTGGAGCATGAAAGAGATTGCATTTCATAATATAAATTTATTAGATCACGAGAATCAATTTCAAACATGATGAACAAGATTAAATCGCTTGCAGATCTGAAAAGGATCCGCGATGAAAAAGGCGAAGAAGCAGAAAACCTGGTGCAGGTGAAAGTGGCTATGGCAACCTGTGGGATTGCCTCCGGAGCTAAAGAAACCATGGAGTTTATGACCGAAGCATTGGAGAAGCGTGGAGTGGATGCCATTGTTACCCAGGTAGGGTGCATGGGTTATTGCTATGCAGAACCTACAATAGAGGTGAAACTTCCCGGTAGTGATCCTGTGGTTTTTGGAGGGGTGAACCGCAAGAAGGCAGATGAGATCATTGAGAAGTATATTAAAAGTGGTGAGCTGGTGGATGGGATCATCCCAGTGAATTACGCAACCATAGATTCAAAGAAATAATCAGGAGGATTTGACATGTCAAAATACAGCATGCATTTGCTTGTTTGTGGTGGTACCGGATGTAAGTCAAAGGAGAGTGATTTTATTGCGGAGAAACTGAAGAAGGAACTTACAAAGCAGGGTCTTGATGAGACAGTACAGGTGATTATGACCGGCTGTTTTGGATTCTGTGAAAAGGGTCCCATCGTAAAGGTAATGCCCGACAATACTTTCTACACCCAGGTAAAACCTGAAGATGCAGAGGAAATAGTGGAGGAACATGTAATCAAGGGGAGAAGGGTGGAACGACTGCTTTTTATTGACCCTGAAACGAAGGCTCCTGTGGAAGATTCAAAACATATGGGATTCTACAAGAAACAGCTGAGGATAGCCCTGAGGAACTGTGGGATCATCAACCCGGAGGCTATTGATGAATACATCGCCAGGGATGGATACCAGGCACTTGGAGAGGTGCTGATCAATCAAACCCCTGAGGAGACCATTAAGCTGATGAAGGCATCGGGACTCAGAGGACGTGGCGGTGCCGGATTTCCGGCCGGACTGAAGTGGGAACTGGCAAGGAAGAATGAGGCTGACCAGAAATATGTGGTTTGTAATGCAGATGAGGGTGATCCCGGCGCTTTCATGGACCGCTCGATCCTGGAAGGAGATCCCCATTCGGTAATCGAAGCCATGGCTATTGTCGGCCGGTGCATAGGTGCTGATAAGGGTTACATATATATTCGGGCCGAGTATCCGTTAGCCATTGAAAGATTGAAGATCGCCATTGGGCAGGCCAGGGAATACGGGCTGATTGGCATGGATATTTTGGGATCGGGGTTCAATTTCGACATTGATCTGAAGTATGGAGCCGGGGCTTTTGTTTGTGGTGAGGAGACTGCCCTGATCCATTCTATGGAGGGAGAAAGGGGTGAACCTACTCTCAAACCCCCTTTCCCTGCCGAAAGCGGATATATGGGGAAACCCACCAATGTAAACAATGTGGAGACCCTGGCCAATGTGCCTGTAATCATCCTGAAGGGCGCCGAGTGGTTCAGCAGTATCGGAACCGCTACATCAAAAGGAACCAAGGTTTTTGCCCTGGCAGGGAAGATCAATAATGTTGGACTCATCGAAGTACCCATGGGTACCACCCTGCGAGAAGTAATTTTCGAGATAGGGGGTGGTATTAAGGATGGCAAGAAATTTAAAGCGGTGCAGACCGGGGGGCCTTCCGGGGGTTGTTTGACGGAGAAACACCTGGATACCCCCATCGACTATGAGAACCTGGTTGCCAATGGTTCCATGATGGGATCGGGAGGAATGATCGTGATGGATGAAGATGATTGCATGGTCTCTATTGCAAAATTTTATCTTGAGTTCACCGTGGAAGAGTCTTGTGGAAAATGCGCACCTTGCCGGATTGGGAACAAGAGGCTTCACGAACTGCTTGAAAGGATTTGCGAAGGCAAAGGGGAGGAGAGTGACCTGGTCAGACTGCGGAACCTGGGTAATGTGATCAAGGATACCTCCCTGTGTGGATTGGGGCAGAGTTCTCCAAACCCGGTACTTTCCACGATGGAGAATTTTCCTGATGAATACCATTCCCACGTAGTGGATAAGAAGTGCCTCTCGGGAGTATGCACCAACCTGTTGGAGTATTTTATCCTGGAGGAGAACTGCATTGGCTGTACGGCCTGTGCAAGAGCCTGTCCGGTGGGTGCCATATCCGGAGAACGCAAGGAGCCGCATATGATCAATCCTGATACTTGTATCAAGTGTGGTGCCTGTCTGGAGAAATGTAAATTCGATGCAGTGATCTTAAAATAACAATGATTGAGATGAGTCTTATTAAACTTACAATAGATGGAAACATGGTGGAGGTACCGGCGGGCACCACCATCTATAAAGCCGCCAGAGAACTGGGTATAGATATCCCGATACTCTGTTACATGGATCTGAAGGATCTGAATATTGAGAATAAACCGGGTGGATGCAGAATCTGTTCTGTAGAAGTTGAAGGCCGGAGAAATCTGGCCCCTTCCTGTTCAACCAATGTTGCTGAAGGCATGGTGGTGAGGACCAATAGCATGAGGGTGATCAATGCCAGGAGAACGGTGATGGAGTTGATTCTTTCTGATCATCCAAAAGATTGTCTCTCCTGTGCAAAATCGGGTAGCTGTGATCTGCAAAGTATGGCTATAAAGCTTGGCATCAGGGAGATACCCGGACAGGAGTATGCCGAGATGTCTACCTACCGGCTTGATACCTCTCCCTCCATTATCAGGGATCTGGATAAGTGCATTATGTGCCGCAGATGCGAAACCATGTGTAATGACTTTCAGACAGTAGGAGCATTGCATGCAGTGAACCGGGGGTTTATGGCTGTTGTGGCTCCGGCTTTTGAGATGAACCTGGAACACTCTCCCTGCACATATTGCGGACAGTGTGTGGCAGTTTGTCCAACCGGTGCGCTTACCGAAGTGGATCATACCGGGAAAGTCATCACCGCACTGAATGATCCAACAAAGACCGTGGTGGTTCAGACCGCTCCGGCCGTCCGGGCTGCCCTGGGAGAAGAGTTTGGCATGGAGCCCGGAACCCGGGTAACCGGCCAGATGGTTACCGCCCTCAAGCAGCTCGGATTCGATTATGTGTTTGATACCGACTTTGCTGCCGACCTTACCATTATGGAAGAGGGAACCGAGTTACTGGGACGGTTGAAAAGACATCTGGAGGGAGATGAGACCGTAAAGCTTCCCATCCTCACTTCCTGTTGCCCTGGATGGGTGAACTTTTTTGAACATAACTTTCCTGATTTGAAGGACGTGCCCTCCACTGCCCGTTCACCTCAACAGATGTTCGGAGCCATTGCCAAAACCTATTTTGCAGATAAAATCAATGTGAACAGGAAAGATATGGTTGTCATCTCTGTGATGCCTTGCCTGGCTAAAAAATATGAATGTCAGCGTAAAGAATTTTCGGTGGATGGGAATCCCGATGTGGATTACAGCATCTCAACCCGTGAACTTGCTCACCTGATCAAGCAGGCAAACCTGGACCTCAGAAAACTGGAGGAGTCTGAGTTTGATGCTCCATTGGGTGAGTCTTCCGGAGCAGCAGTGATCTTTGGGGCCACCGGTGGTGTAATCGAAGCAGCCACCCGCACTGCTTATGAGCTCTACACCGGAAAGACCCTGGAAAGAGTAGATTTTGAGCAACTCCGGGGTATGGCAGGAATTCGTTCTGCAACAGTCGATTTTGACGGGCTTGATATAAAGATTGGGATTGCTCACGGGTTGGGCAATGCAAGGAAACTGCTCGATGAGGTTAGAGCCGGTAAATCGAAATACCATGCCATCGAAGTGATGGCTTGTCCCGGCGGTTGCATCGGAGGAGGAGGCCAGCCACTTCACCATGGAGATTCGTCCATACTTCAGGCGCGGACCAAGGCGATCTATAAGGAGGATGAAGAAAAGACCATCAGGAAATCTCATGAAAATCCCTTTATCCTGAAGCTTTACGAGGAGTTCCTGGGTGAGCCGCTGAGCGAGAAGGCCCATGAGCTTTTACACACACACTATTTCGATAAGCGGAAAAATATATTCCAGGTTTAATTGGTAAATGAAAGATTGTTATGTCAAGCGTTAAAATAGAACTCAAAAAAGAACAGGTTGAGAAGATCCATGCCATTTGTGATTCATTTGGCAACCAGAAGGGTGAACTGATCAATGTGTTGCATAAAACCCAGGGAACTTTCGGTTATTTGCCTGCAGAAGTTCAGGAGGTGATCGCTGAAAAAATGGAAATTCCCGCCGCTAAGGTTTATGGAGTTGTGACCTTTTACTCCTTCTTCACGATGATTCCCAAAGGGAAACATCCCATTTCAATCTGTACGGGAACCGCATGTTACGTAAGAGGGGCTGAGACTGTTTTGAATGAGTTTAAGAAGCAACTGAAAATTGAAGTAGGAGAGACCGATGCGAACGGTCTGTTTTCACTTAGCTGTTTACGTTGTGTCGGGGCCTGTGGCCTTGCACCGGTGGTGCAGGTGGGCGGCAAAACCTATGGAAGGGTTGCCCCCGATGATGTAAAGGAGATCATCAGTGAATACCTGCAGTAGAATGGTTATTTATTTTGTCATTGGTCTTGAAAATACCTATTTTTGTATTGGACGTAAGATTGGAAAATTTTTTAAAGATGAGGTTAAAGATATTAACCCCCGTTTTGGTATTTTCCATTCTTATACACTCTTCCTGTAACCAGGATGAATCGATGACAGTAATGCCTGTTACTACCGATTCGGAGCTGGCTCTTG
This sequence comes from Bacteroidales bacterium, assembly GCA_046485075.1. GTDB lineage: Bacteria > Bacteroidota > Bacteroidia > Bacteroidales. The sequence continues at coordinate 14,210 of JAWOHR010000078.1, forward strand.
AGTTTTATGAGACTGCAATGCTTGCTTTTGACCAGGTTAAACTGGACTTGGCATATCATCATCTTGAAATGGCTCTAAAAGAGGATCCTGACTTTTTTATGGCCTATTTCTGGATGTATTTTATGTCGGGCAAAAATTCCAAGATGATTGTCGATGAAGCCTTGATGGCCGAATCAGATCTGAATGATGGTGAAAAGCAGGTAAAGGCAGCATTCAAATACCTTGTTGACGGACAGGATGAAAAGGTTATAGAGCATCTTCAGATGGCCATTGACCTTTATCCCCAAGACCCCCATGTACACAAGATTTTATACATCCTTCAGTTTCAGTATATAAAGGATGCGGAAGCGGCAGTGGAATCCATTCGCCGGGCCATTGAGGCATGTCCGGATTATGCACTTGCTTACAATCAGCTAGGCTACGCCCTGATGGATTTAGAGGAGTATGATAAGGCTGAGGAGGCCTTCGATTCTTACATCAGGTTGTCACCAGATATTGCCAATCCATACGATTCAAAGGGTGATTTTTACATGGCAACAAGGCAGTTTGAAAAGGCCTATGAGAGTTATATGAGAGCTTATGAAATTGATTCTTCTTTCCTGGTGAGCGAAAAGAAGGCCCAGAAAGCTCAAAATTTGTTGAAAAGCTCCTTATAGAAATAACTCATTTTCCTTTCAGGTTCATCAAAGGTAAATACCTTCCCGCCGGTACGGGCAATAAACCCGGAGATGGCGAAATCCCCGATACACATGAGGTTATGACTTAGTAGGAAAAATGCTGAAAAAAGAACTCCCCCTGGCCAGAGAAAGAGAATAGCGGCAATGGTTAGCAGGTTGATACATACAAAGGGAGTAAGGGTGAGCAGATGGACCTGGTTTCCGGAAACAGGGTACCTGTCGGCAGTGACAAAAAAGATCAGCTGTCCCGGATCGGCTCCAAATATGATCTTCCGGGCACCCAGAATTCTGTAGGCCAATCCATGCAGCATTTCGTGAATCGGGATAATCAGAAAGCTTCCTGCAGCAATCCCGGTCACTGTCTGTAAAATGACCCTCTTCCATGTCAGCGATTCGTCAAGCAGTCCCCTGACTGAATAAATAAGGGCAAGGGTCAGCATGGTCAGGTTTACGGTGAGATAGAGCCAGGAGAAAAAGCCTCTTTTTTTGATCTGGGTCATGACAAAGGGGATCATATCCTGGAATCCAAGCTCCAGAACCAGCTGGTATGCGGGGTTCGATCGTAGTGTTCCTACATCAGGATTTGGTCTCTTTCGCATGTGAGCTGCCCTATTGGTTCTATTTGACTATTTTTGAGATATCCAATTTGTGAAAGTACGAAATGAAGCGGAATCCATCAACCGGGACCCTTTATGCCTTTTGTGCTGCCATCGCGCTTGCTGCTTCTTTCGTCTTCAGTAAGTCGGCATTGAACAACCTCTCCATGGTTCATTTCGGATTGATATGGTTCACCCTGGGAGTGGTTTGGAATAGTATTTGGTTCCTGCTCCGCAGGGAGTATCTCAAGATGAAAGGTTCTTTTTGGAAGAAAACCGGCATAGCATTGGTGGTCGCCATCTTTGAGGGTTCCGCCACTGGTCTTTTCTACCTGGCCATAAATGCACTGGAGAACCCTGCAGTGGTATCCTTTATTGGAAATATTGGCCCCGTTTTTGTTACCCTTTTAGGCCTGACACTCCTCAGGGAACGGTTTAGAAAGATCCAGATGTCCGGAATCCTGGTCACCATCCTGGGATTATTCGTGATCAACTATCGACAGGGTGGTTTTGCCGGATTCACTGATCCGGGTGCAATCTATGTGATCATAGCCTCTTTATTATTTGCATTGGCAACCATTACGGGACGAAAGTACCGGGACTTCCTGAATCCGGGATATATGTCTCTGATCCGGTCTGTACTGCTGACCCTGGTTATGGGTATCCTGTTTGTAATTCAGGAAAAGTCAGGGCTGTTTGAAATTTCTGTTCGCACCTGGAGGGATTTGATGATTGGTTCTCTGTTGGAGACTCTGATGGTCATTGTATTTGCTTACCAGGCGCTGAAATTGATTGAGGCCACTAAAACCTCCCTGATCATCAGCTCTAAGGGTGTTTGGGCACTGGTTCTGGCATGGATTTTCCTGGGGATCTTTCCGACCGGGTTTCAACTGGCCGGAGGTATATTGACCCTTGTGGGGGTGACACTGATCATGTGGAACAAACCGCTTAATCCCTGAGGATAAAGCTATAGGATGTGTGATCAGCTGCTTTCCTGGCATATCTTCTGGCCTCTTCGTTCAATCCCTTCTCTTCAGAGAGTTTTGAAAGGCCCATGTACCCGATCGCCTTATATGTATTACCAAAAGGGCCTATGATATCGGCAAGTTCAATGGTGGATATATATTTTTTTTCAGCATCCGCTTTATCCCCGTTCATCTCTGACATATACCCACGGGCCATTGCACTTATCATTTCACTGTAGGTATCACTCTTTTTTGTTGTTTGCACCAGCAATTTGTCTACCTGGTCGAAGTGGTTCAGGTGGAGTAGGATGATAATCCGGAGTCCCCGGAAATAAGAATTTCGGGGATAAGAACTGTTAAGTCTTTCTGCGAAAAGGGAAGCAGTTTCCAGGTCATTCTCATAATTGAGTTGTATCAATGTCATGAAAAGGAGCGATTCAACCTTCACGTAAGAGGTATAATGAATGGCGTGATTCAGTTGTTCAAGCCCCAGCTTCCTGTCTCCTTCATGCATAAAGGATACCAATGGTTTGTATGCAGGGTGGGCTTCCGGATAGGCTTCAACGTAATAATTATATAGACCGGTTGAAAAGTAGAACTCACTGAACTGGTCCATAAGCTCAAAACCCTCCCTTGCATGGTTATACAGAGTGCCCAGATCCGGTATCACCTTAACAGATTTCCCATTGTCGGCCCAAAACATTGCCTTGAAGGCGCGGCTGAAAAGATCGAAGAAAACCCCCTCAAGCCTTGTTTCTTCACTTTCCAGCATCCATTCTGCACGATCCGCACTTTTATTCAATAAGTTAATAAAGATATCTGCGTGAGTGTTTTCCGGAGTCAAAGGGAAATTTTCCCAGTAAATGATCAGCGCCTCAAGAAAAAAGGGAGCCGGATGACCCGGAGAGATGCTTTCCAGCTTTTGCTGATAGAATCGTGCCTGATCAAATGAAAAATTGTAAGTGTGTTCCAGGCAGCTGTCGACCATAGCCAGCAAATCCGGCCGATTCAGATAGGAGGATTGGGCATAGAGCCCAGGGCTGCTCATCAGTATAAATATCAGGAAACTCCGGAATTGACACATTTGGCAAAGATATAAATTTAAAAAGGCTGTCTGCATTCGCAAACAGCCTTCCATAAACCGGCGGCAACCTACTACTTCACAACCCTTACCTTATTAGCAATTTGGCTGTTACCGGTGTTGATTATTAATAAATACATACCTGATTGAAGAGTATTTACCGGGAATTCAGTGGTATATTCTCCTTCGTAGGTATATCCTTGATTTTCATACCCGACCTGTTTTCCGGTCATATCATACATTTCGAGAGTTACATTGCTTTCGTTCAAAATCTTGTAACTCACGTTTACATACTCGTTTGCAGGATTGGGATAGACCGAAACTCCTTCAACTTCTACAATTTTATCCTGAATACCTGTAGTTACAGGAAGAAGCACTGCATCAATCACATGAACCACCCCATTGTCAGCTTCGAGATCGGCAACGGTTACCATGGCCTCGTTGATGTAGACATTGCCATTTGTTATTTTTACAGTAATGTCTGTTCCCTGCAGGGTGGTAATCATCTGGCCATCGGAAAGATCAGTGGAGAGTGCCTTGGTACCTGCCACATGGTAGAGCAAAATCTGGGCCAGTGCACCTGTCGGGTCTTCCAGCAGGGATTCTACTGTTCCCGCGGGCAATGCAGCAAAGGCCTCATCGGTCGGAGCAAATACGGTGAACGGACCCTCTCCTGCAAGCGCACCATCCAGCCCGGCAGCTTTCACTGCAGCTTCAAGGGTGTTGTGAGCAGGACTGGCCATGATGATATCCCATACTGTATAGGTCGGCAGAATCACTGCATCAACCACATGAACCACGCCATTGTCGGCCATAAGATCGGCAACGATTACCATGGCATTGTCGATGTATACCATCCCATCCATGATTTTCACAGTAACACTGTCGCCATTGAGGGTGGTGATCATCTGTCCATCGGAAAGGTCAGTGGAGAGTGCCTTGGCACCTGCCACATGGTAGAGCAAAATCTGGGCAAGTGCACCTGTCGGGTCCTCCAGCAGGGACTCTACTGTTCCCGCGGGCAATGCAGCAAAGGCCTCATCGGTCGGAGCAAATACGGTGAACGGACCCTCTCCTGCAAGCGCACCATCCAGTTCAGCGGCAAAGATTGCTGCTTCCAGGGTGTTGTGAACCGGGCTTCCAACAATGATATCCAGTACTGTTGAAGCAGGCACAATCACTGCATCAATCACATGAACCACGCCATTGTCGGCTTCGATATCTGCAACAGTTACCATGGCATTGTCGATGTATACCTTGCCATCCATGATTTTTACTGTCACGCTGTCGCCATTGAGGGTGGTGATCATCTGTCCATCGGAAAGGTCAGTGGAGAGTGCTTTGGCACCAACCACATGGTAGAGCAAAATCTGGGCAAGCGCACCTGTCGGGTCCTCCAGCAGGGACTCTA
>JAWOHR010000148.1:0-4663 GCA_046485075.1 Bacteroidales bacterium
ATTGCAACAAAATGATCCATGACTTGTTAATTTATTTCAATGTATCCGGAATTACTTAATTACATCAGCAACAACCTGGATAGCAGAATATCACTGGATTCGCTTAGTAAAGTATCCGGATATTCACCGTTTTTCCTGCACCGGAAATTTAAGGAAGAGTATGGTGAGGCTATCGGTTCATACCTTATGCGGCAAAGGATTGAAACCGCTGCCTATCTGCTGGCTGTTACTACATTGCCCATATCAGAGATAAAATTTCTGGTTGGCTACTCAACGGACAGCTCGTTTAACAAAGCATTCAAGAAGATCCTTTACATTTCGCCCAGATCTTACCGGGAAAATAACCAGTTCAAAAAATCTTTGAGCGAAATCGAAGTCAGGAATTATCTGTCTCTGAATTTTGACAGGATCCAATTGCCCGAACAACAGGCAATTGTTTTTCCAGGTATTGGAGATTACTTTAGCAAAGAGATCTATTCTGTATGGGGAGATGTATCCGGTTATCTCAAGGCAAACGGGTTCAGCGAAGAAGATTTTAATTATTATGCCACTCTTCATGTTTGTCAGAATGTTACCTCCGGTAAGGCAAACCGTTATGACGCTGTGATTGTACCCCGTCCAGGGATTGACCTGAGCGTCAATAAGTATTTTAAGACAAAAATCGGGGGCGGGCGATATGTCAGGTACAAACTCTGCTGTACAGTTGAACAATTCCAGCAAGTTTCATTAACCATAGCCAATCACCTTGAGGATCATAGCATTTCACATGGTACAGGCCCCTCCTATTTAAAATATGACCGGTTACCCGATGCTAAAAACCCGGACAACTTGTTTATGGAATGGTTTATTCCTAATGAAAGATGAATGAATAAGATTTCCAGTACTTTTCATTCATACCTGAGGGCCTCCACCGGATTCCTGGATGCGCTGCGATAAGACTGGATGGATACGGTGAATACGGTGATGACCAGGATTATAAAACCAGCCAGGGCAAAGATCCACCAGCTCAAATCGGTTCGATATGCAAAATTCTCAAGCCAGCGGCTCATGACATAATAGATAAACGGAATGGCCGGAACAAAGGCCAGCAGAATCCACTTTATAAAATCCTTGCTGAGTAAAACAAGGATACAGGTAATCCCTGCACCATTCACCTTACGGATACCTATTTCCCTTGTGCGTTGCCGGGCAATGAACAGGGCCATGGCGCTCATACCCAGGAGGCATATGATGATGCCTGCAATGGAGAATGAAAGAAGAACCTTCCGAAGCAATATTTCTGATGCATACTGGCCGGCAATTTTCTCATCCAGGAAGAAATAGCTGAGTTCCTGCCCGGGATAATGCTCCTCCCAGGTATTCCCGATGGTCTTCATGGCATCGTGCAGATTGCCCGGCTTCAGCCGTATGTGGGTGAAACGTGCCCGGATGGCCGATTCATCCAACCAAAAGACAAAGTCACCAATGGTTTCGTGGGCCGAGCTGTAATTAAAATCTGCCGCCACACCCACGAAATTGATGGGTTGTTGCCCCTCTTCCAGGGGCTGAGTTGCATGAAAGGCTTGCAGGGCCTCCATGTTCCCGTGCCTTTCCATCAGGCGCCTATACAGGTGTTCATTCACGACCATTCCCCGCACGGTATCCGCTTCAGGAGGAATCCAGTTGTGGAGGAGTTGTATGCCCATGGTTTGCAGGTAGGAAAAATTGGCAAAAACAAACTCAGCTGAACCTTCCAGTCCAATACCTTCCAAAGATATGGCCTGAGCCGGATAACCGAAATGTTGTGCAGTCATTCCCACTGAACTCACAGGGCTTTGCGCTTCAAGCGCCCTGACAAATACCATGGGGTCCTTTGAAAGGTCTTTGATGTGAAGCACAACAACCTGCTCTTGATTGAATCCCAGCGGTTTGTCAAGCATGAAATGAACTTGTTTGTTGACCACAAAGGTACCTGAGATTAACATCATTACAACAGCAACCTGTAGCATCAACAGGATACGCATAATCAAGCTACCGGAAAAATTGACTTTATCGGACAAAATATCCAAAGTGCTGTTCCTGGAGAGGAGAAAACCTGTGACAAACAATGCGCTCAGGGCCAGGCAAGACACCAAGATAAGCAACAAGCTGATAAGCACTATGGAATCCTGATAGTAAATATCGAATTCAATGGCGAACATACGATTCAGCCCAGGACGTAACAGTTCAATTAGGGTCAGGGAAATGATGATCGATACACTGCACACCAGGAACACTTCTCCCAGTACCTGCATTACCAGCCTGGAATTTCCTGAACCCAGGGTCTTTTTCAACCCGAATTCCCTGGAACGCTTCAGGATTTTGGCCACGCTAAGGTTGGTGAAATTGAGCAGGGTCACCAGCAAGATCACGATGGAAATGAGCATGAAAAGCGGGATATTGAGTCTGCTGGCCCTTTCCCTGAGCTCAAACCTGCAATCGGACTTGAGGTGGATATCCTCCAAAGGGAAAAGACTGAACACATATTCCTGCGGTCCACGTAAATGTTTCAGACTACTTTTGTCATAGAAGGCTTTTAGCTACCCGGCGACCAAAGCCGGATCCATTCCCTGGCTTAATCTGTAATAATTGTAGGTCCAGGCTATCTTTTGATCGGGCAGGCTCTCGTAGCGTTCCTGCAGTCCTCCTTTCTGGGAGATCAGAAGCTCATACCTGAAATGGGTCCTGGGATTCGTATTTCTCACAATTCCCCTTATTTCATAAGGCCCAAGGTCCCTTACATACTGCAGAGCTTCGATGTGGATCTGCTGTCCCACCGGATCATGGTCCCCGAAATACTTCTTTGCAAAATCCTCGGAAATGAACACAGTATTGGGTTTTTCCAGATCACTCAGATTCCCCAGCTTGCTTTCCACACCGAACATCTGGATGAATGCATCATCCACCGACATGATATGATCCTGCTCCATTGTTCGCTCCCCGATCCTGATCCGGCCACCATCACAATGGGAAAATTGTGTGGCTAATTCAATTCCGGGTATGTTATTGGCTTCGCGGTAGATGATACCCAGGCTCCTGGCCCATGGGGCCTGGTCTATATGAGCCGGCGTAGAGAGTACGCGGTAGATGTTTTCAAATTGCGGGAAATGCCTGTCAAACTGACGCTCGTTCATTACGTGGATGAACAACAACAGGAAGGCACTGATGCCCGCCACAAGCCCGCAGACGGTAAAAAGGGTTAGTAGCCGGTCGCGTCCAAGCCGGCGAAAAAGAATTTTCAGTTGGGGCATTCACAATAGTAACAAATTTTCCGCTTCTTACTCAAACTCCTTCCTTAGATCTTGACGTTATTGGGTGTCCCCTTGCCTTGTAAGCATCTATAATCGGGAAAAAGGGAACATGTTAAGGGCCCTATAGCTTGATTTAGATATATGTTAGGCTGATATGGGTGTTTCAAGGCAATTAAAGTATTACTGATTGTCTTCTGAGAGATAATTCCTAACTGGTTATTGGTTGAATATATCGGATCTGAAATTAAAAATTGTCTATTTCAAATGAAATGGGAGATCATTAAGAAGTTTTCTACTGAAAACAAGAGTTGCTTTAGCTATAAAGATGTGATAACGGAATATCCTGACAAGGATCACAGCTATCTTTCCAAAGTACTTGCCGCAATGGTAAGATTGGGTATGTTAATGAAAATATCACGGAATGTGTACCATATTATTCCGTTGAGTGCAGACCCGCAGACCTATTCTCCTGACAGTCGGCTTGTTGCTAAATACATGATGAAAGGGAAGGACTATTACATCGCTTATGCCTCAGCAATGAACGTCCTTGGATTGACAGCTCAATCAAACTACAGAACAATGGTTGTAACTAATCGGCAGGTGCAACCGCCCATAATAAACATAGCCGGAACAAGTATTCAATTTATATATCATACCTGCAGCAGGTTCTTCGGATATGAGGAGATATGGTTAACAAATCAGGAGAAAGCCATGGTCAGTGACCTGGAAAAGACAATCTTAGACGCAGTATCAAAACCGCATTTATGCGGAGGGATCATCGAAATTGGGAAAGCCATATACCATTCGAAAGAAAGAACAGATCTCCAGAAACTGTTTTACTATTTGTCCAGGAACAGGAGGCTGGCCGCAATGAAACGTTATTTGTTTCTCTCCGATTTTCTTGGAATGGAATGGACATCTGATCATCAAAGGATGCTTGAAGAAACCGGATCAAGCTTTTCCCTGTTAGATCCCGCAGGGCCAGATCTGGGTATTAAAAACTCCCGTTTTGGCCTGAAGATCAATATCGAGGTTAACACCTTGAAGGACTGCTTACAATGGAAAGGGTAAGCACTGGGTCTGTTCAGGTTTGAGAAGTAGAGTTGATCACGTGCAACTCACCAGGGTGTCCCGATGACGAAAACAAGCCACACCACATCGCCTATCACTCGAACTCCTTCGGTACCCCACAGATCATCTTGAAAGGTTTATCCCCCGTATTCCGGTACTGGTGTTTTTCGTCCGGATTGAACAGGCAAAATCACTGCGTTAAATTGCCACTATTTCTTAGTTGCATAATTAATTGGCATTTGATACCTTTGAATGAACAGTTCAACATTTATGACAAAAGCTATAAAGCTTTTCAACAGATTCCTATCCCGGCCAAAGGATTT
>JAWOHR010000179.1:0-8919 GCA_046485075.1 Bacteroidales bacterium
TTTCTACCCGTATACCCTGTCACTTGGAGATCCTTTTTTCTTCCCTGAAGCACGCAGTGCAGCGTTTACCATTCATGTAAAGGAGTTTGATGGTCAGTTGCTGAGGTATGACATTTTCAATCAAAAACTTATACTGGATTATCAAAATGTTTATGGAGCCAATTCGAGCCTGGTATTAAGGAATGAGTGGGTGGAATCTTTTGCTTTTGAGGGACAACGGTTTAAAAGGATGCAGGGTCCTGATGGTCAGCCTGGGTTTTTTCAGGTGGTATCCGAAGGCGCCATAGAGTGCTTTTATTACTGGAATAAGAAATACCTGTTGAACCTTACATCCGGGGTACAAAATTACTATTTCACAGACCCGGTTAAAGAGTCGTTCCTGAGGATGGAGGGGAAATTCTTCCCTTACGGGAACAACATGAAATTTCTGAAAGCATTTGACCCGGAACTTCAAAAACCGATCAAGCAGTTTATGAGGCAATCCAAAATAAAAGTGAAAACAGCCTCTGACTCTCAGATGCGGCATATCATTGAATACTGTAACGCTCTTCTCCATGAAAATTCGTGATCTCTTATTTTTTCCTGTTTTGTTGCTCTCCCTGCCTTCCCTGGCCCAGGTGGGCAGCGAGCGGGTGAATATCCGGATTTCGGGTGAGAGATTTGAAATTTTTGCAGGGCAGGTTGAAGCCCAGACCAGTCTGGTGATTTATTACAACAATGAATGGTTCTCAGATCGATTATTTACCTACGAGGCGGATTCGGTTCGGGTGGATGATGCAATTTCGCAAGTATTGAAGGGTACCGGTCTTTATTTCAGCAGGATTGAAGGTGATCGTTTTATTATTTTACCCGGGAAGCGCCTTCACATGAACCTTCCGGTACTTGCCTCTTCCCTGGGGAACTTCCAGGAGGGGAGCCAGGAGAGCGGGGCTTATTTGGGGGTTAAGAATGACCAGTATCTGACCGGAACCCGGCCTGAAAAGTTGGTCCGTACCATTGAGGTGGGTAAACGGGGTGCTTCTGCTGCCCACACAGTAGCCCGGGTTAAGGGAAAACTGGTTAATATCGAAAACGGGGAACCTGTAATGGGGGCCACCATGGTGGATCTCGGGTCGGGGAAAGGAGCTGTTTCTGATCAGAACGGAAATGTGACCATGGCCCTGATGCCCGGGAGTCATACCATGCATTTCAGCTTTATCGGGATGGAGAGTGTGGATGTCACCATGGAGGTTTATTCTGACGGAGAATTCCGGATTGATATGCAACCGGCAGTCATTGCCCTGGATGAGGTACAGATCATGGGTGAACAGTATCGTGAGATCAACACGACCGATATCGGGGTGGAGCGCTTCAGTATGAACTCCCTGAAGTCGGTTCCGGTATTTATGGGTGAACGTGATGTGATAAAAATCTCCAAGTTGCTTCCAGGGATTACCAGTGCAGGAGAGGCATCGGTTGGAGTGAATGTAAGAGGGGGAAATGTGGACCAGAATATTTTTTACCTCGACCGGATTCCGATTTACAATACGTCCCACCTGTTTGGTTTTTTCTCGGCTTTTAATTCCGACATCATCAGGGATTTCTCAATCTATAAGGGAAATGTACCTGTAAACTATGGTGGCCGGCTCTCCTCTGTCTTTAATATCCTTACCCGTAAGGGAAATAATAAATCCTTTACAGCGCATGCAGGGATCAGCCCGGTTTCGGCCCATGCCACCGTAGAGGGCCCTATTCGAAAGGAGCACTCCTCGTTCATGGTAAGCGGTCGCTCTTCATATTCTGACTGGATCCTGAATAAAATGCAGGATCCTTTGATTCGTGACAGCGATGCATCTTTTTATGATTTTTCGGGATCCCTGAACTTTCAGCCCAACGAAAAAAATGTATTTAATGTGCTTTATTACCAGAGCTACGATAAGTTCAGGTACAGCAACCTCAGCGATTACGAGTATACCAACCGGGGTGGTTCTGCCAGCTGGGAGAAACAAATCTCTCCGGCGCTCTCGTCCAAAGTGACGGGGACCATCTCCACCTACCAGTTTGCCAATACAGATCAGAGCGAAATTTCCAGGGCTTATACCCACCAGTACATGCTAAATCACAATGAATTGCTGTCGGAGTTTCAGTGGGTACCGGCTCTTCACCACAGGATCGATTTTGGCGCCAGCCTGATTTATTACCGTCTGGACAGGGGTGTGGTGGAACCTTACGGCGCTGCATCCATCAGGAATCCAACCGACCTGGGCTTTGAACATGCCATGGAAGGAGCTCTGTTCCTCAGCGATAATATCGAGGTAACCAAGTGGTTTAATTTTTCAGCCGGTCTGAGGTACAGTCTCTACTCATATCTTGGACCCCAAACCGTAATGCTCTATGAGGAGGGAAAACCCAAATCGGAGAATGCGATTATCGATTCGCTAACCTTTGGGAATTTTGAGCCGGTTAGGTTTCATTCCGGACCGGAAATCAGGACCGCGGTGAATCTGAAGACGGGGCCCCAAACCTCGTTAAAGTTCTCATTTAACCAGATGAGGCAATACATGTTCATGCTGACCAATACAGTTACCATTTCTCCAACCGACCAGTGGAAGCTGTCGGATTATTACATCGATCCTCAATCCAGTTACCAGTATACCGGAGGAATCTATCACATCTTTCCGAAAGCGGGGCTCTCCACATCCATTGAAGTCTATTACAAAACCTCTACCGATATCGTTGAATATAAAGACGGGGCGGATTTTATCACCTCTCCGCTGACAGAAACAGTGGTTCTGCAGGGTTTACAGGATGCCTACGGTCTGGAGGTTATGATTCAGAAAATTTCCGGGAGGCTGGATGGCTGGATTAACTACACCTACTCCCGATCGGAGATGCTGGTTAGGGGAGAGGCTGATTACGAATCCATCAATAACGGAAATTCCTATCCCTCCAATTTTGACAGACCCCATGTTTTTAATGTGGTGGCTAATTATAGCCTCAACCGCAGATTTTCGGTGAGCTCAAATCTGGTTTATATGTCGGGGCGTCCTATCACCTATCCTACCTCACTGTATTACATTAATAATATTGCATACATCGATTACTATGCAAGGAACCAGTTCAGGATTCCGGACTATTTCAGAATCGATCTTTCATTGAATATTGAAGGGAATCTTAAATCTGATAAATTCATGCACTCTACCTGGAGTATAAACGTATACAATCTGCTGGGAAGGAATAATCCGCAGAGCATCTATTTCACTCCCCATGAATATTATATTAAAGGTTACGCTTTTTCCGTGATCGGTGTTCCGGTATTTACGATATCCTGGAATGTCAAACTGGGTAATTATGAAAGTAATTAAGGGGATATCTTATCTTTTTATGTTATGGTTTTTCACCGGTTGTGTGGAACGCTATTACCCGGGCGAGGACGAAATTTTCACCGGGACCCTGGTGATCAATGCCTCCATTACCAATATTCAGGGGATTCAGACCATCCAGATCTCCAGGTCGGTCGGACTTGTCTACCCGGAATTTATTCCCGAATCGAGTTGTATGGTTGAGGTGGAAAACATGTCGGGTGAGAAGATCTCCTTTTCCGAATCGAAGCCCGGATATTACAATGCAGACATTCCCGGTGGGTTTCTGAGGTACAGCCAGCAGTACATGCTGAGGGTAGTCACATCGGACGGAAATCTCTATCAATCTGATTACTCAACCTTAAAACCACCTACTGCCATCGACAATATATATTTCGAAAGAGAATCCTTTCCCACCGCCGATCCGGATCAGTTTATTGAGGGAATCCAGTTTTATATCGATTTTAAAGTGGATGCCGATTCATCTGAATTTATGCGCTGGGAGCTAATGGAGACCTACGAATTTCATAATCCCCCCTATGAAGGGTTTATTTACAGTTTTGACCGGGTACTGCGGAGACTGCCCGATAGTCTGGACGACCGCCAATGCTGGATTACCGGTCATGTGAATGCCATCTATACCCTGGATGTGGCAAACATGACCAATGGCAGCTATACCTACATGCCGCTTCATTTTGTCTCCAATGAAACCCAGCGGCTGAGCTATGGCTACAGCCTTCTGGTGAGGCAGCATTCCATGGATGCACCGGCTTTCAGGTACTGGGACGAATTGAAAAAGAATTCCCAATCACAGAGTGGTATATATGACCGCCTGCCCTCGATCACCCCGGGAAACATCAGTAATGTGGAAGATCCCCAGGAGAGGATTCTTGGTTTTTTCGGGATCTCCGGAGTTACTGAAAGGCGAATATTCGTGAAGGATGTAGAGGGACTGCAGAAATATGATGTGAGGTTTTGTTTTCCCTATCCTGAGTTGCCCCGCTTCAGGTACCTGATGGCGGGCGACCTGCCGGTTTATTGCTCCAGGGCACTTGATCCTTTAACGGGAGTGCAACATTTTGGTGAGACTATTCTTGAATGTCTCGATTGCAGGATCAGGGAAGGGAGTTCAGGTGATCCTCCCGATTATTGGCCAACAGATTGAAAGTTATGAGATACAGAACCATCATTACATCATTTTTGCTGGGATTTGCACTCCTGCTTGGTGCCCAGGTTAAGAATGAGGGATTGGTATTACTTACCGACAGGGGACACTATATCAGTGGAGAGACAATCAGTTACAGGGCATTCTACAGAAAGCCTGAAGGAAGTGGAGCAGAAGGGTTGAGCCGTGTTCTCTATGTGGAGCTGATCATGCCCGGCGGGACCCCCCTGGTGCAGGGCAAGGTGCTGCTTGATGACAACGGAGCCACCGGAACCATCGAGATACCCGAAGGCCTCTCCTCAGGCACCTATTATCTGAAAGCCTATACCAGGTGGATGCGGAATTGCGGTCCGGAAGGTTTTGTTTATACCTCCGTTCGGATCTATGATCCCTTTAATGACCTGGTGCTTCCGGTGGATCCGGCCGTGTGGGAACCGAAATCCCCCGGAAATTTATTGTCCCAGGGCGCGAATCATGCTCCTGATCTGCTGGAGTGCAAAATAGAGCAGGATCGAATCCGGTCCCGGCAGGAGGTGGAAGTCCGGCTGACCTGGAAATTCCCTTCTTCACCTGCCGATCTTACCGTTAGCGTGGCAAGGGCGGGACTTCATGGTGACCAGATTTACCTTAGCCCCGGTTGTACAGTAAATTTACTCAACGCAACTGAAATCCTTCCCGAAACAAAGGGGCTTTCAATGACAGGCCGGGCAGTTAACTCCTCAGACGGATCGGTGGCACCCTATGCAACCATATATGTCTCCGTACTTGGGGCGGAGAAGGACTTCTTCTGTAACTATTCTGATTCGTCGGGAAGGTTTTATTTCTCCTTCCCCGGTTATATTGGGTACAGGGATCTGTTTGTTTCCACCTACCATTCAGAATATGATGATCTTGAGTTGTTGATTGACAGGGACTTCAGTCAGGATGCCCTGCAGCTTCCCTCTTTCAGCGTGCAACCGGACGATTCGCTTACCGCTGCTATTACCGAAATGTCGGTCAACGCGCAGATCTCACAGCAATACTTTCCCTCTAGTGTGGTGGTACCCCAGGTGGATCGAAGTGAAGAGCTGCTTTTTTACGGGAATCCCATTTCCACGATCTATTTTGATGATTTCATCCGGCTTCCAAACCTGGAGGAGTATTTCGTTGAGGTGGTTCCGCAGGTAGCCGTCAGAAAGAACCGGGGTGTTCGCAGGCTCGTTTTGCTGGGAGAGCATCCCGACCTTGCGATCTATCCACCCTTGCTGATGATCGATGGTGTGGCCATTTTTGATGTGGAAGCGGTTCTGGCAGTCTCACCAAGACTGATCGAACGCGTGGAGATAGTAAATGCTCCATACATCAGGGGAAATGTTACTTTCGGAGGGATAATCAGCCTGATATCCAGGAATAATGACCTGGGTTATATCGATCTTCCCTCATCCGGGTTACTGGTCAACTACAGGATGCTTGATATACCCGCTCAGGATTCCATTTCTGATGGGGTAACCGATCCCCGGCTTCCAGATGTGCGCAATACACTGTATTGGAATCCCGGTCTTCAGCTGGATCCTGATCAAAGCCGGAACATATCCTTTCGCACTTCTGATCAGAAAGGAGACTACGAGATTCTGATCAGGGGAACCGACGCTTCAGGTAAGTTTTTTGAAAAGCGGATGGGATTTACCGTCGAGTAACCCGGTTACCATATGGTTTTCTCTATCTTTAGCCCAGGATGAATACCGGGAAAGGATTTAACAGGATGGAGGTGCTGGACCAGGACTCCTTCGAGAAGCTGTTCAGGAGTTTCTTCCCACCGCTGATGGTTTTTGCAAAGAAGATTCTTGTGGATGAGGATGATGCACGTGAAGTGGTCCAACGGGTATTCATATCGGTCTGGGAAAAGCGACAGGAGATCGATCTCTCCACTTCTCTGAAAACCTACCTTTTTACTTCTGTTCACAACCGCAGTTTGAATGTGATCCGTGACCGGAAAAAATTTTCATCAGCCGATGTACCGGATCTGGCTGTTGAATGGGATGTGAGCAGTGTGATTGAGTCCATGGAGCTGGAAGAGCGGATCATGGAGGTAATCAGGTCTCTGCCGGAAAAATGCAGGGAAGTCTTTGAAATGAACCGCTTCGACGGACTGAAGTACAGTGAGATTGCCGTGCGTCTGAATATCTCGGTAAAAACAGTCGAGAACCAGATGTCAAAGGCCCTGAAGATATTGCGTGAAAAGCTTTCAAAATTCATAACCATCCTGCTCTGGCTGATTATGCAAACACTGAATTAAATAAGTCGTGGGGGCATGGGGGTAAAGTTGATTTGAAGTGTGTAAATAGTGAGTATGACTGTGAATGATCCGCATATGGTTTTTAACAGCCTGATAAGCAGGTTCCTTTCCGAAGAACTCTCTTCCGATGAGCTGTTTCAGTTCCGGCAAGCCAGGTAGGCCGGATGAAAGGTCGGCATCACCCGGATTCCCTGGACCTCGAAAAAGCGGCCCCGCAGCCGCGAAATCGGCTCGGTGGTGCGCAGCAGGCTCTGAGCGGCACACGCCCCCAGCACGCAGATGAGATCCGGGCGGATGGCCGCGATCTGCCGTTCTAAAAACGGCAGGCAGGTGGCAATTTCGTCGGGCTCCGGCACCCGGTTACCGGGGGGGCGGCATTTCACGACGTTTGCGATGTAGACCGCCTCGCGGGTCAGGTTGATCGCCTGGATGATGCGGGTCAGCAACTGGCCCGCCGCACCGACGAAAGGCTCACCGGCCCGGTCCTCCTCCTGGCCCGGCCCCTCACCGATGAACATGAGCCGGGCTTTCGGGCTCCCCTGGCCGAAGACGATATGAGTACGGCTGTGCGAGAGTTTGCAGCGCCGGCAATCGCCGATCTCCGCGCGGATCGCCTCCAGGCCCTGCGGGGGCCGCACGGGCGCTCGGCCCCAGCCTGCAAGAATCGCCAGCGTGGCCGGAGAACAGTCGACCCCCATCGTTCCGTTGCGCGCCAGCTGCCGCAAGGCCCAAGCGGCCTCGTCGATGGTCTGGACGAATCGGCAGGCGTCGACCATGATCAACCCTGCGGGACGGCCGACATTTTCACTTGCGAATGCCCATGTCGACGGTCTCGTTCAACGGCACGACCCAGATGTCCAAAAAGGTTTGGAAGGTCGAGTCCTCGATGGCAATGATGCACATCCGATCGGCTTTCTGAAAAACCATCAGCGACTGCGGCGCTCGGAACTCGCTCACCATCTGCCAGCCGTCCTTGGGCATGTTCGCCTGGAAATAGCGCATGAGCGATTGCGCCTCGACGGAACCTGCCAGACGCAGCAGCCCCGTCGGCATGGAGGTGCCCCGGTGCACGAAGGAGGCATCCCGGCTTATGACCATTTCGCGGGGGACCAAAACATCGTCGAATTCGCGCACATCCGGCAGGCGGGGAACAGCTTCCGCCTTTTTGGTGTCGCCCGCGTCCATGCTCTGGCAGGATACGATCAGCAGCACGGCCATGATGAGGGCCGCGAGGGTTTGGCACGTTGCGGGGCCTTTCTTCGGGTTCATCCGTCCTCCTTTCGAGTACGACCACGTCAATATGAAAATCCACATTAATCACCGTAGTCGAATTTCTCCACTGGCTCAACGATTATTTTATGGTTGAAACCTTATTTCCATGGTGTTAGTTAGATTCTTTCTAAAATTTCAAAACCGGAACATCAACAATTGTTGGGAGAAACAGCGATGGATAACTTGACATTCGGGTTGACACTGCTTGTCGTCGGAATGGGAGGCACCATGGCGGCCCTGGGCACACTGGCGGTGATGATGGGGCTCCTGAAGAAGATCTTCCCCGCCAGAGAAGACGACTCCAAATAACCCCCTGAAAAGCGAGGGAATAATATGTTCGAAGCCATTGTGAACGGATTGAGCGGACTGACCGCCGGGGTCGCCAACCTGCATTGGTCCAACCCGGTGATGATCGCCATCGGTTGCCTTTTTCTCTTTTTAGGGATCAAGAAGGATGTGGAACCGCTTCTGCTGGTGCCGATCGGTTTTGGCGCCATCCTGACCAACATCCCTCTCGCCGGCCTGATGGAAGACGAGGGTTTCCTTCGAACCATCTACGAAATGGGGGTTGCCAACGAACTCTTCCCGCTTCTCATCTTTATCGGCATCGGCGCCATGACCGATTTCGGCCCGTTGTTGGAAAACCCCAAGATTTTCCTCCTCGGCGCTGCCGGGCAGTTCGGGATTTTTCTGACCATCGGGTTGGCCCTCTTTTTCGGCTTCACCCAACTGGACGCCGTGGCCATCGGCGTCATCGGCGCCTGCGACGGCCCCACGGCCATTTATGTGTCTGCCAAATATGCGCCGCATCTCCTGGGGGCGGTTTCGGTGGGCGCCTACTCCTACATGGCGCTGGTGCCGGTCAT
>JAWOHR010000063.1:0-66868 GCA_046485075.1 Bacteroidales bacterium
ATCAAATTCCTGCACAGACCCCACCGGCTGATCCATAAATATCCCCGAGGTACCATCCATCAGGTAAGATTTCCCGAACAGGTCGCCCGGGAATAGTTCCAGGTTAAATCCTGCCCTGTCGCACCATTCATCCGGAAGCGGTTCATCCAGGTCGACCGATACAGTAAAACTTCCGTCACCTGTTGCTTTGATCTCTATCTGGTAAAAGAAGGTCAGGTCGGGATAAATCACCGGATTAAATCCCCTCCGGTTTTTGGATGAGTCGGGATACCAAAGCCTCTGTGAGATGCTCTGATTTTCAAGATCCACCGTCCTGGCACCCCATTTAGGTACAGGTGACCACTGCCCGGGTGAGGGTTCAAGACGCAGGTCACCGTTGGCGGCTACCCTTACTCCATGCTGGATGATGGTGACTCCCGACTGGTGTCCTTCAGGGTAGTAATCACTGAAGAAGGTCACATCCAGTCCCTCCTTATGGAAGTACTCTTTGTCATTAAGCCTGAGGGCATCCTGGGCCGAAAGGATTGTGGATACTAAGAACAGCAGGGGCAGAAAATTCTTTTTCATAGGTTGGGTCTTAGATGGATAAAGCATTAGATGTCCGTAAAAATAGTGATATAAATATGAACCCTGCAATTATTTCTATTTTACCCGGAACATGAACTCCTGGTAAATGGGATTACCGGTTGTTGTGATAAGTTCAAAGAGCAGGGTCATCTATCTGGCAATGATATATTTCCGCAAATCTGAAACAAGGATGCGGTTCAATTCCTCCTCATTACCGGGGCTTGTTTCAGCGAAAAGGAAACCAAAAATGGAATATTTTTTTACATCCAGCTCTCTGATTTCCAGTGGGTTTTCAAAATCCTCTGACAGCTGCTGAAAGTTGAAATGATTGATTTCATCCGGAGAGAAACCGGAGTTGTTATTCAAAACGATGATGCTGAATGTTTTCTCCTCTTTTCCCTCAAAGAGCTGATCCCAATCAGGTTTAGAATTTTCAAGAAAGTATTCATAGGAATTGTAACCAATGGCAACCCCAAGCAGGTCGGCTGTGGTACACCACCCTCCAAATCGCAGCGGATTGATTTCAATGGGAAATATCCCACCCCCGGGGTCTATCCTCAATTCAACATGAGCCGGAAAATTCCTTAATCCCGCCCTCTGTCCAATGGAATGAAGAAATTCCTCGAAACGGCCTTTGAATTTTAGGATAATCTCCCTGGAGGTTGAATAAACCCTGTCGCTGGTGTCGTTTTCCGATGAAAATTTGTGGTGCAGGATATTGAGGATTACTACCTCACCCTCATTGTTGAAATAGCAGTCGATGGCATACTCCTCCCCTTCAATGTATTCCTCCAGGATGAAAGTGGAGGTGTTCAGCACACCGGGAGGATAGATGGTTTTTAATTTTTCATATTTCAGTTCATTTTTTGCTTTCAGCCACTCTTTTTCACTCTTTACCACATGCACGCCAATACTGAAAAACCCAATCGAGGGCTTAATCACAAAGGGGAAAGTCAGCTCACGGGGTTCCAACTGCTGAATTTCCGCAAGGGCAACCGTCCTGAACATGAATCCGGGGTATGATTCTTTGATCAGCTCGCGAAACCTGGCCTTATCTTTAAACAGCACTACCTGATGTGCCAGCGCTGAGCCTCCCAGGTGTTCGGCAATCCACCCAAGGGCATTTTCAGAATTTGAATAGACTGGAGTGCCGGGATTCTTCTTCAGTCTCTTCACTGCCTCCTCCTCTGTTAACCAGGTAACTGATTCACCAGGGAGCAAGGCCCTGGCAGGTTCGGTTGACACGACGCAGTAGTGGTTCTTTCGGATTGTGTTGCGAAGAAAATCTGAAACAAAAGGGTAATCTATCAGGATCATGCAGCAATTTAAAAAGGTGAGTACTCGTAGGGTAGCCAGTCGGCGATCCGGTCCATCGACATGGTTCCGTACCACTGGATTGCCTCAGGCTCAAAAAAGCCGTCGCTGGCAAAATGGGCCATCGGACCCCTGAAGGCAACAGTCGACCGAAAGTGGTTGTATATAAGTTCAAGCTCTTTGTGATAGGAAAAATATTTCTTTCCGTTTAATTCTATAACAATCTCGTGGTAGCCCACTGGCTGCATACTCCTCTCCTCCTGAACCTTGAATCCTTCCTCTGAAAGGTTATTTTCCCAGAGCGCACTGAAAAAATGTTTACAGGAACCGGTGTAAGCCCTGATCCGCCTCTCTTCAAATTTCTCCCTTGCAGCCTTGTTGGTTGCCATGTCCATGTTGAAGATGATGTTTCCTGAGAAGGCGGTTGTTTTGTGTATCCTGTCAAATTCAAACTTATCAAGGTAGTAGGTAATCTGGTAACCCAGTGAATTATTAAGGATTACCAGAGGTTTGCGCGCAATTGCCCTGAGGGTATCCCTATCCGAATGGTAATTGAATGTGATATCCTCTTCATTCAGGATATGGCAATCCCCTGCATTCTTAGTAAGTCCAAGAAACTCATCCTTAAAGATCCGCATGCAGCTTTTTCTTTTTTTGGTCAGTGATTTGGACTCGATGGAAACCTCAGAGATCTCATACAGGGCTCTTTTCAATATTACCTCGTAATGTTCACCCGCTTCCAGGGAGTACAGGGAGGAGGTATGGTAACCCATGGCACTTATTTGAAGAGTCCGATTGGCATAGGGCGTTACATCCAGTTCAAACGCTCCGTCCACATCGGTAGTGGTGCCCAGAAAGGTCCCGTTAAAGAATACCGATGCAAAGTCGACAGGTTCCCTGGTTTTCTGGTCGAGGACCCGTCCGCGAATCACCTGTCCGAATGTGGTAATTGTATTGAGGTGAATGAGCAGGAGCAGGAATACAATTCGCATCTTTTCATGGATCTTATTCAGCTTCTGAATTGAGCTTGAAGTGAACAGGTATGCTGATCATGACATTCACCGGTTTTCCATGGTCCGTACCTGGTTTCCACTTGGGAGACAGCGCCAACACTCTGATAACTTCCAGATCAAAATCCTCGTTCAGGCCTTCTACAATCCGGGCGTTGATTAATTGTCCTGTTTTGTCGATTACAAACTGACAAACCACTTTGCCTTCCATGTTGTTAATTAAAGTGAATGGGGGGTATATTGCATTTTCCTCTATAAAACTCAGGAATTCCTTCAACCCCCTTTTACCGAATTTAGGAGCCTTCTGAGCCTGCTGGACAAAATCCTCGCCAATGTCTATGTCCCCAAAATTATTCATATACTGAATGGCATTGGAATA
This sequence comes from Bacteroidales bacterium, assembly GCA_046485075.1. GTDB lineage: Bacteria > Bacteroidota > Bacteroidia > Bacteroidales. Next base: position 3,271 of record JAWOHR010000063.1, read on the forward strand.
GTTCACCGATGCAACAACCTGGCCTTCACTATCGAAAAAGCTCCAAACCCGGAACGGAATGTTATTGCTATAGTACCCACTGGCATAAGGTTTTCCCGTGGGAGTATAAAAGGTATACTTCCCGGTTCTGACCAGTGGCTCAAGGGAGTTTACTTTGCCGGAAAGAAAAGTATTGTTCTTGTCCAGATCGAGAATGCTGTATTGAAAATTTGCATCCTCGCTGGCTTTAATAAAAATGGAAGATATCCCATAAATGAATTCCGGGTATATGACCACCTCCTCTGTGCCCGATCCCTCGGTTTGAGCATGGGCAAAAAGTGGAAGAAACAACAAAATAATGAAGATCATTTTTCTCATTTCGTAAAACTAGCAATATTCTCAGCGGGTATCCATTTTAATCAGATATTCTTTTGGTGGTGTTGCCTGCATCAGATTCTCCACGAAATAATCCCAGCGCCTTCGCATGATGTATAAGCCATCCACGCCATATCCATGGCGCGCATTTGGTAGCAGGAGGAAATCAAAATCTTTGTTTGCCTTGATCAGGGCATCGGCCACCAGGTAGGAATTGTAAGGAGGTACATTGTCATCCATCCCACCGTGAATGAGGAAGAGTTTTCCCTTCAGGTTTTTTGCGTAAACCTGGTTAGCCTGTTGCTCATAGTTGGATATGCCATCACTATCTATGGTCTCCAGTCCGATATACCTTTCTCCCCAATCGTCCTCATAATTTCTGTTGTCGTGGTTACCCGATTCAGAAATTCCAACCTTGAAGAAATCAGGATGTTTAAACATTGCTGCTGCAGTGGCAAATCCCCCTCCTGAGTGTCCCCATATCCCTACATAATCCAAATCAATAAACCTAAATTTTTCCTGCAATTGCTTTAAGCCTGAAACCTGGTCGGATAGCGTATTTTCTCCCATATTGCCATAGCAGCAATCGTGAAATGATTTGGACCTGTTGGGATTGCAACTCCCTTCAATTTGCACCACCACAAAGCCTAATTCAGCCAGTGCCTGGTTATCTTTTCGGGCAGCCTGAAAGCTCCATGAACCCACACTTCCTCCCTGGGGACCCGGATAAATATTCACAATCACGGGGTACATCGCATTTGTATCCAAAGTTGTGGGAGTAAACATCAGACCATATAAATCCCACCGGTCATTGGCAGATTTTACGGTAAAGGGCGTGGGGGGCTTCCAGCCACTTGCTTCCAGCCTGGAAATATCTGTCTTTTCCAGGGTGGCTACCAGTTTACCTTTGGTGTCCCGCACCTCATGCACAGGAGGCACATCTGCCTGAGAATATGAATCAATAAAGAATCTCCCACCGGGAGAGATTTGTACAGTGTGATCTCCTACAGAAGGTGTCAGCAATTTCAGATTCTTACCGCTGAAATCCACACGGTATAAATAGCTTAAATACGGATTGCCACGCCCTTCATGATGGCTCCCTGTGAAGTAAATTACCCGTTTTTCCTGATCAACTTTTAAGACCCTTCTTACCAGGTAGTTGCCAGAGGTAATTTGATTCTTTAGTGCTCCTGAATTTACATCATACAAATACAAATGTCCCCAGTCGGTTCTTTCCGAATACCAGATGATTTCGTTTGTAGCGGACAGGTACTTCCAGTTGATGGCATCCTGTCCGGATTCATATTGGGTGGCCACCAATTCCTCAAAAATATCACTTACCTCGCCGGTTACGCAATGGGCCATCCGAACATTTTCCTGTTTATGGTCACGACTTGTTGAAACAAACACGAGTTGCTGACTGTCGTCGCTCCAGGCCACATCGTCAAAGCCACCCTCACAGGAAATGTCATCACATAAAGTTCCCCGTCTTGCATCGGCATTCATTTTCAATCTGACAATCCTGGTTTCTTCGCTTAAATCAATAATAACCCTGTGAATCCGGATGATATCCTCATCGCCGGGTAATGGATATTTCCACTCCATCAGCTCAGGAGCACCTACCTTTGTCCTGACCAGGTACATACTACTTACATGTCGCTGATCCTGTTGAAATGTTGCAATTTTTTTGGAGTCTGGCGACCAGCTGAGGATGGGTTTATCACTGTGTTTCCACCCGGCATTGTCAGTAGCATAACCAAAATTCTCTATACCATCTGTAGTGATTGCTTTTTCTGAATTTGTGCTTACCTCCCGGATCCATAAATTCCAGTCGCGAATAAAAGCTGTATACCTGCCATCGGGGGATGCTACCTCATTTGGTGAATATTTAATTGCTTCCTCTGCGACAGCTACTTTTTCAAATAATTCATTTTGAGATTCTGCAACAATCTGCTCTCCGTTGACCGGATTAAATAGTTTGTATTCTACCCGGTTTTCTGTATCGGACCTGTACCAGAGCCTGCCATCGGCCAGCCATTGTGGTTGTATATCGTTATCGATCAATTTTTTGACATTGAGCATTGCTACTGCACGATCGTAATCCGCTTCAGTAAGCAATCTCACGTTTTGTCCCCTGGTGAAATTGCCGTGGGTTAAGAATATGAATACGACAAGAGGGAGGAATTTACTTTTCATAAAGAGAAATTGAGGGGTTTGTAAGCTACAAATCTATTTTATTTCACGGAATAAAATAGTGGCAGGTGTGACCAATTCAATGCTTCTACAGTATCTTCTTTCTCGATAAACTGGTGGATCTCGTTAACTGGTACATTTAGATATTTATCAACATTTCCTGAAGGCCATCTGATAATCAGGGTGTCGACCTGATCAGCATCCCCGAGATACGACATCCTGAGTAAATTAAAAAGAATCGTTTGCGGCAGAAGGCTTGAGCGCGTCGATCATTGGCTTGAGAGGTTCGCACGATGGCTTGGGACCATCGCATATTCAAATAAGAAGACCCAAAGATGCCATAAGTTGGTTGTCAACTGACAAAAGTTGTATGTCCATTCGCATAAGATGATCGACAGATGGCTTGAGACGGCTGTCAGATCGCATAAGTGGGTTGACTGATGGCTTGAGACGGCTGAAAGATGGCATAAGTTGACCGACAATTCACATAAGTTCACCGCAGACAGGCTTGAGACCGGAGCAGATCGATATCGGACGGGGGCACATGAACATAAGTCGGAAGTTGATTTATATAAGTCGATCGCCGATCGATATAAGACCATCTGCGTGATAACGTACCTGGGGAAACTTTCAAATTTTCTTAACCTGGTGGAAACTTCGCAAAATATTCCTATTGAATTAGATGATAATCATTAATCAAAATATTAACTGATAAATTCAGACGAACTGCCAATTTTCTAATCATTTCAACTGTCAATCTACGTTTTCGGTTTAATATTTCCGAAACCCTGCTCTTACCTCCAATCTCTGGAATCAGGTCCTTTTGTTTAGATAATGAATTGTACGATTATGGGTTGCCTGCAGATTCTTCTTTCTCGATAAATTAGTAGATCTCGCTAGCTGGTACATTTAGATATCTAGAGGCCGTGCTGTTTATTTGATTAACCTTTCAACTATTTCTTTTACTGATTGTGCAGTGTCGCAATACTCCAGAGTTTCTTTTTCATCAGGAATGTAGAAGTCATCAGGATATCTTACACTTACGCCAAAGTCTGTCAGACTTTTGAAATCTACACGGAAGGCTTCTTTGTCTATTTTCTGACATTCAAGAAGGAGGAAATCTAGATCATGGGTTCTTGGAAAGTCAAAGTCATGATAAGCAAGGAAAGCTTTAAGAAACTTCTCTGATGCCTGCTGTGCATGAAAACAAATACTGCTTGTATAATTTTCAGTCCCTGCATTTACCAGGCTTTTCATTACGGCAATGTCCTCATTTGCCCTGAACAGCCAATTCTTGATATTCAGATTTATCCTTGGTCATAGGAGAATTGCTTCATTGAGGATGTTTTTTATAATATGACCAGGAAGCTTTCTTTTTTTACTTATCTCTTTTCTGCTTTGAATAAGGATATCTGATCTGATTCCCTCTTTAAGGAGGTCTTTTCTGATCGTTGTCTTAAGTGGCAGTTTCTGTTTTGGAGTCAGGTCCAGGGTAGTAACGACTAGTATATCAAAGTCACTTTCAGGGGAGGCGTCTTTCCTTGCATGAGAACCGAATAATAAGACTTCTGCATCAGGCAAGTATTTGCTTGCAGTTACTTTTATAAGTTCCAATATCTTATGGTTCGTGTACATCTAGTACAAAGATATCAATTTAGTAATCAACCGGGAAATCAGGTTTTTGTCTTTTCTGTTTTCGCATTGCTCAAATCCAACCATCAGTCGGGTTGCGTTATGTAAGTTTAGCAATTTAGTTTGGCGAAGTATTCACCTGGATCAATTGGATTGAATGAAGAGGCCGGGGGAAGGGTGATAAAGTTACACCTATGTTACACCCGCTAAAAAGAAAAACGCCCTATATGCTTGTGATATAAGGCGTTTAATACTATCTTTTGTAGCTCCAACAGGACTCGAACCTGTATCTACGGTTTAGGAAACCGCTATTCTATCCCTTGAACTATGGAGCCAATTTTGAGGGGACAAATTTAGTGTAATTCTGATTCACCGCCAAATATCTGTTTCCTGAGAGATTGAAGCAGGTTACCATTTAATAAAAATCCATGCTAACTTAGTATTATTGGAAATCAATTTTAATCAAAGGGAACGATTTATAGATATGGAATGTCAGAAACATCTTTTTCAGATACCCGAAGGGATACACTACCTGAATTGTGCCTATATGTCTCCGCTTCTCAGGTCGGTTGAGGAGAAAGGCATGGAAGGAATGCGTTTGAAACGAAACCCCGTTGCCATTAAACCGGTTGATTTTTTTACCGGGGTTGTGGGTATCAGGGAGAAATTTGGACGAATGGTTAACTGTCCTTCCTCCCAGGTTGCCTATATGCCTTCGGTTTCATACGGGATGAACAGCGTTATTACAAACATACCGTATGTAAGAGGTCAGCATGCACTGACCATCTCCGAAGAGTTTCCAAGCTGTTACTACTCGGCTCAGAGGTGGTGCAAAACGCATGGGGCGGAATTAAGGGTAGTGGCCCGAAAGGAGGATGTCCCGGAGAGGGCGAAGGATTGGAACGAGCGGATTCTCGGGGCCATTGGAACCGGGACTGCTTTCGTGGTGATGGCTTCCGTGCACTGGATGAACGGTACCAAATTTGATCTGGAGCGGATTGGCGCCAAGTGTAAGGAGGTGGGGGCAAGGTTCATCGTGGATGGTTCGCAATCGGTCGGAGCCCTTCCCATGGATGTCAAAAGATTCAACATTTCGGCACTGGTTTGTGCGGCATATAAATGGCTGATGGGGCCCTATTCAACAGCCATATCTTTTATCCACGAGGATTTTAATGATGGGATCCCGCTTGAGGAGTCGTGGATGACCAGGCCCCATTCAGAGCGGTTTGACAGGCTTACCAATTATGAGCAGGGATATAAGCCTGGAGCAGTCCGGTTCGACGTGGGGCAGAGCAGTAATTTTATCCTGGTTCCCATGCTCAACGAAGCGCTTGGTCAGCTTCTCGATTGGAGAATCGGGGAAATACAGGAGTATGCCAGGCAACTGTCAGCACCACTGATCAATTTTTTTCTTGAAAAGGGATCGCTGGTGGAAGATGAATTACACCGGGCTCATCACCTTATGGGTTTGCCTCTGCCCCCGGGAACCGACGGGGAAGCCCTGGTCGGAAGGCTGCAGTCCCGAAATGTCTATGTCTCCCTGCGCGGAAGCAATATCCGGATCAGTGTAAGTGTGTTCAATACCGGGGAGGACATCAGGGAGCTGATGGCTTCCCTTTAAGGGCCTCCAGAATCCGTTTGGGTGTGACAGGCATCTGGTAAACCCTGGCTCCACATGCATCAAAAATAGCATTGGCCAGGGCCCCACCCATGCAAATAATGGCTGGTTCACCTCCTCCCTGGGGAGGTTGGTCCTGCCTGTCAAGGATCACGGTATCGATTGTTTCCGGCACCCATGAAAAGAGGGGTAACTGGTAGGTGTCGAAATTGGTGGTGATTACATCTCCGCCTTTAAACTCCACATCTTCTGAAAGAGCGTATCCCATGCCCATGATTACACAGCCTTCGGCCTGGATAATGCTACCCTGAGGATTCACACACAATCCCATATCTTGAGAACATACAGCCCTAATTGGTTGGACCTTACCTGTTTTTTCATTAACTTTTACTTCAATCATCACAGCGACCCATGTTCCTGCATCGGTTCCGCATGCCATACCTATTCCGCGGCCACTGGGACCTGCTTTGGGTGTATAACCAAATTTTTCCTTAAGGGCTTCAATGACGGCAATCATTTTTTCATCGGCCAGGTTATTGAGCCTGAATTGCACCGGGTCGATTCCGGATTTGGCTGCAAGGATATCTATCTGTGACTCCCTAGCAAAGGTATTCGTGTTGTTGGCTGGTGCCCTCCATGCTCCGGTTGAGAATGGGTGAACAGGAGTTCCCCGTTTTGCATCAATACCCGTTGTCAGCGAATTTGGAACATTGTAAATGGTATCGGAACCCCTGTTCCCGGCAAAATATTGTTTGTAATCCCAAAGGGCGATCTTCCCTTCGCGGGTAATACCGGATTTAATTTTTACCACGGCTGCCGGTCTGAAATAGTCCATGAAGAACTCTTCCTCCCGCGTATAGGCGACCATCACAGGTTTTTTAGCCAGCTTGGAGATCCTGGCTGCCTCGATGGCCTGGGGGTGATAAATTTTCCCTCCGAAACCTCCACCCAGGAAAGGCGAGATTACCCTTACATCATCAAGCTCCATCTCCAGTTTACCGGCGATTTCATCCTGTGCCCCAAATGGGGACTGAGTCGAGGCCCATACGGTTACCTTTGAACCTTCCCAATGTGCAAAGGCTGCATGAGGTTCAATTGGAGAATGGGCCACATATCCATCATGGAATTCACTCTCGATGATCTCGTCGGAGATTGCCTCGCCCTCCGCAATACTGCCTGAGCTGCGCACCTCGCGGCTTTCGGATGGGGCATTCAGCAGGTATTGGAAAATGGAATGATGGTCCACATCCAGGTCATCGGGACTAAATTCAGCTGTGATCAATCCGAGGGCCTCTTCCGCTTTATCCCAGGATTCGTGCAAAACCGCTACCAACTCTCCATCCCGGACCACCTGAACTCCATCCAGCTTCTCCGCTTCGGAATAATCTACGGAAACCAATTTGGACAGGTGAGAAGGAGGGCGCAATACTTTGGCGTAGACCATGCCCGGTAACTTGAGATCCCCTGTATATTCAGCTTTTCCTGTTACTTTGAGCATTGCATCCGAATGCCGGAGCGATTGTCCGACGTAATGAAACTCAGTGTGACTCTTTACCGCGGGCTTTTCAACCATGAATCGTTCAATTCGCTGTCCCCTGGCAAGCGCACCATAGGTCACATTTTTATCTGGATCGGATCGTCCACTGATGATTCCCTTGTGAACCTGGAGATTTTCCACAGGAATACCAAGTTGTTCGGAACCCATCTGAAGCAGGACTGCTCTTGCCTCGGCACCTGCAGCACGTAAATAATGGCTGAATTCCCTTGTGGTAAGGGATCCCCAGGTTCCTGCATCCCATGGGCACAGCAAGGTATCTCCCATCACCATTTTTACCGATTCCAGGGCTACATCGAGCTCATCGGCGATTTGCTGGGGCAATGACGTGATGGGACCCTGTCCCATCTCAATTTTCCCCACATGGCAATACACAGTTCCATCCTCATCGATCCTCAGGAAAGCGTTATAGTCTTTTGGGACTTCCCGGCGCTGGGCCAATGGCATGGCCATGAGTCCGGATGTATTTCCGGTTCCGAAGTAAACAATAATCCCGCCACCGAGCAGGGTGAGGAAATCCCTTCTTTTGATTTCCAGCTTGTCTTTCGTGGTGGCTAATCCCTCTATTTTTCTGTTTCGTTTCATCGCTATTTTCCTCCTTTCATCTCCCGGCCAGCAGCCTGGATGGCTTCAATGATCCTGATTTGGGCTCCGCACCTGCAGAGGTTGTCCTCCATCCCCTGGATTACCTCCTGTCGGGTGGGTTCCGGGTTTTTGATCAGAAGCCCGTAGGCATTCATGATCATTCCCGGTGTACAGAAACCGCACTGAAGGGCATCATTCTCCACAAATGCCTTTTGAATGGGATGTAGCTCCCCATTGGTGGCAAGGCCCTCAATGGTGATGATTGAACTGTCTGAGATCTCATTCACCTTGAGAGTGCAGGAACGAACCGCTTCATTATTCATAATGATGGTACAAGCTCCGCAGTATCCGGATCCGCAACCATACTTGGTCCCGGTCAGACCAAATTGATCCCTCAATACCCACAGAAGGGTAAGGGTCGGGTCGATTGTGATTTCAGTTTTTTTACCGTTCAGGGTAAACCGGATGATTTCTTCCTTCATAGTACTTCATTTTTTTTTGCTATTGAATATTCTTCAGGGGTATCAATATCCAGGAGGATACCCGGTGCGTCTATTTCCACCTCGAGTACATCCTCCGGAAATTGGAGCATTAGGGCGCGCAACCCCTTCTCCGGGTCGAGTTTTTCAATCTCACTTTTATATTTGAAATCGACAAGTAAAGGGTGACCGCGCCTTTGATGGGTAACAGGTATGACGATTCCGTAAATGGATTCATGGCAGGCTTTCAACAGGGTATCGGTAACACGGGGTGAGATTCCGGGCTGGTCGCCGAGGAAAACCAGAACGGTTCCTGTATCATCGGGGAGGGCATTAAATCCGCATATCACCGATGAAAGCATTCCTGACTGGTGATTTTTGTTGATACATACCTCCACCGGCCAAGGTTTTATTACCTCAAGAATCTCATCATGGTTTGCGCCAAGAACCACCAGGATACTTTCCACCGACGACGAGAGGATGTTCTGTATCACTGTCTCCAGGATGGTGCTGTTTCCATAGGGGAGCAGCATCTTTTGGGTGCCCATCCGCCTTGATGAACCGGCTGCAAGTATGATAGCCCGGTTTTTAAGCATGGCCGGTTTGTTTTTTTGCTCTTTCACTTACCAGTTGTGCAGCGATGCTGGTTACAATCTCCTGGACTGTTTTTGATCCAATGGGAATTCCAATGGGTGAATGCACCCTGTCCCACTGTTCTTCGGTGGCGAGGCCATTCTCAATAAAATTCTTTTTTACGATAGCTACCTTGTGCCTGCTGCCAATCATTCCCAGGTAAGCTGCTCCCGAACCGATGCACGGTTTAAGGGCTTCAGCATCATTTGTGTGGTCGCGGGTGACAATGACGATGTAGGTCTCCGCTCCTTTCTCTATTTCCGACATGGCCAACCCTATATCTTTTACAATGAAGTGATCAGCGTCGGGTATGTTTTCCATGCAGGCGAACTCCTGCCGGTCATCGATCATGGTGATCTCAAAATCCAGCAGGCTGGCCAGGTGGGCCAGTGCCCTGCCTACATGCCCGGCACCAGCTATAACGAGGTGTGGCATTGGTTTGATAGCCTCAATAAACAGGTGCTGTTTTCCGCCCTCGGATAAAGACGGGAGATCTGTTTCGATGAACCCATTCCCTGTTATTGCAGCGAGGCAGGCCTTAATGGATTGCCATTGCGTGGTAGTCACATCGCCGGGCATTCTGGAATGCTCCTGCTCGCTGATCCAGAAACGTCTGATGGAAAAATCCTGACCAGGCTCTTTTGATACCATGGTACATATGTGTCCGGAAATACGTTTGGAAAGAGCCTTGGCCATTTCTTCCAGGGCAATCCTGTGCAGGTCCGGGTTTGCATCCACCAGCACTTCTGCCTCCCCGCCGCAAATGGCCCCTGCTGTTTCAGAGTCCGAATCGAGGTTAAAGTAGTACTGGCCTGAAGTCCCGGAGATCAGGGCGTGTTGGGCAATTTGCCCGACATCTCCTTCCAGCCGTCCTCCCCCGATGGTTCCGGCAATAAGGCCCTTCTCACAAAACAAGGCGGAGCTCCCGGGTTTTTGTGGAGTGGAACCGGAGGTTTTGACCACCGTTGCGAGTACAACCGGCTCCCCGGATTGAATGTATTCCAGTAACTGACGATGGATGTTTTTCATTCCACCCTGATTGAAGTTTTAGCATGATAAATATAAACTATTAATAACAAATAGTGAGCAGTGTTGTTAATTCCCTAAAGAGGAAAATGAAAATGGATAAAAACGCAGTTAAGGCTGTAAAGCCACTTGGATTTCCATGGGAAACACAGGATCCGTTTCTTTTTTGTGTTTACCATGCAGATCATTATCCCCGGGGGAATGAGGATTTTGGTCCCGACACCAGCCTGGAGGGAAGGAATATCGGAAATGACTTTGTCATCAAAGATGGGTTTCGAATGTATCACGGCACAAGGGTACCGGGTTTCCCGGTACATCCACACCGGGGATTTGAAACGGTTACCGTTGTAAGAAAAGGAATGGTGGATCATTCCGATTCAAAAGGTGGTGCCGGCCGGTATGGCCATGGAGATGTTCAATGGATGACTGCCGGGAAGGGGATTCAGCATGCCGAGATGTTTCCCCTGCTGAACAGGGAGGAGGAGAATTCGCTTGAACTGTTCCAGATCTGGCTCAACCTTCCCGGTGCCGACAAATTTGTTGAGCCTCATTATTCCATGTTGTGGGCTGAACAGATTCCGGTAATTGATATGGTGGATCAGGGTGGGCTTAAAACGACCATCGAATTGGTTGCCGGAAATGTGGGAGCCCATTTATCTTTAGATCCGGCGCCCAACTCCTGGGCAGCTGACCGGGACCACGAAGTGGGTATATGGGTTGTGGAGATGGATCCGGGTGCAAAATGGAGTCTTCCAAAGGCCGGTAAGGGTGTAAACCGCAGCCTTTACTTCTTTGAGGGAGCCTCCCTTGTTCTCAATGGAGCCTCCTTCGATAAGCATTGTACCATCGAGCTGGAGGCACACATGGATGTTCACCTTGAAAATGGATCACTGAAGGGCCGTTTTCTGCTCCTGCAGGGGGCTCCAATCAATGAGCCGGTGGTGAACTACGGGCCCTTTGTAATGAACACGCGGGAGGAGATCCAACAGACTTTCGCGGACTACCAGGAGACCCGTTTTGGTGGCTGGCCCTGGCCAAAGGATGATCAGGTTCATGGTCGTGACCAGGGGAGGTTTGCAAGGTTTACCGACGGGAGGGAAGAATTTCCTCCTTCCAGGGTGTAGGTCTATTCGAACAGCAGCCAGGATTCGGGATCGAGAACAATTTCAGAGGGTTTGACGGAGGAAGGGATTTTAAAAGTCTCTTTCTGCTGTGAAATGTTAAACCTCTGCTCGATGAAAGAACCATTTCTCAATTCAAATCTGACTTCCAGGGGAAATTGAAAAAGTTGTTGCTGCTGTTTCTGTCGGATCGTTAGACGGATTTGTCCTTTTTTGTACTTGCAGGCCTCAGAGAGAAAAGGGTGACCCGCTGTAAAGAACCATTGCTGGAAAAACACTTTGAAATCGCGGCCTGACAATTGCTCCACAACCTGCAGGAAATCGTTAGTCAGGGCGTTGTCATATTTAAAATCGTTGTAAAAGGTGCGAAGGCAATGCTGGAACAGTTCATCGCCCAGCTCATGGCGTAACATATGAAGTACCCATGCCGCCTTTTCATAACTGTTTTTGTTCAATAGTTTAACCGATACCGGAAGGGTGGTATCCACGATGGGAGTAAGTCTTTGCCTGGCAAACTCCAGGACCTGCCTTTTTTCATCAAGCATAGAGGCCACGAAAGCATCACGTCCATATTCGCTTTCAATATAAAGATCAGTCAGATAGGTTGAAAAACCTTCACTGATCCAAACATGGTGCCAGTCAAGTTCCGAAACTGCATCCCCGTACCACTGGTGAGCAATTTCATGGGCGAACAGCAGCTCACTGTCCCGTTTCCCGGTTACAGTTCTTTCATGATAGAAGATGCAGCTGGCATTCTCCATCCCTCCATACCTGGTTTTCGACTGTACATTGGCAAGCTTGGAATAGGGATAGGGTGCAATATATTTTTCGAAAAAATTCATCGGGCTGATGGCTACCTTGTAGTCGTAAAAGCCAGCATCCCTGTTCTGGGGGTAAACCCAGGTTGAGATGGGAATTCCTGACGAGCTTTCAAAGTATTCAACCTCGAAAGGACTTACCCCGATTACCATCAGTTTGGTGGAGATGGGAACGTTCATCACCCAATGGGTAGTGATCCGCTGCTCATCCCGGATTTCACTTGTTTTTGAGCCTATGGAAACAATCCCATAATGTGAGGGCGCATCCACAACAAATTCAACGGTGGCTTTATCCGAAGGATGATCCACTAACGGAAGCCAGTTGTGAGCCCTGTCGGGCCAATTATCACCAAAGAAAGTACGGTCACCGAATTTGTTTTTCGAAATGATCAGACCGTCGGCCGGGACTCCATGGTATTCAATCAGAAATTTCCTGGCTGCTCCCTCCCGGATTCCTTTCACCTGAAATTGCACCTTGTTATTTTCATGGATAAAAGGCACCTCATCACCATTTTCAGTAATCCGATCAATTTTCATTCCGCCGCCATCGGGTTTAAGATTGACCAGATCGAGGCTGAAACCCGGTACCTCCGTTTTGAAATGGATCTCCACTTCAGCTTTACCGGAGATGACATCATTGGTGTCGTTGAGTTCAAGCTCGAAGCGATAGTGCTGAACATCCATGGTATTCCACCGGTCATTATGATGCTGTCCGGTTATGGGAAGGCCCGAAAGAATTCCAAAAAAGAGGAGAGCTGATAACGATTTGAATTTCTTATTCATGAAGAATTGAAGATGTTGATGCAATTTATAAATTATACGATGATGCTGAATCTTTTGTAGATTTAAGGTATGGATCACAGCTTATTTATGGAACAGGGATAAGAGAAGGGCTATACTGTATCTGCTTCCGCGAAATCCTCCCTTTTTGGTTGCTTTTGTATTTGGACAGAAGGCGTATGATGTCATCATGGCCAGCAGGGTTTCAGAATTTATAAAACAGGAACTCTCCTCTGCAAGGGTATATGGGGAGGGGCGAGGCATCCGGTTTCCTTGTCCGGATATGGAATATTTGGAAGATATTTTCCTGCTGCTCAAAATCAAGCTTGCCAATTAAGATTTATCACTATTTTTATAGGCTTAATCCAATGGGATGAAAATTCTGGTAACAGGTGGTGGTGGATTTATTGGTATGGCCTTGATCAAGAGATTGATCACAGAGGGTCATAAGGTAACAAGTTATTCCCGCCGCGAATACCCTCTGCACTGGGCGCTTGGAATCAGCAGTATTCAGGCTGATATCAGGGACATGGAGGCTTTGGAAAAGGCTTGCAAGGGAAAGGATGTTGTTTTTCACCTGGCCGCCAAAGTAGCCATCTGGGGGAACTATGAGGAATTCCATTCCATCAATGTAACAGGGACCTTCAATGTGATCAAGGCGTGCCGTAAACAGGGCGTGGGCCGCGTGGTCTTCACGAGCTCTTCAGGCGTGGTTTTTGATGGATCCGACCTTGAAGGCATTGACGAGACTTATCCCTACCCGGAGCATCACGGTTCTTATTATGCCTCCACCAAGGCGTTGGCCGAAAGGCTGATCATTGAAGCGAATTCGGAGGAGCTGAAAACCATTTCCCTGCGCCCCCATCTTGTTTGGGGACCTTATGATGCACACCTTATTCCCGGGATCCTGAAGAGAGTGGGATCAGGCAGAATGAGGCGAATTGGAGACCAGGAGCATTTCATTGATACGACCTACATCGATAACATGGTGGATGCCCTCATCCTGGCTGCCAAAGCGCTTGAATCAAATCCAAATGCAGCAGGTAAAGCCCTGTTCATTACAAACGGAGAACCGGCGAGGGTTTGGGATTTTATCAATTCCATCATCCAGATCGCCGGTCACCCGCCTGTTCAACGAAAGGTTCCGGAAAAGATTGCCCTGATGGGGGCGGGAATATCGGAGTGGTCCCATAAAGTTTTTAAGATTAAGTCGGAACCTTTTATGACCCGGTATGCCATCCGGGAGATGATTACCAACCACTGGTTCGATATTTCAGCGGCTCGTGAGATCCTGGGTTATGAACCGACGATCAGTTATGCTGAAGGTTTTAAGCGATTGAAAGATTATCTGAAAATTGGGAAGAGGTAGTACCCATGAGCACAAAAAAGCATGCGGAGCATCCACATCTGACGGGTGAACATCGTTGGGGAGATGCAATCCAACTGGTCCTTCTGATTATTTTCCTGGGCCTGTGGATCACTGATTCTTTTGTTTTCCATTACTCCACAATCTTAAGGGAGGTGATTCCCGAATACCTAAGGATTGCTTTGGCGTCGATGGTTCTTTTTACCGCATGGATCCTTGCCCGAAGCGGGATGAAGGCAGTCTTCGGCACGAAAAGGGAAAAGCCTGAAGTGATCAATACCGGGGCATTCAGGCTGGTCAGGCATCCCATCTATACCGGTGCAATCCTTTTTTACCTGGGGGCTATCCTGATTACAGGATCACTTTCAGCCGCCGCTTTCTGGTTGGTTATCATCACAACGTATATATGGATTGCCCGATACGAAGAACAGATTCTTACTATCGAATTCGGCGATGAGTATACGGCCTATAAGAAAAAAACAGGCATGTTATTTCCACGCTTGTTTTCAGGATTTCGCAGGTAGTACCCCTGTATGATCTCCATTCATGGCTTCAATGCATACCTGATCAGGGTAGCCAGTGTGGGTTTTTGTCCCTGGATCAGGATGGCTGTCCGAAATACCCTTGCTCCTACCCATACTGTAAACAATGTAAAGAGGATCACTCCAATGAGCCCTGCGATGGGTTGCCAGATGGGGATGGTTACCGTTGAGGCCATTCTGACCACCATCAATGATGGTGTAAAGATAGGGATCAGCGACATCGTTGTGGCAAAAGCTCCCCCGGGATCCTGGATAACAGGCATCATCAGGAACATTGGAATGATCGCAGGAAGGATTCCAGGGAAAGTGAGCGAAGAGGCGTCCTTGGTGTCGTTACATGTGGCACCCAGGGCAGCCATACCCGAACCCACCATCAGGATGAAGAGCACGGAAAACACAAAGAACCAGGGGAATACATCATATGGTATCAGGGATTGCATACCCATATAATTGAGGGTAAAGACTCCGGCAGCTATGTAGATGGTTGCTGTGGTCAGCGATACCCCAACTCCGCCAAGGACTTTTCCCATCATGAACTGGAAGGGAGTTACAGAGCCCAGCAGGACTTCGGCAATTTTCTCATTCTTCTCCTCCATAACAGCTGTCAGCTGCGGGATGGCACCCATCATGACCAGCATAAACATCAGGATCATCATGACATACGGAACCACAAAAGATTGCAATTCATTGGATTTTTCGGCCCCCTGTTGTGCTCCTGTTTTTTTGTCCACACTGGCCAGCCCCATCCCTTCTATTCCGATCCATTTGGTCAGATGACGGGTTTGTTCATTATCCAGATTGAGTTCAGCAGCCCTTATGATCTGGGCTTGCTTGTTCAGTGAATTACTGAACCAACCCCTGTAAGGATCGTTAAAAGTGTGCTCGGAGTAGTAACGCAGGTAGGCACCCGACTCTACGCCGTCTCCGTGAATAAATCCCGGTCCAATCTCTATGTAAGCATACAATTCGGCCGACTTTACCCGGTTTGAAAGGGAGAGCTGCTGACCGGTGGAATCCAGTTGATCGTACGAAGTAAAATCAACCACGAAAGCCGGCTGGGTCTGTTCACCTGTTTTGGAATGAATGATCTCTTTGGTGTTTCTCACCTCAACAGCCTGTTGAAGGTATTCCCGCAGTTCACCGGTACGGTCTATCACTGTAAAATGTTTATCCTCGGTGTCAACTTTATTCTCCGAAATGATAACAGCTACAAAACCGCCACCCATCATGATGGGTACCAGTAACAAACTGATTATAAAGCTTTTGGTTCGTACGGCTGCACGGTATTCACGTTTAAAAAGAGTCATGATTTTACGCATGGCTGACCTCCTTTCTTTCCGGGGATGCAATCCGGATAAAAATATCATTCAATGAAGGTTTGGTGATCTCAAACAGGTTGATCCGGGTCTTCTTCAACAGATCGGCCAGGATTTTCTGGGGGTCGGTCCCCGGACTCAGGCGAACCTCCTGGAGCTTTCCGAAATTATTTACATTCTCAATCCCTTTCATCTCTTTCAGGGCATCCGCACCCAGTTCGGACTGGATCCGGAGGGTATCATTCCCATACTGATCCTGGATCTGTGCAAGGGTTCCGTCAAGGACCTTTTTACCTTTGTAGATCATAAAAATATAATCACACATCCTCTCAGCCATACTCATATCATGGGTGCTGAAGATGATGGTAGCACCCTGCTGTTGAAGCTCCAGGATCACATCCTTCAGGATGTCGGCATTTACCGGGTCGAGGCCACCGAATGGCTCATCCAGGATAATGATTTCGGGTTGGTGAAGGATGGTGGCAATGAACTGAAGCTTTTGCCGCATCCCTTTACTCAGGGTCTCCACTTTCTTTTCCTTATAAGCTTGCAGATCAAGTCTTTTGAGCCAGTAATCAATTTTACCCTTAATCCCGGTTCCCTCATTCAACTCTCCGTGGAACTCGAGCAACTCCCCCAGCTTCATTTTTTTATATAGCCCACGGTCTTCGGGAAGGTACCCTACATTCCGGAGCCGGCGGGAGTCATGCGCTCTTCCGTTCATTTGAATGCTTCCCCGATCGGGATACATGATCTTCATGATCATGCGGATGGTGGTTGTTTTTCCGGATCCGTTTGGACCGATGAAACCATAGATACTCCCTTTAGGCACCGAGAGGTTAAGGTCGTTTACCGCCCTGACCGATCCGAATGTTTTGGTTACACCGGCTAATTCGATGATATTCATATGAAAAAGTAACTTGTGAGGAGCCCCAAGTTAGCGATTTCAGAAAAAAAACCGCCTTGAAAAATAATTATTTTTCAATCGTTACTCTTCCAGGCTGGTTAGATCGCCCTCATCCTGACCCAATGCCCTGGCTTTTAACACCCGCCTCATGATTTTTCCGCTCCTGGTCTTGGGCAGTGATTCGGCAAAAACCACGAAAGCTGGTTTTGCTATGGGGCCAATCTCACTGGCCACATGTTGTTTCAGTTCGTTGGAAAGAGCCTCTGAACCAGAATAACCGGTAGCGAGAATCACAGTGGCATGGATAATATTGCCTTTGAGACTATCGGGCAGGCCTATGGCTGCTGCTTCGGTAACCGCCGGATGACTAACCAGTGCACTTTCAATTTCAGCCGAACCCAACCGATACCCGCTCACCTTTAGTACGTCGTCATTTCTGCCAATGATCCAGAAGTAACCATCTTCATCGATTTTTGCTGAATCACCGGTAAGATACCATCCCTGTTTTTCATATAATTTCCAGTATTTTTCGATGAAGCGTTCCGGGTCACCCAGGATGGTGCGTGCCATTCCAGGCCAAGGACTGGTAATAACCAGGTTCCCTTCAGTTCCTTTTTCCACAGCTTTTCCCTTTGTATCCACCACCTGCATCTCGTTTCCAAAGAAGGGTTTGGTTGCAGATCCCGGCTTCAGTGGGGTGATGGGCAGCGGGGTAATCATAAATCCGCCGGTTTCGGTCTGCCACCAGGTATCCATGATGGGACACTGTTTTTTCCCGATTTCTTCGTAGTACCACTTCCATGCTTCCGGGTTGATGGGTTCACCTACCGAACCCAGGAGGCGCAAAGAGCTGAGATCATGCTTGTCTGCCCAGGAAGCCCCGTATCGCATCAGGCCCCGTATGGCTGTGGGTGAGGTATAGAAGATGGTGACACCGTATTTCTCGATCATTTGCCACCACCGGTTGGGATAGGGGTGGTTGGGTGCTCCCTCGTACAGCAGGATCGTTGCTCCATTCATGAGGGGCCCGTAAAGGATGTATGAATGGCCCGTAATCCAGCCCGGATCAGCTGCACACCACCACCTGTCAATAGGTTGAATGTCAAATACATATTTAAAGGTAGTTGAAGTGTAGACAGAGTACCCACCATGGGTATGTACCAGACCTTTGGGTTTTCCGGTTGTTCCGCTTGTGTAGAGGATGAAGAGAGGGTCTTCGGCATCGGTTTTTTCAGTTTCACATTTTACAGAGGCGATGGGCATCCCCATCAGATCATGCCACCAGAAATCCCGGTCGTTTTCCATATAGCACTCCTTACCGGTTCGTTTTACCGCAATACAGACATCAATGGTGGGGGAACGGCGCATGGCTTCATCGGCAATAACTTTAAGTTCAGTGGAGTCACCACGGCGAAAGCCCCCATCGGCAGTGATCAGAATGCGGCTGTGGGCATCTGCAATCCTCTCTGCCAGAGCTTCTACGCTGAATCCTCCGTAAACCACGCTATGCACTGCTCCTATCTTGGCACAGGCGAGCATGGCAATAATAATCTCCGGAATCTGCGGCATATAGATGGTAATGATGTCCCCCTTCTTTGCACCCATGGCCTTCAGTACACTGGCGAATTTTGAGACTTCCCTGTTCAGGGCAAAATAGGAATAGGTCCGCACGTCCCCCGGTTCTCCCTCCCATATGATTGCCAGTTTGTTTTTTGTTTCATTGGTTAGATGCCGGTCAATTGCATTGGCCACGATATTGGTTTGTCCCCCGGTGAACCACTGATAAAATGGTTTGTTGGAATCATCCAGAACCTTCTCCCATGGCTTATACCATAAGAGAGATTTTGCCTCTTCAGACCAGAAATCCTCACGGTGGGTAACAGACTTAATATATAGTTTCTCATACTCCTTGATACGGGCCTGACCGATCACTTCCTTGCTGGGGTAATAAACAGAACCGTTTGATTTTAAAATGGATGTCTTGCTCATTTTGATTATTTAGAATCAATAAAAATAGAAAATTATCTTTTAAAATGCAACTTCAGTCATTTACTGAGAGTATTATGACACTTTCAGAAAAAATTATGATTTCAGGTTATGTTAATATAACTTGGGGTACCAAACAATCTTAAATCAAATGTCTTCCAAAATTCCCCGCCGCGATTTTATTTTGAAATCCTCAGCTGCCTGTATGGGTGGATGTATGTTATTTGCCGGCAAAGAAGCCATGGCATCTTACTTGAAAGTTGAAAATATTGATCCGGAAAAGTTGTGCTACTGCAGTTATTCCTGTCCGACAGATTGTCATTTCCTGGTAGCCTCTGTCAATGATGATTCGGAATTGAAAAAGGCGGCATTCAGGGAGTGGGGACTTGCAGAGCATTACGGGATGGAATTTGATGCCGGGAAGGTTTTTTGTTTTAAATGCAAGCCCGGGAATATGCCGGAAGGCCCTGTTCTGACTCATTGCACGGTGAGGGCATGTGCCATGGAGAAGGGCTACCAGGCATGTATTGAATGTGATGAACTTGTTTCTTGTGACAAAGCGCTGTGGACCCGCTTCCCGCAGTTCCACGAGGGGGTTGTTAAGATGCAGGCCAAATACCGGGAGCAGTCCTGATCATCAAAATTTGCACTGAATCTTCAGGCCCGGTTTCGGATCATAACTGGCCAGCCGTTTTTGAGGGCTATCTGTAATAATTTTTTGTCAGGATCTACTGCAACCGGATGTCCTACTGCTTTCATTACGTATTCATCGGTAAATGAGTCTCCATAGTAAAAGGCATCAGATTGACTGTACCCGTGGTTTTTGCAGTAGGTGATCAGCCTGTTCTCTTTCTCTTTTGCAAATACAAGGTTGCCCTGGGTTCTCCCGGTCAGGATTCCATTTACCGATTCCAGTTTAGAACAGATCAGGTCGTCCATTCCCAGATATTTTGATACCTGGGTGCAGATAGGTTCGGAAGCTGAAGAGAGCAGCACCACCCCTCCGTTGCGGGATCTGTGCTCCTGGATGCTATCCATGATTTCGGGACGAATTTTATTTACGATCTGGTTTGTGAAAACCTCCACACAAAGCTGGTTAATTTCCTCTGCTCTGAGGCCTCTAAGCCATGAGAGCATCCTGATAATCATCCTTGTGGGATCGCCGATCCTTAGTTTGTAAAGTATGGAGAGCCAAACAGCATGACGAAAGCGTCTTCCGTTCATGATGCCCCTTTTCCTGGCCTCATTCACCAGGTGGGTTGCACTGTTGTCCTCCAGGATCGTATGGTCAAGATCATAGAACGCGATGTATTCGAACTTTTCCCCGGTTTTCATCAATTCTCAGATTCGAAAAAAATGAGTTCCCCCCGGATTAAAAATAATATTTACTGCTGAAGGGATCACCTTCACATCAAAAATAGTGTCAAAATAGAGTTCCCCGTCCACATGGTAAGGGACTTCCTGTTCAAAGCTCACCCGAATTTTTTCTGTCTGGTAGTAGTTCACTTTAGGATCCTTCACATGGGTGCCCTTTGGAACCATGGTGAGGATTTTTATTCTTTGGAGCAGGTTCAGTTTCTTTATCATACACACATCCAGTAATCCATCGTTGGCAATGGCCCCGGGGGTGAGGAAGAAACTGCCGGCAAACCGCCTGCCCACCGCAATGGTATTGATAAAGCAATCGGAATCGGTATTTGAACCCGGGGAGATGATATTCACTTTTCGTTCCCTGTAGAAAAGAAGGGTTTTGAGGATGTGCCAGATGTATTTACTTTTCCCCGAACCTTTGGCTACTTCTCCGGGAACCACATAGTTTTCAGCTGCAACCTGCGCATCAAATCCCAGGCCCATCCCGTTGAGAAAGTGCCTGCCATTGACCATTCCCACATCCATTCTGATGGTGGGCTGTTGAAAAAGCAGGTCCCAGTGTTCCTCTGAAAAACGGTCGGGAAAACCCAGTATCTGAATGAAGTCATTACCCGTACCTGCCGGAATCAAACCCAGCGTCACACTTGTATTCCCAATAAGTGGTACAGCCACCTCATTCATGGTTCCATCTCCCCCTACCGCTATGAAGTGGGTAAAACCTTTTTCAAGAAACCTGGTGGCTATTTCAGTGGCGTGGCCATGAAATTCAGTCTGGATTATTTCCGCTAAAACAGGTTGTGCCTTCACACGCCTTTGAAGCTCCGGCAGCAGCTCCTTGCCATATCCTCCACCGGAGGTGGGATTCAAGATGAACACCCATTTTTCCTTTTCACGCATTGGATGCATGGTATTTATTTCCTGATTCGAGCACGCGGATAACCCGGTTCATGATCTCCTCATCACTGACCAAAATGAGCGATTTACCCTCAATGGGAGGGTGGATCATTACTTCAAGTTTAGATCCGAAATTAATGTAGAACCTGTTTTTTGGTTTCAATTTATAGAAGCCATTGAGGGTTACCGGCAGAATATCATGACCGGTTGCCCTTAGCAGATGGATAAATCCACGGTAGAAAGAATTTAATTTTCCATCGAGGGTTCTTGTACCCTCAGGGAAGATGGCAATCGTATTCTTCAGAGCCTTTTCTTCCAGTGAAACCAACATTTTTCTTGTATTAGTTACATTACTTAATTTCATGGGTATATAATCGGTCATTATAAGCATTTGTTTAAGTAATGGGATACGAAGTAATCTTTCGTGGCCGAACCAGGATACATTGGGATAAAAGGCCATGATTGCAATGATATCAAACATACTGGCGTGGTTTGCAAGCAGGATATATTTTTCGCCCTTTTTAAAATGATTTCTCCCTTCAATACGAAGTCTTTTTCCCATCAATGGAAAGACAGTCTTAGCCCAGAAGCTAAGGACAAGGCAGATACCTCTTTTCCATTTAAGATAGGCGAGGCACAGTATTATTACTACGATAACGGCCGTATAGGCATATAGATAAAGGAATACAGGAACAGATAGAATGTTATAGAATTGGCGCCTGATCATGGTTGAAAATATACGACTTTATTTTGAGCCAAAAAGGCCAGGCTGGCTTTTGAGCCTTTCGATGGCATCCAAATTGTCATGGATCAAAAATAATATTTAATTTTCCGCGGGTTTTAAAGGATATGAAGAATTACTGGGTCATAGGAGATATACATGGAGAGTTGGTGTTGTTGGACCGGCTGATTGAACATATCAGACGTTTTAACCCGGAGTTGATCATTTTTGTGGGGGATTATATCGATCGGGGACCACATTCAAAGGAGGTGGTGGACCGTATCATGAACATGGAGACAGAGGTGGTTTGTCTTATGGGCAACCATGAGATGATGATGCTTAATGCCATGGAAGATATGGGATATGGAAGCAGTCCCATAGAGCTCTGGTACTATAACGGGGGAGAAGCCACCATGCACTCCTTTGGATTTACAAGTTTTTTCAATTTTCAGTCCCGGATGGGGCCGGAATACAAGGAGTTTTTTAAAAACCTGGGTATGTGCTTCAGGCTTGAACCGGTAAAGGGATTGAAAATCCTGGTCACTCATGCCGGAATCTCACCGGCAATCCCGGTACGGGATCAGATCGGTATGAAGAATTACCTGGAACTGAACCGGTATCTTCTGGAGAGGCATATTGAGCCGGCTGCCTCATTTCTCTGGACACGGGAGGATTTTTTCGAGAGTGATCCGGATCAGTGGGATAATCACCTTGTGGTTCATGGGCATACCCCGGTATTGAAATTGAAACAGTTCATTGAATCCAGCGGCCGGAATCATTTTTATTTTGCGGATGATGACGTTTGTATCAGGAGAAGTGGGGAGAGATGGGCTTCTATTGGTATCGATTCAGGATCGGTTATCAGCGGTCGGCTGACCGGATTGGGCCTGTTTGTTGAAAATGAAAATAACAAGGCTTCCGGTGTGCGGATCAAAAGCATGACTGTATCCCGCGAAGATATTTTTCCCAGGGACCTGGGGCTGATCAGGGCAGAGAAATGAAGGGGGCTCCCCGGCCAGACTAACCGTTGAAAGTCCGGATTTTCTCAATGCGCATGGCAAAGGGTACATTGTCATGTGAAAACTCATACTCTACCGAATGTGACCCTTCATTTCTGGTATGCAATTCCAGTCCGGTATTTTGCAACAGCGCATCCAGTTCGGTACTGAATTGTTTTTCCACAACCAGTTTTATTGTACCGTAATAGAGTTCAGTGATCATGAAAACCCTGCGGATCCGGCCATCATACTCACTCCATTTCGTGGCTTTCATCTGTTCCAGGAAACGGTCAATGCGGATGCGAATCTGGTCGCTCATCTCTCTGACCATGATATTTCCGAAGGTGAACTTGCTTAACTTTTCGGAGATAAATTTACCTTTTATCTTTCCCAGTTTCGGGTGTTGAAGTTCATTTACAAATTCAACATTTACTTCAACCGTTCTGGTGGCCAGGTGGGCCTCAAAGTAGGGTGCCCGCTTGCTCTCCTCATAAAGAGCTGCCCATTCATTTTCTGTCAGCAGTCCGGCATCCAGAAATGCCGTAAAAATAGAGTTCGGCATTCCCTTTTTTGAGAATTCCGGGGCACCCATGATGGGGTCCCAGACAAGGGTTCCCGTGAAAATCCCCTCGTGTGAAGCTGGAATCAATTCCAGACCGTATGCGTTTCTGAATTTTCGAATCTCCATGACACATGATTTTTAGTAGCCGGGGTGATGCTGTCGTGATAAATAAAGGTCAACATTTTTTTGATTCAACGCAAACAAAAAAATAGCCATATTTCCAAAGAAATCCGTTAATTTGTGGCGGTTTACAGGCGGCTGTATGAATATACTGGACATTATTTTTCTTGTTCCATTGCTTTTTGCTCTTTACAGGGGATTTAAGAAGGGGATGGTTCACATGATTGCATCCCTGGTTGCGCTTGTGCTGGGTATTTTTGGAGCCATGAAATTCAGGCCCATGTTTGCCTCGTTGCTTGATTCGATATTCACTATTGATCCCTCATACATCAATGTGATTGCTTTCGCAGTGGCCTTTGTTTTAATTGTGATCGTTGTGCATGTGGTGGCATTTTTTGTGGAAAAGCTGATCAAGGCAGTAGCCCTGAACTTTTTGAACCGGATGTTTGGGATGGTATTCGGAGTGCTTATCACTGCATTTGTGATCAGCATCATCCTCTGGCCGGTGAACCAGGTGAATGCCGGGAGACAGATTATTAAACCGAAACACATCCAGGGATCATTATTGTATAAACCGCTTTCTTCTTTTGCCCCTGCCATTTTCCCCTATCTGAAGAACCAGGATTGGAAAGAGGTTGTTCCGGCGAAGAAAGGAAAGCCAAAGCAGGTAATAGCCTCAAATTTATAGATATAGAGAAGTGGAGTTGAACAGAAAACTGGTAGATGAGCTGAGATGGAGGGGCATGATTCATGATATCATGCCAGGCACTGAAGAGCTGCTGGGGAAAGAGCAGGTAACGGTTTATGTGGGGATCGATCCCACCGCCGATTCCCTGCATATCGGCCACCTTGTGGGGGTGATGATGCTGAAACGCCTTCAGCACGCAGGGCATCGTCCCATTGCACTGGTGGGAGGGGCAACCGGAATGATAGGGGATCCCAGTGGGAAATCACAGGAGCGTAATCTGCTGGATGAGCCCACCTTAAGGAAAAACCAGGAAGCATTGAAGAAACAAATTGCCCGGTTCCTGGATTTTGAAACCGAAGCTTCCAACAAGGCCATCATGGTGAACAACTACGACTGGATGAAGGGGTACTCTTTCCTTGATTTTATTCGTGATATCGGGAAGCACATAACGGTCAACTACATGATGGCCAAGGATTCTGTTAAGAAAAGACTGGGCAGTGACAGCAAATCAGGAATGTCATTTACCGAATTTACCTACCAGCTTGTGCAGGGATACGATTTCCAGGTGCTTTACCGGGATCACAGGTGCAAACTTCAAATGGGCGGATCCGACCAGTGGGGAAATATCGTCACGGGGACCGAATTGATCAGGCGTATTGAACAAGGGGAGGCATTTGCACTTACATGGCCCTTAATTACCAAAGCCGATGGAGGAAAATTTGGAAAAACCGAGGAAGGAAAT
The DNA here is from genome assembly GCA_046485075.1 of Bacteroidales bacterium. GTDB lineage: Bacteria > Bacteroidota > Bacteroidia > Bacteroidales. Next base: position 28,278 of record JAWOHR010000063.1, read on the forward strand.
GTTTGGCTGGATCCTGAAAGAACATCGCCTTACAAATTTTACCAGTTCTGGCTCAATGTTTCAGATGAGGATGCCGAGAAGTACCTTAAAATCTTTACCATGCTCAACATGGATCAGATTGAAGCGCTGATGGCGGAGCATCAAATTGCGCCACATGCCAGGGTGATGCAGAAAAAACTGGCTGAAGAGGTCACCATGATGGTGCATTCGAAGGAGGATTATGATATGGCTGTGGAGGCTTCAGGAATTCTTTTCGGAAAAGGCACCACGGAATCATTGAAAGCGATACGTGAAGATGTGTTTCTTTCCGTTTTCGAAGGGGTGCCCCAATTTGATCTTCCATCTTCGGAAATTGATATGGATATAATTGAACTTCTGGCGGTGAGCACAGCAGTGTTTGAGTCCAGGGGAGAGGCCAGAAGGCTGATAACCAGCGGAGGGGTCAGCATCAATAAGGAAAAAATATCTTCCGCTGATCACAGGATTACGGCGGCAGACTTCATCAATAATAAATACCTGTTGGTTCAGAAGGGTAAGAAGAATTACTACCTGATTAAAATTAAGTTATAATAAATATTGTCATGGAAAACAGAGAACAAAAAAATTACAATTTTAACTCGGTGGATCTGCTGATCTACATATGGAACAAACGGGTTGTTCTGATGATCGTGGGATTTTTAGCAGCGGTAGGATCCATGGTGATCTCGCTTACCATCACCCCCATGTTTAAGTCGTCGGTCATCATGTTCCCGGCTTCCAACGCTTCTGTGGCAAGAGGTTTACTCGGGTCAACCTACAATGCAAATCAGAGTGTTTACGGATTTGGGGAAGAGGATCAGGCTGAACAATTGCTTCAGGTTTTGCATTCAGAACCCATCCGGACCCGCATCATTGAGAAATATAACCTGATGGAGCATTATGAGATCGATCCGGATGGAAAGTATCCAATTACTGAGCTCCTGGAGACGTATAAGTCCAATATTAAGTTCAGCCTTACGGAATTCCAATCGGTTGAAGTTACAGTAATGGACAGCGATCCCGAAATTTCAGCAGCCATTGCCAATGATATCTCCAACCTGGTGGATACGGTATTCAACAATATGAAAAAGAAGCGCGCCTTAAGTGCCCTCAAGCTTGTCGAGGATCAGTATGTTGAGACCGAGGACCGGATGATTTTCATGCAGGATTCACTATACAGGATTAGCTACGATCTGGCGCATAATATAAATCCGAACGGTGATGCTGCTGACAAAATGATTGGTGCCTTTGCTGAATACGGAGTCTCCTATATGTACATGCTGCATCAGATGAGGTATGAGGTGGGAATGACCAATAACATGCGAATCAGGTTCGAGGAGGCGAAAATGGAGGCTCAACAGAATCTGCCCTATAAATTTGTAGTTGAGGAGGCTATTCCGCCCGAGAAGAAGGCTTATCCCAATAAATCGCTGATTGTAATCGTATCCACCTTTGCTTCACTTCTTTTTGCACTGATTATCCTGATCGTTATTGATAATGTTAAAACCAGGGTAGCCATAATTCAGGAGAAATGATACTGGAATTCAGGGAGAAATACCCCAGGAAGCTCCTCTGGGGAATCCTGATTGCGTTCGTGGCATTGAATATCCTGATGCTGGCGTTCGAAATCTACTATGTACCCCTGGTTCCTGCCGTACTTTTATTCGTGGCACTGGCTATTGTATCGGTTGATAAATACCTTCTGGCCATTGTTTTCTTTGTCCCTCTCTCCATTCCCCTTTCCTATCTGACCACCGGTTTGTCCATTGATATGTTCCTGCCCACAGAGCCCCTACTGGCAGGATTGCTATTTCTTTATATGATCAAATACCTTATGGGCGACCGGATCGATATCAGGGTCCTGAGACATCCGCTTACCATTGCCATCTATTTTCACCTGGCATGGATGTTTATCACCTGCTTTACAAGTTCGGATATGCTGGTCTCCTTTAAGGCCTTTGCCACCCGGCTCTGGTTTATTGTAAGCTTTTACCTGATTGCTTCCCAGTTATTCCGTAAAGAGAAGAACATGCACACGTATCTGTGGGTCTTTATTGTGGCACTGACGGGGGTGATTATCTATACGCTTATCAACCATTCCCAGTATGGACTTAACAACCAGGTAATGGCGCACAATGTGAGCCGTCCTTTCTATAAGGATCATACCTCCTATGGGGCAACATTGGGAATGATACTTCCCATGCTCGTAGCCCTTTTCATATTAATCAGGAGGGGAGATATCAATACCCGTTTCCTGATGATTTTATTAATTACACTTGCTATTTTTGCTACGGTGGTATCCTACACCCGTGCCACCTGGTTAAGTATCATTGCTTCCATAGGCGTATGGCTTCTCATCAAGCTAAGGATCCGGTTTGAGATCATACTGGTGGGTGCTGCCATTCTGGTAGGCCTCTTCTTTTCGGTACGTACCCAGGTTATGATTCATTTGGAGCAAAACCGCGTTGAATCCTCCGGAGAGTTGACTGATCATCTTCAATCCATGTCAAATATCTCAACCGACCAGTCAAACCTCGAACGCATCAATCGTTGGAGTTGTGCTGTGAGAATGTGGAAAGACCGGCCGGTGTTTGGTTTTGGACCCGGAACCTACCAGTTTGAGTACGGACGGTACCAGCGATCCTATGAGAAGACAAGAATCAGCACCGATTTCGGTACCCGTGGCAATGCACATAGTGAGTACCTGGGTCCGCTTGCAGAGGGGGGAGTATTCGGACTGCTTAGCCTGCTGTTCATCATAGGTACAAGCATCTATACGGGTATCAGGGTTCATTTTACCGCGAAAAGAAAGAGCATCCGGATCCTGGCTTTGGCAGCACTGATTGGACTGATCTCTTACTATTTACACGGTTTGTTGAATAATTTCCTGGATACGGATAAGATATCGGTCCTTTTTTGGGGATATTCAGCCATGTTGGTGGCAATGGACGTTTATCACAGGCAAAGCCCTGAGGAGGTAGATAATCTGGCAGATATTCCGGAAGATCAGAGTACCCTGCCGGAGAATGATGCCCGTGTGACAGGGACTAACTGAACCCGTTTTTTCCAGGAAATTCTGCACCGATGATGGAGATATCATCAAAAATTGCAGCCGACCCTTCCAAAATCCGCTGGTTTTTAAGGATGGAGGAGATGTTATCCTCCAGTGAATGCGGATTGCAGAGCTCTTTCTCCAGGTTTTCGGTGCCGAATTCAATCCCGGAATCCTGAATCACTTCCACCAATCCGTCCGTATAGCAAAAAAGTTTGGCAGGTTGATCCAGCCTGAGGGTTGCTTCATTCACAAAGGGCAGGTCATCAAGCATTCCCATTCCCACGCATCCACTGGACAGCTGGGTCAGACTTTCAGATCCTGACTCATATAGAAAGGGTGGGTTGTGGCCTGCGTTCACATAGGTCAGCTCCCTGGTATGATAATTGTACCTGGCGATAAAAAGCGTGATGAATTTTTCACCTTTAGCACTGTTCATTACACTCTGGTTGAGTCTGGTAAGTGTGACGGTCAGACTCTGGTCGGCCGTATAGAGTGCCCTTAGGTTTGCCTGGAAGTTGGACATCAGAATGGCTGCGGAGATTCCTTTTCCAGATACATCTGCAATGCAAAATCCAACCTCACGATCGCTTAACTGGATCACATCATAGTAGTCTCCACCCACATCGAAGTGAGGGTGATAGAATGCTTTCATCCGGATAAATTCATGTGAGGGAAGTTTTTCACTGGTGGGAATCAGCATATTCTGCATCTTGCTTGCAAGTTCCATTTCCCTCTTCAGGGCTTCCTGCCTGAGGGACTCCTGGAAAAGTCTTTTATTCTCAATGGCCACCGTAATGATGTTGGAAAGCGTCTGGATGAACCGCAGGTGTTTGATGATGGGGCTAACCCCCTCACCCTCCTCCTCAATATCTCCGATCAACACGTAGGCAATGGCCTTGTCCTTATGGAAAACCGGGATAATGATGTCGACCAGCTCGGGGAAGTGTTGAGGCAACGATGTGATGAATGAGATTTCATCGTAAATATGGAGATCCCTCTCCACATCCACCTTCCCAAAGAAGTTGTTTCCATACCCCGAGTTTAACAGGCATTCCCATTTGTCGGAGAACTTCAGCACGATCACCTTCCCAATGTCCAGATCGTCTTTGAGCATTTTTTCATACCGGCGAATCAATTCGGAAGTGGAAACATTGTCGTTGATGGCAAGGGTAATATCCAGCAGTGCATTCAATTTGAATGTGGAGAGTTTCAACCGGTTATCGGAAAACTTACCCATGAGCAATGCTGTGTATTTCAGGTTATTTTTTTACCCTTTCTGAGTAGGACCGGTCGCGGGTATCCACGCGTATCATTTCACCGGTATTAATGAAGAGGGGGACCATGATTTTAGCACCCGTTTCAAGTTCTGCCGGTTTCTGGGCCGAAGTGGAGGCTGTGTTGCCCTTTTCACCCGGTTCTGTATAGATCACCTCCAGGTCTACAAAAGGGGGGAGGTCGACTGCTAATGGGGTTTCTGTATCGGCATGTACTACGATCTCTACCGACTGTCCCTCTTTCATCAGGTCGGCATTGTCAAGCATTCCGTGCTGAATGGTGATCTGCTCGAAGGTCTCAAGGTGCATGAAAGTAGCACCCATTTCGTCCTTATAAAGAAACTGGTGGGGTCTTCTCTCCACCCTTGCTGTAGTGATTTTAACTCCCGCATTAAAGGTGTTTTCGATCACCTTGCCTGTGGTGAGACTCTTCATTTTTGTTCTGACAAAAGCGGGGCCCTTGCCCGGTTTTACGTGTTGAAACTGTACAATGGTATAGAGGTCATTGTTAAATTCGAGGCATAAGCCGTTCCTGAAATCTCCTGTTGTTGCCATATTTTGATTTTAGTGCAAAGATATAATTTTGTTCAAATGCCCACGCTTACAGGATTTTTTTCCTTGGTTTGGTTGCCACGAAGTCCTTCAGGTAGAATGGTTCGAAGTAAGCAACATTCTCAAATTCAGATTTATGAAACTGACTGAGAACCGGGGTGATCATCGCTGCCGACGAAGGGTTCAGTCCATCAATAAAATGGGCATTGGAGTGGGTGATTGACTCCCGGCATTTTGAGGCTCCGTTCCCCAGGAAACAAACCTGGTACCTCTCCAGAAGTTCCCCAAAACTATGCTGGTCGATGATTTCGGCAGTAACCTCCCTTATCCATTCACAACCGGGGGAGAAAAATGCGGTGTACACTTCCATTCTGCGGGCATCCAGCATTGGACAGAGCAGGAGTTGATCACCGTATAATTTGACCAGGTTTTGTACCCCTGGGATCTGAATTGCCGAATAGGCCATGCTTTCGATGGTACCACATGATAAAAGTGGTTTATTCAGAGCATACGCCAGCCCTTTTGCCGTGGAGACTCCGATGCGAAGCCCGGTATAGGATCCTGGCCCCTTGCTGACAGCGATGGCATCCAGTTGCTTTAAATCCTTTCCTGCCATTCCCATTGCTTCCCGGATAAACCGGTTGAGCAGTGTAGCATGGGATCGATCCGATCCGCTTTCAACCAGTGCGAGAATACCTTCCCCTTCAGAAACAGCCACTGAACAGATATCCGTGGCAGTTTCAATGAGAAGGATCAGTGGCTCTGCCATCCTTTATTCTTTCTTCTTTTTATCACCACTGAATAACTCCTCTTCAGAAACTACCTCCACATTCATATCATTTTTCAGTTGCCGGGATATGGCACTGTAGGGTGCCGTTACAATTTCAGCGTCTTGCTCAAGTCCTTCGGTAATTTCAATATAATTATTGTCCTGGATCCCTGTTTTCACCTGTTTAAGCCATGCTTTTCCCTCAGATACCGTGAATACAACAATAATGGGCTCGTCGGAGGACTGGGTGGATAATGTTACAGATTCTGTGGAGACACTCCCGTCTGAACTCACCTGTCCGGTGGTCTCTTTCTGTGCATCTGCCTTGGCTGTTCCGGTTGTATCAAGCCTGGTGGTTACAGCTTGAATGGGGATAGAAAAGATACCGGTTTTACGATCGGTCTGTATATCTGCTGTGGCAGACATCCCCGGTCTCAGTGGAAAGGGATTGGATGCAGTAACTTTGTCTGCGTATGAATCGGTTAACAACAGGATTTTAACCTTAAAATTTGTGACCTGGTCGGTAGTGACACCCGTAGTATTGGCAGAAACCGGAATTTCAGATACAATACCGGTAAACCGGGTATCCGGATAGGCGTCCACCTCGATCATTGCCGTATCCCAGAGGGATACCCTTACAATGTCATTCTCGTTTACCTCGACTTCCACTTCCATCCTGTTCAGGTCGGCGATACGGAGCATTTCGGTTCCGGACATCATGGAGGTTCCAACCACCCTTTCTCCAAGTTCAACAGAGAGGCTGGAGATGGTTCCCGACATGGGGGCATATATGGAGGTTTTGGTCAGACTTTCGTCTGCTTCATCCAGGGTGGCTTTTGAACTTTGCACTGAAAATTCAGCCGCCTCTTTTTCGGCAAGGGCAGTATTATAGTTGGTGAGGGCTTGTTGAAATTCTGATTCAGAAATGGCTTTTTCTCCATACAAGCTGCTGCTTCTGTTATAATCAAGACTTGCCATTTCAAGTTGAGCTTCAGCTTGTTTCAGCCTGGCCTTTGAGTTATTAAGAGAAGCCTCTGCCCGGTTTCGCGCCATTTGGTAAGCTTCGGGTTTGATTTTTAACAGGTATTGACCCCTGACCACCTTATCCCCTTCCTTTACAACCAGTTCTACAATTTCGCCTGAGACATCGGGTGAGATGGCAACCTCAGTTTCAGGCTGGATTTTCCCGTTGGCTGTGATGATCTCCACAATATCCCTTGAGACTCCTTTTTCCACCGATACTTTCAGAAAGCCTTCATTGCCAAACCAGCCCTGTTTTTTTCCAACTGCAAGCACGATGATCAACACAACAGCCGAGATTCCTATGATGAGAAGTAATCGTTTTGATTTCATGATAATTGATTAAAGAGTAATGGGTTCTCCCCGGTAAAAATTAAGAATCTTTATTCTGAAGATAAAATCATACTTTGCCTGGAGAAGATCCGACTGGGTTGCAGTAAGCTGGTTCTTCGAAGTGTTGAACTCCACTGTATTCACCAATCCCACTTCGAACTTTTTTTCAGTGTATTTGAACGATTCCTCCATGGAAACCAGGGCGCGTTCAGAGGCCCTGAATTTCTTTAGTGCCGCAAATGCATCGGCATAGGCCTGTTGAATGGATGCGTAAAGCATCAGCTTTTCGCTCTGGAGTTCCAGTTGTGAATTTTCGAGCGCGATACGGGCATTGGCTACGCTGGTATTCACCTGCCAGCCATTGAAAATGGGAATGGATAATCCAAGTCCCACGCCTGCTGATCGGTTGTCAATCAGCTGGTTAGTAAAGGGATATGCACCAACAGTTGGTACGTTGATCTCAGGCCCATAAACGTTGATTCCGGTAAAGTCAGCCGCTGTGTTTCCGATAATAGGGATAACCGGTGTCAACTCAGTTACCTGTTCCCGCAGATCGGAATACCCTGAATTAAAATTGCCGGAAAGGTATAGCTGAGGGGATCGGGCCCCCTTGGCGATATTTAACTGCTTTTTGGAACTTTCCAGAGAAAACTGTGCTCCCTTGATCTGTGGCATCTCCTGTTCTGCAATCCGGTATACCTCGATCGCGCTCATGACAATGGGATTTTCATCGGGATCCTCAAGCTGGGGAATGTATACATCAAAGGCTGAATCGATGGGAAGGTCAAGGATCTGTTGCAGGTTCAGCAGAGAAATGGACAATTGGTTTTCGGCATTGACAAGATTCAGTTCCTCTCCGGCATACTGTGCCTGGATCTCAAGGAAACTTCCCTCGGCCAGCTTCCCTGCATCTACCATTTTTCGGGTCCTGTTCACCTGTTGCTCAGTAATCTCAAGCTGATTCTGTGTCACCGAAAGTAGCTCCTTATTGAAAAGGATGGTCAGGTAGGCCGCAGCAATATTCAGTGAGATATCATTTTTTATCTTCTCTACATCCTGGTAGCTGGCCATCAGTTTGAGCTCATTTTGTTGAATGGTATTTCTGACTTGCAATCCGTTAAAGAGGTTTACCGATGTGCTGATCCCCAGGTTGACGGAGTTGATCTGGCTGTTATCGGTATACCGGTAGGTAGTCTGATCCAGTGCACGGCCCCAGGAATAATTATAGCCGAGGCTTCCGTTCAGGTTGGGGATCTGGCTTAGCCGGGATTGCTTGAGTAGATTCTCACTGTACTGGGTATTCAGAACAGTCTGTTTGATCTGAATGTTATTCTCCATGGCATAATTGATGCAATCTTCAAGCGACCAGGAACCGTTGGCGGGTTGCTGGGCTGAAGCGAGGAAGAAAAATGTGAGTAACAGAAAAGCCAGTAAGATGGATTTTCGCATTTTATTTGTTTTTTTATAAACGCTAAAGTTAACCATCTGCATTTAATTTTGAATGAATAGAACTGAAAATGTTATACAATATGCTGATTTTGGGGAGATAAGGTACATCCGCAATCGCAGGGCAAAGAACATGGCAATCCGGATCGGCCGGAACGGGGATATAAAGGTAACTGTTCCGGGCTTTGTAAGCCTGAAAAGGGCTGAGTCCTTTGTGTTTTCCAGGGGTGGTTGGATTGTTCAAAAGATCAATGAGCAGAAAAGGCATTCGGTCACTGCACTGACGATCAGCGAGGGAGGAGTCCTTACGGTGAGGGGCAGGCAGATCACGGTCAGGTTGAAGGATACAAAAGATACCCTGGAGGAGGCCATCTGGCGCATACTGCTTAAAGAGGGAGCAGCCTATCTTCCTGGCAGGGTCACGGATCTGGGGCAGATGCACGGGCTGAGATTTTCAGGGGTGAAGGTTCGGAGAATGAAATCCCGGTGGGGGAGTTGTACTGCGAGAAACGGGATCAACCTGAACAGCTGGCTGATGATGTTGCCCGAATACCTTTCCGATTACGTGATCCTGCACGAACTCGCACATACCCGGCACCGGAACCACGGGCCAGAGTTCTGGGAGTACCTGGACAGGCTCACCGGGGGCAGGTCAAAACAGCTGAGGAAAGAGTTAAGGAGACAGCAGATTATGTTAATAAACCCCAAATAGCAGCTCGGCCGTTAGGGTGATGGAATTGAAAGGGTGCTGGGCCCTGATATCCAGGTTAAACGAAGGATAAATATTCAGAAAAGTATACCTGTCGAGTTGCCTTTGCCACCCGGCTCCAATCCCGAGACTTGTCTTGTAACGCGAATGAATATCCGACCCGGTAAATACCAGGTCACCATACTCCTTATTGGAGGCTTTCTGATGAACGGTGAAAAGGGTTTCAAGCGTACCGGTGATTAACACGGCATTTTTTCCCGATTCGTAGGGCCTGAAATAGATGGTCAGCGGGATCCCTACGTTCTGTTCAGATATGTCAATATTGATTTTGTCATCAGGGCCATAATCCGTGACCCCATAGATGTCGGGATACTCATACGAGGATGAAGCCCTATAGAGGTAGTCCAGCCCGGCCTTTATAAACCAGTATTCGTATTCCCAGTACACAAAACTGAATCCTCCTCCAAACCCGGGCTTAAAAGAGTTCTGCTCGCTTCTGATCCATGAGTAATTTCCCTGCAGATTGCCCCCGAGGTATATATTGATCTGAGCCGCCGCAGTGGAGGCTGTAAGCAGAAATCCGAAAATATAAATCGCTCTTCTCAGTCTCATAACAAAGCCATTTATACAAATCTAATACAATAAACCTTTTCATTGCAGAGGAACTTATCAAACAATCCAACCTAAAGTTTCAGCAGTGTTTGTGCACAATAAACTAAAAACGCCCTGTCTATCTGGTAGACAAGGCGTTGTAAAAACTATTTGTTGACCCGCCAGGGCTCGAACCTGGACTCTTCTGAACCAAAATCAGACGTGTTGCCAATTACACCACGGGTCAATCGGGGTTGCGAAAACCGGGTGCAAATATAGTAAATAATCAATCTATTCTGCAACTAATTCCAGCCCTTCTTCGGCCATTTTCCAGGTTTTTCCGGCCATATTCCAATCAGAAAGGTGATCCACATTGTGAATTCCATCCAGATATTCCCTGGTTTCACGATCGAGTACAACCACTTTGCCCTCAGGGATCCGGATGGTGGTCTCCACTCCCGGGAACCTCCATTTATCCTCAGTTCCCACTGAGAAGTATGGATCCAGTTTCAGCATATTCCCCTTTAAATGAAATCCATAATCAATTTTAGCGGCATTCTCTTCAGCCCGTTCCCAGTTCTTACCTTTGGACTGCTTCTCAATTTCAAGGATAAAGTTGTCACCCCCGGCCCGCTCCAGGTCAATTTTGATCTTACCGTAGAAGGCCTCTGCATCCTCAAGGAGGAACCATTTTTCATCCAGGTCGATGATCGACTCATCCTCAAGGTACTCCTGCTGATCCGAGTTGATCTTCAAATAGAGGGTGTCCGATCCTGTATCCAGTTCCTGGGAGATGCTTTTTCGTCCGGTCTCGGAATAGTTGCTGCTTTCGAAGGCCACGATACCCATAATCGAAAAGAGGCAAACCAGCCAGAGAACCAGCGCTCCCACACCCAGTCCCCGGTTATGGGTCTTAATGTTGAAAATTAATCTGACCAGTGCATAGATCATTGCACCGATGGGAATCAGGATCAAAAGGGTAACTGCAACAATGAGAAGGGTTACTGAAAAGGGTTCAGTGAAGGGAATGAGTATATCACCAAGGGAAAAATTGTAGGATTCGAACGGGAAAAGGTGCACTCCGACAAATGGGAGGGTGATAAGTCCGATCAGAATCCCTATACCTGCAATAACCAGGCTGGTGCCAATTATGATCAGGATGACCTTAACGAACACCAGAAGAATTTTTCCCAAAACCTCGAAAAAATCGGAAACTCCGCTCTTTGCATTTTTATAGGTTTCAGAACTTTTTGCCCTGGAAATATTCTCTTTTACATTCTCTTTGGCGGAATCATACTCCTCACGAATTTTTTTTTCCAGGTTGGAGACATTGACCTTCTCCCCACGCATTTCCAGTTTTTGTGCTGCAGTTTCAGCTTTGGGGAGCACGATCCAGAGGATCAGGTAAACCAGGATAGATGCTCCGCCGGCAAAGAAGAAAATCACGAAAAGGAGCCGGAAAATAACCGGATCCATGTTGAAATATGCTGAAAGTCCACCGCAAACACCACCTATCACCGAATTTTCAGGATCGCGGTAAAGCTTTTTACTGCGGGTGTATGAGTGGTGGAACGACCTTTGTTCATCACTCCCTTCACCGGTATCGGCAATATCTTCGGGATTTCCCATGATAGCGATAACCTCGTTTACGATGGTCAGCGTGATTACCTGGTTTTCAGCCGATACCCGTTCCTGGAATAGCTCGGCAATCCTCGCTTCGATATCATCAATAATCTCTTTACTCTCCTGTTTGTTGGAGAAATACCGGCTGATGGTGTCCAGGTATGATTTAAGTTTTTCATAGGCATCATCATCGATGTTGAAGATGATCCCGTTCAGATTTATTTTGATCGTTTTCTTCATGGTATAGGGCTTTATTGGTAATTCTTGATCGATTCAACCGATTTAATCAGAGAGCTCCATGATGCGTCCATCTCTTTGAGATAAACTTTGCCGATTTCGGTCAGAGCGTAGTACTTCCGGGGCGGGCCCTGGGTACTCTCCTCCCAGCGGTAATGGAGCAGGCCGGCATTTTTTTGCCTGGTGAGCAGGGGATAAAGCGTTCCCTCGACAACGATCAGGTCGTTCTCTTTCAAAGCGCTGATAATATCAGAGGTATACAGGTCCCGTTTATTTAAAATGGACAGGATACAATACTCTAGTATACCTTTCCGCATCTGTGCTTTTGCGTTCTCTATGTTCATTGTTCAGAATTTTAATGCGGTTAAGCAAATACTACTATGTATATCATACTATAGGCCTAAGCAAGCAACATGTCATAACAAAGATATGATAAAAAAACAATACCATGCAATACATAGTAGTAAAATAATGGAAAATATTTTTGAATTTGTATTTTAGATGTCATGGAAATAATTGGAGAGATCAGGAAAATGGAAGTTTCTCAGGGGGATCCTGTGGAGTATCAGCTTCCTTTGGGAAGTGAGAGGATTTCAATGAATCGGCTCATCGGGAGTCAGATCATCATGACCTTTCTGGGTAAAATTAATTGCGTTCGGTGTGGGAGGGAAACCCGTAAATCGTTTGCGCAGGGTTATTGCTATCCCTGTTTTTCCACCGCACCGGAGACAGAAGAGTGTGTTCTGCGCCCCGAACTTTGCAGGGCACATGAGGAAGTAGCCAGGGATATGGACTATGCCAGGGAGCACTGTCTCAGGGAGCAGGTAGTCTATCTCTCATTAACCAGTGGATTGAAGGTGGGAGTTACCCGTGCTTCCCAAATTCCTGTTCGTTGGATAGACCAGGGAGCAGTAAGGGCCATTGAACTGGCAAGAGCGCCAAACCGTTTTACGGCCGGCGAAATGGAAGTTTCGCTCAAGGAGCAAATAAACGATAAAACCAATTGGAGAAAAATGCTCACAGGAGATGAACCCGGGGAGATAAACCTGGTTGAGGAAAAGATGCGGATCGTTCCTATGGTTCCCGACCGTTTAAAACCTTTTGTGACCGGAAACAACCTGGTTCATGAATTTATTTACCCCGTGGCGCATTACCCTGAAAAGATCCAAAGCCTCAATTTTGATAAGGAACCTGAAGTGAAAGGTGTACTATCCGGAATAAAGGGGCAGTATCTTTTATTTGAGGATAACCGGGTTATCAATATGAGGAATTTCGGAGGCTATCAAATCAGGTTCATTGCTGAATAGTCCGCCCGGCAGACTAATCTTCCAGTGTTTTGATCTCCCTGCGAAGGATCTCCCAGGTGGCTTCATCCATTTTTGCGCCGATCATTTCAATGACACGGCCTGAAAGGATCGCTCCAATTTTTCCACATGTTTCCAATGGTCTTCCATTAAGGTGGCCGAAGATAAAGCCTGCAGCATAAAGGTCTCCCGCACCTGTGGTATCGATGGGCCTTGAAGGCCTTACCCCTATTCGGATCATCTCTCCGCCTGAAAAACAGAAAGAGCCTTCGGCTCCCATTTTGATTACTGCCAGATCGACCATACCGCTGAGTTGGCGGGCACCCTCTTCAGCCGGTTTTCCGCTAAGCGCTTTGATCTCCTCTTCATTGGCAAAAAGAATATCCACATATTTTGTGATCAATTCTTTGAAAAACTCCCTGTTCTCCTCAACCACATTGTAACTGGCCAGGTCAAGACAAATCTTAAGGTTTGCATGTCGTGCTAGACGCATCGCCTTTTCGATCATTTCACGGTTCTGAACAAGGTATCCTTCAATATAAAAGTAATTGTAACCTTCAAAAATATCATGGGTGATATCATTTGCCGATAATTCAACTGCTGCACCCAGATGGGTGGCAAAAGTCCGTTCCGTATCGGATGAGATAAGCGCTATGGCACGACCCGTCTCATGCATGGTCCTGAACAGGATGGGGTTGATTTTATTTACCTGCATGTCCTTTTTGAAGAATCTGCCCATTTCATCATTTCCCACGGTGCCCACAAAACCGGTTTCCACACCCAGGTGGGCCAGGCCGTGAATTGTATTTGCAGCAGAACCGCCGGAAGCTTTGGATTTAGGCATTCCGGCCGTTTCGGCATGTATGAAATTGGAGGTATCAAAATCCACAAGGGTCATACTGCCTTTGGGCAATCCGAGTTCTCCCAGAATCTCGTCATTGTCAATTTGCGTGATAATGTCTACCAGCGCGTTGCCCATACCCAGTACTTTTGCCATATGATCAGAGTTTTATTGCACGAGATGCAAATATATAATTTATCAGATAGATTGATAATCTTAATAAATGTATTGTTTTATTGGTGAAAAGCTTTTATTTTTGCACCGCTTAACAGGCACGGTTTAATAGCCGGAATAATTCCTCAGTAGCTCAGTTGGTTAGAGCGGCGGACTGTTAATCCGTAGGTCGTAGGTTCAAGTCCTACCTGAGGAGCCTGATAAAAAGGCCGGCAATTCCGCCGGCCTTTTTTCATGTGTAGTACTCTGCACACTGAATAACTGAAAGCTTCAAATAACCAGGGGGCGGAAAATCATCATGAAGTCATCCATGAATTGCATCAGTTATCAAAATAATGCTAAATTCGTATAATATTATTCACTTAATAAATTAACTACTATGACGAGAAAATTACAAAAACTGGCATTGGGAGCCTTACTGACAGGCTTTTTCAGTGCCGCTGCTTTTGGACAAATCGCCACGCCCCCGGTTATTGACGGGGATGCAGGTGACGCTGTCTGGGCAACTGTAACAGCAATGGACCTGTTGAGGGACAATGGCAGTGCTGGTGTTACCGATGCTGCCGATTTCAGTGGAAGTATCAAGGTATTGTGGGATGCGAATACAGTTTATTGCCTTCTACAGGTAATGGATGATACCCTGATTACCGATCTGAATCAACCCTGGGAACGGGATCACTACTCCATCTATTTTGACCTTCTTAACCTGAAGACCGCAGCGATTTTAACTGAAGGCGCGCTCCCATTGGATTCAGCCCAGTTTATGCTGGAAAAAGTCTGGAGTGTAGAAGGAAACCTTGCAATGAAAGACAGTTCCCTGGTTTGGGGCGTTGATTTTGTTGAGAAAATTGATTCCGGCAGTATGTACACGCTTGAGGTAGCTGTTCCTTTCAGTAAACTCGGTGTTACCTTAACTGCCGATGCAGTCATTGGTTTTGATGCAAAAATAGGAGATAATGATGCCGACGGATCGCTTGATGGCAAGTACTCATTGTACCAGATCCTGGACGAAGGATGGAGAAATCCCAGTTATCTTGGAACAGCCAAACTTGAAGCTGATGGTTCTCTTTCAAAAGTGAAGCACGCTCCGGTCATCGACGGGATGGCTGATTATGCCTGGTATGCTGCCTCTACACACAAACTTGAGGTAAAGAATCTGGTAACTGGCGTAGCAAGTGCAGCTGACTTCAGCGGTACCTTTAAGGTGATGCATGACCTGGATAATATCTATGTCATGCTGGAAGTAAAGGATGATACCCTGATTACGGATCTGAATCAACCATGGGAACGGGATCACTATTCTGTTTATTTCGATTTTAACAACCTGAAAACCAGCACATTTGTTACTGATGCTGCAGCTCCCATGGATTCAGTTCAGTTTATGCTGGAGAAGATCTGGAGCGTAGCCGGCGACCTTGCCATGGAGGATACTTCCCTTGTCAACGGTGTTGATTTTGTGGAGAATATTACCGAAGGCAAAGGGTACATCCTGGAGATGGTTGTTCCCATGGATATTTTGGGAGTTACCCTGGCTGAAGAGATGGTGATCGGATTTGATATGAAGATTGGCGACAATGATGCCGATGGTACCCTGGATGGCAAATACTCATGGCACCAGTCCATGGATGAAGGCTGGAGAAATCCCGGCTATCTGGGTAACATGAAACTGGAACCTGTATTTGTTGATCTTGGACCATTGTCACCGGCTCCGCAAACCATCAAAGTGGATGGAGTTGCTGAAGGCAACTGGAACCAGGCCATAGCGATGCCTCTTTTAAGGGAAAATCTCGTAACAGGTATCGACAATGCAGCTGACTTCAGCGGTACCGTTAAGGCACTGTGGGATACAGACTATGTCTATATTCTGTTGCAGGTGAAGGATGATACCCTGGTTACCGATCTGAATCAACCCTGGGAAAGGGATCATTATTCCGTTTACTTTGACTTTAACAACCATAAGTCAGCTACTTATCTGGTGGATCAGGCTCCACCCATGGATTCGGTACAGTTCATGCTCGAGAAAATCTGGAGTGTTGAAGGCGACCTGGCCATGGAAGATACTTCGCTGATCTGGGGCGTTGACTTTTCCGAGGTGATTGATTCGGGCAGCAATTACACCCTTGAGATCGCCATTCCATTGGAGCTGATAGGTGTTGAGCTAAAAGCAGGTCAGGTTATCGGATTTGACGCCAAGATTGGTGACAACGATGCCGATGGTAACCTCGACGGCAAGCTATCCTGGAACCAGTTTGCAGACGAAGGCTGGAGAAATCCAAGTTACCTGGGCAATGTTACCTTAATGGCCAATGGCACATTTATGGGGACACCCGAAACACCTCCGGTTGATGTTACCTTCAATGTGGATATGACCGGCATGATTGCCGCCGAAATATTTGATCCGGCAGTGGATAAAGTTGACCTTGCAGGTTCTATGAATAATTGGGGAGATCCCGTTAAAAATGCTGCTGATGCGGATGCGGATGGCATCTACACCATTGTTGTAGCCAGCGTTGAAGTCGGGACAAATCTTGAATTTAAATTCAGGGTAAACGGAACCTGGGATCCTATCTCTGAATTCCCGGGTGGTGGTCCAAACAGGACCTATACGGCTGTTGAAGGAGAAAACATTGTAAATGTTGTTTTCAACGACGGTGATTATACCCCCTGGATTACAGGTGTTGATGTGAATAAGGCTTCCTATCTGCAAATGTATCCGAACCCTGCAGTTAACGCGGTTACCCTATCGAGTGCTGTTGAAATTCAATCCGTAAACATTTCAAACATTACAGGTCAGTTGATATACAGTGCACCTGTGAATGGTTTTACTACCGATTTGAATATCAGTAACCTTGAATCCGGAATGTATATTGTTTCGGTGAAATTTGTATCGATGGAAGTATCCAATCGTGTTCTGATCAAGAAGTAAGAATCAAATATTTGAATATAAGGGGGGTGTCTCAAAAGGGCACCCTCTTTTTTTTGTCATGCATATGCTTTGCCATCGGGATTCATCCCTTGAAGTCAAAGTTATTTTAACTTTGCCGGCATGAAAACCTACCTCGATTGTTTCCCCTGTTTTGTGGAACAGGCCGTAAGGGCTGCCCGGCTGGTAACAGATGACGAGGTGGTCATCAAGAAGATTCTGGATGAGGTAGGCAGCCATTTTAAGGATGTCCCATTGACCAACACCCCACCTGAAACAGGTGAATTTATCTATAGGAGGATCAGGGAGATCACCGGGGTGAATGATCCTTATAAGGATCTTAAAAGGGCAAGTATCGCTCAGGTTCTTTCTGTCTACCCGCGCCTGCTGGAAATGGTTCACGAGTCGGATGATCCGCTTCTCACATCCATCCGCCTTTCCACCATCGGCAATGTTCTTGATTTCGGGATCAGCATGGAGTACAACCTCATGGAGGAGGTTGAAATGATATCACAGATGAGGTACGCCATTTTCCACTACGCCGAATTCAGGGAACAGCTCGAGGGTGCCTCGTCGGTGCTCTTTATTGGTGATAATGCCGGTGAGTCGGTTTTCGACAGGTTGCTGATCGGGGAGCTGGGAAAACCGGTCACCTATGTAGTCCGGGAGGCTCCCGTGATCAATGATGCCACCATGGAAGATGCGATGGAATCGGGACTTCACGAGGTTGCTGAAATAATCTCATCCGGATCCACTGCACCAGGGACCATCCTGGGTTTATGCAACAAGGATTTCCTTGAAAGGTTTGCAAAGGCCGGCCTGGTAATCAGCAAGGGACAGGGAAACTATGAAGGGCTGTCGGGAGCCGGCCGGACCATCTTTTTCCTGCTCCGGGCCAAATGCCCGGTCATTGCCCAAAACCTGAAGGTACAACTCAACGATTTTATTTTCAAAGGAATAAACCTTTGAAAACTTTTCACCTGAGCATTTTCAGCACGCCTCTTACATATCCTACTGATTCGGCCAGACCAGGCAAGGGATCATTGCCGTCCTTTTCATATTCGAAGCTGACTACCTTGTTGTATTTCTTTTTGATGAGCATCTCCAGGAAACCTGGAATGTCGATCACACCACGGCCAATCTCGCAGGTCTCTCCCGATGCATCGGCCTTATCCTCATCTTTGATATGAACGTCAAGCACGCGGTCTATAAATCTTGCTGTGTCGGTAATGGGATCCTCACCGATGCGGACGGTATGGCCAATATCCACGCAGAGGCCCATTCCCGGATCCATATCTTTTATCAGGTTATAGGCACTTTCCGGTGTGGGGTATTTCTCATCACCCGGTCCGTGATTATGGATGGCTAACTGAATACCTGTATCTTTTACCTTTTGATTACAGTAATCAAGCAGTTCATGCTCCGGAACGCCAATAATGATTTTCATTCCGGCATACCCGGCATAGGCAAATGCCTGATCCACTTCCCCGGTGGTTTTCATATAAATTACTCCTCCGCCATAGAGGTCAATACCGGCCGAAGTCACTTTGGCGACCTCCGATTTGATCTCCCCGGGGCCCATATCCAGGGGCAGGTGCATGCTTTTTAGTGACAATTTGGAGATTCCAAGTCTTCCCGTCATGGTGATGGTCTCTTCCAGGCTGAACTCCCGGAAGGTGTAAGAAGCAATGCCCAGCTGAAAGGGAATATCCGTGTTTGAAATCCTGCTGTTCCCGGCCATGTTTCCTGCTAAAACCGATGGGGCCTGGGTGGCCAGCAACCCGGCCCCCGAAATTCTCAGGAAGTTTCTTCTGGAGGTATTCATCATTTTAATTTTTTAGTTTAAAGTGAAAAGAGGCGTTAAATTAAAAAAATCTGCTTAAAAAGTCGACCTATCTATCCTTATTAGTGAATACTTATTCGGATATAACCTCAAATTGCGTAATTTCATAATCCTTTTCAAAGGAAATATCAATCGATAATCAAATAATGCATCGGATCATGAAAAGATTTAAAGTATTTTTTCCCCTTCTTTTATTGTCATTGGTCAGCCAGCTTGCCCTGGCCCAGATGGATCCCATGGCACCCCTTCCCAACGACGAGTCGGTTCGCCACGGTGTCCTCGATAACGGGATGACCTACTATATCAAGGCTAACAAGGAGCCTAAGGAGAGGGCATCCTTTTACATTATCCAAAATGTGGGTGCCCTGCTTGAGGAGGATTCCCAGAACGGTCTGGCACACTTCCTGGAGCATATGGCGTTTAACGGTACCGAACACTTTCCAAAAAAGGGGATCATCAATTTCCTGGAGCGCCACGGTGTGGCCTTTGGTGAGAACATCAATGCATACACCAGTCAGAACCAGACCGTCTATAATCTTTCGGATGTTCCTGTGAACAAGCCGGGAGTCATCGATTCATGTCTTTTGATACTTAACGACTGGTCCAATTACCTTCTGCTCACAGATGAGGAGATCGATGCAGAACGAGGGGTAATCAAAGAGGAGTGGAGAACCCGCCGGGATGCTCAGTTCAGAATGTATTCTGCCGCTCTGCCTTACCTCTATCCCGGTTCAAAATTTGCCGAAAGGGATGTGATTGGTGACCTGGATGTGATTGAAAGTTTTGAGTATAATACACTCAGGGAATTTTACCAAAAATGGTACAGGTCAGATCTCCAGGCGATTGCCATTGCAGGTGACTTTGACCCCGATGAGATGGAGGCAAAGGTGATAGAACTCTTTTCAAAAATACCTCCGGAGGAAAATGCCCCTGAAAGGCCATTCTACGAAATACCCGACATGGAAACTCCCGTATTTGGCCTGGTGACAGACAAGGAGGCTCCCAATACGATTATCCGCTATATGATCAGGCACAGGAAAGAGAGCACCGGGGCCGAGAACCTGTTGGATCACCGGGAAGCCTATATCCATGAACTTTTCAATGCGATGATGGGACAGCGTATCAATGAACTGGTTCAGAAAGGGGACCCTCCTTTTGTTGTGGGGATCGTGAATTATGGGGATTTTGAAAGGGGTTATGAAGCTTTGAGCGTGATTATCATGCCCAATCCAAACCAGGAGTCGGGCGGTCTGACAGCCATTATGACTGAGCTTGAAAGGGCAAAAAGGTACGGATTCACTCAGGGAGAACTGGATCGTGCAAAGGCTCAGATCCTTACCCAGTGGGATAAGTATTATAATGAGCGGGATAAGATTCACAATGAGGCATATATTAACCAGTATGTGGAAAACTACCTGAACGGGGATGCCTACCTCTCCGCAGAGACCGGCTATATGTTTGTTCAGGCATTGCTCCCAACCATTACCCTGGAAGATTTCACCAGCTACCTTAATACCTGGATTACGGACCAGAACCAGGTTCTTGTGATCCAGGGACCTGAGGGTGAAGGATATGAGCACCTGACCGGAGCTGAATCGATGGCCATTCTCACACAAGTGGCGGCAGCCGAAATCGATCCCTATCAGGAAGAGGAGCTGGCTGAGTCTCTGGTGATGGAGGAGCTTTCACCGGCAGCCATCACCTCCACGAAGAAACTGGATCAGTTTGATGCTGTGGAGTGGACCCTGGAAAATGGTGCCCGTGTAATATTCAGGTACGCCGATTATGAGAAGGACCAGGTTCAGATCCGCGGATTCAGCGTTGGTGGCAGCTCGCTTTATGATCATGAGTATATTCCGTCGGCTGATATGATGACCAGTCTTACCAGCTTTTATGGTTTGGGAGAGTTCGATGCCACGAACCTGCAAAAAATGCTGACAGGTAAAAATGTTGCATTCGATCTGCAGCTGGGAAACCTCAATGAAGGGGTGAACGGTTCCACAACACCCAGGGACCTGGAGACCATGTTGCAGCTTTTGTACCTTTCCTTTAACAAGCCCAGGTTCGATGTGTCAGCTCATGATGCCATCATGGCCAGGTACAAAGGCCTGGTGGAGAATATGGGGAACAATCCTCAGAAAATTATGAGTGATTCATTAAGTCTGATTCTCACCAATTATAATCCCCGTACCCGTATTCTTGACTTGGAATTCCTTGCCGACATTCAACTGGATTTGATCGAGGAGGTATACCTGGATCGCTTTGCCGATGCCAGTGATTTCTTCTTTGTTATCGTTGGAAGTTGTGAGGAGGATCAGCTGAAGCCCCTTGTTCAGAAATACATTGGCGCCATTCCCGACCTGGATCGTTCGGAGACCTGGGTGGACAGGAAGGTCAGGGAACCCAAGGGGGTGGTTGTAAAGGAAATTGAGATGGCCCTTGAAACACCCAAGTCCAACGTGAACATTGTAATCAACCAGCCCATGCGTTACAATCCCTATAACTTTCAGGTATTAAAAGTCATCGAAGGGATCCTTGATTTGCGCTTTACTGAATCGATCCGTGAGGAGGAGGGTGGCACCTATGGTGTGGCCATCCGGACCAACCTGGAGCGTCTGCCCGAAGGCAAGGCCAATATGAATATCAGTTTTGACTGCGATCCTGACAGGGCCGGCGATTTGAAATCCAAAGTTTTTCTGGAATTGGATCAATTGGCCGGGGAGGGTCCCTCTTCTGAGAATCTTTCCAAAACGGTTGAGAACATGCTGAAGACAAGGGAACAGAGCAAGGAGCACAACTCCTATTATCTGAATACCATTTATGGTTATTATGTAAATGGCATTAACTATGACGACCCGGCAAATTACGAGGATATCCTGAAGGATCTGAGTACCAAGGATGTGAAGAAGGTAATGAAGACATTTTATAAGAAACCCAATATCGTGGATGTTGTCTTTAAACCCCTGGCTGTAGAGGAAGTTCCACAATAGATCCTTTTGAAGTTATTTTTAACGACGAAGCCTATAAAGAGCCGAAGGCGCTTTTAAGCGAGGAGTTAAATATAACTTCTCTTTAAAAAAGCCCGTGAATATTTGCGTTGATTTTGTCGATGATTGAGGCCAGGTCCTCTGGTTTATCACGGAAATTGTGATTGTCAACATCCACGATCAGCATTTTTCCCAGGTTGTAGGTCTCCACCCACGCTTCATACCGTTCATTGAGGTGTTTCAGGTAGTCGAGCCGGATGTTGTTCTCAAATTTTCGGCCACGCTGCTGGATCTGTTCCACCAGCACAGGAATGGAGGCGCGGAGATAGATGAGCAGATCGGGAGGTTCGATCAGGGAACTCATCAGGTTGAAGAGGGCAAAGTAATTTTCAAAGTCACGTGTGCTCATCAGCCCCATACTGTGCAGATTGGGGGCAAAAATGTATGCATCTTCGTAAATGGTCCGATCCTGGATGATCTTATTCCCCGATTGGCGAATCCTCACAATTTGACTGAAACGGCTGTTCAGGAAGTATATCTGGAGGTTGAAAGACCATCGTTGCATATCCTGGTAAAAATCGTTGAGGTAGGGGTTATCATCCACATCTTCATATTGGGCTTCCCAACCATATTGTTTCGCCAGCAGGCTGGTGAGAGTGGTCTTTCCCGACCCGATATTCCCGGCTACGGCTATATGCATATTCAATGATGTTTAATGGTCAATGGGACTCTAAGATAATAACTTTTATCCGGTTAGAATATCCCTGAGCTCATCTAAATATTTTCGATTGTTGGCCAGTCTTGGTATTTTATTTTGACCGCCCAGTTTCCCCCTTTTTTGCATCCATCTGTAGAAAGTTCCGGGTGGCACCGAAACGATTTGAGGCTCCATGAGGGTCAGATTTTTGTATCGTTTGGCCTCATAGTCCGAATTTATCTCACTTAGCGTTTCATCAAGGACCCTTGTAAATTTCTCAAGGCTATCGGGTTTTGAATCGAACTCAATCATCCATTCATGTGCCCCTTTGGAATCGGAACTCATGTATAGGGGCCCTGCTGTATACTCCCTGATGGTTGCGCCGGTCTCCCTGCAGGCTTTCATCAGTGCTTTTTCGGCATTGTCCTCAATGACCTCCTCTCCAAATGCATTGATGTAATATTTGGTTCTCCCGGAAATTTTGATTCTGTGTGGGAAGAGTGAGGTAAAAATTACCGTGTCTCCGATCAGATAGCGCCACAATCCTCCGTTGGTGGAGATCACCATCGCATAGTTTACTCCCAGTTCAACCTCATCAATAGTGAGCGCCTGGGGATTCTCTTTCCCGAGCTGAATCATGGGTATGAATTCATAGAATACTCCCAGGTCAAGCATCAGCAACATATCATCCCGTACCAGCTCGTCCTGGATTGCAAAAAAGCCCTCCGACGCGTTGTAGGTCTCCAGGTAGTTCATTTCATCTGAAGGGATCAGCTTTTTAAACTGTTCCCGGTAAGGGGCAAAACTGATTCCACCATGGGTGAAAAGTTCCAGATTGGGCCACACTTCGAGGATGTTACTTTTACCTGTGAAATCGAGAACTTTCCTTAAAAGCACGAGGTTCCACGAGGGGACACCGGCAATACTGGTCACGTTATCTCCCACCGTGTGCCTGGTGATTTTCTCCAGTTTCTCTTCAAAATCGGGGATCAGGGCAATCTCCGCAGCAGGCGTCCTGATAAATTGTGCCCAGAAGGGAAGATTTTCAATGAGAACAGCGGAAAGATCCCCGTAATAGGATTCGTTACTGAACTTATTTACCTGTGCACTTCCGCCAAGGGTGAGCGCCTTACCTTTTAGCACCCCGCTGTCAGGACGCTCCCTTGTATAGATGGCAATGACATCCTTCCCTCCCCTGAAATGGCAATCTTCAAGAGATTCGTTGCTGACAGGGATGAATTTACTTTTGTCGGAGGTAGTTCCCGATGATTTTGCAAACCACTTGATTTCGCTGGGCCACAGCAGGTTTTGTTCCCCCTCCCGAAGTCGGTTGATGTAAGGTTTTGCATCCTCGTAAGTGCTTATGGGCACCCGCTGCTGGTAATCTTTAATGGAATCAATGGAGTGGTATCCGTACTGGATTCCCCACACCGTTTTTGATGCCTGATTGATCAGGGAAGTAAACACCTCCTTCTGAACATTATATGGATACTTTTTGAAAAGATCGATCTGGTGAAGTCTCTTGACATTTACCCAGGAGATAATGGAGTTAAGAAGGGGCATAGTTGGGCTTTACAGGATCAGCATCGCATCACCATATGTTCCAAATTTATATCCCATTTTAATGGCCATCTTGTATGCATCCATCAGAAAATTGTACCCTGCGAATGCAGATACCATCATCAGGAGCGTTGAGTATGGCAGGTGGAAATTGGAAACCATCCTGTTGGAGACGCTGAATTCATAGGGTGGAAAGATGAATTTATTGGTCCACCCGTCGTAATCCTTTAGATAGCCATCGGTCGATACAGAGCTCTCCAGGGTGCGCATGACCGTGGTGCCCACGGCGCAAATATTTTTTTTCTTCTCTTTTGCAGCATTTACCAACCTTACGGCCTCTTCCGTAATATGGATCCGTTCGGAGTCCATTTTGTGCTTGGTTAAATCCTCCACGTCAACTGTACGGAAGTTCCCCAGTCCCACGTGAAGGGTAATATATGCAAAGTCAATTCCCTTGATTTCCAATCGCTTCAGGAGTTCACGGCTGAAGTGCATCCCTGCGGTTGGGGCTGCAACTGCACCTTCGTGTTTTGCATAGACGGTTTGGTAGCGCTCTTTATCTTCCGGTTCCACCTTGCGTTCGATAAATTTAGGCAGTGGGGTTTCTCCCAGGTCAAACAGGGTCTTTTTGAAATCATCATACTCACCGTCATAGAGGAAGCGCAGAGTTCTGCCCCGTGAGGTTGTATTGTCGATCACCTCGGCAACCAGCAAATCATCTTCTCCAAAATAGAGCTTGTTTCCAATTCTGATTTTCCTGGCCGGATCAACAAGCACATCCCAGAGTCTCTGTTCACGGTTTAATTCCCTGAGCAGAAAGACTTCAATTTCGGCCCCGGTCTTCTCTTTGTTTCCATACAACCTGGCGGGAAAGACTTTGGTGTCATTAAAAATCATCACATCCTGATCGTCAAAATATTCAATGATGTCACGGAAGGTCTTGTGATCAATGGTTTGTGTTTTTCGATCCAGAACCATGAGCCTGGATTCGTCCCTGTTTTTAGAAGGGAATTTAGCGACAAGATTGGTTGGTAAATCGAATTTGTATTGGGATAACTTCATTTTCAGGGATATGATTATGGAATAATTGCGAGCCTCGTTATACGTAAGAAACCCAAATTTGTTACAAAAGTTTAATATTTTCTATAAAGTTTTCCAAAGATATGGCATTTTCTACCTTATATGGACCAATTCTTGTTCGCCGCAAGCCAACCAGGTGCCCCCCCGAATTCAGCGCTTCACCAAGGTCACGGGCAAGGGAACGAATATAGGTACCCTTGCTGCATTCCACTTGAACAGTGAGGTTGGGAAGTTGGATGGATTGTAGCTCCAGACTGTGAATGGTGACAGGATGTTTTTTTAATTCCACCTCTTTGCCTTTTCGGGCCATTGCATAGGCCCTTTTCCCATCCACACTTTTTGCTGAAAAGATGGGGGGCATCTGTTCCTGATCTCCTGTAAATTTTATCAATGCCTGGTCAACCATCTCCCTGGTGATATGTTCCCATGGGAAGGTAAAATCGACTTCACTTTCCAGATCGAACGATGGGGTGGTAGCCCCCAGCCTGATTTGCGCGAGGTAAGCCTTATCCAGGTCCTGGAACTGCATGATGTTTTTGGTGGCTCTGCCTGTGCAGATAATTACCAGTCCCGTGGCCAGTGGATCGAGGGTTCCGGCATGCCCCACCTTGATTTTTTTAATGCCCAGGTGGGTCTTGAGTAACTTCCTGATTTTATTAACCACATCAAAAGAGGTCCAGGTCAGTGGCTTATCAATAAAAAGGACGCGCCCCTCCAGGTATGTTTCAGAATTACTGAAATCCATTCATTCAGGATATTATGATTGCGATGATGC
Source organism: Bacteroidales bacterium (assembly GCA_046485075.1). Taxonomy (GTDB): domain Bacteria; phylum Bacteroidota; class Bacteroidia; order Bacteroidales. Next base: position 54,089 of record JAWOHR010000063.1, read on the forward strand.
CTACTACAGCACAGTAAAGCGCGAACCAATAGAGATTGCCCCTTTTTACAAGACGGATCATCCAGGTGCATGCCAGGAATCCGGATATATAAGCGGCAATGAAGCCAATAATCAGAGGGCCGGCAGATATGGAGGGTCCAGGGGTTGAGGATGAAAAAGAGAGGATATCAAGCAAAGCAGCCCCTATGATGGGAATCAATACCATTAAAAATGAAAATCTCGCCACTTCGCCGCGGTCATTTTTAAGAAGGAGGCCGGTTGAGATGGTTGCTCCCGACCTTGAAAGTCCGGGTATGACCGCTATGGCCTGGGCGATCCCCATGAGCAGCGCATCCAGGAAAGGGATTTTTTTGGTCCCTGGTTTCACAAGCTGGGTGGAGATAAGCAGCGCTGCTGTCACAAGCAGGGCTCCGCCCACCAGATGGAGGTTACCCGAAAAAAGGGATTCCACCTCCTCTTTAAACAATATACCCACAATCAAAACCGGAACCATGGAGAGCAGGATTTTCGCCACATATTTTGTCTCGGCATTCCATTGAAAGGCAAAGAGTCCCCGTGTCAGTTCCCTGATCTCCCTGAAGAAAACGGTAATGGTGCTTAGGACGGTTGCAAAGTGTACCAGAACGGTGAAGGTTATGTCCTCCTTAACTTCAACATTTAACAGGACCTTCCCGATCTCCAGGTGTCCGCTGCTACTGACAGGCAAAAATTCTGTAAGTCCCTGGATCAAACCAAGAATCAGCGCCTCAATCCAGGTCATTCTCTGAAGATTTGGGCTTCTTCATGATGGCCCAGATTTCGAAAATGAATCCTGCCAGGACCACCATGGGGGCCAGGGTGATGCGGCGGAAACTGAATATTTCTTCTTCGTTGAATACATTGGGATCTTCCGATTTTCCTCCCATCATCAGGATGAAACCAAGGACAATGATGGCAAATCCGATTACCAGGAGTTTGTAGTTTTCCTTACCCAATGCAAAACTCTCTTTGCCCTTATTATTTTTACTCATTTCGTGCTGTATTTAATAAAGCTTATCAGTCTTTATGTTAAGATACTTATTGACTGCAAAAAAGGTGGAGACAAAATTAATCAGTATTCCAGTGATAATTACGCCCAGGGCAAGAATGGCCAGCAGATCATAATCTTTCAGGGAGATAAATCCTTCAAACTCCTCCTGCAGCAGGTATACCAGGCCAAACAGGATAACCAGGGAGATCAGGCTGGCGCTAAAGCCACTTGCAGCTCCACGGTAAAGAAAGGGCTTGCGAATGAACCCCCTCGTTGCACCCACAAGTTGCATGGTATTGATGATAAATCGTTTGGAATAGATGGATAACCGGATTGTATTGTTGATCAGGGTCACCGAGATCAGCGTCAGGAGAATTGAAAATCCGAGGATCACCAGCGAAATCTGCCTGATGTTCTCATTAATGGCATAGAGCAGTGACTTTTTATAATAGACCTCCTCGATGGAGTCATATTGCAGAAGGTCCTGTTCAATCATCATAACAGAGTCGGGGTTGGCCCACGGTTGATGCAGCCTTACCCTGATGGACGGGGGCAGCGGATTATAGCCCAGAAAGTGGATGAAATCCTCACCCAGCATCTGCTCAGTCTCCAGTGCAGCTTCTTCTTTGGTAATATATTCAGTGGAAAGTATATATGGTCTTGCATCGAGAATTTTCTGGAGCTGGTAGATATCTGCCTCCTTGATGTTCTCCTTGAGGATCACATTGAATCCAATGCTCTCCATAACCTGTTTGCGTATATTCCGCCCGTTTACCAGTAAAAGCCCAACCAGGCCAATTAAAAGTAATACAAGTGAAATGCTTATCATTGAGGTTATTGCCGAACTTCGGATCCTCCTTGAATATGTCCTGTTTTCTTTCTTTGACATAGCCTGAAAAATGGCTGGGGCAAAGATAGGAATTTAATCAAGAATCTTGGTCCATCCGAACGGATCTTCGAGGTCTCCGGTCTGGATTCCCACCAGGGTTTTGTAAAGCCTGGTGGTAACAGGTCCCGGATTGTCTGCATCCCCGAAGGTATAGGTTACATTTTTTTCCAGGTCAGCCATCCTGTGAATGGGGGTAATTACTGCAGCAGTTCCACATGCACCGGTTTCATCAAAGTCGGCCAGTTCCTCCAGAGGGACAGGGCGCACCTCCACTTTCATTCCAAAGCTTTCGGCCAGGGTCTGAAGGCTCTTATTGGTAATGGACGGCAGTATGGATTGGGATTTTGGTGTGACATAAGTATTATCCCTGATTCCGAAGAAGTTGGCCGGTCCGCATTCATCGATGTACTTTTTCTCTTTGGCATCGAGGTAGACGGCTGTTGCGTATCCCTTTTCATGTGCCTCATGGATGGAAGTCATACTGGCCGCATAGTTACCTCCCACTTTGAGATGTCCTGTTCCAAGGGGGGCAGCGCGGTCATGATCCCTGCAGATCATCATATCAACCGGTTTAAAGCCTGATTTGAAATAGGGCCCCACCGGCATGACGAATACCAGAAATGTGTATTCCCTGGCCGGCCTGACACCCACTTCCGCACCGGTTCCAATCAACAGGGGCCGGATGTAAAGCGAGGCACCTGATCCATAGGGGGGTACGAATTTTTTGTTAAGCAGCACCACCTTTTCAACAGCATGCATGAACAAATCAACCGGTACTTCGGCCATTAAAACCCCCTGGGCAGATCTGATCATCCTTTTGGCATTTTCATCATGTCTGAACAGCCTGATCTTCCCGTCGGCCCCTCTGAAAGCCTTGAGTCCTTCAAAGGACTCCTGGCCGTAATGGAGGCAGGTGGCACCAATGTGAATGGGGAAGGTTTCATCGGCAGATACCTCCAGTTCGCCCCATTTCCCGTCGCGGTAAACGCACCGGACATTGTAATCGGTTTTCATGATATTAAACCCGAGGTTTTTCCAGTCAAGATCCATGATTATTAAAATTATTGATTAAGCAGGAATCAAAAGTAATCATTCAAACCCTGAGCACCAATTCAGAATTCATGTTGTTGAAGGATGTTTTATATCCATCTCTCCTGTTCAAGGGAGTCTTGTTGCACTTCTCCGGGGACCTCCCGGAGCCGCCTGGCAGCGACGGTGAAAAAGTCGAAGGTATAGAGAAGCTCCAATTGTTGTTTTTTAAATTGCTGACCATTCAGGTTTGCGCCGGTCTCAACCATCTCTTTGTAGAGCAATTTTATCCTGTCGGTATAATCTGGCCGGCCGATAAACTCCATTTTGGCATCGATAAGAATTTTTTCCAGCAGGTTGTTAGGCTGGAAGGGAAGTTTGGTCGACATGATCAGGTTGCAGATCCTGTCAATCTGTAATTCGGAATATTTATAATGATGCAGGAGCTCTCGGGCTATGACCGATGATCTGTTCTCGTAATTTGAGTATGCCTGGGTTAAACCTGTATAGAGCATTAGGGCAGCGGTTCTTACCAGGAGGCGGTCCTCCTGCTCCACCTCCTCGGCCCGGCAAAGCAGAAACGCCTGGTTGTAGACCTTTCGTGCATAATCAATGTTGTGAAAATAGAGGTTGTCGGGCAGGTTGGACAGGATGGTTTCGAATACACGCTCTTCCAGGTCTCCAAGCCTGAGCAGCTGCAGTTTCGTAAAAAACCTTTTATTTGGAATGCCCTTCAGATCCACCGACAGTTCTGGCCGGAGACCGGTAACAAAATACATATCAATGTTCCCTTTATACTTCACCGGAAGCCTGCCCCTGTATTCACAGATGAAGTAGTCCTTAACCATCCCATAGGTGATTCCCGATATATTTACTTTACCGGGAATCCCGGAGGACTCCATTCGCGAAGCTGTATTTACTGTATCTCCCCAGATGTCGTACGACACCTTTTTGTGACCTACCACTCCTGCAATGACCGGACCCGTATGAATGCCGATCCGTAAATCCCAGATGTCGGTTTTTGTTGTTTTCAGTTTTTGCATATATGCCTGCATTTCCAGGGCTGCAAGTACCACTTCGACCGGGTTCGTACTGTTTTTTTCCGGAATTCCCCCGGCTGCCATATAGGCATCACCTATGGTTTTAATCTTTTCGATATTATACTTTTCAACCACCGAATCGAAATGGAAAAAGAACTGGTCCAGTTCATCAATAAGTGCTTCGGGATTCATCTCTTCAGCAATCTTGGTGAAACCCTGGATATCTGAAAAGAGTACCGTAGCCCTTTCATACTTATCCCATTTTGCTTTGCCCTCCAGTCGCATCTGTTGTGCGGTTCGGTCGGGCAAAATATCCGCCACTATTCTATCTGATTTTTCTTTCTCATGGGTCAGGTCATCCAATTTTGACTGCATACGCTGGGATACCCTTGATTCGGCCTGGCGATAACTTAACAGCCTCAATTTCCGGATTATAAAAAGGGCAATTAACAGGGTTAATCCATAAAACGCATAGGCATACCAGGAGCTGTAAAACGGAGCTTTTATGCTGAAATGAATCTTAGCTGTTTCCGAAATTCTGCCATAGAGATCTTTTGATTGGGCATAGAGGGTGTATGACCCGGGCTTCAAACGGTTGAAAATCAAATTTCTGGATGTACTCCAATCTGACCAATTCTGCAACTCGGGAACAAGTCTGTATCTGAATTCGGGTACAGGGTTGCTCTGAAACTCCAGCCCTGAAATCCGAATTGCGGCCGACGCATCGGCCAGAGAGCCGTTATCCAGTTCGATCAGGGGAGGCTGTATGACCTTTTCAGGGGGTAGTAATCTGAGATTAAAAAGCAGGATCTTGTCCATCCCGGTAAGGTAAAGCACACTGTCCCTCAGGTTCAGTTCAACGATCTCGCCAAGGTTCTGAAGAACCGGGTAGGAGAGTTCTTCTGTATCTTTTGTTTTACCTGCCTTTGTATGCAGAATGTCGGTCTTGTATGGTCCCTGGTGGCGTACCATCCAGTGCCCACTGTTTTCGTCGGTGATGAGGATGTCGGATGCCGATATCATACAGGCCATTTGTTCATTTTCAACAGGAAGGAATAACGCTTCACTTTTGTCGAAACGGTATACCCCCACATCTGTAATCAGGTAGAGCTGATTGTCAACCGTGACCAGTTTATGGAGGAGGTCATCCCGCAGGAAAGGGATGGTTCTGATCCCATCCAGGGTTCCCGGTAGCATGTGGACCTCGTTTTTGCATATCACGAAAATATGGTCTTTAAGTCTTGCGAAGGAAAAGGAGTTGCTGTGTAAGGTGTCATACCATATTCTTGACCACCCATTCGGGGTTCTCTGAAAGCTTTCCAATCCATCCTCTCCCGATACTACCACCAGCTCCGGGCTGATGGCTTGCAATCCGGTAAAGCTCCCGGTTGCAACCTCATCCAATACTTCTTCATGTATGGATACCAGGCGGCCCGATCCGGCTGCAAATATTGTGGTTCCGGCACTCGTAACCAGGTGGAATGAACCTGCCTGGTTGCCTGTCATATTCCTGATGTTCCACGCTCCCCCTTTGCTCCCAACAGGCTCAGCAAAAAAGAGGCCCAGACTTGTACCCAGAATGATGCTCCTGCCGGAACTTTCGGAAGTATAGATCCGGCCAAAATCTTCCGGAGCCAACCGGAGGAAACTGAGTGTGGACGGGTGGCTTATTTTATGGAGCGAATAGCTCCCGAGAATCCATAATTCATCTCCTGCGCATTTGCTTACCTGTTGGATAGTATTGCCGGCCAGACCGCCCCCGATTCCAAGTGCAGCAGCGATATTCCCCTTCCGGTCCAGGATCACAAGCCCCTGCTTTTTGGAAATGGCAATCACCTCATTTATTGTAAGATAATCCAGAAACGATATATCTTGATTGCGTTCAAGCTCACCCGGAATCATCAGGAGGGAATCCTGGATCATTTCCGGTTCAGTCATTTTATGAAAACCATCCCCGGTCCAACTATGAATTTCCAGTTGGTTCATCCTTAGTATCAGGTGGCCATTAATAAAGTGGAGCCTTCCCTCGTTACCCGGGAATGGATGGTATTTAATTTGCTCTTCCTGGAATTGGTAAATACCCCTGTCGGTATTTGCGAATACGGCTTGATCCAGGCAGATCAGCTGGGAGGGTATGAAATCACGATTTGCCCTGGAGATACGGTCTTTTTGAGAGCGGACAGTGAATTTGCCTGATTTATCCTTCAATATATACCCCATGTCATTCTCACAGGCAAAGTAGATTGTATCGGATCCATTACCCGAAATATAAACAGGGCCGTCCATGCCGAGGTGACTGGTGTTATTCCCGCTGATGATGTTAATTCCGTTATCTTTCCCTATATAAAGATCGGCGTTCCCATCCAGGTAAAACGATTGGTTGGGAATATCGGCAAATTCCTGAGGCAGATTTATCTCCTGTATCCAGGGATGCGGAAAGAGGGTGTAATCCTGAGCAATACCACGGGTGAAGCTGGATTCACAAGCTATGACAAGAAAAAAAATCAAGCTGATTCTATATGACTTGATAAATAAATTCATAACTTGGGAACTGTGCGGTTTCCATGGAAGATAGGTACAATCAAAAATATAAAAATATATTTATGGAAAAGTTAGAAAGGCCTATTATCGTACCGTGGGACTTCTCACAGGTAGCTGAGAATGCTTTTCAGCACGCAGTAAATATTTCCAAATCCCTGAACAGGGAAATTCTCCTTCTTCATATTGTACAGGATATGAAGAGTGCTGTGTCCAAAAAGAGTGAACTGGATGCTGATGCAGAAAGGCTGGGAAAGGAATCCGGGAACAGGCCTCATACCGAAGTGGTTGAAGGAAATATCTTTCATGCCATCGGAAAGACAGCCAAGGACCTGAAGGCCGAGATGATCATTATGGGTACCCATGGGCTGAAGGGAGCTCAGAAACTTTTTGGCAGCAGGGCCCTTAAAGTGGTGGTCTCCTCAAGGATTCCATTTGTGATTGTTCAGGATAAGCCGGTGAAGGAGAGGATCGATACCATCCTTTTACCCATAGATTTTAAAACTGAGAACAAGGAAAAGGCCAACTGGATCTACTATCTTGCCAGGAATTTTGGATCAAAATTTGTGATCCTGAAGTCAAAATCCAAAGACAAAGGATTCCGCAAAAGGACCCTTTCTAATATCAGGTACATTGAATCATTTCTGAAGGGACATGATGTGGCCTATGAGATTGTCACCGCACAGGGTGAGCAGTCCTTCAAAAAGGAGATCGTAAGCTATGCCAAAAGCCATTCGGCAGACCTGATCCTTGTGATGGCCACCAGGGACATTAATTGGGCTGACTATTTATTGGGAGCCCCGGAACAGTATCTGATCGCCAACCCCGAAGGGTTGCCTGTTATGTGCATGAATCCGAAGCCAGCAAAAATTGCAGGTGGATTCAGTTCAACCGGAGGATCATGAAGTTTACTTTTTTCGTAATTTCAGGGCCATTTTCATAATGGCCTTTTTTTTTATGAAGGAGATCGTATTTGCAACAAATAATCCCCACAAGCTTGGAGAGATCAGCGAAATGCTTTCCGGCAGATTTAAGCTCTTGGGATTGAAAGAGCTTGGAATGAATGAAGATATCCCTGAGGATCACCATACCCTGAAGGAAAATGCATCTCAGAAAGCATGGTATATTTACCGGAAAACTGGCCGCAATTGTTTTGCGGATGATACGGGCCTTGAAGTGGATTCGCTGGGCGGGGCTCCGGGGGTTTATTCAGCCAGGTATTCCCGCATCGGTACCACTATTTTTCCGGACTTATCTCCGGCAGAGGGGAATATTAAAAAGTTACTCCTGGAGATGAAGGGGGTCAAAAACAGGAGTGCAAGGTTCCGGACCGTTATTGCACTCATCGTGGATGGGATTGAGCATCAGTTTGAAGGGATCTGTGAAGGAGTAATCACCGAAATACCTTCCGGTTCAAAGGGGTTCGGATATGATCCGCTCTTCAGGCCGGATGGTTACACCAAATCTTTTGCTGAGATGGACCCGGAAGAAAAAAACAGCATCAGTCACCGTGCAAAAGCTGTTCTGGCACTTGTACAATTTTTAAAGAAGATGTAATATGTTCATTGAATTTCCGTATTTATAGAAAGTCGAGCGTGTATGAGAAATCGTCTCACCCCCCTGTTTTTATCCCTGGTATTTGCCCTTTCAGCTTCCTTAACCGGACAGACAAAACTGGGGCAGTGGAGAACACATCTTCCATATAATTACTGCAACCTGGTTGAGGTAACGAACCAGAAGGTTTTTGGTTCTTCCACCGGGGGCCTGTTCACCTATAACCTGGAGGACAACTCGGTCGAGTTGCTGTCGAAAATTGAGGGCCTTTCGGATAACGGAATTTCAGCCATGCGCTGGAGTGATGAGTTACAGACTTTGATCCTGGCATATCAGAGTTCAAACATAGATATCATCCGCGATGGGAAGATCGTGAACATGCCCGATATCATGAATAAGCAGATTCCGGGGGACAAATCCATCTATGATCTGTTTTATTATGGCCAGGATGCATACCTCTCAACCGGATTTGGAATTGTGGTGATTAACCTGGAAAAGGATGAAATTCGGGATACCTACTACATCGGGGATAATGGAGAGGCACTAAGGGTGAACCAGGTTACGATCGACGGCAGCTATATTTATGCTGCAACCGATCAGGGAGTCAGGCGGGGATTGCTGGATGATCCCCTTCTGATTGATTTTAATGCATGGGAGACCCTGACTGATATTCCAAATTCCGGTGGTGCATTTTCGGCAATAGCCTATTTTTCAAATGCAGTTTTTGCTTCCTTTCAGGATCCTGCAGGAAATCAGGATGAGGTCTATTACTATGCGGGATCTGGGTGGAATCAATATCCCTATTTCAGTGGGAAAAAGTGCAGGGAAATTCTGAACCAGGGTGATTTCTTAACCCTTGTGGATGAATCGATTGTGAACCAGGTGAGCAAAGATTACCTGGTTGTGAAACAGCTGGATACCGGATCTCCAAGGTCTGCCTCTCTCGATCCCGCGGGAAATATCTGGGTTGCTGATTACGGGAGCGGACTGGTCACCCGGCAGGATGGTGAACTCCGGATGATCATCCCAAACGGTCCTTTCTCCACCAGCGTTTTCTCCATGGCTTCTTCAGGCAATATTCTGTATGCTGCACTTGGGGGCGTAACAGGGTCGTGGAACAACCAGTTCAATCTTGCCACACTTGAGGTTTTCGGAGAAAGTAACTGGACCTATGCGCAAAATAAAGAGAGTCGCGACCTGCTTAACATAGCCATCGACCCCGCTGATGCCACACATGTTTACGCCGGGTCCTGGGGCTATGGTGTTCATGAATATCGAAATGGAGAGGAGGTTGCGGTTCACAATGCTTCCAACAGCTCTTTGCAGAGTATCATCCCCGGAGGTGATTTTGTCAGGATTGGCGGGTTGGCTTTTGATCCGGGTGGAAATCTATGGATCACCAATTCCAATGTGGCTGAGCCCATTACGGTGTTAAAGAGTAACGGAACCTGGAAGAGTTTCAAGGCTGGTAATAAACTCACCGATTTTAGCGCGCTCGGAACGATCCTGGTCACCAGGACGGGACATAAATGGGGGATTATTCCCAAGGCAAACGGACTCTTTGCAATGGATGATAACGGTACCATTGACGATGTTTCGGATGACACTTATGAACGTGTAAGTATCCTGGATAAATATGGTAAGATAATTACGAACGACGTTCGTTCGATGGCTGAGGACCATAACGGGAACCTCTGGTTGGGAACCAACCAGGGTATTCTCGTGATATACAGTCCTTACCGTCTCTTTACCGAGGGGTCGGTTTATGCCCAGCAAATCATTGTCCCCCGTGACGAACCTCCCGGAGAGGATGGGACGATTCCGGGAGATGTGCTCCTGGGGGAACAGGTGGTTACAGCCATCGAGGTGGACGGGGCAAACCGAAAATGGCTGGGAACCTCAGGTGGAGGGGCATACCTGGTGTCTGAGGATGGCCTCACGCAGGTGCTTCAGTTCAACAAATTTAACAGCCCCCTGCTCTCGGACAACATGATCGACATCTGCGTGGACGGTGTGTCGGGCGAGGTGTTTTTTGGCACCGATAAGGGGATCATCTCCTACACCGGCGATGCAATGGCCGGGAGCCCGGTTTACAGCGACGTGGTGGTTTATCCAAATCCTGTACGTGAAACTTATGAGGGTCCCATAGCCATCAAGGGGCTTGTGGCCGGGACCAATGTGAAGATCCAGGACATGGGTGGCAATCTTGTATATGAAACTGAATCGCTTGGAGGACAGGCTACATGGGATGGTACCAATTTCAAGGGTGAACGGGTGGCTACCGGTGTCTACCTGATTTTTCTGTCCAGTTCCGATGGCACACTTACCCATGTGACGAAACTGCTCTTTATCCATTAGTCATGATCCGGAAGACCAGGGGCATTGTTCTGCATACCACCCGGTATGGCGAATCGAGCCTTGTGGTACATTGTTACACCGAGCAGTACGGAAGACAGACCTACATGGCAAAAGGGGTGCGAAAGTCAAGAAGGAATAATCGTTCCAACCTTTTTCAGCCTCTCTTTATTCTAGACTTTGAAGTCTATTACAAAGAGTCCAGGGATATGCACCTGGTGAAAGAGGTGACCCGGGCCATTCCCATCCAATCTATCCCGTACGATATTACCAAAAGTACCCAGGCAATTTTCATGGCCGAGGTGCTTTACAGGGTGGTCAGAGAAGAGGAGCCCAATCCCATGCTTTCCCACTTCTTAATGAATTCCATCAGCTACCTTGATGCACTGGAAGATCCCATGCCCGATTTCCACATTATTTTTTTGTTTCACCTTTCCCGCCACCTCGGATTTTATCCACAAAACAATTTTGACGGTGTCAACCGGTTTTTCGACCTGGGGAGCGGTCGTTTTAAGCCCCTCTTTACCGATTCGGACCAACAGTTGGATGAAGAGACCAGCATACTGTGGAGCAGCTACTTAGGATATGATTACAGGGAAACCGGAATTTCCAGGTTTAACAGTTTTCAGCGAAAAAAGGTGCTGGATCAGCAGGTCAGATATTACCGGAATCACGTGGAAGGATTAGGGGAGATCCGTTCACTCGATGTGCTTCATGCATTTTTCCTTAGTTTCTAGTAGGTAAATCCCGTTTAAATTAGCTAGATTCGGGTAACATACACCATTATAATGCGTATAAGCAACGAAACTCACTGGTTATGAGTCTTGGAATTAGGATGTAACGTGAAGTATTTACCTGATCCGGGTACCCCGGGGTGCCTGGTATAACCTTTTGCAGCAGGTGTTTACCACCAGAACAGGGATTCGAAATAACAATTTTGAAACGCTGTCAGTCCAACCTGGCCCGGGACGGTTATATCCTTCCTCCAGCCCTGCTTTCCCCCGCTATTTAAAACCGGTTCTGCTGGGTCTTCTGCTCTTTTTATTGGCCCTACCACAACTGGGTGCCCAGTGGCTAGATGGGTATTGCTACAGAAAACAGATTACCATTCAGGAATCAAAGATACCTGACGGCTATGATTTGACAGATTTCCCGGTTCTGATTAATATTTCTTCAGATAATGATCTTCGAGATGAATCTTTTGGTGGATATGTGAATAATTCCAATGGTTGGGACCTCGTTTTTGCTTCAAGCACAGGGGTTCAACTCGATCATGATGTTGAACTCTATGACCGTACTACAGGGGAGTTTATTGCTTGGGTAAAAATACCCATTCTTGATTATGATGAGAATACCATCATCTATCTCTATTTTGGACATGATACACCCGCTTCCGATCCATCAACAACAGATACCTGGTCCAATGGATTTGTTTCAGTTTATCACCTAGACGATGATGAGAACGATGCACTAGGTATTAACAATGGAACTAATGTGGGCAGTGACAATATTGCTGGTATCATTAATGATGGTCGGGACTTTGAGTATGTAGATACCCAAGACCGGATCGAACTTGGGGATTTTGGGCTCATTGGGAGTTCACTGACAATTTCTGCCTGGATCCATCCTGAATCCTTCACCATCCCTGATGCCCGAATACTTTCAAAAGCTACTGGATCAGACTCTCAGGAACACTGGTGGATGTTAAGTACTATTGATAACACTGAACTTTGTTTCTGGCTTCGAACAGGTAGCACCACAAACATTTACGAACCAGATGTTAGTATTCTTACCACTGCCTCTTGGCAATATGTTTCTGCGGTCTATGATGGATCGAAAATGTATATTTTTCATAATGGGGCTTTGAATGGTACAGGTTTAGATATAACTGGCAATCTGAATCTGGGACCTAGTGTTGATATCGCCATTGGAAATCAGCCTTTTTCCGCATTTGCCGATGGAGAAAAACCCTTTGATGGAATTATCGATGAGGTCAGAATTTCTTCTGTTGCCAGGACTTCCTCCTGGCTTACTGCTGAGTACAACAACATTAGTTCGCCTGGGACTTTTTACACTCTTGGCTCTCTGGTTGATAATCCTCCTACGGCCTCTGCTGGAAGTAACCAGAACCTATGTGGTACATTGGTAGCCACATTAGATGGTAACCCTAGTATCGGCACAGGGTTATGGACACAGGTAGGAGGCGTGGGCACGGTGACGTTCACCGATGCGACGAGTGCGACGAGTGACATCAGTGTCAATCTTTATGGCAGTTACCTTTTACGCTGGGGCGAGACGAACGGTACGTGCAGCGATGCGGATACAGTAGCGATAGACTTTAATGAGTCCCCGGTAAGTGATGCGGG
>JAWOHR010000010.1:0-19376 GCA_046485075.1 Bacteroidales bacterium
CTTGGAGAACTTTTAATGCCGATCCTGTTGGCACGGGTTACAAGCAGATAGTACTTGCCCTCGTGAAAAGTAGCGAAGGGATCGGCACCCTCCATGAGCGGATTCTGGTAAGTACACTGCGCAGACAGGGAATCCAGCACCGGGGAAAGGACCATGAAGGTGATGGAAAGGAATAATTTAGAGGTCAGGGATTTCATGCAGTTATTGAGGTTTGTGTTGTCGAATCATGCACCAGATGGTTTTAATGATCCCCGTTGAGAAAGTTATACAATCTATCCTCCGAAAGCAACTCCCACAGGGAAGCAACCACCCACCCGGGTGCAAACAGGTCATTGTAATAGCCCTTTCCAAACTGGCCGTAATCCCAGTTTGTATGTTGCACCACTTCGGGATGATAACCCACCCTGGCAATTCCACACATGCGTCCTTCCACCGGCATCAGCTGGTCTGTCATATATGACCTGATTACACTTGACATTTCAGCCAGTCTGGGGTTCCCGCCTGTGACCGAGAGATGGCTCAGTACATCTGCAAAATCAAAGATATAGACATCCACATGGTTGTTTTCAACGGATACATTTCCCCATCCGGTCGTTTTGAATGCCAGGTCACCCAACATCTGTCCCGGCGCAAAGGGCACATCCCAAAGGTAATACCAGGATAGGGCAAAGTAAGCTGCTTTTTCAGACAGGGCAAAGTAATGTGCTCTCTCCACTCCCTCTGAAACCAGCCCGAGATAAAACATGCTGCATGAAGCATAAATGGAAGCCTCCTTGTCTTCACAATCGGCATCCAGCGTGGAGGAGAAATAATCACCCTTGCTGATGATCTCGTCCTCTATATACCTGGCAGCCAGCCTGGCAGATTCGAGGTACCTGTCATCCCCAAATACCCTCCACCCCATCAGAAGCGGGATTACCGCCGTGGAAGTACTTCCCCCGGCATCGTCAAGGATCTCCATGTGGTCGTTAAACTTCCTTGGAAAGGAACCATCGTGCTGAAGCGTCACGATCTTGTCCAGTAATTGCTCGGCCCTTTTTGTCATGACCGGGTGGTCTCGGTTATGGGCCTTTTCAAGTTCAAGAAACTGGAGAATGGCATACAATCCTTCAGATTGCCTTCGAATGCTGTAAATCTCTGTTTCATAATGATTCCTGAAATCCACAACCTCCCGAATAAATCCATTCTCAGTAAACCCGTGCTCCTCGTAACTTTCGAAAACCTGGTGGGCCATCTCAAGCATCTCCACATTCTCCTTCTCATACCCGTATTCAAGCGCGTTGTATGCATTCAACAGGACACGGCCCACGAACCCCACCTCCAGGAGTCCCCGTTTTTCACACGAATCGATCAGCAGGTGGACACCTGAAAATCCTTTGAGCTCAAAATCGCCGGTGAAGCTCTGCGAGTAAAAGCGGGTAAGCAGCTCCTTGGTTTCGGAGGAGGATCTTCGCGTTGCCAGGGGAACGGGTTTAAAAAGATCATAGGCATGGTTCCAGGTTCCCTCGACGAAAGCCGAATAATGTTCTTTATGTGCTGTTTTGACCTCCCAGGAAAGCTCCTGACCCTCCCCGGCTTTAAAATGCTGAAAGGCAATCGTGGCTTTTTCAGGGGTTAATTTCCTGAGATAGGTTACTGGGATCTCGGAGAACGGATAACAGAAAGTCAGTCTAACTTCACCCTGGCGGGCATGGAACCCGACACCTCCCACATCGGTACGATCGTACAGGATCACCTCCCCTTTTTTATAGGGCATTAACGCATCCCTGAGAATTTCATCAGTCCGGCACAGTGTAACACTATTTCCGCTGAGGTTGTCATACACACCTGTAAGCGGGATGCTCAGGCGATCCTCGCGAACCATCCATTGTTTTCCATACCGGATCGATGGGGCACCCTCCGGGGAACGGAGGTTGTTGCGGTACCAGAATCCGGGTAAAAGGTAGAAGGCTGACTCCTCTGATATCCCTTCTGCACGGATACTCCCGGCCAGGTTCAGGTTGACCTCCTCCAGGGCTTTTATGGATAGATGGATCCTGTATGTCTCCGGTTCCCCTTTGGTGACCTTCAGCGTTAACGTGGCAGGAAGCTCCTGATCCCCTTTCAGTACAAATCCCTCCCTGCTCTTTGCGGGCCTGAGATCAATGGTTTGAGGCGGGTTTCCCGGCTCTTTCAGCATAAGCCGAAATGCCATTCCCTCCGGGAGCTCCATTTCCGGTTCGCCGGAACAGGCCGGACCCAGGATGATCAGTCCAAGGAACCACGCTCCTGCAAGTATGTCAACAATTCTCATTTTGATACGATTTTTCCCTCAAGCCAGTACAGGCCTCCGGTTCCATTGGAGAACATCCTGGTGGAGATGGTAACCATGGTTGTTTCATCCTTCAGAAAGAGGCTGTTGTTTACCGCGCTTTCCCCCCATGGAAGTAGTCCCCACGGGTAGGTAAGGTCCTGAAAATTTTTAGCGCCGTTGTCCCCAATGATCACCTCCTGGTAGTTATTCTGGTGCCAGTCGCCCCCGCGGTAAATATGGGCAGAACAGACTACTTCACCGGTGGGGAGCTGAAGGATATAGGGTGCCCCTCCGTGGCTGCTGAATCCGTCTACAAGCCAGCGGTGGGTCCCGCTGATAAAATCTGAGGTCTCCAGGATCCACGGTCCGTTCATGTCACGGTGAACGATGTACGGGGAGTTGGATGAACCCACACACTCAATACCAAATACCACCCCCTTATTCCCCTGCAAAACCAAAGGGACCGGCATTCCATCTCTTTTTTCGGGATAATAGGCTACCACCGTGGGGTCGGACCAGGACTCCCCGTTGTCGGTCGATCTGATGACCTGGATGTCCTGGTATATGGGATCGCTTCCCCACCATTTGGCTTCACTCGAATAGAAGAGTTCTATCTCTCCGTTGGGCAGCTGGACCATTGAAGGTTCCCACGTGCGCCCGGTTTCATAGATGAGGGGGTCGCTCCAGCTCTTTGCAGAGTCTTTGCTCACCAGAATCTGCACGGAGCTTTGGTTCTCATCCGGACGGGCATTGGCTTCAAATGCCACCATGACCCAGCCGTTTTGAAGCTGAAGAATCTCGGGGGTACAAAACCTCCAGTATTGTCCGGGATAATCTTCAAGGTCCATGAGGGTCTCCTGGCTTTCCCAGGTCATCCCGTTATCGTAACTTTTACGCAGATAGATATTCAACCAGTCCCCCGTATCGGGGCCTCCGTGGTAGACAAGCAACAAGGTATCGCTGCTGCCGATTCTTTCAACCCTTCCATACTCGCCAAAGGTACCTGGCGGATTCAGTTGAACTGCCGTGGACGGATCATTCCACTCAATCCGGTATCTGATCTCAAAGGCAGCGGTGTCAACCGGTTCATTGTATTCCGACCAGGTGGTTATTTTCCGCTCCTGGCTGTAGTAATATTCTCCTCCCAGGATGATATAAGCCTGGACAAAATAGTCGGTCCCGGCAGAAAGCCCTGAAGCAATGGAGGTCAGCCTTTCGTCGACCGTTACGCCCTGCACCTTCTGTGCAGTCGGCAGAGACCCCGGAACCGCATTGACAAATATGCCATGTTCATCCAGCTGCTCCATGGCAACACCTGTGAGCACATAATGGATCCAGGCCGAATCGGCTGTTACATCATAGTTCTGATCCAACGTGATCTTAACAGGGGAAAAATCGACGACATTCCCGTAAATAACCGAACCATCCGCTGTTAATCCATATGCACAGGCATAATAGGTGGTCCCGGCCACAAGCCCGTTCAGAGCTACACTAAAAGAATCCTTTACCGGCGGAACAAAACTGATCCTGCCGGCATTCTCATAATCAACCTGCCGTTGGTCATACAGGATCCCATACCCGGTTAAAGCAGTATTCAGGGTATCAATCTCACAGTGGATGATGGCAGATGAATCCGTGATCCCATCAACGCCCGCAGTAAAAATCCTCAGCGTTTCAAGTGATGTATACTGGGAATAGAGCGAATCGCATGTGCCGGATAAAATGACGGCCCTGAGGTACATGGAGGAATCGGTTCTGTAGGGGAGGCTGAACTGGTTCGCCCCGGGGATATTGGTCCATGAAGCACCTTTGTCGGCCGATTCCTGCCAGATGACCGTACCGTAAGGGTATTTGCTCAATTGAATATGGACCGGCTCAATGCTGTTATAGTAGGTTGTAAAAATTCCAGGGTCCTGTTGGGCAGGGATTGCCGTGCAGATTCCCAATGCCAGGATAAGAATGAGGTAAAGGGCTTTCCTTTTCATTTTTTTCAGATTTACGGCAGTACTATTTTCTTAATAGAATGCCCTTGGCCGTACTGCACATCGATGAGATATATTCCGCTTTTGAAAGTACTGATTCCCACCGTGTGAGAAAATGGAGAATCAGGAGCGGGCTGAGCGAAGAAATAGAGAACTTTTCCCTCCATGGAAATGAGTTGTATCAGTATATCGCCCCCGGCCTGCGAAATCTCAATAAACAGCAACTGATTCTGTGGATCCGGCCTGACCCGGACATTCATCTCCGCATGCTGTACAGATATTCCTGTTCCATAATCATATACTGACAGGGAGTCAATCGCCGAGCAATGATTCTGATCGGTTACTGTCAAAAAATATCTACCCGGATTGAATACCTCGGGTGTTCGCTCCAGAAACAGGTTGTTTTCTTCATCCGTCCATTGATGGGAAAAATCCGGTGTACCGCCGCTTACCAACAGAGATTCACCGATGATGGCCGATCCCGATTCCGACAGATTCAGGTCATCTCCTGCATTAACCTTCAACTGTGAGGGTTGAATCAATTGAAGTGTAATCTTTTCGTTGACAGTCTGTCCATGGCTGCAAATTGTCATCAGGCAGCATGCAGCCAGAATAAATATTCTCATCTTAGCTTCCCCCCTTGAATCAAACAGGATGAAATTTGAAAACGGGAGTGCCGGAATTTTTGGCACTCCCTTTTTTCAGTTTAAAGAACCAAAGTTTCAATCCACAAATGATCCGGTTAACGCGTAACCATCACCATTTTGGCCAGAACATCCCCCTTGCAGTCCACCTTCACAACATAGGTACCGGCAGGCATGTTCGTTCTGAATTCCCCGTTAAATACGTCACTACGCATCAGTTGACCGGTCAGGTTGTAAATGGAGACTGTGCCCTGATTTTCAGCTTCGAGCTTCACAACCACCATATCGTTCACAGCATATACCTTCAGGCGGGATTCAAGACTGTTTGGCTCAACAGAAACCCCGACGATCTGGAATGAAGCCTCTGCTGCAAATGCTGAACCCTCATAAGAAGCATCAATGGCCTGTACACTCCAGGTGTACCCGCCCGATGGGAGGTCATAAAGGGTATAGGTTCTATTCAGGAAAAGGTTCCCGTTTTTTACCACCATCCTTACACCATCCAGGTCGCCGCCGACATGGGAAGCCGGGGCAACCACAAAATCACCGTTCCCGTCCTTGAGATAATATTCATAGGTCAGCGCCGCCGATGCGGACTTGTCATCCATAGCAGCATCCCATGAGAGGGTCACTTTCCCATCTTCGACCACGGATGAAAGGTTTCCGGGTGCCGAGGGCCTGACATTGGGTGAACTGGTGTTTGTGTTAAAGTAGACAGATGCGGTTCTGCCCACCTCTTCAGAGGTATACCACATTTCATCCCAGCAGTGGCCCGAACAGAGAAAATCCATGACTCCGTCACCGTTCCAGTCATTGAATAATAATACCGTTTCCGATCCACCGGGAACCCGTCCTACCTCGGTGAAGTTTCCGGCGCCGTCACCCTTGTAAAGATAGGCTGCCTGTGTATTGGGACCGGGAGCTGGAGCCCACCCGGTAATGATCAGGTCATGGATCCCGTCATTGTCCCAGTCAAAGGCTCCCGTTCCGTTTCCTGTACTGATCAGGGGCCTGATGTCATTGATAATGGCTGGCTGCGGTTTATCGGTGAATGTGCCGTCACCCTGGTTCAAATATACATGGGTGATACATGCCCAGATATCACCCTCAGCGGGTTCAGGTGTTCCGGCACCACCTTCTCCGTACAGTGCAAAATCCAGGTATCCGTCCCCGTTAAAATCGGCAAAATCCACGCCCCCGTTCCCTTTCTGATAAACGCCGTTATCACCTATAAAGGCCCTGTAGAAAGTACCAGGCTCCTCATCATTGTTAATAAAGATATCGCAGATCACCCTTGCGCCATCATTTGTGGCGGGGTTGTCGCAGTTCGAAGTAATGAAGATATCGGACAATCCGTCATTATTAAAATCGATGACCTCAAGGTAGGGAATACCGAATTTGTACTCGCCGAATACATCTCCATTGGTCTCCTCGAATGTATCATCTCCCTGGTTGATATAAACAAAGGATCCTGCACTATCCGCCGAGATCCCTACGTAATCGATATGCCCGTCATTGTTAAAGTCTGCAAATGCACCGGCATTGGTCCTCTCGTAAAGCGGCCAGTCAAGTTTTGTAAACATACCATTCCCAAGGTTGGTATAAATACCTCCATGGTACCAGGGTTCATCAGGTTTATTATAGGCATTGAAACTATGCTCGGTGGCAAAAAGATCCACCAGTCCGTCTCCGTCGATATCAGCCCAGTCCAGGTTTGCCCGGTCCACAACCCGAAGGTTAGTGGGTGTTTCTTCAAATCCGGATTCATTGAGCATATAGAGTCTTTGCCAGCGCTCGGTGGTATCAGGACTTCCATCCTCGTTGAAATCGATGGGATTACCCTCAGGGTCCAGGAACGGTTCCGATGGGTTATTCTTCGAACCCGCGATGTAAAAATCGAGGTCGCCATCGCCATCAATATCCACCGATGAACCTCCTCCCCAAGCCTGTCCCAATTCCTGATGCACAGCATGGGTTTGCGCGAACATCCCTGTTGATAAAAGGGCAACAAGGAAAGTGTAAAATAGTTTTCTCATGATTTTAAAGGTTTAGTAAGTGAAACAATAGAAGATTTATATTAGTTAGTAAATTTCGGATCATTCCACCCTTTCCGGGCTTCAAAGAGCTGTACCGGCCATCCATTTTCATCAAGTTCGACCCGGGTAAGGACCAGTGGATGACGGGGAGCCCCAGAAGAGAGCCCGGGCAGGTCTATATCGGTTGCCTGGTGAATCACCCACAGGTTTTTGCTGGCATCTTCAAAAAGGCCTCCGATATGATTTACGGCCACAAAGCCGTTGTCTGCATTTCCCTGAAGAATCACCGTTCCCTCACCGTTCATAAGATTGTTCCCCTCTTTGTCCAGGTATGGTCCGGCTACCTCCTGGGCCCTTGCAACCGTGATCCTGCTTGCATCACCGTCTTCAACAACTCCGAACAGATAGTAATAATCATTGAGTTGCAGCAGGTTCATGCTCTCGATGGCAGGACCGGTCACCCTGAACTTGTCTCCGTTAAGTTCAGCGATGGCTGTCTTGTTGAGGGTCAGCTCCTGTCCGTACATGCCGTCCCCACCCTGGAAGAACAGAAAAGCCTTGGATCCGAATGCATAGAAGAAAGGCTTGGTGCATTCAGCAAGACCCATCAATCCCGGAGTGATCAACTCTCCGTAGTCTACAAATGGTCCCTGCGGCGATTTGGAAGATCCCATACCGATCCCGTCATTCCCCAGTTCATAGAATAGGTAGTAGGTCCCCTTTGTCTTCGCAAAACCGGCTGAAACGGCAGTAATCGAATTTACGGACCAATCCGGTTTCTTTGCAAGTGCTTCTCCTCTCTGGTCCCAGCTCATCAAATCTGTTGAACTCAGGACCGGGGCTATGAGATTGAGTCCCGGCGACCACTCATTGGCCGATCCGATGGCATAATAGGAGACAGCCGCTTTAAATACGGACGGATACGAGAGATCAGGTTCCCAAACCGGATTTCGGAAACTTGAATCCTGCGGAACAGAACTCCCTTCCCAGATCAGGGTGTACATCCCGTCTCCCTGGACATCCGTACAGGCGTACATTCCAGCCAGGAGAAGGGGAAGCACGACGATGGCAAGTATCTTTTTCATATGTGGGTTGCTTTAAAATATTTACCTCATGGTCATTCGATTAATATCCCGTATTCTGGGTAAGTCCCGGATAGAGCGATAACTCCCTGTTCGGGATCGGGTAGAGATGGCTCACCCCCAGTTCAAAGTTGCTGAACTCGGCATCCCTTTCATTTGCCATCTTATTGATCTCAACCTGGTCATGCAGGATGCCCCATCTGTCAAGATCGTACCACCTGGTACCTTCCCCGCAAAGTTCCACAAGCCGCTCGTGCATGATCTGTTCATGCAGGGTCTCCCTGGTCCCGAAGTTCCCGGCATTCAGGTCGCTCATCCCAACCCTGCGGCGGACCTTATTGATGTACTCGACGGCCACCGACCGGTCACCCTGAAGTTCATTCAGTGCCTCGGCGTACAACAGGTACATATCAGCCAGCCTGAGAAGCCTGAAGTTGATCCCTGAACTGTAATCCTCGGCACTATGGGTATCGACGCGTGTATATTTCTTCCAGTAACAGGGCTGGGTGAGCCTGTAATCGTCTGTGGCCATCCACTGGGCCCAGGTCCTGCCATATAACAGCGTGGTATCGCCGGGAATATCATAGAAAAGGGTCGCCCCGAGCCTCGGATCGACCTTATTGTCAGCCGTCCTTTCCAGGTTAAATGCTGAGAGCAGCCACTCCCTGGGGTATGCATCCGCCCAGGCCCCGCCGTCAACCACCAGACCGAAGAACTTCGGCCTGTGTGCCCCTAATTCAGCACCGTTATACAGGCCCTCATCAAACTGGATCTCGAATAGCGACTCACTGTTATTCTCGTTGGTCATCGTGAAATTGTCCTTGTATGCGGGAACAAGGCTGTAATCCAAATCGAAGATCTCCTCAAGTTTCTGTCTGGCCTTCTGCCAGTTTTCCTGGACTTTTGCCTGGTCATTCACATTGGGACGGTTATAGTATCCGGCCAGCTGGCTGTAAATTCTTACCAGCATTCCTTTCACACTTCCCTGGGTGGGCCTTCCCGCCCCGGAGGCTGACCATTTCAACGGCAGTATCGACTCAGCTTCCAGGAAGTCGGACAGCGCCTGGAGGTAGATCTCCTCCTGCTCAATGATCTCTCCGTTATCGGTGGCATTGATCATCCTTGGGCCTTTCCCGAACGTGCCTGCAAGATACCAGTACGCGATCCCCCTGAGGAAATAGGCCTGTCCAAGGATACTCTCGGCATCATCCTTATTTTTAAAAAGATCGTACCCCTTGGCATTCATGTTATCAATTATCTGGTTCGCATAGAAGATCTGGCGGTAGATCACAGCCCAGGGCTGGTAAATCCCCTCCGCATTGTCATCGTTATAACTGATGATATTGAAATTGGAGTAGGCCTGGAAATAGGGATTCGGGCTTTCACTCCACCCTTCGTCACTGCGGGAAATGGTCAGCACATGAAACCATCTGCTGAAATAACCGGGGACACGAAAGACCGAGTAGGCAGAGGTCAGCCCCAGCCAGTAATCGTTCTCATGCTCCCAGTATGTATCGGCAGACTCCCTGTTCGGATCCTGAAGATTGAGGTTCTCTTCGGAACAGGAGGTGATCAGAATGGCTAATCCGAGGATCAACCCTATTGAAATACCCTTTTTCATCTCTGTATATTTTATTGTATTCATTCGATTCTTCATGTTAAAAGGAGAGTTGCAGTCCAAGCATATAGGTCCTTACCGGCGGATAACCGCCCCAGTCATTCCCCAGTCCAAACACATCATTACCCGCAATCTCAGGATCATACCCCAGGTATTTGGTAAAGGTCAGCAGGTTCTGTCCGCTTACATACACCCTGCATGACTGGAAGAAATGCGTTTTCCTGAGAAGGGATTCCGGGACTGTATAACCCAGCTGCAGGTTCTTCAGCCTCAAATAGGAGCCATCCTCCAGCCACCGGTCGGTCTGGCTCATGGCATTGTCCGTGGTTCCTTTTACGGGCCGGGGATAGATTTCCGATGGATGATCCCATGTCCAGGGATCAATATAGGCCGGCATGTTGTTGGGGCTGTCCATGGTTTCTATCCCTGTCCTCAACACACTGAAGATCTTATTCCCGTACACTCCGGTCCAGAACATGGTAAAATCGAATCCCTTGTAGTTGGCCGCAAAGTTTAGCCCTGCTTCAAATTTTGGCAGCGGGCTGCCGCACCACTGCCGGTCATCAAGGTCGATCTGCCCGTCCTGGTTGAAGTCCTCGTAACGGATATCGCCCGGACTGGCATTGGGCTGAATGACCTTCACCGTGCCATCATCAAGGGTAACCGTATAGTCGAATACTTCATCCATGCTCTGGAATATCCCGTTGGTTTTAATCAGGTAGAATTCCGAAACGGATCTTCCCTCGGTGGTTCGGTTCACATGACTGAACCCGCCTTCCCTGAATGATTCACCCAATTCCAGTACCTCGTTTCGTATGGTATTGAAGTTCGCAGTGATGCCGTAAGAAAAATCACCCACCTTGTCCTTCCATCCCAGTGTGAGTTCAAGTCCCCTGTTGACCATTTCACCGAAATTGGTCCACTCGTAGGCGTCATTTCCGTTGAAACTGACCCCCACGCCGGTAGCAAACGAGAGGGGCAGGGTAACCAGCAATCCCGATGAGAGTGCCTGGTACCATTCTGCTGAACCGTACAGTTTATTCTGCAGCACCCCAAAATCGAGCCCTATATTGAATGTTGTTTTTGACTCCCAGTGAAGGTTTGTATTGGCACGGGTTGTCTGAATGGCTCCTTCGTGGATGGTTCCTCCAAAGTCATAATAGAGGCCCTCGTAGGGGCCATTGTGATCAATGGTGGGGATCCAGTCATAGGGACCAAGTACACTCTGGTCCCCGTTGCTTCCGTAACTGAGACGGAATTTCAGGTCACTGATGGTGTTCTTAACAGGTTGAAAGAAGCTTTCATTGCTGATCCGCCAGCCTAAGGATGCAGAGGGAAAGAACCCCCACTTGTAGTTTGGCCCGAATTTGGACGAGCCGTCCCTCCTGAGATTAGACTGGAACAGGTAACGGTCATCATAATTGTAATTGATCCGTCCCAGGTAGGAGATGATATGCACCTCATGCTCACTTCCCCACATGTTATTCTGGACCTGGACCAGGTCAATCTGCCATTTTCCGTCAACACTCTGGTTATACCCTTCATCCCCCAGGAAGTACATTTTGCTATTTTCCACCGTGCTACCCAACAGGAATTCCAGGCTGTGTTTCCCCAGGTTCAGGTTATAGGTCAGCATATTTTCAAAGCTCAGGTTGGTCCTTTCCACCCGTTCCTCCCAAAGCAGGTCGTCGCGCCGTGTTTCCACGGAAAGATACCTCATGGTCACCTCCTGGTCCATGATCTTATGCCTTCCGTTCCAGTAGTCGATTCCGATGCTTGACTTGAAGCGCAATCCCTTCAGTATTTCAAGCTCTGCGAACATATTCCCGATGATCCTGTTATGATTTTCCATGTTGTCAATGGATTCCTGAATGGCTACCGGGTTGGTTGCATAGGTCGGGTACATCACATTTCCGTACCCGTATCCGCCGCGTCCGCTGATCTCATCTGGATTGTACACCGGGATAACAGGCGGCATATTCAGTGCGTTGTCGAACGAACCTCCGTTGGTATGCTTCTGTTCGGCACTTATAAAGGAAAAAGTCTCCCCGATCCGGAGGCGGCCTTTCGTAGCTTCCGTATTCACCCTGAAAGTAAGCCTGTTGTACCAGGGCCCCTTGAGCACGCCTTCATTGGCATAGTAGCCGGCACCTATCAGGTACTTACCGGTATTTGATCCCCCTCCGACAGAGAGGTTGTAGTCCTGAACCCTGCCGATCTGGAAAATTGCATCCTGCCAGTCCGTATCCGGGATGGTATCCCCTTCAGCAGGAGCTCCCAACCACTCTTCTCCACCGTTGATGTACCCGAGCTGGTTGTAGTAGAGATACTCCTCGGTCCCCATCATATCGAGCTTCTTCGATAACTCCTGCCATCCGTAATTGGCTGAAAAGTCAATTTTTGCAGGGCCTTCGGATCCCTTTTTTGTGGTGATAATGACCACCCCGTTGGATCCCCTTGAACCGTAAATGGCCGATGCTGCTGCGTCCTTCAGGACCTGGATGGATTCAATGTCGGCCGTATTGATGTTGTTTGCATCATTCAGGATCAGGCCATCGATGACGTACAACGGACCGGAATTGGAAAATGATCCGATGCCCCTGATCTTCACATCGGCCCAGCTGCCGGGGTCACCCGTTGACTTGACTGAAACACCGGCTACCAGCCCCTGCAATGCCTCTGCCACACCGGAGGTCTGGACCTTCTTCATCTCATCTACATTGACCACTCCCACGGCTCCGGTAAGGTCCCGCTTTTTCTGCGTACCGTATCCGATCACAACCACCTCATCCAGGTTCTGAATATCGGATGCCATGGAGACATCGATCCGCAGGTTTTCACCAAGCGGGATCCTTTGCGTGTGATAACCCACATACGAGAAAAGCAATACAGCGCCCTCCCGGTCAGGTACCTCCATGCTGTAATTGCCGTTCAGGTCGGTCACCGTCCCGGTGTTCCTCCCCTCGATCCGGATGTTAACCCCGGGCAGGGTTTCACCCGTTTCACTGTCAATGATAACCCCCTTAACAACCTGTAGCTGGTTCCCCTGAGCAACCTGTTCTTCCTTGGGCAGGATGACGATGGTCCATTCATTGATCATGTAGGTTAGGGCCTGGTCCTCCAGGACCGCATTGACAATCTCGGTGACGGTAACATCCTTGAACTCCTGGTTATACTTGCGGGTAAGATCCAGATCTTCGTCCCTGTAAAAAAAAGAGTAAGATGAGGCCGCTTCAATCCTGGAAAGGACCTCCTTGATGTTGAGGTTCTCCAGGGATAAATTCATCCGGTTTTCCTGAGAAAAAGCCTGGGTTGCAGTTAATGTGAGTATTAACGTCAGTAGAGCAATTTTCTTCATGTTGGTATTTAGGTTTAGGATATTGTTGGTTTAATAGGCCTTGTGTTCAATGATAATTTCCCTGAATTGTTTCCGCTCGTATACGATCGGTGTGGTCATCTGGATCACGTCCAGTACCTGCCAGACAGTCTCTTCATTCTTAAAATAACCTGAATAATAGATATCCTCCAGTGAAGGATCATTAAGTATGATCTTCACATCATACCATCTCTCCAGCCGCCTTGCCAGCTCCCTGAAAGGTATGTTATCGAAATAGAATTTGTTATCCTTCCAGAGTGTTGCCTGCCGGACATGAGCCCTTGATTTTGTAAGGTAGTTCTTGGAGTACACCGCCCTCTCGCCGGGTTTCAGATAGAGGTTCTGTGCTCCCCTGTTTATATTGACAGATCCTTCAACCAGCGTGGCCTCAGTTCTTTCAAAATCCTTGTAGGCCATCACGTTGAACTTGGTACCTTTCACTTCAATGTTGAAATCGGGACAGACCACCGTGAACCTTGATGTACCCTGTTTTGCCACATCAAAATAAGCCTCCCCCTCGAGCTTCACAATCCTGTTCCTCCTGGACTCAAAGTCAGAGGGGAAAGAGAGGATGGATTCCGAATTCAGCCAGACGACCGAACTGTCGGGGAGAACGAGTTTTGTCTTCTGGCCCGATTGAGTCTCCGCGGTGATCCACTGTTGCGTTGACCCTTCCTTGAGATGATCCCCCACCCGGGTACCGATCAAAAGGGAGAGCAGTAATCCGACGATAAACACCGCAGCGTAGCGGATAAACTGTATTCTCGATAAGTGGATTGCCCTGGAGCCCCAGGATTGCTTTCTTTCAGGCTGTATTCCGGCACTGTGCTCCCTGAGTCGCTTCTTCAGCTGCAGCAGATTCCAGCTCTTATCCAAAGATTCATCTTCGGCCGGAAGCCATTCCCTGCTGAAATCCGTAAGGTATTTTACATGATCATTGTCCTTCTCCAGCCACTGGAGCAGTAATCTGCACTCTTCATCATTTAGCTCTCCTTTCAGATATTT
Organism: Bacteroidales bacterium; assembly: GCA_046485075.1. GTDB lineage: Bacteria > Bacteroidota > Bacteroidia > Bacteroidales. Next base: position 14,037 of record JAWOHR010000010.1, read on the forward strand.
CTCAATGAATATCTCCACTCCTTTGTTCCTTTCTTTCATTTCACCGCGCGAATGTATGTTGCGTATTTCAGGGTATATAGTGTACACAACTGAGAAAGGAATTACCCTACCCGGGAAGGGCAAAAAAAAAGGGGAAATGTCAGGATCGTCCTGCCGGAGATGAGTGAAAACCCTGATTAAACGGGCAATGTAAATTTACCTCTCAAAACCCGAAGTGCGTAACTGATATGTTTTTCAATGGCTTTAAGGGAAAGATTTAATTTGGATGCAATCTCCCTGTTTTTCATCCCGTCCACCCTGCTTAAGATAAATACCTCCCTGCACCTCTCAGGCAGTTCATTTACAATTTCCCTGAACTGTTCCTCAAGTTCATTTTCAATGAGTTGATACGGTTCATCCTTTACGAATTCGATCCGGTAAAGCTCCTCCCACTGACGGGAATTCTTCAGGTCAATGTTCTTATTCTCAACTATTTTAAGGTGCTTCAGGTGATTGAAGCAAATGTTCCGGGTCATTTTGAAAAGCAAGGCACCGTATGAATCACCTTCAATGTGATTACGCTTCTCCCAGAATTTGATGAACACCTCGTGTACCATATCCTGGGAGAGGGACTCATCTCCGATGATCTTCAGGGAGAAGTTATAGAGGCGCGGATAGAATTTCCTGTACAGGATCTCGTATGCTTCTTCATCCAGGCAAGACTTGCTATTGTTTTTCTCTCTTTCAGTCATTCCCATGTGGCAAAGTTGGACCCGGGTGGAGGATAAATTTATAATATATTTTGTCAAATGGGCTCCGCCACTCGTTAAAAATAGGAATCTTCAGTCTCAGTGGTAAAACCAGGATATGAAAGACAGGTCGTAAGTTGTTGATTATTTGCAGAAATAATTTTAAAATATTTTATTTTCGCATAATGAGTTTCACAAGTTGTATTTCGCATATTGCGAAAAATTGCAAAATTAGGGATTTGGCGAAAAAAGTTGCTTTTCTTCAGGATGCTTGTGATAAAAAATAAATATTTCGTATTATTACGTCACGTTATATTACGAAACGTATATTTGCACAACACATTAAGCTATCATGAAACAAAAGAAAAAAATACCTGTGAATCCTTTTCAATTTGGAGTAGTCATTGATGATTCAGCCTTTTGTAATCGTAAAAGTGAAATAGTCTTTTTAAAAGACCAGATAAAGAACGGATACTCTACCTGGCTTTTTTCACCCAGAAGATTTGGTAAGACATCCCTGGTTGAGAAGGTATTTCGGGAAACAAAATCAGCAACCTGCATATTTTTTGATCTGTACAATATTAAATCCGTTGATGACTTTAGCAGGAAATACTCAAATATCCTCAGTAAAGAACTTTTCAATTGGAAAGATGATATAAAGAAACTTACCAAAAACCTGTCAGATAGCTTCACAAATCTTTCTCCGGGAGTTTCATTCGACGAATTTGGGAATCCCGGATTTTCGCTTCATGTGAATAGAGTTGAACAACAGGAAGATATAGAGACCATACTGGAAATCCCAAACAGGATCTCAAAACAAAGGGGACAGAGAATTTGTATTGCTTTTGATGAGTTCCAGGAAATAAAGAGAATAGATCCCTTTTTACTCAATTGGATGCGATCGTCATTCCAACGACATTCAAATATTTCTTACATATTTTTAGGAAGTAAACAATCCATGATGGAGGATATTTTTGCTTCTTCAAGTTCACCATTTTATGAATTTGCTGTGAAAATGAATCTTTCAGTAATAAGCCAGATTGAATTATCCCGCTTTATCAAGGAAAAATTCACCTCTTATCAAATGCCAATTAAGGACCACACCATAAATTCTATCCTGGAAAAATCAGATCGCCAACCGCATTATACCCAGTTCTTTGCTTCTGTTGTCTTTGATCTTGTCAGCAGCGGTAATGATCAGGAAGCAGAAGATTTTACAGAAGTTTGGCTAAACAAAGTAATGATAGCACAGGCAGATATTTTTCAGGACATCTTCGACCAGTTAACCAATAGTCAGAGATCCACCCTGCAGGCAATATCCAGACTTAAAGAGATAGGAATTTATTCAGATGAGGCGCGCATGAAATACAAGCTACCGGTCAGTTCATCACTGAATGAAGCACTTAAAGCATTGCAAAAGAAATCATTGATCTATAAAACAGGTGATGAGTATAAATTCTCCAATCCGGTATTTAGAGAGTGGATATTAACCCTTGAATGAAAAAGTGTAGCACTATTCTGAAGCTTTATCTGTGGGGTTTGTAAAACAATCTCCCGGTAACCAGCAATCCCCCAAACACAAAGACAGCGAATACCAGGCTGCTGACGGCCAGTTGCATTCCCCCGGAGATGACGTGTCCACTGGTGCAACCGCCGGCCATCCTTGCCCCAAAAAGCAATATAAACCCTCCGATAAAAGACCATATCGCCCGTTTTACCGGGGTATGACCTTTATATTTAATCCAGTGTGCATGAATCATGCTCAGCCGGAACTCCTTTTTAATCAGAGAGGATACCAATCCGGCCAGGAAGGCCCCGGTTAAAAAAATCAGTTCCCAGCTTCCTGATTTCTCCACTTTCTGAAAATAGGGATGATCCGTTAGTCCACTCACCAGTCCGGCCAGGTAAGGATAGGTCGAAGAAGCACCCACCACACGGTCGGCCGTGGAAGACAGGAAAACAACTGCAGTCAGAATGGCAAGGCCTACCGCCGAATGAAGCCATTTATAATTTTTCTTCCCGTCCAGCTTATCAAGCCACAGGGCAATTCCCATAAAGATCCCTCCCAAAATAATAAGAAAAAGATAAAATGAAAATCCCTCTCCGGCAATGGAATGGAGGGAGATATTTCCCAGGTCGGGACCCAGGATGTTCTGTATCCCGGGCCACAACAGCATAAATACCAAAGCCCCGGCAATACTGCCAATGATGCCTGTAAGCGCATCCAGCGAACCTTGTCCGAGTGAGATGGGCAGGGTACCCGGACAATAACCCAGGATAGCCATTCCTGCACCAAAAATGAGCCCCCCCAGTATCACCCCGCCCAGTAAAACAGGCTTGACATGATAGGAGGCAAACCCGAATGAAATTTCCAGGTTTATAAGAATAGCCCCCAGGCCAATGGCAAAGGCGATGGTTTTAGCCACGGTAAGATTTTCGAGAGTGGCCATGCCCGCAATGGTGTTGTATTTATTCAGGTTCGCGTGCTGCAGGAAGGCACCGAAAAGAAAGCCGAAGAAGAGAATAAGGACCATGTTCGTTTACCTAAATCTTAATGAGATTTTTATCAGAATGCCGGTAAAAATAGGTTTTATTGATAAAATCGCCAAAGGAGCATATCATTCTGTTGGGACATATCCGATGTATCAAAAGTGTTGTTTTATGATTAATTCGAGGTAGAATGGAGGGATGTCAATACGCTACTTTTGATCAGCAGTATGTTAAATTAAAAACTATTATGTTATGAAAAAGTCTAAAATGATTCTTTTAGTAGCGATCACAATGATCGCAGGCGGTTCGTTAATTGCACAAAAAGGCAAAACTGTGCTGAATACAAACCAGGTTCCTGAAGTTGTCCACGTCAATCTTGATGATTTCCCGAAAGATCAGGTATTACCAATGATTCATGGCTGGGGTGGTTTGACAGTGGATGTAAACAACTTACCCAAGGGTACTGACTTTAAACCATTATTAGAGGGACTCGAAAATGATCATTGCCAGGTACCTCATTGGGGTTATGTTGTGAAAGGGGCCATTCTTATTGAATATGAAGATGGTGGTAAAGATTTATTCAGGGAAGGAGAAGCCTTTTATATGAAACCCGGACATACCGGGGAAGTCATGGAGGATCTTCAACTGGTAAGTTTTAGTCCGGAAGAGGGGATGCACGACCTTGCCAAACACCTTGAAAAGAGAGTGGCTGAATTACAGGCACAATCGCAGCAATAGGGAGAGAAGATCCCGTGAATTTCTATGTCCCCCATCTGCCTAATGAACATGCATCTGTAAAGAATTGTTAATCTAAAGTATTGATGCAATTTAAACCATTCGCCATGCCACTATATATGGATTATCACATTGCTCCGGGAGTAACCATTGAAGAAGCAAAAATAGCCCACATGAAAGATCTGGCTGTACAGGAAAAATACAATGTGAAGTATCACCAGTTCTGGGTGAACGAAGTGGACGGAGTTGTATTTTGCCTCATGGAAGGACCGGATAAAGAATCGTGTGAGGCTACACACCGTGAAGCAAATGATATGGATGTATGCAATATTATTGAGGTAGATGGGGGTATGTATTCTGCCTTTATGGCATATGATCAAGCCCTGGATCATGGGATCGTTATGAAAAACTCAAGCCAGACGGATTCCGGCTACAGGTTCATTCTCACTCTTGATATTATTTCTCTGACAATCCTGAATAAAACGATTGATTTCGATCAATTAAAGTTCCCAGAGAAACCGCAACAAGTTGCCGTGGACTGTATCCATCGGTTTCAGGGAAGGATTTTACAACAACTTTTGAATGATACTCTGATAGTCACCTTCTATACGCCGGAAAGTGCGGTCCAGTGTGCGGTTGCCATTAAAGAAGAATTCAACAGGAATATTGATGCTTCCGGGGATGGATGGAACATTAAATTCAGAATGGGAATAAGTGTTGGACAACCCGTTACCGAGCATGAAAACAGGTTATTTGAACTGGCAGTAATGCAGAGCAACCATCTGTGCAGAATTGCCGAGGATGGAGAAATCATGTCTTCCGTCCTGGTTCGTAAGCTAAGTGTTTTTTGTGATCAGGAGATTGAAAAAAATAAACTCAAAGTAATCAATGAAGTTGAACAGAGTTTTCTTGACAATTTATTCACGATAATAGAAGGAAGCTTCTCAGACGAAGGTTTCAGTGTGGAGAGTCTGAGCCGGGAAATAGGAGTAAGCCGGCCTCACCTGTATCGAAAAATAAGAAACCTGACAGGTTCCTCTCCGATTGGATTTATAAGGGATTTGAGATTAAGTAAGGCCCTGCATTTAATCAAACAGAAAAAAATGAACATCACAGAAATTGCCCTGGATATAGGGATGAACAATCCATCTTATTTTGCAAAGTGCTTTCAGGACAAATACGGCATCCTTCCATCTCAGGTAGCCGTATAATTCGCCAATCAACAAATGAAATTTTGAGGAATGAAATTTGAATCATTAAGTCAAACCATCACCGGCCAGCTGATTACCCCTGGAGATATCTCCTATGATAAAGCCAGAATTGTTCATAACCGAATGATTGATAAGCATCCGGCAGCCATCTTAAAATGTAGTTCCGAACAAGATGT